>CAZZKV010000022.1:0-49896 GCA_964654665.1 uncultured Caulobacterales bacterium | reverse complement strand
ACTCATCCTGCCCGCCAATCTGGTTGACGTAAATCAGCGGCAAGCCTTCATTATGCACCTTCTCGCCCAACGCTTCGACACGCTCGGATAAAGCCGTGCGCCGCCACGGCGAACCATTAGGCGAGATAAGAATTTCTGCACCTCTATCGGCCAGATGGCTCGCCACGCCCGGTTGCCACAAATCTTCGCAAATCGGCAGACCAATGGTGATACCTTTAAAGTCTATCGGTTCCGGCAAAGGCCCTCGCGCAAAAATGCGCGCCTCATCAAACACGCCGTAATTGGGCAAATGATGTTTCAACCGTATATCTGTAATCGCACCATCTCGCATAAACAGCACCGCATTATAAAGTTTACCGCCCTCCATCCACGGCAGGTTAAACACCACAGCCGGCCCGCCTTTAGTGAGTTTGGCAAAGCTTTCCGCATGGATCTTACAATCGGCCACCGCCGCAGGCTTAAGCACTAAATCCTCCGCCGGATAGCCAATGACAAATTGCTCCGGCAGCACTAAAATATCCGCTCCATCAGCCTTGGCCCGCACATAGGCATCGCGTGCTTTGTCCATGTTCGCGGCCAACGCCCCAACATGTGGATTAAGTTGGGCGGAAGCGATTTTAAGCAGTGTCGTCATAAAAATGGTGTAAGCCCGCAGCCCCTAAGCAGCAAGTAGGATTTGAGATTAAAACTCATAACATCGGCTGCACGCCCTTAGATAAACCTTATTACAGGGCCCAGCCATTATATCAACGGCGCGGATCGCACCTGTATTATTTTTTAGGTTTTACGATGAGCTGAATATAAATAACATTTATAAAAGCAAACAAATAGACATTTAAAAATAACAGCATTTCCGCTTTAAACGATATTACATCAGGGTGCCACATTTTAGTAATAACATAATGGATTACCAGACAGTAAATAGCGACACATCCATTCAAGATAAAAATAATATATATTGTTTCCAAGTCATATGGAGGTCCTTATTTTTATCGGCCCGCATTCATAAGGGCTGCAATAAACCCGATCAAATTCACAGGGCCTGCAGCCCTTCGCGATAAATGAACCCATCAATAGCTTTATATAGCACTCTCGGGATCAATAGCCTAAACATCGAAAATAGCGCCCATAAGACGCTATTTATAGAGAGAGGGGCCTCTTAGGTTTTAACGTTTCGTTTTATACAAAAAGCGGAGGTCATAGCTATCGTAACAATAGCTATGAAAACAATAAAGGCGAGGAGTCCATTTTCAACAATCTCGTTATAATAAACCAAATAATAATGAGCTATAATCATAAGCGAAGATATTAAAGGGTTGAGCACAAGTAGTTTAGACCGCTTCGTCTTCATAGAAATCACCTTATTAATTGGATCGGCCAACAAGTCCATCTTCCCCTACAGCAAATCCAACAATTCATTCTTATTTATTTTTATAATAAAGCCTCTATACGTTCAGACATTAAAAGACCTGTCAAATTGAAAATAGAATGAGAAAGTGAAGAATAAATATAGGCTATTACGCGATAATCGCGCAGCTCTCCCTTATCTGGCAGGACAATTCCCGCCAAATGCCTATCATAGACTGTAGCGATAAAACCCGCTCAAGGGGCGGCTGTAGGCACGGTTATAAAATATATTTCCTGCTACGGGTCATTTTGGCTATGACCTTAATAAGGAATAATATCTGTCAAGAGTAAGACGTAAAATGTAAAAGCGGGCAGAACATCAGGCCGTTTTCTGGCGCGCAATAACCAATATGGGTGATATATAGGGCGATATCGCTGAGTGATACCAATTGGACGATGTCGTCACCGTCCTCCGAGGCAACGCTATCCATTCTATTGACGCTTTGAACGCTTCCTATTACCCAAGTTTATAAAAAGGGCTGATTATGGGGTATTCCAGATTAGAACGATACGGGTTTGAATGCATCACCGCACACCGATTCATGCGCCTATTCGCCGGGTTGGTTTTTATTTTATTCTCTCAGACCAGTTTGGCCCAAAGCGCTGCACCCCAAAACTCAACAGCAAACCCGCCGACCCAAACCGAAGCGGCGCAAATACAAGGTCAACGCGAAACCGAACAACAGCTTCGCAAATCTTTACTCTCTTTAAGCGAAACATTAGAGAGCCGACAAAAACGGCTGAGCGCATTGGCTAATGACCTAGACCAGACAAAAGACGAAACAGAACATCCAGCCATGCAAGCCGAGATTGATATGCTTACGCAAGAAGTGGCACAGGTGGGCGAGGAAATTGAAATCGTTGTTCTCGGCCTCCAGTCACGGGAATATACGGAAATTGGCAAAGAACAAACCGAAGCCGAGAACTTTGACCTTGGCACAGAGATCGGCCGTATATTTCAGCCGCTAATCGTTTCACTCGAACGCGCAACGGAACCATCCCGCCGCATGGAAGAACTGCGCCAACTCTCAAGCCGGACAAAACGCAAACAAGAGGTGGCGAAAACAACATTGGACCATATCGCCCAATTCACAGATGAAACAACGCAATATCCCCAAGACCTTCAGGAACAATTGGATAATTATCAAACACTCTGGGAAACGCGTTTGCAGGAATCTATCGACCTTGGTCATGCTTTAGACGAGCAACTGGAAGCTGCTAATCGCGCTAAAGGAAGTACCTTTGCCGAATTTGCGGAAGATTTTGGCGGATTTGTCCTGAACCGAGGCGCAAGCCTATTGCTTGCATTGGGCTCTGGTATTGGTTTTCTGATCCTGTGCCAAATGCTGCGTATGGGCCTGACTCATTTCTACCGTACACGGCGCACTGGTATTTTATCTGCCCCGATCCGAATTATCGGTATGATGATCTCCATGATTGGCGTCATTGGTGCCTTGATGATTGCTATTACTATTTTCAATATACGCCATGATTGGCTCATGCTCGCCATGAGCCTGTTATTGGCACTGGCTATTTCATGGTCATTTGTTCGGGCTCTACCGACACTCCTTGAAGAAACACGTGTGTTACTTAATCTCGGGTCTGTTCGCGAAGGCGAACGGACAATCATCAACGGTATTCCTTATCGGATTGACCGGCTATCCATGTATTCAAAACTGGTTAATCCAGCACTCAATGGCGGCTCGCTCATTTTCCCTGTCCGCGAGATGATTGCGATGCATTCCCGTCCCGTTGTCGAGGGCGAAACCTGGTTCCCGACAGATGTTGGCGATTGGATCGTCCGAGGCGATAAACATTATGAAGTCATGAACCAAACCCCTGAACATGTGATCATCCGGCGCCCCGGCGGGTCTGAAGATTTTGTCCCGGTTGAAGAGTTTTTGGGTACATTATTCGAGAATCTGTCAGACGGTTATCGTCGTTCCCATACCATCGGACTCTCGTATAAACATCTCGCACTGGCAGCAAGCGACATTCCCATAGCCCTAACCGCAGCCGTAGGTAAACGTGTAACCGCCCGTATTGGCGAAGCCGCTATTCAGGATATAGACACCCGATTAATGGATCTGGGCAGTTCCTCTCTGGATTTCAAAATCTTGATCGATATTGGCCCTGGCCAAGGTGCGCATTGGGAAAAAATTCAAACTGATATTACCAATGGCACAATTGACGCTTGCCTCGAAAATAATTGGGAAATCCCGTTTCCGCAATTAGTCGTACATAAAGAAGCTTAATCTCACCCGCCCTATTTTGCGTAATAATCGGCCAGACTGCGGAACATATCGATATTGACATTCATGGAATGGCTATAGCCCTCTTGGGGCTGTGCGAAGTTCCGGTCAGCGGCGTTTTTAGCGATGACCAGATTTTTAGCCGGGTTCACATAGATATATTGTCCATAAATTCCCGAGGCGATATAGTCGCTTTTATTGACCCCTTCTTGTGGCATGGGTATCCACCATTGATAGCCATAGCCGACATTCCGATCACTCAAGGTCGGGGCGCTATGCACGGTAGATGCGGCCACCCAATCAGCGGGGACGACTTGCTTGCCGTTAAATTTTCCGCCTTGGAGGAACATCTGCCCAAATTTAGCGTAATCCCGTGTGGTCAGGTTCAGTCCGCCTAGCGCAAAGGCGACATTCTTACCATCTGTCATGTAGTAAGGGGCTTGGTCAAAACCTAAATTGGCGGAGTAAGTCTCGTTAAAAAGTTGATGCAGACTTTTGCCCGTTGCCGCCCGCAACACCATCGCAGCGATATGGGTATCGATAGAAACATATTGCCAACGCTGCCCTGCTGGAACATCTTTGTCTTTTAGGCCCGCTGCGTAATCATCCATCGATCCACCAAGAGCCAGAATTTTGCCCATATCATTAATATCGGATTTAGGATCCATATAATCTTCATTATAGGTAATACCGCTGGCCATATTCAGAACATTGCGAATAGTCGCGCCCGCATAGGCCGAGCCCTTTAGCGCAGGGACATAACTTTCAACCATATCATCTAGCGATTGCACCTGCCCGCGTTCCAGCGCCGCGCCGTAAAGACCCGACATAAAAGACTTTGCGACAGACCAGCTAATACGCCGGTCATCAGGGCCCGTTCCTTTATAATAGCTCTCATGGATTAATTTGCCATCCTTGATGATAACCAATCCTGTGGTCTCTAAATCAGCGAGCAATGTAGCAAAATTACGGTCTTTACCTGCTATGGTTACTGCGGCGGGCAAGGGGCGTATATCTGTATCCCACATATAGGGCAAGGCAGAGGTATCCAGCGTTTGATATAAAAACGCTTTATCCATATTGGAAAAATTATACGTAATTTTATCCGCATCAAATAGGCTATTAACGGCGCGCAACCTCTGGATATGAGGCCATTTCAAAACCAGTAAAAGAATAATGCCAAGCAAAACAATCAGACCGGCCGATTTTAAAACACGTTTCATATCGTTCCATCAATGGTAAGTGCGGCTTGTAAAGCTGCCAGACCATCCTCCCCTGTTATTGGAATAGCATCTCCGTCAAGACATGCACGGATAAAAGCCTCATCAGCCGCCCCCAATGCGTCTTTGGCTTGCGGGTCATCAGCATAATTTTGGTTAAGCCTATAGGGCGTATCATGATCGATTGTTTTCAAGTTAAAATCAATCTTCACCGAGCCTTTCGGATATATAATATCCATAATTCGCTCGCTGGTCAAAGCCACGCGGCTGGTCTCCAGACGGGCGCGGCCTTTGGTAAAATTGACGATCCCATAGGCCATATCCGGCGTGGCCGAGCATACAGCCCGCGCTTCGCCCTTTATATCGCTGGCTGGCCCCATGAGAGACAAAACCATATCCAGATCATGAACCATTAAATCCAGCGTAACGCTAACATCGGTGCCGCGCGGCGTATAAGGCGAGAACCGCCGCGTATGTATCGCCAAAGGCCGATCCGTAACATCATATACCCCTATGGCGCGTAAAACGAACCGTTCCTGATGCCCGATTTGCAAAACCGTTCCCGCTGTTTTCGCCGCCGTACAAATCGCGCGGGCACCGGATAGAGTGGCAGCGATGGGTTTTTCGATTAATACATGTTTTCCGGCGCGCAAAGCCTGCAAAGCAACATCACCATGATGAACGGCCGGCACCGCAATCACAACAGCATCGACCCTGTCTTGAATAGCCTCAAAACTTGAAAAAGCTTGGGTTTTATTGTGCCGCGCAATCTCTTGCGCCCGCACATCGTCCCGATCGCAAATACCGACAAGTTTTGCGCGCGGATGGGCGGCAAATTTCCGGGCATGATAACTCCCGAACACTCCGGCCCCGATCACCGCTATATGCAATTGTGTTTTCACAGGCCTTTAAACAGGGAATATGGACGTAAAAGCAAGGCTCTTTCGCAATCTTCCGCTCCAATCCACCCTCTCTATCGCATTAACCCATAAAATGAGCCAAAAATTACATAAAAACGACCGAAATACCCAAGACAATGATTCGAGATTTAAGAACAAATAATCATTTTTCTCTATATAATCCCTGAAAGCAGAGTAAAGTTCTTCAATAATTCTGTCTATTTTAAGGACACAATAAACATTTTCCGACAGCATAATATCGCCCATTAGGCTTGCAGATCACATGACGACAAACACCTTGATTTGGCAAGAGCGATATAATGCATCTAGCAAAGCTCTCCATGACGCCTTTACCATGTCCGGCTTATGTCATTCAAGGTACAAGAATTTGTAAAGGATTGAAATCATACTGTTTTATAAGCATCGGCAGCATTGCTGGAAATAGACTTATGAAAAACCAAAAGCCTTTTTTAGGCATTGTTTAAGGTACATAATGCAGTAGCTTTGAAAAATGTCATTGATTTTTTGAGACGATTTTACGAATTTTACAGAGCATTATCTTCCCGCAATCTCGCAGGTGAAAAGCGCGCAAACCCCCATAAAACCGCCCTTGTTAACCGATCATTAACCCTATTCGTTAGGATAGAGACACGTTACCAGTCACTGGGACGGAACGGGACATATTTAGGAGAGACCTATGAACAAGAAAGAACTTGTCAACTCACTGGCAGATCATTGCGGCACCACACAAGCGCAGGCTGGTGAATTCGTTAACGCTTTTTGCGAAGTTGTTGTTAATGAATTAAAGCAAGGGAATGGCGTTGCTCTACCCGGATTTGGTCAATTTATCGCCAAACATCGCCCTTCACGGGAAATGCGCAATCCTGCCACAGGTAAAATGATGATGAGCAAAGCCAAAACCTCGGCACAATTCAAGCCATCAGCGGGCCTCAAAGACCTCTAATATCCCAAAGATAAAGCGGCCTCCCACCCGCTTTAAAAGAAACCGCTTTAGCCAAGAGCTAAGCGGTTTTTTGCATCGTTTACCCGGCTAAACGGGCGGCGTCTTCCTTGCGATAACTGCGTAATTCCTCAGCAATCAAAAAGGCCAATTCCAGCGCTTGATCCGCATTGAGCCGCGGGTCGCAATGAGTATGATAGCGCGACGACAAATCTTCCTCACGCACAGCCCGGGCTGAGCCTCCAAGACATTCCGTTACATTCTGTCCCGTCATTTCAAAATGCACGCCACCCGGCCAACAGCCTTCGGAGTGAAGTGCTTGCATGAATAATTTTACTTCCGAGAGGATATTATCGACAGGCCGGGTTTTATACCCAGTTGCGGTTTTAATGGTATTGCCGTGCATAGGATCGCAAGACCAAACAACATGGCGACCCGCCGATTTCACAGCCCGAGCCAATACAGGCAATCCCTTTGCGACCCTATCATGGCCATACCGTGCAATCAGTGTCACACGACCCGGTTCATTAGCGGGGTTTAGAACATCGAGTAAACGTAACAACGCATCGCCTTCAAGTCCCTCGCCGATTTTCATCGCAATCGGATTTTCAATACCCCGGAAAAACTCGACATGGGCATGGTCAAGCTGACGCGTACGGTTCCCGATCCATAACATATGGGCAGATGTATCATACCACCGTCCCGTTGTACTATCGATACGGGTCATCGCTTCTTCATAACCCAACAGCAGCCCTTCATGTGATGTATAATAATCCGTCGAGGCCATTTGCGGTGTACTTTCGGGCGTAACACCACAAGCCTCCATAAAATCCATCGCATCAGAAATTTTCTCGCATAGCGCTGTATATTTCTGTGTTTGTTCAGATTGCCCCGCAAACCCAAGCGTCCAATTATGGATATTGCGTAGATTGGCATAACCGCCCGTTGAAAACGCCCGCAAGAGGTTCAAAGTCGAGGCCGATTGCGCATAGGCTTGCAATAATCGTTTCGGGTTAGGCGTCCGGCTTTTCGCATCAAAAGCCATCGCATTAATATTATCGCCGCGATAGCTCGGCAATGTAACCCCGCCGCGCTCTTCAACCGGCGAGCTGCGCGGCTTGGCAAATTGTCCTGCAATACGGCCAACTTTAACAACAGGTTGTCCGGCCCCATAGGTCAAAACAACAGCCATTTGCATCATAACGCGGAACATATCGCGTAAATTATTCGGGTGAAATTCCTTAAAGCTTTCCGCGCAATCCCCGCCTTGCAACAGAAAGGCCTTACCCATAGCCACATCGGCCAAACGGTCTTTAAGACGTCGCGCTTCACCGGCAAAAACAAGCGGCGGATACCCCTTTAATGTGGTTTCAACGGCTGTCAGTTTTTCTATATCCGGATAATCATCCGGTATATGTTTCGCCGGAAAAGTACGCCAGCTAGATGGAGTCCATTTACTCATGAGATCACTCACACTATCTTTTTTTTCAAATTCAGTCCTGCCTGTAACATATTATTTCGTAATCTGGCCAGCATTGCTTTGCCTTTGGGTTTATTTTTCAATGACATTGAATTTTGAAACGGTATTTGCACAATAGAGCGACCGCTGATAAGCCCGCGCTATGAATCTTATAAAATCCCAAAACGCCCTTAATGACTTTTGTGCCGCAGCGATTAAACGCCCATTTATCTGTGTTGATACGGAATTTATGCGCGAGAGTACATTTTACTCTCAGCTCTGCCTAATCCAAGCGGCGACAGATGAAGATGAAGCCATTATCGACCCTCTGGCTAATGGCCTTGATCTGGCACCCTTCTCTAAAGTTCTACTCAGCCAGAATGTGATTAAAGTCATGCATTCTGCGCGGCAGGATCTTGAGATATTTTATGAAATGTGCGGCGCTGTTCCGGCTCCTCTCTTTGACACACAAATAGCGGCTATGGCGTTAGGCTTTGGCGATTCTGTCGGATATATGGCGTTGGTAAAAGGTCGTCTGGGGCTCAATTTGGATAAAGGTGCCCGGTTCACGGATTGGTCCCGCCGTCCTTTATCGAACAAACAACTACATTATGCTCTGGGGGATGTCACCCATTTGCGCGACCTTTATCCCGACCTTGTGACAGAGCTTAAAGACAAGGGACGACTCGCATGGGTTGAAGAAGAAATGGAACCGTTGTCTGATGTCACGCTTTATACTTTCGACTCTGAAACCGCATGGGAACGGCTGAAAATTCGCAACCCTAAACGCGATTATCTTGCGGCCTTAAAAGCCGCTGCGGCGTGGCGCGAAACCGAAGCCAAGACCCGCAACATCCCGCGTCGCCGCGTACTTAAAGATGATGCTCTTTATGATCTGGCGCAACAGCGTCCAAAGGACCTCAAAGCCCTCGCCCGCTTGCGCGGTATTCCAAATGGGTTCGAACGATCTCGCAGTGCACCGCAACTGATCAAACAATTAGACATAGCCATAAGTAATGCCGAAACCTATGCCCCGCCCCCGCCTAAGCGCCAGAATATGCCGCCCAATATTGGCCCAACCATTGATATGCTGAAAACCTTATTACGGCTTCGGTGCGAATATCAAGACATTGCCCCGCGCCTTGTCGCCAATGCCAGTGATATCGAACAAATAGCCGCATTTGGCAGTAAAGCCAAAGTCGCAGCGCTCACAGGATGGCGCCGCGACATTTTCGGCAATGATGCCCTTGCTATGCGGGAAGGCAAAATCGCATTGCGGTTAAAAGATAAAGAGGTCGTCGCCGAACGCCTTGAATAATGACGGATATGATTCCTATTCGACCCTTTTCCTACCACCCGCCCAAAGCGCCTCTCGAATATCGCCATATTGATGATGATATTATTATTGTTGTCAAACCCTCTGGCCTCTTAAGCGTACCGGGCAAAGATAGTCACTTATCGGATTGTCTGCCTTCCCGTGTTACAGCCGATTACCCGGATGCTTTGGTTGTTCACCGCCTTGATATGGCGACCTCCGGTGTCATGGTTATGGCCCGTAACAAAGCCGCGCAGCGCCATATCGGCCTTCAATTCGAAAAACGCTATATAGAGAAAACCTATATTGCCCGTATCGCGGGGGCCGTTGAAATGACAAGAGGCGAAATTAATCTACCGCTCATTTGTGACTGGCCAAATAGGCCTCGCCAAATGGTGTGTCATAAGACCGGCAAACCCGCACTAACCCGTTATGCTGTTCTGGGGTATGACAATAATATCACACGTATCGCGCTTTATCCTAAAACTGGACGCTCGCATCAACTCCGCGTGCATATGCACGCTATCGGGCATCCTATTTTGGGGGATCGGCTTTATGCACCTGACCCAGTTTATGAGGCCGCTGACCGCTTACAGCTTCATGCCAGCGTTATAGGTTTACGCCACCCTAACGGCGGAACAGCATTAAATTTCAACGCCCCGGTTCCGTTTTAATATCTTTATGAACCCTTCCCTAAATGGTCTTTAGAAAGGCGGCCGCAAAAGACTTTGTCATGTCTTTCTTCTGCGACAAAGCGGCTGCATCAAGCTGCATAACAAGACCGCGCATGGCATTAATGGATCGATCACAATGCTTCATCAGATATACCACCAGATCGCGCGATACAAACCGTCCCCGGTCTTCGAATAATTTTCTAATGATCGGTTCCAGTAAATCGTCATCCGGGTCAAGCAAAGCCACTGCGGGCGTATTTTTAAGCCGCGAGCGTAAATCGGGCATCGCCACATCCCATTGCGGCGGCGGTGCAAAACCCGCCAGCAATAATCCCGGAGTATGTCCATTTAAAGCTAAATTCATAAGCGCAAAAAGCTGATCTTCGGCCACCGTTTGAGCGTCATCGACAAAGATCAATTGACCGTGAACATCAATATCGCCCTTAAACAAAGCACCGTTATGTTCGGCAATAAAAGCCCGTCCCAAATGCGTCTTTCCGGCCCCTTGAGGGCCATAAATCATCAATATGGGAGAGACCCAATCCGGAAAAGCTCTAACGCGGTCCAAGGCCTGCTTATTACAATCCGCCCGTTGAAACCGCGAAAACCGCATATCTGGCTGCGGTACCAGGTCCAAGGCCGTTTGCGATTTATCGTGAAGGTTCATAGAAGACTATGTGATGAAACAATCCATCAATAACAAGTAGGTAAAGGCTAAAGACGGCCCGTTTTCGCTAAAACTGTCCCCAACTTAGCATCATTTTTTATTTCAACACCCTTAAAAGACAATTCCCGGCGTAGCCGTTCGATATCCCCACCATACGTCAAAGTCATCAATGCCCCGTCTTTGGACAAGGCATCAAGACGGGCAGCTTGGATTTGCGATGACCCATTAATAACGTCTTGTAAATTTTGCCATTCAGCCAGTGAATTATAAAGAATAGAGACAGGAATACTAACAGCCGATTGAGTAACTGCAACCGACGCCTGTTTCCAATCGCTTTCAAGCCGGTCAACGGATATTTCTGCTGCTTGCGCAAAACTATTTCCTGATATCTGCCCCAAATCTCTGCGCAACCCCGTATCAAGCGCTATATCAATCAAGCGGACAGATATTGTTCCGCCAAAATTATCCGCCGCCGCAACCAATATCTGTTCGGTCCCAAGAGCCTGCCCCGCTGAACGAAGCGCCGCCATATCAATAGCGGATACCTCTGCCGCCGTAATTAATGCATCACTGCCCCCTACCGGGGCTTTTACCGGCGTTAATGCATGAGAAAACCCGCCCGTTTCCCAAGCCATCATCCATTCATTAGGGGTCCATAAAGGGGTTCCGCCTAAAACGGGTAAAACAATACGTTCACGGGCTTGTGTCGCAATCATAGTCAGGTCTTGCGATTGTAAATATTGCTGAATACGCGACGGGTTAAACGCTACAGTAATATCACCCAAATAACGATTAGCTGATCGTTTTTCATTAGCTATTTCAAGTCCGCGTATCATTTTTGCCGCAGTTTCCAATTCCAATTCCGGCACTGCGGTTCCCGTTAATGTGAGCCGGTCAATCAAGATATTCGCTGCCCGCAATTGACCATCCTGAATCGCATTGGTCTGGGCTTCAATCGCTGTATTCCCCGTCGCATCAACAGGCACACCCGCCACAGTAAAAGGATCTGCCGCAAAACATTGATAGGCCGAGGTCAAAATAATAAAAATAGCAATTAAATATCTCATAAAGGATTTGTTAACCATCTTTGCTGCTTAAGCAAAGTGAAATCCTTAGATAAAACACAGTCTTTTCTGTGTTAATCCCTCTAAATGTAACGCAAGGCCCACGCTGTTAAAACATGGGCTACATATTCGGCATCCGCCGGGTTTTTAAGTAATAAGTGATCGGCTTTATCTAAACTCACAAAACTTTTCGGATGTCGCGCCTTGCTGTAAATATGTCCGGCATTTTCGATACCCACAACCCTGTCTTGGGGAGAATGGAAAATCATCAGCGCTCTGTTTAAATCACCAATCTCACTGGCAATATCATGATTGCCAATATCGTCCAAAAATTGCTCTTTAATAATAAACGGTCGTCCACCCAATAAAACCTTGGCTTCGCCTTCCTCTTCTATTTCTTCCAATTGATCCGCAAATTGATGAACAATATGTGTTGTATCACACGGCGAGCCAATGGTCGCCACGGCTTTACATTCCGGTATTTCATCTGCAATCTTCAAAGCCGCCGTCCCGCCAAAACTATGCCCGATCAACACGCAAGGCGCTTTATGGGTTGACCGCAAATAGCTTGCCGCTTGACGTAAATCTTCGCAATTCGAGCTAAAATTCGTATCAGAAAAATTACCACCTGACTCACCCAAGCCAGTAAAATCAAACCGCATCATACCGAAACCATCATCATTGAGAGCTTTCGAAATTGTTCGAATTGGTTTGAGGTCTTTGCCAATTGAAAACCCATGAGCAAACAAAGCCCAAGACCGAACCGGACCATCCGGCCAATCTAATTTAGCCGATAACGTGTCACCAAAAGCCCCTTTAAAGCTTATTTTTTCGTAAGGCATCGCATTTCCTTAATTTTGAGAAGTCTCGTTATTTTTTTCTTGTAATAGTTCTAAAGCCTCGCGGACATCTTCTGCAATTTCATCCCGCTGTGGTCGGAAAATTCCACGTAAAAACCCTGGCGTTAGCGCAGAAAGTGGATTAATCGCCACTTGGGTTTGGCTAAACCCGCCGTTCACCGTATAGCTCAGCCCAAAAACCCCTTCACCCTTATTCCCTATAATCAATCCGCCAATTACCGGGATAGATCCCAAAATAGAATTAGCGGTATAAGCCGGTATCAAGACACCATCAATATCCAGTTCCTGATTAGCAAATAGAATATCTCCATCAGCCGTCATACCCAAGGCGGCTCCGGATGCTCGGGCTTTATGTATGCTTAATTTACCCGTTTCCCATGCAAACGGTACTTCCATTTCATTGAAGCGCAGGCCCTTTCCGGCCATCAAATTTCCCAGACCTTCAAGAGAGGCCAAAGATAACATCTGTGTCATGATCGGAGCTTCGATAAGATTGAAATTCGTAACACGAGCCAGCCCCGTAATCGCGCCTGCGCTACCAGCTTTCGGTAAATTTGCCTGAACATCCAAGACACCACCCTCAATATTATCCAGTCCTAAAAAAGCGAAAGCCGCTTCGGACGCATCAGGAACTTTAACGCTCACCGTCCGGTCTTGGCTAATAGGATCAGTTATCAATTCAACAGAAAAGTCACCTTCGCTCACGCGCCCTTTAAAACGGGCCTGCTGCATGGCAGTGCCATTATGCGAAAAGACGAATGCAGAATCCTGTACGCGATACGCTGGGTTTAACCATAAATCTTCTATCGAGGCCGTAAGTAACAGAGGGACATCAATTCCTGCCGATTGGGTTTGCAACCCTTGTCCTATGAAAGGCGAAATATCCAGAAACTTGCCTGTCATAAAAAGCGCAAGTCGCTCACCCGTATCATCTGGTCTGGCCTGAATAGCGGCATCGATAACGCCGTCCACTTTTGCCCGTATCAGATCAAGGCCTAACAATCGAAAATCTCCGGCAATAGCTGCGTTGCCAGCTATATCCAACCCCATAGCGGTCATTTCAAAATCTCGAAAATCCAAGGCGCCGTCCTCTTCGCGCCGAAGCCGGCCGGTGATTTTCCCGGGCTGTCCTGCTATCTTATGCCAGAGTGTGCCCAAGGTTAACTCCGCCTGTTTCAGATCCGCTATAATACGCGAGTCAAGAACCTCCACACCGCGTCCTTGCCCTTCGATACGCATATCAATTTCACCGCCAAAAACACTGCGAAATCCAACACCAAAACTATCGAGCACATCTGAACCTAACATACCGCCAAGAGAAAATTGCGACGGAGACCCCGGCGGTGAAAAAGCCTGTTCCCACATAAGCCCCGGGTTCCAATCCCCAAAACGCAGAGGTCCATTAATACGCATGCCAGAGCTATCCGCTTCCAGATGCAAGTCTCCGTCTGCCGCTTTAAACTGGCCAATAGAAAACGGCCCCGATGCCTCTGTGAAATCACCGCTGACAGAATATTTGATACGGCTTTGGTCAAAAAATTCTAATAATGGCCGCGTAATCGTCAGATGAATTTCGCCCGCACCGCCAAAGCTTTCCGGTTCGATCCCATATTTACTGGCAAATTGGAAAGGCCGTTGATCTATGATACGTAACATTTCCGGAATCGGGCCAGCTCCATAAACATCAATTGTCATATCCCCGCCATGAGGGAAAATTTTCGGCATATCGACCGTACCCCGATCTAATAACAGCCCATCAATCTGCCCCCCCTGCGCCGCAGCAAAAAGGCGATTACCTTTTATATCTACCCGTCCAGAAATACCGCGTACAGGCGACATGGTTCGAATATAGGCAACATCCGCATCCAACACATCAAACCCCATGAAGAGTGTGTCTGGGCTCAGTTTCGTCAAATCAATTTGAGGCCCCTCTACATCTATATAAGCAGAAAACTTATCCAAGGAAGACTGCAATACTGCGCCATCCACCCACCGCCGCGCGCCGCTGATCAATTCCATTGGCCAAAGACCCAATATATCCCGGTGCGAAACAGGCTGATCAATATCGAGCCGCAAAGCTATGCGTTCAAAACCCCGTTCAGCATTAATGAGATCAATATCACCGCGCAGTTCAGCGATGAAATCTGTGAAATCAAAAACGCCATTATCTAAACGTAAAGCCCGCGACGCTAAATTAATATCTCCAGATAGATTGATATTATCTACTGTCAAAATATCAGGCAATATGGCGCCAGCATCAACCGTGACATCAACAAGGTCCAGTCGAAATGGCAGTGTGTTTTTAAAAAATCCCGTTTCCGGACGCCCTATATTTGATAAACGCGCATCACCTGAGAGAGATATAATATCAGATTGTAAATTAAAATCTGTTAGTTCTAATGTGCCGGATGACGTTTCATAATGCGCTGTAACATCGGCTCCTCCTATTGCAGTCTTGTCCTTGCCCAATACTAAATCTCCAGCCCCCACATCAACACTGACATTGGCCGTTTCAAGTCCGCCGGACTGGGTCGCTTCGATTATCATATCAAAAGCCACCGGGGCATCGATACTACGTAACCCGGCTAAGTGATCGTAATCGGGTATCATTTGGGATGGAACAACCGCTTGACCCTCAACACGCAATTGAAAATCCGTCAGATCATTATTCGTGGACAAATGCGCCTTCACCGGCGCAACATGCTGGTTACGCATCAAATCGACATGGGCCAATAAATCAATAGTGTCGTTATTTTTCGCGGCCGTCAGTCTGGTATTTTGTCCTTTAAGGGAGAAATTAGTGCTGCGGTCCTCTATGAATAATTCAACGCCAGAAAGCTCAATATTACGTAGACCGTCAGGCCATGCAGCTTGATCGGCTCTGGCCTGTCCCTTTTCACGCCAGACAGGGCCAAAACGGCCAACCGTCCGCGGCGTTCCCAGTCCGGCTGTCACCTGTCCCGTTTCATCCTTCAGCCATGTAACCTGCCCGCCTGTGAGCGCAATGGTCTTCATTTCAAGCGTTCCGCGCAGCGCCGCCCAAATGTCGATACGGCCCGATATTTGGGAAACCCGTTCGATTTCACGGCCCGCTTTATCGCTAACCACAATATCCGCTAACGAGAACTCAATCGCATTATCACGCGCATTATAGCGGGCATACATAGTACCAAGGTTCGCATCATGCCCATCAAAAATATCTGAAAAAAGAATTTCCGCATTCCGTTTGAGAAAACTCACATCAACGGCACTGCGGCTAACCAAAACATTCAGAGCGGCAAACCAGAAAAAAGCAACGCCCAGCACAATCGCAACCAATTCACAGGACAGACGCGAGAGACGATAGAGAACCCGCTTGCCAAACCCATAGCTATGACTGTCCCGAAAGCGGGCCCACACTGCCATAGCCTGTGCCGGGCTATCTATGATATCCGCTTTTTTTGCCGACTCCGGCTTGAGATTTTCAGTATCGTCGTTCATAGGGCCTAATATATGGCGTGCAGGAAAGTGTAACCTGCGACTCTGCGCAAGCAAATTACACTTCGGACAGAAACACCAGAGGAAATTCCAATATGATAGATTTAAAAACTGGCGATATGGCCCCTGACTTTACAATAATGACGCAAAATGGCCAAACTGTCACACGTGATGGTTATAAAGGCCGATATCTGGTTTTATATTTTTATCCAAAAGACGATACACCGGGCTGCACCACTGAGGCTATTGGCTTTAGCGAGAAGAAAGACGCATTTGCAGCTGCCGGAGCTGATATTTTAGGCATATCACGCGACACAGCAACGAAACATGACAAATTTATCGCAAAACATGATTTGACAATAACATTGGGGGCGGACGAAGACGGAACAGTTACAGATGGTTATGGTGTCTGGGTCGAAAAAAAGATGTATGGTAAAACCTATATGGGAATCGAACGCGCAACTTTTCTGATCGACCCGGATGGAACAATAGCTGACATATGGCGCAAAGTTCGTGTCAAAGGCCATGTTGACACTGTATTAGAAACAATGACCGCCCGCGCGGGTTAACAAGGTAAAAACTCAGATGCATTCCGCGCTTAAAAATGCTTGCACGGTCCTGCTAACCGCAGACCCAACCGAGAAAGTGGCCGCGGCTCATCGATTACGCTCTGATTGGGAGCATGACCCGGTCATTTGCGATAGCTCCGCAGCGCAAAAGCCAAGCCTGCCATTATCACCGGCTCGTCCGGCAACACCCAAACTTGTTAATCCCGCCGATGTTCCGCGCCGCAGATTGGGGTCAGAACAAGGCCGTGCAGCCCTGCTGCATGCCGTTGCCCATATTGAGTTCAACGCAATTGATCTGGCCGCAGATATGATAGCACGGTTTGGAATGTCGCCGCTCATTCCAGATGAAAAGCGTGGTGCTTTTATTACGGATTGGGTGATGGTTTGCGATGATGAAGCTCGGCATTTCACAATGATCACCCAGCGTATGGCAATGGGGTCGCTCACCTATGGTGCGCTTCCGGCCCATAATGGTCTTTGGGAAGCGGCCCAAGCAACCGCAGACAATTTACCGGCCCGATTGGCTATAGCTCCCATGGTGCTAGAAGCGCGAGGATTGGATGTTACACCGCCCATGATTGAAAAATTGAAGAAAGCCGGGGATGATCGCAGCGCCGCTATATTACAGATCATCTATGATGAAGAAATTGGCCATGTTCGCACAGGGTCAAAATGGTTCCATTTCATAGCCGCTGCACAACAAAAAGAGCCGGAAACATTCTTTAAAGCCCTTGTTAAAACCTATTTCAAAGGCCTGTTAAAGCCCCCGTTTAACGTTCCAGCGCGTGATAAAGCCGAAATTCCTGAGCGATATTACAATTCTGCTCTCAAATTCACCTAATTTTTGTGCATTCCTTTCATAAAATTTAGTACCAAACCTAGAAAACCCCTTGAAACTTTGGTTAGAATTTTGTCCAATGCGAGAAGAACAATAAACCGGACGGGAACTCATGATCACTGATGTCATTGAGGAATGCAAAAAACGCATTCTCCAATATTTTCCTGAGCGCCAAATTTACCTCCGGTCCGGCGGTGAAGTACGCTATTATGTGTTTGGCACTAAATTACAGCTGGGCATTTCCAGCGGTATTGCTTTGGCTGCATTATGGTGCGCATTAACAATTACGTCTGTATTTCTTGGACGCAACCCTCTGAGCTTTCCAACAAAAGAAGCCCAAAAAAGCGATGCTAAATATGAGCGGCTCCTCGAAGAATCGCGTGCACAAGTCGACAGTGCCAATTTGATGTTAAGCCAACAACGCGAGAATTTTGACCGTTTCGCTAAAAAGATGGAAGAAAAACATTCAACAATTTCGAAAATTCTTGAGACATCAGGACAAACACCTGATTTCCAGCCCATCACAGGGGCGGGATACGCAAAAGAAAAAGTACTCATGTCTCCTACCGTTCGAGATGCCATCCCGCGTCAACCGCGCCGGAGTCTTGTCAAAAAATCAGCAAACGCAGCCGATGCTCTACCTGTTAAGGGTGCCTTACGTGATATTGACCATAAGCAAAATTACATATTGGAAGCGGCTGAAACAACAACCTTGCAGCGGATTGAACGCAACCGGTCCATTTTGCAATCAACGGATTTGAGCGTCGAACAAATCTTGGACGGAGGCGCATTTGGCAAAGGTGGCCCTTTCATTGGGGTGGGAGAACAAAATACCCCGCAAGACGGACAGCATTTTGGATCCCGTATCGCCAGTATCAAAGCCCGCGTAGCCGAAGCTGAAGCCTTGGATAATGCCGTACTATCTGTGCCCTTTAGTCACCCTGTCCGCGATGAAACCTATAAGACAAGTTCCTATGGCCTTAGAACAGACCCGATTACAAAACGCCCGGCTATGCACCGCGGTATTGATTTCGGAGGACGTAAATTAGCCCCTATCGTCGCAACGGCTCCCGGTCGCGTAACATATGTTGGCCGTAATGGAACATATGGCCGTATGGTTGAAATCGATCATGGTCATGGCTTTAAAACCCGCTACGCTCACCTTGCCAAAACATATGTAAAACGTGGCCAAATTCTCTCCACAGGAGAAAAAATCGGTGGTATGGGTTCTACTGGACGAAGTACAGCAACTCACCTACACTATGAAATCATGTTTCAGGGTCGCCGTTTTGACCCCGATAAATTTTTGAAGGCCGGCAATTATGTTCAGCAAAACTAACTCTAACACACCTTCAGCTCCTGCTGAATCTCCAAAAAAAGCGACATCCAATAAAACCATGACACCCAATTCAGCCCCCTCTATTCTAGCCCGTGACCTTGTGATTACCGGCGACATTAAAACCGATGGCGATGTCCAAATTGATGGCCGTCTTGATGGCAATGTAAAAGCCAATACACTCACCATTGGCGAGCAAGGAGCTGTCAATGGTAAAGTCAATGCCGGACTCGTCCACATTCGCGGTAAAGTTACGGGAAAAATTGATGCCGGAACGGTTGAATTAGCCGAAACAGCCAATGTTCAAGCCGATATTGTCCAAGACCAGTTGACGATTGCCAATGGCGCCTTTTTTGACGGCAAATGTTCCCGCAAATCAGCTCCGCCAACGCCCAACAAATCTGCAAAGAAAACGGCCTAATCCGGGTTTCTTTTAGGGCTATCACATTCCGGTTTAAAGCGTGTCTATGCATTCGGCTTCTAAAAGCTAACTATCGGCAGCCTCAATACGGGCCGATAAAGCTGCGGCCATAAAAGGGCTTAAATCGCCATCCAAAACACCACTGGTATCGGATGTTTCAAGCCCTGTGCGTAAATCTTTGACCATTTGATAGGGTTGTAGGACATATGACCGTATTTGATGTCCCCATCCAATATCAGATTTTGAATCAGCGTTCGCCTGCGCCTGTTCCTCGCGGCGTTGTAACTCTAGCTCATAAAGGCGCGCTCGCAGCATATCCCAGGCTTGTGCCCGGTTTTTATGTTGAGACCGGTCATTTTGGCATTGTACCACGACGCCGGAGGGTTCATGCGTGATACGGACAGCAGAGTCCGTCTTATTCACATGTTGCCCACCAGCCCCGGAGGCTCGATAGGTGTCAATCCGGCAATCGGATTCATTAATCTCTATATCAATTGTATCGTCAATCTGGGGATACACCCATACACTTGCAAAGCTGGTATGACGGCGTGCACTGGAATCATAGGGCGATATGCGCACAAGACGGTGGACCCCGCTCTCTGTTTTAAGCCAACCATAGGCATTTTCGCCCTTCACCCGAATTGTCGCTGATTTTATACCGGCTTCATCTCCGCTCTGTTCTTCTAAAACGTCCACTTTGAACCCGGCCGCATTGGCCCAACGCATATACATACGCAAGATCATATAGGCCCAATCCTGCGCCTCCGTGCCGCCTGCCCCCGGATGAATTTCAACAAAGGCATCATTGGCATCCGCTTCGCCCGCTAATAAAGCTTCAAGCTCCGCCTTATCCGCCTTTTTCTGCAATGTTTTCAGAGCTGAAACAGTTTCGCTAATAATGGCCTCATCACCCTCCATTTCGGCCAGTTCAGCCAAATCCACATTCTCGGCAAGGTGGGTTGTCAGGGATTTAATCGCCTCAAAAGAGGCTTCAAGACGGCTCCGTTCACGCATCAAGCCTTGAGCGGCAACAGGATCATCCCAAAATCCGGGCGCTTCGGCCAGAGCGGTTAACTCTGCCAGACGTTTTTCAGCAATGTCCCAGTCAAAGACGCCTCCTTAGCAGTTCAATCGACTGCTCAATAGACGCTCTCATCGTTTCAATATCAGCCCGCATAACGCCCTTTAATACAAGCCGTCATCAATGTCATCTTCCTCGGCGTCATCATCAGCTTTAGACGCGACGGCGTCTGATGGCTTAGCTGGAAGGTCTAATTGCGATTGCACATTTGGTAATACAGCGCCTTCAACGTCAGCCGTTTCGCTCGCGTCCGATGTAGATATGGCGACCTTATTATCAGCCATAACGGCCTCACCCACAGGTGTTTTAAGCTTCAGCTCACTCTGACCAGCATCCTCTTTTTCATCCGTAAAATCATCCCCTTCGGCAGCCTCTTTAACGGCCTTATCGAGCGAGGGGTTAACCGCGTCTTCAGAATCTGCCCCCGCGGCTTCATCCGTTCCCACTGTCTGATCTGTATTATCCGTAGCGTCTGCGTCTATGGTATCCTCTTCACTAAAATCCAGATCGGAGATATCTTCATCCTGATCTCCCCCATAATTAAATCCGCCGCCAATAAATGTATCACTGCCCCCGCCAACGCGAATAGTTGATGCCAGATCCCCCAATCGAGGTTCGCTGCCGGGACGAAAGGCTTCGAGAATAAAGTTCGGAGCCCCGATAAACGAGGGCTCACCCGTATCACGGTTAACCGGGGACAAGGTTACGCCCTCTGGAATACGAAAGGGGACAACCGGCTTATCCTTTAAAGCCTCGCGCATAAAATCTCGAAAAATCGGAGCGGCAGCCTTGCCGCCAGCTTCATTATTTAACGGACGCGGCGTGTCATAACCCACATAAACTCCCGCCACAAGATCCGGTGAAAACCCCATAAACCAGGCATCCCGGTAATCATTCGTGGTCCCCGTTTTTCCGCCTAATGGACGGTTCAAAACACTGATACTGCGGCCCGTTCCATTATCAACAACACCCTTGAGCATAAAGGTGACTTGATAAGCCGTTACCGGATCAACAACTGTCTCGCGCATATCAGGCAGTTCTGGCGGCGCTTGGCCTTGCCACTCATCCACAGCACAAGCTTCACAAATGTCATCATTATGGACAAAAACTGTTTTACCTTTCCCATCTTGAACACGGTCAAGTAAGGTCGGGGTGACAGATTTACCGCCATTCACAAGCGTAGAATAGGCCGAGGCCAGACGTAATAATGTCGTTTCGCCAGCCCCTAAGGACCACGCTAATTCCGGCTTCACATCATCATATATACCAAAGGCTTTACCGTAATGTTGAATCGGGCGCATCCCAATATCATTGGCGAGGCGAACCGTCATAGCATTACGCGATTTCTCTAATCCTAACCGTAAAGTCGAAAGGCCATACCACGCCCCTTCATTATAATTGCTAGGCTTATAAAATTTCTCACACTCCTCAGCATCCTCTGTGTCTTCCACAGCGCCCGCTTCTTGGACCGCTGTCCCGCGCAAAGGCAAAGCGTCCAATTCGTCAACAATGATAGGATTACCATTTTCATCGAGTTCCTCTTCCGCGCAGAGTGCATCCTGACGTTCAATCACAAAAGGCGCATCCAGCACTTGGCTAGCTGGCGTATAGCCCCTATCCAATGCAGCCGCATACACAAAGGGTTTAAAAGCAGAACCCGGCTGACGATAAGCCTGAGTTGCACGGTTAAATTGGCTCTGGTCAAAACTATATCCCCCAACCAGCGCTAAAACACGGCCAGTATGCGGGTCCATAGCAATCAATCCCCCGTTCGCTTCAGGGACTTGGCGCAAATTATACTCTATTTCTGTTTTGGCTTTCACCTCGACAAGGATGATGTCGCCTGCCGTTAAAATTTGCGTAATCGGGACTTTAACATCTTTATCATCAACACCAAAAGCCCAGCCCATATCTTTTGCGCTTAATCGTCCTTCCATCGGACGGTCATCATCCTCATCGGCTGGAACAAATCCTAAAGTCGCCTCATCACCCTTAGCAGACTTCACCAAAGCTACGCGCCATTGGCCTATATCTTTCGGGGCATCAAAAGCGGCCAATTTCTGTTTCCAATCGGAAAAATCATCCATATGGCCCAAAGGGCCGCGATAACCATGGCGGCGGTCATACATTTCAAGGCCGCGGCGCAATGCCTTTCGGGCAGACAGTTGCATCTGAGTGTCCAAAGTCGTGCGTATTGATAACCCACCAGAATAAAGCTCGTCCTCGCCATATTTTTTATAAATATCTTTGCGCGCTTCTTCGACAAAATATTCTGCCGCCAAAAACTCTGCCCCCTCCAAGCGCTGCGTCCAATCCAGTTCAGCCGTTTTTGCCGTTTCGACATCAGCCGCTGTAATATATCCATCCTCAGCCATACGGCCCAAAATATAAGATTGGCGCGCTTTGGCTTTTTTATAACCATCGGGGTCATCAAGACGGTAATTGGCAGGCCCCTTGGGAACAGATGCTAAATAGGTCATCTGGGCGAGTGATAGCTCGTCCATCGGTTTTCCAAAATGCTTAAGCGAAGCCGCTGCAACACCATAAGCTCCGCGTCCGAAATATATCTCATTGAGGTAAAGCTCGATAATATCATCTTTTGTCAGCGCTTTTTCCATGCGGCGTGCAATGGCAATTTCGCGAATTTTACGCGTCATGCTGTAATCATCACCAACTAGGAAATTTTTCGCGACTTGCTGGGTGATTGTCGATGTGCCCCCAATGCGTTGTTTTTTTATTTTTTTCATCGGCGCCGTTAAGGCTGCGCGGGTTAACCCGATCGGGTCCCACCCATTATGGTCATAAAATCGTTTGTCTTCCGCAGAAACAAAAGCTTGTTGAAGTTTTTCAGGAATTGTTTCCACTGGTACGAAAACACGGGCTTGTTTGGAAAATTCGGAAATCAGCTTGCCATCCCCAGCATGAACCCGCGTCATGACCGGGGGCTTATATTCCGCTAATGTTTCCAAGCTCGGTAAATCTTTTGTAACGCGAACAACAAAAATAAAAACAAAAATAGCTGCAAATAGCCCCAGAACGGCACCGCCGCCCACGCCCCATTTGATCATAGTCCATAAACGCCGCACACCGCTACGCCGTGCGGCATCCAGTGTATGATCAGAACCCTGCATCGGGGTCATTTCAGAGCTTTTTCTAATATCAGTCATATATCAGCGGCCTAAGTGTGAATTGCGGCAAGACTGTGAACGCAATGCGACTCAATTCAGTTATCCAAGATATACGCCCCAACCACGCCTACGTCACGACTTTTGCGCATCAAAATAGCGATTAATCGCCTTTTGGACAGAGGTCATCATTTTCTTGCGATGAACCGTGTTTTTGAGCAAAACTTCATCCTTTCGGTTTGAGAGAAATCCCAACTCTAATAATACGGCTGGAACATCAGGCGCCAACAAAACAAAATATCCAGCACGGCGGTGGGAATTTCCAATAAGATGTGTCGATGTTCCGAGTTCTTTTATCAAAATTGTCGCAAATTTATCAGATTGTGATTGCGTATTACGCTGCGCTAAATCAACCAAAATATCGCCAACAGGGTCCGATTGCTGCGTCAAATCTACATCCATAATCCAGTTTTGGGAGTTAATAATTTTGCGAGACCGGTTTTTAGCTCTATCGGCTAGTGTATAGACACTGGCACCGCGAGCTTTGGCATTACCGGCACTATCGGCATGTATAGATATGAATAAATCGGCCCCGCCTGAACGCGCGATACGCAATCGTTCTTCATGTTTAATATAAATATCCTTCCCGCGGGTTAGCATGACCGTATAACGGCCCGTCGCAGTCAATTGACGGCTTAATTCTTTAGCGGCAGCCATTGTGATATCTTTCTCTTTCGTCCCCTTTTTGCCCAAGGCCCCCGGATCATAACCGCCGTGCCCTGCATCTATGACAATAACAGGCTTGCGAGCAGGTTTGGCGGGCAAAGCACTCCTGCGAGGATTAAGACGAGGAACCGGAACATTAGGCGCAGCCTCTACGCGCGCCTCCAGCGCAGGTTTGGGTTTTGGCACGGCTGGTAATTGAGGAGCCGTTTGGACTGGTTTTTTCAAATCAGGACCAGCAATGCTGAGAAAAACTTCGGCGCTACTAATTGATTTATCCAGAATACGGGCCTGATCCACCAGATCAAAAACAACACGTATACCGCTTTCACCGCGACTGGCATAACGAATGGCCTTAATATGTCCCACGCCCGGTAATTGGCGTTGTCCATTCGGTAATGTCTTGCCGCCAAGGCTGGGGCTGGCCTGTGCAAAATCAACTACAATGCGCGGCTGGTCTTCCGAAATAGCAAAAATTTTAGGCGGCGCAACACCCCCGTTCATTTGTATTGTTGCGCTGGTCTGCGACCCTTGCGGATTAACAGCAATCCCGGTGAGCGTTTGACTAAAAGCCGGCATGCTCCCCAAAAGCCATAGAGACCAAACCCATATAAAAAACCGCAAAATCATAATGCTATAGTGACCGAAATAGGTTTAATGGAGTATTGATTTTAGCAGTTCTATGGCAGTGAATATCAATTATCCGTAAGTTTAGCCTTTCCGTATACCTAAAAATGGGGCATGACGCCTTTAGGAACAGACGAAATCTGACTCGAAATAAAGCATTTAGAGCTTTTCGTTCCCATATAGGCGCGTTCTGCGCCTTTGAAAGGCGCAGTAATGCGTAACAGGAAGTTTACATGCGAACGGCATTTTTAACACACGCGACTATGACGGCCAAGGCTGACGCGTATCCGTTCGCTTTCAAACACAATAACTTAATAACTCAGCGGCTGTCGCAGCCAACTCGACTTATAAACAGTATGAACCGCGCGCGACTCTGGCTGGACGGAGATTTACATGACAAAAAGAATGTTAATGGACGCATCCCACCCGGAAGAAACCCGGGTCGTGATCGTCGACGGAACACGGGTTGAAGAATTAGATTTTGAAAGCCGTAACAAGCGCCAATTACGCGGAAATGTCTATCTGGCGCGCGTCACACGCGTTGAACCCTCTTTGCAAGCTGCTTTTGTAGAATATGGCGGAAATCGCCATGGCTTTTTAGCCTTTAGTGAAATCCATCCCGATTACTACCGTATCCCCGAAGAGGATAAGCGGGCTCTGATGGAACAGGAGGAAGCGGATAACCGCGCCGAAAATGATGATGAAACCATCGACGATACAGCCACTGATGACCGCGACGACAATCTTGACCCAGATAGGGATGATGCCAGTGATGAAGAAGATGCGGAAATCGCAGATGAGCAAGTTAAAGTCGCCTCATCGCGCCGTAAACGTATGTCGCGCCGCCGGTATAAAATTCAAGAAGTTATCAAGCGGGGTCAAATTCTTCTGATCCAAGCTGTAAAAGAAGAACGTGGCAATAAAGGCGCCGCCATGACGACATATTTGTCCCTCGCAGGCCGGTATTGCGTTTTAATGCCCAATACACCGCGCGGCGGCGGCATTTCGCGTAAGATCGCCAATGGGTCGGATCGTAAACGGTTGAAGGCCGTGATGAGCGAACTTGAGGTTCCGCAAGGCATGGGCGTTATTGTGCGCACAGCCGGAGCAAAACGCACTAAAGTCGAGATTAAGCGTGATTATGATTATCTCTCTCGTCACTGGAGTGAAATACGCGAAACAACCCTAAAATCGATCGCTCCGGCCCTTATTCATGAGGAAGGCAATCTTATAAAACGCTCGATCCGGGACATGTATAACAAGGATATAGAAGAAATTCTTGTGCAAGGTGACGAAGCCTATAAAACGGCAAAGGCTTTCATCAAAATGTTAATGCCGAGCCATGCAAAAAACGTAAAACAATATAAGGATGGCATACCGTTATTTCTCCGGTTCCAAGTCGAAAAACAAATTGAAAGTAGCCTAAGCTCTGTTGTGCAGCTAAAATCTGGCGGATATTTGGTTATTCACCCAACTGAAGCCCTTGTCTCGATTGACGTTAACTCTGGCCGCTCGACAAAAGAGCGGAATGTGGAACGCACGGCCCTAAAAACCAACCAAGAAGCCGCAGAAGAAATCGCCCGGCAAATGCGTCTGCGCGATCTCGCGGGCCTTGTTGTTATCGACTTCATTGATATGGATGAAAATAAAAACAACCGTTCTGTTGAAAAGAAAATGAAAGACGCTCTGGCACGCGACCGCGCACGTGTGCAAATGAGCCGTATTTCACAATTTGGATTGATGGAAATTTCTCGTCAACGCCGCCGCCGCAGCCTATTGGAAGGATCAACAGCCTCTTGCGAGCACTGTGATGGCGTTGGACGTAAACGCACGATAGAAAGCAGTGCCCTTGCCGCTATACGCGCGGTTGAGGACATTGGAGCCCGCGGACAGGTTCGCCGTATTCGTTTAAAAGTATCTCCAGATGTTGCGGTTTATATCTTCAATGAAAAACGCGATTTGTTGCAACATGTTGATGATAGTTTTGATGTCTTCACCGAAGTTGTTGGTGATGACACTCTGATCCGACCAAGCTTTATACTGGAACATGTCGAAAATCGTGATGATGCAGGACCGGACCCGCTCAAAGCCATTGAAGAAGAATTACGCAGGGAAAGCCAACGCTCTCGCAAGGCCGCAGAAAAAACAAAAAGTAAGAAATCTCGGAAAGATGAGAAAGCGGTTAGCGAAACCGAAGAACATGATGAAGATATCTCATCGGACGAAAAACCCAACAAGCGCCGCCGCCGGGGCCGTCGGGGCGGTAAAGGACGATCGCAACGTGAGGACCGCAATGCTGATATAGCTGATACAACGGATACGGATGTAGCAGATATAAAACCAACCGAAGATAACGGTAAAACCGAGACGAAATCGCGGCGCGGCCGACGTAAAGCCCCGTCCAAAAAAGCGGCTACACCCGAACCGGCAATGGAAGTGCTTGAAACTGATACTAAAGCCTCCCAAAAAAGTAAGTCTCGCAGCACAGCCCGCCGCAAAGCACCCGCTAAAAAGACAGCGGTTATTGATACCGCAGAACCTGCGGTCGACACACAAACGCAGGATGAAAAACCCCGTAGTACGGCCCGTAGAAAAGCCCCGCCGAAGAAAGCGCCCGCAGATAAACCAAAAACACGCCGTAAGGCACCGGCTAAAAAAGCGGCCGCTAAAACGACACCTGTTGTGACGGAAACAGTTGAAAAAGTAACATCGACTGCGTCCGCGCGTCGCAAAGCTCCATCCCGTCCAAAGCCTCAAGACTCTGTCGCAAAAGACGGCACAGCGGAAACTGCAAAGCGTACGCGTAAAGCTCCCGCTAAAAAGGCTTCGCCGAAGAAAACAACGACCACTAAAAAGGCCGCCAAAACTGAGGCTTCAAAACCTGCTGCTAAAAAAGCGACAGCCAGAAAAGCTGCACCAGCCAGAAAAGCTGCACCCGTCAGAAAAACCCCTGCCCGAAAAGCAGCGCCTAAAAAACCGGCAGCTAAGAAAACCACCGCTCAAAAACAAGACGGTGATACAGCAGCCACCCAAACGGCAGCGGCTAAAAAAGCACCCACTAAAAAAGCATCTGCGAAGAAAGCACCGGCCCGTAAGCCTGCCCCGAAAAAAGCAGTGGATCTTAAAAAACCGATTGCCATGGAAACTGTCCCCATTGCACAAAAAACCGACACTCCACCGGCGGCAAGCGATGATAATAAACCGAAAAAGAAGCGTGGTTGGCTTAATCGCCTTTTAAAGGATTAACGACCTCTAAAGCCTGTTAGTCCTGAAAGTCACTGCTATTTCACCGCATTGTGACAGGCCGGTAACTTGACGGTGTCTTTGCGGAATGGGATATCTTGATAAGCTATCAAGCTAAAGGACTTCGCTGAATGACAGTAATTTTACGTATATTAACAGCGGTAATGATCACAACCGTAGTGACGCTCTGTGGTATTTCAAATGCCACAGCCCAGTCTTTATTGCGCGATACAGAAATTGAAGAAATTTTAGAAGGATACACCACCCCGCTTTTACGCGCGGCAGGCCTATCCCCTGAAGCTGTTGATATCTATATTGTAAATGACCCCAGCTTGAATGCATTCGTCACACGCGGGCAAAACATCTTCCTGCATACAGGTCTTATTCTAGCCTCGGATACGCCTAATCAACTCAAAGGCGTTATTGCTCATGAGGCGGGGCATATCGCTGATGGCCGTATTGCCCGCTCTGACTATCAAAACCGCAGCGCCTATGGGTCTATTCTGATCGCAGCCGGCATTGGCCTTGCAGCGATTTTAGCAGGCGAGGCCGAAGCAGGAGCGCTTATCCTTGGTGGATCGCAACAATTTGGTGCTTTGGAAGTCTTGGCCCATACACGGACAGGCGAATCTGTTGCTGACCAATATGCTGCACAATATATGGAGCGCACAGGCCAGTCAGGTATGGGACTTATAGAGTTTTTTGAAAAATTTCGTTATCAGGAAGTTCTCTCTCAAGCCCGCCGTTATCCCTATTTTAGGTCTCATCCACTCTCAAGTGATCGTATCGACAGTCTCAGAGAAGTTGTCGGGGAAAGTCCTTATGTCAACAAGACCGATACGGATAAGGAAATTTATGATCTAGCTATGATGAAAGCAAAATTACGGGGATTTCTTGATGGCGCACAAATTGTATTTTCACTCTATCCAGAAAGTGACATATCTGACCCCGCACGTCTGGCGCGCTCTGTCGCCTATTTCAAGGGTGCCGATCTTAAAAATGCAACGCGCGAGATTGATGCTCTGATTAGCAAACATCCTCGTAATCCTTATTATCATGAGCTAAAGGCCCAAATTTTATATGAAAGCGGACGAGGCCAACAATCTTTGGCTCCGATTGCCGAGGCCCGCCGGCTGAAACCCGATGCACCGCTGCTTGAAATTGCCCATGCTCAAGCTCTCATTGAAAAGGGTGAACCCACATCCGTTCAAGAGGCTGTCTTATTATTAAAATCTGCATTACAAAAAGAGAAAACCAATGGGGCCGCTTGGTATTATCTATCACAGGCTTATGGCAAACAAAGAAAAGATGCACTGGCGAAATATGCTATTGCTGAACAAGCTTATCACACTGGTGATTTGCAACGATCGCGCTCTTTTGCTGCTCGCGCGCAAGAAGACCTCCCGCGGAGCCTTCCACAATGGCGGCGGGCATCCGATATTATCGTTATTGCGGATGCGCAGCTTGCCAAACGCAAAGGCAAACGATACCGCCGTAAACCCTAGGCGAAAATATTAATAAAATAAGCTTCCAACGACTAAGCCAATGTTAAGGACTAATAGCTAAGGCTGTTCGCAATTATGGAGATGATGATGAAGTTTCTAACGACAACAGCCCTTAGCCTATCATTCGTGGCTATTGCGGGATGTGCTCAAGCCGGGCCAACATCCCAATTAGACAAAACCGAGGTTGAAGAAATTGTCCGGGCCTACCTGCTGGAAAATCCAGAAATCATCCGCGAGGCTCTTATCGAACTTGAGAAGAAAGAAGATCGCGCATCTATCACAGCCGTAGCGGATTCACTTTATAAGGACCCCCGCGATGCCAGTTTTGGTCCTAAAAATGCGAAAGTTACCATTGTTGAATTTTTTGATTATAATTGTGGATATTGCAAACAATCGACGGAATGGGTGAAAGAAATTATGGAAAAACACCCAAAGGATGTCCGCATTATTTTCAAAGAACTACCGATATTAGACGGCCGCAGCAAAACATCGCGCAATGCCGCCAAAGCGGCCCTTGCAGCATCCGAACAAGGAAAATATACCGAAATGCATTTCGCCCTTATGTCTGAACGTAGCCTGACACATGAACGGGTCGAAAAAATTGCCGCCGATGTTGGCTTGGACATGGAAAAGTTCCGCAAAGACATGGCTGATGAAAAATTGGAGGTCCAATTAGACGATACCCTTATCCTAGCCCAGCGTATTCCGTCTTTAACCGGTACGCCCTATTTTTTGATCAATGATGATTATATGGCTGGCGCGGATGTTAACCGTCTTCAAGCTATGCTCGATGATGCACTTGGCGGCTAAAGTTTAAGAAAACGCTGCACGAAATGCGTCAATAAATCGGGGTAAATCACCAGCCGGCAGCACATTAATGCCCGCCGCAGCAGAGCGCCCACCGCCCGTTTCAAATTGCAAGGCAAGCCTATCTGCGCCTGTCCGGCGCGAGAGCGGAGCCCTGATACTAACAAGATAATTTTGACCGGTTTGATCTTCGGTCAAAATCGCATGCGCGCGCGCGGGATAGGCTTGGGCTTGCGCATTCCCGTAAACACCGGAAACGCGGCGTGAACTAGCTGTATTTGGTAAAACCAGAATCTGTCCGACGACACTCTCATCTAAAATTTTCGCCTGCTTTGCCTTGTCCATATCGGACGTATATCCGTCTTCAAGTGTGTGAAACACATCCGTTTTATCCGCTAGGAAGTCTTGCGGATCCGCATATGGTAACAAAGCCCGGTAAAGGTCGGCCGGGTGAAAGAACAAATCGTTTATTTCCGCGCCATACCCATTGTAATTAATCAAAATACCGAGGCGCTGGAGCTTATCGAGCGGTAAATTTAAGCCTGCCGCCTTACGTTTGGCGAGCGCCGGAAAATTATCCCCAAAGGCTGCCGTTACAGCCCAAGCCCGATAAGCGCCCTCCAAACAACTATCCACTAACATGGCTGTGCAATTCTCCGAGGATGTATCGATCACCGCCTTAAGGTTAAGATGTTCGGGTATCTCGCCCGGATTATGATGGTCGACATAAAAGACATGCGCCCCGCAATTCAAAATCCGGCGCAAATCATCTCCATTTGACCGCATAGATATATCAAGCACCGTAAGATCATCCCCTGATTGAGGCTTTATTTGTGCCAGAAGTTTTATATCGCGTTTCCGTCCAGTGACCAGAACCGCATCGGGGCGCGGCTCCGTTAAGCGCAACTGTATGAGCGAAACTATTCCATCCGCATCCCCGTTAAAAACGTCATAACTTGTGATCATATGTCAATCTGGCCATTCAAATATCCATGATCCATCAAATATTGAACAATGGTTTCAGCGGCAACATCAGCAGGCGTATCCGCCGTATTAACCGTAATTTCAGGGTTTTCTGGCGCTTGATATTCACTGCTAATGCCCGTGAAATTCTCAATTTCGCCGCGGCGCGCCTTGGCATAAAGCCCTTTCACATCACGCGCTTCGCACACATCAAGCGGTGTGCTGACATAGATTTCGATAAACTCACCTTCAGCCATCGTACTGCGTAACGCATCACGTTCACTTCTAAACGGTGATATAACCGCTGATAATGTGATCAATCCAGCATCAACCATTAATTTGGCCGCTTCGCCGACGCGGCGCATATTCTCAATTCTATCAGCTTTTGTAAATCCAAGGTCATTAGACAGCCCATGACGCATATTATCTCCGTCCAAAAGATAAGTATGACGGCCATAATCGAGCAAACGTTTTTCAACCATATTGGCAATCGTCGATTTACCAGACCCCGACAGACCTGTTAACAACAGCATAGCAGGGCGTTGATATTTAATATTGGCACGCGCTGTTTTATTGACATCAAGATCCTGCCAGACAACATTACCGGCGCGGCGCAACGAGAAATCGAGCATACCCACACCAACGGTCGCATTGCTTTGCCGATCAATAAGCACAAAAGACCCCGTATTACGATTATCAACATAAGGGTCAAAGGCAATCGTCGCGCCCAAAGATAGCGTACACACACCGACCTCATTCAGGGCTAATGTCTTACCGGCTTCTTGGCTAAAATCATTGACATCAACTTTGTGTTTTAAATTGGTAACACTGGCGGGAACCGTCCGGTTCGTCGTTTTTAGCAAATATTGCCGTCCCGGAAACATTTCGGTATCGCTCATCCAAAGTATATGGGCTTGAAATTGATCTGCGTCTTGGGCCGGAGCTCCCGCTTGGCAAATAATATCTCCGCGCGATATATCAATCTCATCAGTTAGCGTCAGCGTAACAGCCATATCTTCACGGGCTGCTTCTTTATTATCGTCATAGGTAACAATCTCTTTGACCGCTGAGGTTTTACCAGAGGGCGCAACGGTAATTTTATCACCAACCCGTATGGTCCCGGATGCAATGGTTCCAGAAAATCCGCGAAAATCAAGGTTCGGACGGTTCACCCACTGCACGGGCAATCGAAACGGCGCATCTAGCGAGCCTTTCTCTACGTCTACGGTTTCTAAAAATTCAAGTAAGGCTGGGCCTTTATACCACGGTGTCTTTTCTGATCGTGTGGTGACATTATCTCCATCCAAAGCCGACATGGGAATACAGGTAATTTCCGTAAAGCCGAGGTCTTGAGAAAAATTACGGAAATCTTCCTCAATATCGTTGAATGTTTTTTGCGAATATTCCAGCAGATCCATTTTATTGATCGCGCAGACAACATGTTTAATACCCAATAATGATGTAATATAGGCATGGCGTCGCGTTTGTACCTGAACGCCATAACGGGCATCAATCAGCAAAACAGCCACATCAGCCGTAGACGCCCCCGTCGCCATATTGCGCGTATATTGCTCATGCCCCGGTGTATCGGCAACAATGAATTTACGTTTATCTGTACTAAAGAACCGATAAGCAACATCGATTGTAATGCCTTGTTCCCGCTCAGCTGCAAGACCGTCAACAAGTAAGGCAAGATCAATAGAATCGCCCTGAGTTCCTGATTTTTTACTATCTTTTTCAATACTGGCGAGTTGGTCTTCATAAATGAGTTTTGAATCATATAAAAGACGGCCAATCAGGGTTGATTTCCCATCATCAACAGACCCGCAGGTGATAAAACGGAGGAAAGATTTATTTTCTTGGGCCTCGAGATATCCAAGAATATCCGTAGCAATAAGCTCGTCATGATGGGCCATTAGAAATACCCCTCTTCTTTTTTCTGTTCCATCGAGGCTCCGGCATCACTGTCAATCACCCGCCCCTGGCGTTCAGAGGTTGTTGTTAGGAGCATTTCCTGAATAACCTCAGGTAACGTATCGGCTTCTGATTCAACAGCTCCTGTTAAAGGGTAACAGCCAAGTGTTCTGAAACGGACCATTTTTTCTTCAATTTTTTCATCCGGTCCAATCGGCATCCGGTCATCATCAACCAAGATCAGAACACCGTCTTTTTCTACAACAGGGCGTTTTTTCGATAAATATAGATCAGGAATTTGAATGTTTTCTTTATAAATATACTGCCAGATATCAAGCTCGGTCCAATTGGATAGTGGAAAAACGCGCATGCTCTCGCCTTTATGAACTCGCGTATTATAAATATTCCATAGCTCAGGACGTTGATTTTTTGCATCCCAGCGGTGGTTCTCATTACGGAAAGAAAAGATACGTTCCTTAGCGCGTGATTTTTCCTCATCTCGGCGCGCACCTCCAAAAGCAGCGTCAAATTTATATTTATCCAGAGCCTGTTTTAAGCCCTGTGTTTTCATAATATCGGTATGGACAGCAGAGCCGTGAGTAAAAGGTCCAACCCCATCCCGTTTACCATCCGGGTTAATATGGACAATTAAATCCATTCCGACTTCTTTGGCACGGCGATCCCGAAAGTCGATCATCTCTTTAAACTTCCACATTGTATCCACATGCATCAGGGGAAAGGGAGGACGCGATGGATAAAAAGCTTTTTCAGCCAAATGCAACATAACCGAGCTATCTTTACCCACGGAATATAGCATGACCGGATTTTCGCACATAGCCGCAACTTCGCGAATAATATGAATACTTTCCGCTTCTAATCGATCAAGATGGGTCATATCCAGCGAAGAGGCGCTGCTATGGGCTTTTTCCATCGCGGACAGCTTAACGCGTGCCTCTTCCAATGTTTTCAGAGTGCATTGCCCGCCATCTTGCAATCGAGCAAGCCCCTTACCATCATTCAGTAGCTTTCGTGATAGTGTCGAAAGAGACTGACCGCTAGCTTGCGCAAAAGCTTCTGCGCGCGATACAAAATCGGAAATTAAAGACATTTACAATCATGGGAAATATCCCACACCTTCTGTTTGGTTGGGATATAAGCCAAAATTCTTATTTGTAAAGAGCTGGTGTGGGATTAATCCCACACACTATAGTTCGGCAACCGCTCCTTTACCAAAGACAGCCTGTGCGTCCCAAACGGCCTTTTGCTTTAAGACAAACCGATTGATGAACAAGGATAGGGCTATCATGAAGATCAAATTGATCGCCATGAGGTGAATATAGTGTAATTCAACACCTTGTGTTGCCAATGAGGGGTTCTCTGCCAATGGGTTCAACATCCAGTAATAAAGCAATACACCTGCTACAACAGAAAAAATAACGGCGCGGGCATCGACATTCTTAAACAATAATCCAACCATAAAGGCTGCTAAAATAGGCATAGATAGCAAACCATAAAGCTTTTGCACCGTATTAATTAGACTTGATTCTGGGTTGTTAAAAATCGGAATCATACAAAAGGCGAGCATCACCATGACAATCGATACCCAAAACGAAAGCCGTTTAACATTGGGTTTCTTATTTAAATATGTCTCATGAATATCACAGACCCATAGAGCCGCAGACGCATTGAGAATCGAATTAAATGTTGTCAAAACAGCCGCAGCAATAGCCGCTGCGAAAGCCCCCGAAAGAACCGGCGGCAGTAAATCACCAACAATTCGGCCATAGGTTCCATCACCAATATCACCGTAAAGCTTGAAAGCCACAATACCCGGTAACACAATAATTGGCGGTACAATCATAAGACGGATCGCAGCCGCAGCCAAAATACCCTTTTGCGCCTCTTTGACCGTCGGCGATGCCATAGCTCGTTGGGTAATAGTTTGGTTCGTCGACCAATAAAATATCTGGATAAACAACATACCTGTAAATAATGTTTGCCATGGTATGTCTGAGTCCGGTCCCCCGATAAGGGTTAAGCGCTCTTTGGGGATACCTGTGAAATCAAAATTGATTTCTTTCAGCGCAATAAATGTAACCAGCAGCGCAAGCCCTAATAACAAAACGCCAGAAAATGTATCCGATATAGCTACGGCCCGAAGTCCGCCAAAGATCGCATAGGCAGAGCCAACAATCGCAAACAAAGCTGCAAGAACATAAAGATTAATATCAAGACCGAACATGCTTTGCATGAAAAGCGACCCGCCATAGAGGATAGCCGGCAAGAAGATAAAAATATTTCCAAGTAAAAACAGGGCAGAAATCAAAGCGCGGATATGCGGATTTTTATAGCGTCTTTCCAAAAGCTCCGTCGTTGTTGTACATTTATATTTATAATAAACAGGAATAAAAAGGAAACATAAGATCATCAAACCAACAACAGCGGCAAGTTCCCACCATGCCAACAAGGCCATTTGATTCCCATTCATTCCTACCAATTGATCGGTTGAAAGATTGGTCAAAGTAATCGACCCGGCAACGAAATACCATTTAAGCGAACCACCCGCGAGGAAATATTCCTGCTCGCCATCTTCGCTCTGACGCGCACCGCGACAATACCAATATGTTACCAAGGCAATTAAAGCCGAAAGGCCAATAAAAACAATAAATTGACTAAATTGTAATTCCATATTTATTCTCCCCTATTCCGTCATATGCAGAATATTTTTATTCCCTTTATTTATAAGCAAAACCCCCGCGGGGCCAAGTAACGTTTCCTTCAAACCCGGTATAGCTGCCGGTTTATTACCGTAATTCATATATAATCGGCAATCACCCCAATCTCGGCACCGCAAACCACCTGTCATCGGCTCTGTCGCGAGATCAATCTTATCGGCCAAGCCCGACAAAATCCTGTCCATGGCACACTCATCTGGCCATCCGGTTAAATAATGAAGACCGCCTTCACCGAGTAAAGCCGGTAAACCATCTGCTCGCATTTCTAAAATAGGAGCATTTGTCTCTACATGTTCATTCCAAATTTTAAACGTCCCGCCCTTAACGAGATCAATAGAGCTATCCGGCCTTAAAGATTCTACGGCGATGATCTGGCAATCAAGCCCTGATATATCGGGCGGCAAGGCAGCGGGGATTTGAAAATCATGGGTTTTTGACCCGCTACGTGGCCCAATAACAATTTCGCCTTGAAAGGTTTCAATGGCGCGTCGCAAATTATCAGGCCATGCCATAAGGCCCGGAATGAAGACAAGCGCCCGCTCATCAAAACTCTCGGATGATGACGGCAGAATATCAACGGACAATCCAAGGCGGCGCAGACCACAATATATATCGAAAACAAGCCTAAAATAATTAAAACTTTGCCCTTGTGGCTGTATCTGCCATGCCCAAGCCGATGGATAATCAAAAACAATGCCCACGGGTGCGGGGTTGGTTGTTAAATCGGGTAATTGACTTAAAACTTTTGCTATAGCCGTCGCCGCCTCACCCCCGCCAGCTGTATCTCCGTCAGGACGTAATAACCCGGCATGCATCTGTTCTTGCCCAAAGGGCACTTGTCGCCACCGGAAAAAACTAACAACATCGGCGCCATGCGCCATGGCCTCCCATGACCATACCGCAACCATTCCCGGCAAGGGTGACGGATTATAAGGGGCCCAATTTACCGGCCCGGGTTGTTGTTCCATAACCCACCAGCGTCCCTCTTTTGACCGCATTTGGCCAACAGCCCGGTAAAGATCGTGATGAAACGCCTGAAAGTCAGGATCCCCTTGGCGATAATAATCGCGCTTAAAATTTTCATTCCTATCAGAGCGGTCTTCCAAAAAACCCAGCGGATAACTATCCCAGCTCGCAATGTCCAAATCCGAGCCTACCGCAAAATGATCAAAATCCAAAATACGGCCCATATAATTATGGATTAATGGCGCATCAGTATAGTCGCGCAATATATCCGCTTGCAGACGGTTAAAGCGCACCACTTGCTCGGATGAAAATCGGCGAAAATCCATAAGGTGCGCCGGATTTGCCTCTGTAACGGTTAAATGGGGTAGATCAATCTGCTCAAAACGGTCATATTCCATTGACCAGAATATATTACCCCATGCCGCGTTCAACGTAGCGATGGTACTATATTTTTCCAGTAGCCATGTTTGAAAGGCTTTGCGCGCCGCAACGCTGTAAGATACAACCGTATCATGGCAGCCATATTCATTATCGATTTGCCAAGCCTTCACGGCAGGGTTAGCGCCGTAGCGTTGTCCTAAAGACTGCGCGATCCGGACACAGTCTTTGCGGTACCCTTGGTGGGAGAAACAATAGTGACGACGCGACCCGAATCGGCGCGGCTGTCCCGCGGCATCGACGGCCAACATATCAGGATATTTATCGATCATCCAACGCGGCGGCGTGGCTGTTGGCGTCGACATAATAATGTTAAGTCCGGCGCCAGCTAATATATCAATAGCGCGGTCTAGCCAGCCCCATTTCATTTGCCCGGGGCGGGGTTCTATTCGGCTCCAGGCAAATTCACCAATACGAACCCAGGTCAGGCCCATCTCGCGCATGCGGCGAGCATCATCCATCCAACCGGATTCGGGCCAATGCTCGGGGTAATAACATACACCGAGCGCCGGCATTATCGCTCTGCTTTTTTAAAGGTAAAGAGATATGACGAAAAATCACCTTTCGTCATATACCGCACCTTATCGCTCACATGCCCTGTTGTCACATAAGGCAGCGGCATACCGTTGAGCATAAGCGCATCGCCTTTATAGCGCGAACCATCCTCGACCAAAAGATAATCAATATTAGGATTTAGCCCAACAAACCGCGCGCGGCGAAATGGCAGATTTGGCGCGGCTAAGATATGAAAATACGCCAGATAGACAGTGTTTTCATCACGGCTGGTATATTGCCAGCACACTTCATTATCGGTTTTAATCAATCGGTCGAAACGCCCGCCCACCATATCCGGCGCGCTGTCTTTGGCGAATTTCATCAAGGCCCGCAACTCTTGTTTATAAAGGTCAATATCGGCTTCACTGAGCGAAATACCGCGGGCAGCACAAAAGGCACCAGCATTAAACCGGGTTTCTATAGAGCTAATACGGCCATTTTGATGATTAGGCGATGGGCCAATATAGGCCGCCGTCACGTCAAGCGGAAAGAGATAAGAACAGCCGTTGATAATATCGAGACGCCCGATTGGATCGCACATATCGCTTGTCCAGTTTTGCGCCATATAGCTGAGCATACCCAAATCAAAGCGGTTTCCGCCAGAGGCACAATTTTCAAAAAGAATATCAGGATATTTTGTCGTTAAACGACGCAACAAATCATAAAGCCCCAGAATATACCGATGAGAAACTTCGCGCTGGCGGTTCTTGGACTGCCCAGCTGACCCCACTTCAGTCATATTACGGTTCATGTCCCATTTGACATAATCGATATCACCGCAAGACAAAATATCATCAATCTGCTCAAATAGATAATCAACCACTTCAGACCGCGATAAATCAAGGGTCAGTTGATTACGCCCCAAAGACGGTGTTCGCCCGGGAACATGTAATATCCAGTCAGGGTGTTTTTCAAATAATTGGCTTCGCGGGTTAACCATTTCCGGTTCGAACCAAATGCCAAATTTCAGTCCCTTGGCTTTAACCTTGGCGGCGAGTGCCGGAATCCCAGATGGAAAGCGTTCCTTATCGGCTACCCAATCCCCCAGTGATGAAGTGTCATCTTTACGTCCTTCAAACCAGCCATCATCTAAAACAAGCATATCGACGCCAATATCCTTAGCTTTATCGGCCAGCCCTAAAACCTTTTCCTCATCAACATCAAAATAGGCAGCTTCCCATGTATTGAGGTAGGTCGGACGCGGGACATGCCTGAATTTTTCCGGTGAAATTTTATCCCGGATAAAACTATGCCAGTGATGGCTCATTGCACGCAGGCCAGTTTCAGAATAAACATGGAGAGCCTCAGGCGTACAAAACTGCTTTCCGGGCTTTAAACGCCAATGAAAATTAAATGGATTTATACCAGCCAATAATCGAACATCTTCAAATTCACCTTTCTCAACGCTGAGCGCGAAATTACCGCTATAGACGAGTGTTGTCCCATAAACGCGGCCATGATCCTCGCTCGCTCCCTTTTGCATAATCGCTATAAAAGGATTATGGGCAGCGCTAGAGGTACCACGCGCTGAGTCCACAACAAAGCGGCCTTTGGGCACATCAATACGTTCTTCGTTAAACTCCCGTGACCATGTGCCATGCAAATGTAGAATCTCATAATCTGCAGGCGGAAAATCCAAAGCACTGCTGAATGCATGTTGTAATTGAAGTTCTTTTTCGCCCTTGTTTTTTAATTTCGCTGACCGGACTAAAACCCCATAATCAGCATAAATAGTGTAATAAAGCTCAACAATAAGACCATGAAGCGGATCTTCGAGCGTGATGATAAGAGTCTCGCTGCCACCGCCCCGGGCCGTCGGTAATTTTTTTAACCGCGGCTTCTCTTTAACAATACGGTATTTTTTATAATGGAGTGAAAAAACCGTATTCCCATCCGAGTTTCGGCCATGGAGTGCTGGAAACCGGTAATCCGACGTCCCGAAGCTCGGAAACTCTTGCGGTGTATCGGAAAGACTAAAATATTGTCCTCCCTGAAAAGTGCTAGCCACTTCGCGCTTCGTTCGCAAATGATGAATTTCAACATCTAGAGGATTTATTAAAGGACCCCCGTAATGCAGATGCTCTAAAATCCCTTCAGGCGATACACGAAAAATATAGGAAAAATGCACATTGGTTAATGCAAAGGTTTTATCCTGAGAGACTGTGATCATAGCGGTCATAATCCGTCATACCGATAGTAAGGAAAAAATGGAAAGGTTATGTCGTTATAACCCATAAAAAAGGGCGGCCAAAAGCCGCCCGAAACAAAGGGTCCGTGTTTTAGCTAGAATGAACCCCGTACACCGAGCTTAAACCGGCTACCTGTATCTTCATATGTTAAGAAACGGTTTTGGAACCGTGAAAAGTCCCGCGTATCTTCATCCAATATGTTAATACCTTCTGCGAATACTTGGAATCTGTCATTCACATTATAAGCCGCCGAGAAATCAAGCTGTCCAAAGGACTCACGCTGACGAGGCTCACCTTGGTCAGAGAAAGCCGCAAAAAGGAACTCATCCCGGTAGTTATAGGATAGACGGGCCTGAATAGGGCCTTTTTCATAAAATCCACTCACATTAAAGGAATGAGGGGACAGACCATTATAATCAAGGTCTTCATTTGCAGAACCCGGCGCCCGATCAATACTACTATCAACATAAGTATAGTTGGCAGCAATACCGAAACCATTATCCAGAGCTTTTTGTGCAGCCACTTCAAGGCCGAGAATACTGCCTGTTTCGCCGTTCCGGCTCCGTGTATCCAACCGCTGTACAGTTCGCGTCACATCAGCAGCACTGGGGTTAGAAGCATTTCCAGCCGGAAATACAACTGGCGTTGCGATACTAATCGTTTGCGATTCAATGAAATTGCCAAAGTCCTTATAGAAAGCCGATACGCCGAAGAAACTTAAATCATCAATATACCATTCAAAAGCAGCATCGAAATTGGTCGACTCAAAGGCTTCAAGCTCTGGATTACCGCCTGTACTGGTCGGCGCGTCCGCCCGTCCTGCAAAACTATTGGCAACACCAAGAGCCGTTAGCGTTGGACGCGTTACGGTACGCGACGCCGCTAAACGAACAATTGTATCTTCCGATGTTTCCAGCTTGATATTGGCCGAAGGCAGGAAGTTTGAATATGTATTGCTGACGGTTACTGGCGTTGAAGCCCCCAGAACCGGAACAAGTTGCGTATCGCCATCGGACTCGCGGAATTGAATCACAGGCTGATCAACACCGGATGATTCTGTCTCTGTCCGCGCAATTCTAAAGCCGACATTGGCTGAATAAGGAATAGCACCAAAATTACTTTCCCATGCGGCGTTAAAAAATGTCGAAATGACAGTTTCATCTACGGCAAAACTTCCAGAAGCGTTAAATTCTGGGTCAAAGAAACCCAAAAACGAATCTGTTGCATCGCGACGTTGGCGCAATTCAGCATCACTAATAGCGCCACGTCCTGACCGGTTCGGATCAGAAATAGCGGCATCAGAGTTAAGCTGTGCAAAAGCATCCTCAAATGTTGCTGTTAGGAAATTCAACGGAATCCGGTCGGCACCATCAACACCGCCTAAGAACCCATCCAAGTTAACTTGTGTGAGAATACTATCGTCAAAATCCGTCGCATAGCCACAGAAAGCACAGAAAATTCCACCGCCTTGTGTTGGCGAGAAGTTATCGAAAAGATCCCGTGACTTGGTCCGGTCAGATATAGCGGCACCAACCGAAATAACTGTATTAAGCGCATTATTAGCCGCCCAATCAATATGACCTTTGGCTTCGAAAATTTCATCATCAATCACGGTCCGGTTCACATTGACGAAGTGAAGACGCTGTATAGAGGTATCTTGCGCGCCAACAATATTTGTCAAAGTGGTGATTTCCGCATCATTTGGCAATTGAATCAGTGGAGATACGGGCGCCAAGGCTCCTAGAACAACAAATGGGTTTGTTCCATCACGGGTAGCTTTGGATGTCGATACATCGAAATTAGCGGTGACATTATCACTTAATTCCCAATCAAGGTTAGCCCCGACCAAATAGGTCTCCGCTCTACGATTCGCGGATGTCAAAACATTGTCATTTTGTGACGGTCCTGTTGTCAGACCCGGATTAGCGGCCAAGAAATCCAATCCCGGACGCGAAAATGATGTAACGGTCCCGTTAGCATCAACAACTGGGTCGATGAAAGGCGGGCTAAAGAAGCCAGAGAACTGCGTATCAAAGGATTCAATATCAAATTCGGTGTAAAGACCATCAACAGTCAATTCAACATTACTAGCGGGACGGAATTGTGCTGTACCGTTCACTGTAATCCGCTCACGGTCTTGCACATCCCGGCTAACAATGGCTTGCTGTTGAACGCGCGCACCCGCTGGGAGAGCCTCAACATTCGCGCCATCTGTTAATCCCGTTGTCCCGGCACCTGTTCCGGCACCACCTGTATTAATAAAGGGAGCCCCAGAGCGCTCGGAAAATCCATTTGTTAAAACACGGTCACGCTGCAATTTACGATCTGAGTAAGAAATACCGCCGGCAAAGCCAAAAGTATTATTTTCATTCGTCCAAGACCCAACTAAAGATCCTTCAGGTGAAATCTCTTCGCGCAATGTATCATAGGTTCCTGCGACTGAAGCCGAAAAATGTGTTCCGGGGCGATCAAAAGGTCTTGCTGTTACAATATTAACATTCGCGCCAATACCGCCTGACTGAAGATTCGGCGTTGCTGTTTTAAATACTTCCGCGCGTTGAATGATATCGGATGACAGAACGTCGAATGAGAATTCACGGCCATCATTATCCGTTGCAAGCGTTCTATTATTCAACGTCACAGCGTTAAATTCAGGACCAAGACCTCGAACGGTGATAAACTGACCTTCACCGCCAGACCGGTCAATGGCAACACCTGTAATACGTTGCAAAGATTCTGCGATATTTGTGTCCGGGAATTTACCAATATCTTCTGCTGAAATCGCATCAACAACCTGATCTGACGCGCGCTTAACATCCAATGATTGCTTCAAACTGCTCCGAATACCTGTTGCAATCACTTCATCTTCAAAGCTGTCTTGCGCCATAGCCGAGACACTCGAAAGCATTGAAACAGCCCCCGCAGAACATATTAATAGTTTTTTATAAGTCATTCTCATGTCAATCTCCCTCGCTGAGAATAGGCAGCATTATCATTATTACGGTGCAATCTAAGTTTGCCCGACTATAGGTCAACCCTAAATATATTCTTTTTCGAACATTGTTGTAAAAATACATCATCTTAATAGTAAATTATAGCGCATTTTTAATGACAGCGCTGTCATTTTCTCTTTGACATTCTAACTTTTGTTCGAAAACGCGCGTTCAAACCACGTCTCAAATCGTTCCCGATCTGCTGGTGTCATATGCAATCCCAATTTCGTTCTTCGCCATAATATATCTTCGGCTGTTTTCGCCCATTCATAAGCGTGCAGGTAACGTATTTCAGCTTCACTGAGATATAAACCAAAAGACTCCCCCAGTCCGCGAGTTTCATCCTTTATAATAAGTGTGTCCAATCGCGTCCCATAGGCGCGGCAAAGGTGACGCAATTGCGGAGATGGAATATCAGGAAACTTTTGCGTCATACCCAAAAAGAACGCTTCAAAATCGGCCGCATCAATATCCCCCCCTGGCAAATGCGCTTCCCGCGTCCAAGCAGATCCCGCTTGATCGAAATAGCTCGATAATTTTGTCATAACATGCTCAGCAAGCTTGCGAGAGGTTGTAATTTTCCCGCCGTAAACCGATAAAAAAGGAGCTTTAGCGCTAAACTCATCCAAATTTAAAACATAGTCTCGCGTGACCTCACTGGCATCCGTACTTTTATCATCATATAATGGACGTACGCCTGAATAGGTCCACACAACATCATCGGGCGAAATATCATCCTCAAAATATTCATTTGCTGCCTCGCATAAATAGGAAATCTCTTTAGGCGAAGCCTTCACCGTCCCCATATTTTGTTCATATGGCACATCTGTTGTACCGATTAACGTATAATCATGCTCATAGGGGATCGCAAAAATAACGCGGTCATCAGCATTTTGGAAAATGTAAGCATGATCACCTTCAAATAATTTTCGGGTTACAATATGGCTCCCTTTAACTAACCGTAACGCAGAACTGTTTTTGCCGCTTTTCATCTTTAATAAAACATCTTCGACCCAAGGCCCGGCCGCATTAACTACACCTTTCGCTCTGATTGACCGATGCTCACCGAATTCATCCGTTACCTTGGCTACATACAGTCCACCTGAAACATCTAAATCATCTACGGATGTACGTGTTAAAATATCGGCCCCTTTTTGCGCAGCATCCACTGCATTTAAAACAACAAGCCGCGCATCCTCTACCCAGCAATCGGAATATTCAAAGCCGCGTGTCAAGCGGCTCTCTAGCACTCCTTTATGCGGCGAACGGGTTAACTTAATCGTTTTGGTTCCCGGTAAAATTTCGCGCCCGCCTAAACTATCATAAAGAAACAAACCCGCCCGAAGCATCCATTGTGGTCTTAGACCTTTATCATAAGGCAAAACGAACCGCATGGGCCAAATAATATGAGGAGCAGCCCGTAAAAGCACTTCGCGCTCTTTTAAAGATTCACGAACAAGGCGAAACTCATAATGCTCTAAATAGCGCAACCCCCCATGAACAAGTTTCGTACTGGCAGAGGATGTATGATTAGCCAAATCATCTTTTTCGCACAAACAAACCGACAATCCTCGTCCTGCCGCATCGCGGGCAATCGCCGTGCCGTTAATCCCGCCGCCGATGATCAAGAGATCATAGCTAGTGTCCATTTCGATACTCCATCGGCCATAAGGGCCGCGTAGACCTCATCTATAACGAACAAATTTCGTTCGTAAACGAATATTTATTGAAAACTTTAGAACACTTCACAATACTTCAAAAATCAGGATGCGACATGAACAGCAACACCGGCCTTGTCACAAACAGACTGAAAGTGGTCGGACAATTCTCCGTCCGTCACCAAAATATCCAAATCATTAATATACCCCATACGGTTCATAGCGCGCCTTCCAAACTTATGTTGATCAGCAACCAAAATCACTTTACGCGAATTATCCAATATTATACGCGCCGTCTTGACCTCTTGATGGTCAAAATCGAGCAAAGCACCATCTTCATCAATCCCGCTAATCCCGACAATTCCGATATCCATACGAAATTGCCCAACAAAATCAGTGGAAGACAACCCAATGATCCCGCCGTCATGGTTGCGCACTTGCCCCCCCGCTATCATGATTTGAAAACTCTCATTCTGGCTTAATATTTGCGCGACATTAATGTTATTAGTCACAACATGTAGATTTTCATGCTTTAACAAGGCTTCAGCAACAGCTTCAGTTGTCGTTCCTATATTTAAAAAAAGCGATGCTCCATTCGGAACTAAAGACGCCGTTAATTCAGCAATTTTCCGCTTTGCCTGTACACCCGTTCGTAGTCTATCTTTATAGGGACGGTTTTCAATACTTTTGGCTTGTCCAGCTCCGCCATGAAACCGCGTTAACAAGCCCTGTGCGTTTAATTCATTTAAATCACGACGAATTGTTTGCGGCGTAACATTAAATTCGGTCACCATAGCCTCGGTTGCCACAAAACCATTTTCTTCAACCATGGCTAAAATTTTGATTTGTCGGTTAGACGGATTGAATGTCATCATAATATTCGTTTAACAGAGAAACGAAAAAATGCAAAAACCGTTTTCGATTACAAAGATTTCTAATTCTGATAATTACAGAAAACTAAGCCCTTCGTTTTTACGAAAAAATACTCTAGTTTTTCACTTCACAAAACGATAGAGAATGTTCGAATTCGAAACAACCTATGACATTATGATCGATACATTTACATCACTGCCGCACAAGATTGCAGACCAAACCGTTCACCGGCGTCATTTTGTTAAAGCTGACGGACGTGATCTATTATTATATGGGTACAGACCGCATAAAGCCCCCCCCTTACCACAAGATGGCGGCGCAGTTGCAAAAGGGGGTGAATTACGCTGGCATCCATTTCGGCAAGAATGGAATATCTATGCCCCGCACCGCCAGAACCGAACGTTCAAACCTTCGGCCGCCGATGACCCCCTCGCCCCGTCAAAACCCGGTGGACCCGCAACAGAAATACCTTTCACGGATTTTGAATTAGCGGTTTTTGAAAATAAATTCACGAGCTTGCATGCTCAGGCTCCCGCCCCTATGCCTGTCCCTAATATCCAATCCGCTACGGCCAAAGGCCGCTGTGACGTCGTAGTGTATACCCCCGAACGCACCGGTAATCTTTATACGGTCGGGCAGGATAAACGCCGCTTGTTAATAGCAAGCTGGCTGGACCGTTACGAAACCCTATTTGCGCAAGGCTGCCAATTTGTCTTGCCATTTGAAAGCCGCGGCGATGAAGTCGGTGTTACATTGCACCACCCCCACGGACAAATTTACGCCTTCCCCTACATACCGCAAGTTCAAGCCAAAGCGGCCGAAACATTCGCTAAAGGGTACGACCTATCTGCTGATATAAAAGCATTTAAACCCGATTATGAAGTCGCCAAGGCGGGCGGACTATCTGCGTTTTGCCCAGCTTATGCCCGCTTCCCTTTTGAAGTCTGGATAGCCCCTGAAGCCCGTAAAGCCGGCCTGTGGGATTTTAATGAAACCGAACATGACGGGTTTGCCCATTTACTCGGCGATATCACCCGGCGCTATGATGAATATTTTCAACGTCCCACGGCCTATATGTTAACACTCCATGCGACCCCTGTCGGTTATGAAGACAGTTTCCATTTCACAGCTCAGTTTTATCCTTTGCTAAGGGCCCCCGGCCGCGTGAAATATCTCGCCTCTGTCGAACAATCAACCGGATCATTTACCGTTGACGTAATGCCTGAAATGGCCGCGCAAACATTGCGAGTCCTTTAATGATTACTAAAATATTTCAAGAGACATATGGTTACGCACCAGCACAAAGTGGGTTCACACCCGGACGCGTTAATCTAATTGGCGAGCATACGGATTATAATGGCGGTATGGTTTTGCCAACAGCGCTTGATTTGGGCATTTCTCTCGCCCTTGCGCCGCGCCGCGATGATAAAATTCGTATCTGGTCTGATAAATTCGATGGAATAGCCGAGCGCAATAAACTGGCAACGGCTGATGATCATTGGTCTGATTACATCACAGGAGCCCTTATTTTAGCTCATAACGCAGGCTTGATATCGGGCGGCGCAGATGTTGCCGTTAAAACAAATTTACCTTTTGGCGCGGGCCTATCGTCTTCAGCGGCTGTGACCGTTGGTATATTGAAACTGACACGCGCTCTCGCAAATACCTCCATAAGCAATAAAGATATTGCTGTGCTTGCCCGCCGGGTTGAAAATGAATTTATCGGCATGCCGTGCGGAATTATGGATCAAATGGCCGTCGCCATCACAAGCGCAGGACAGGCTTTGGCTCTTGATACGCTTACGCTGGATTATGATTTGATTGATCTACCTAAGAATTATCATATGGCCGTTATTCATTCCGGCCAATATCGTCAACTCAATGAGGGGCGTTATAAGGAACGCAAAGAAGAATGCGATGCCGTGAAAGCCGTTTTAGGGCATGATAATATCTGCCTAATGACAGATAGTGAGTTTGCCTCACTTTCTTCTCTACCGGATGTATTACAGCGCCGCGCCCGTCACTGCATGACGGACCATCGCAGAACATTGGACGCTGTTACCTGTCTGCGCCGTATAGACATGAAACGTTTTGGTCACTTAATGATCGAAAGCCATGCATCTATGCGGGATGATTTTGAAATTACAGTGCCAAAAGTTGATAACCTTGTCGATGATGCTGTGGCTTTAGGGGCTTATGGCGCCCGACAAACAGGTGGCGGTTTTGGCGGCTGTATTGTGGCCTGTATAGATAAAGACAAGGTAGACGGCTGGCGCAATGCACTCTTAAAAAAACACCCCGAGGCCTTTTGGGTCGCATAGGATAAATAACTATGAATTATGATCTTTCAGGACGCGATATTATTGTCGTCGGCGGCGCTGGTTATATCGGCAGCCATGTTTGCAAAATGATTGCAAAACACGGCGGGCGGCCCGTCACATTTGACAATCTATCCTATGGTCATGAACATGCCGTCAAATGGGGACCACTTGAAAAAGTCGATCTACGCGATGCCGCTGCATTAGATAGGGCCTTTGCGCGTTGGCCTGCCATTAAAACGATTATCCATCTGGCTAGCTCTATAGAAGTCGGTATTGGAGAACGCCAACCGGCGGAGTTTTACGAAAATAATGTTAACGGCGCCCTCAATTTACTTAACTCCATGCGCCGCATTGGGGCAAACAAGCTTATTTTTTCATCAACATGCGCCACTTATGGCGAGACCGAAAAAATGCCTATTGAAGAAACAGACCCGCAAAACCCTTTCTCTGTTTATGGAAAAACCAAGCTTGCGATTGAACATATGATCCAAAGCTATCACAAGGCTTATGGCCTCAAATATGTCACACTACGGTATTTTAATGCGTCCGGCGCCGATAGCGAAGGCGATATCGGTGAAGAGCATGATCCCGAAACCCATCTTATTCCCATTGCACTAATGGCTGCCGCAGGCGCGCGCGACCCTCTTACACTGTTTGGAACAGATTATAATACACCTGATGGCACCTGCATTCGTGATTATATTCATGTCAATGATATCGCCCGCGCCCATATTTGCGCTATGGAAAAATTTGCTGCCGGACTAACTCAGGCTGAAATCAATATTGGTACGGGACAGGGGCATAGTAATCTTGAGATCATGAATATGATCCAACAGGTGACGGACATGACTGTACCGTATACCAAAGGCCCGCGCCGCGAGGGGGATGTAACCCGCCTTTATGCTAATGGCGACAGAGCGAAAGCCGTCCTTGGCTTCACACCGCAAGAATCTACATTAGATCATATTATCGCAACGGCTTGGAACTTTCATAAAACCCGGTTTTAATCCCCTATTTTCCGCCGTAAATAGCTTTTCATAGCGCAGTCAAATCGATAGAGAAGCCTGCACTGATAAATCAGCTTTTTTTCTGCTGCGGGCGTGGTGGAATTGATAGGCACGCAAGACTTAAAACCATGTTTTTGAATACCTCAATAGAAACGCTGAGAGTAAAACGGCCCAAATTTGGAGAAAACTAAAGGCATGAACATGCCAAAGCCAATCCCGAGCCAACCTGGGTGAGGAAACTCAATCAAGAAGGTGTAAATACTAAGCAGACAGCAACTAAGACGAATGAACGTTCTCTATGTTCAAGGGGTAATCCAGACCCCATACGGAATAATCCCAAAAGCACAGATCGCGTTTTCCCGAAGATGCAAAATCGGCTCTTTACCAAAGTACTAGAGGCAACGACTTTGCTTCTGAATAGAGAGGGTAAACGTCGCACGCGTTATATAGTCTTCAGCACACCCATATTTCCATACATCTCATGGAAGGGACGGACATTTATCAAATTGCTAAAAATTGCCGAACATCGGTAGAAATTATCGAAAACACTATGTTACCCATATCAAAAACCGTATTAATGTGGCCGTGATTAACATGATGAGGCCCAACTAAAAGGTCTCTCACATAATTACCCCCGCTTATGCGGATGAATAGGTCATAAAACACTTGCTTTTTTTTCAAATAATTAGATAACGTGAGCGTTCAGTGCGGACGTGGTGGAATTGGTATACACGACAGACTTAAATCACGTTAT
>CAZZKV010000021.1:0-49995 GCA_964654665.1 uncultured Caulobacterales bacterium | reverse complement strand
AGCATAGCCCGCTATTGGTACAGATATTACTGGTCGCTTTTTCGCGGCGAATATGCTGCTCGCGCGTGGAGAGCGTCAGCACAAATCCGCGCTCGCCATTGGCATCTATCGTTTCGCCGCAGACACGGCCCGGCATTTGCCGGACGAGTTTCTGGCGGCAGGCAAAGAGCCCAACATGAGGCCCGCCAAAATTAAGGCCTACGCCAAGGCCTTGGCCTTCGCCAACTACAATATCAGCCCCCTGCTCGCCCGGCGATTGTATCGCGCCCAGTGCCACCGGTTCGGTAAATACGGCAATGAGCAAAGCCTTATGCGCATGGGCTTTCTTGGCTATCGGAGCGAGATCAACAATTTCGCCAAACACATTCGGGCTTTGTACAACCACACAAGCAGTTGCGTCCGTAATCATATCGATGACAGAGGCATCTGTGCCGATTTGCGGCGTAACTTCGTGAATATCGATATCAAGCGTTGAGGCCAAGGTCTGGGTCGCGGCGGCGTAATGAGGATGCAGGCCGGGCGCGAGAATAGCTTGTGTTTTGCGCGTCACCCGCTTGGCCATAACCACAGCTTCGGCGCAAGCCGTCGAGCCATCATACATAGAGGCATTAGCAACATCCATACCCGTCAACAGCGCGACTTGGGTTTGAAACTCGAATAGCGCCTGCAATGTACCTTGGCTGATCTCAGGCTGATAAGGCGTATAGGCCGTCAAAAACTCAGAACGCTGTATGAGATGATCCACCGTTGCTGGAATATGATGTTTATAGGCCCCCGCCCCGCAGAAAAACGGCACAGATGAGGCCGAGACTGACTTATTCGAGAGCCGCGTCATATGGCGCTCGACCGCCTGCTCGCTTTGATGGAGCGGTAAATCAATCAACCCGTTTAAACGCGCCGCTTTGGGTACATCTTCAAACAGCCCTTCAATAGAATCGACACCGATAACAGAGAGCATGTGTGCCCGGTCTTTATCATTAAGAGGAAGGTAACGCATTTAAATGTCTTTCTTTACACTGCGCAAAGCTTGGAACCCTGCGCTTAGGCCGCCAAAGAGAACGGCAATTAAAACAAACCCTATAATCACGGCGCCCAAACGTGGTACGCCGAACGCTTCAAGTTGAACGGCCAATCCAATTTTCATTAAAACCTTCACGAGAATATAAGCGATAATGCCAAGGCCAATGACTATAAATACGCCAATTTTTTCTGGGATAGATTGCATTAAAAACATCCTTGCGGCTGTATTTATAAACCGTCGCAATAGCTCTTATAGGCCGCTACATCCATTAAGCTCCCAAGCTCGTCTTTATCGGCGATTGTGATTTTCAGAAACCAGCCCGCCCCATCCGGTGACGCATTAACCGTTTCCGGCGCATCTTCGAGCGCCGTATTGACATCTGTCACTGTCCCGCCAACAGGCGTGTAAACTTCTGATGCGGCTTTGACACTTTCAACAACCGCAGCCTCGTCGCCCTTGGCCATTTCACGGCCAATTTCGGGCAGTTCCACAAAGACTACATCTCCAAGCTGTCCGGAGGCATAGGCCGAAATGCCAATGGTTCCGGCCTCGCCGTCAACTTTGATCCATTCGTGGTCTTCGGTAAAATATAGGCTCATGGTTAGGCTCCTCTGAAATAACGATGTGGGGCGAAAGGCAATTTCGCGATTTTTGCGGGCCGTGGTTTACCTCGCACAATAAGCTGAACAGGCGTTCCCACTGTGGTGAATTTACGGGCAACATAGCCCATGGCGACTGGACCGCCAGCCGTGGGGCCAAAACCGCCGCTGGTAATTTCGCCAATGGTCTTACCGTCCATATCCTGAATTTCCGTATGTTCGCGCGCCGGTGCGCGTCCTTCTGGCAGAATCCCAACAAGGCGCTTGGTTGACTTATCGGCCAGATCAGCCGCCACACGCGCCGCGCCCAAATAGCCCGCACCGGCTTTGCGGCGATGTTTTTGAATGGACCAGAACAAACCAGCCTCTATCGGAGAGACCTGTGTATCGATATCATGACCATAAAGACACAGTCCAGCTTCGAGACGCAGGCTATCGCGCGCACCGAGCCCGATCATTTCAACGGCATCATGCGCTAATAGCCGATCAACAAATGGGCCAACATCGTCATGTTTAATTGAAATTTCATACCCGTCTTCGCCCGTATAACCCGAACGAGAGACATGTGCCCAAATCGTCGGGGTTAGCGGAACATCGACCGATGTCATAAAAACGATATCCCGCAGAGCGGGGTTAAATTCAGCCAGAACATCCACCGCTTTCGGCCCTTGCAAGGCAATTAGCGAGAGCGTGTCATCTTTAATATCCAATTGTACGTCGCTGGGTAGATGCGCCGCAATATGGGCAAAATCATCCTGCTTGCAACCCGCATTCACCACCAGATATAGACGGTGGGTTTGCCCCTGAAACCCAAGGCGGGTAATCATCAAATCATCCAGAATGCCGCCGTCGGCATTGAGAAATTGCGAATAACGCTGTTGGCCCGGTGCCAAATCCTGAATAGAGGCCGGCACAAGCGTTTCCAAGGCCTTGGCGGCGGTCTCGAACGTGCCGTCATCGGCGGTAATAAAACATTGTCCCATATGGGAGACATCGAATAATCCCGCTTTCTCGCGTGTATGCAGATGTTCTTTTAAAACACCCATCGGATATTGCACGGGCATATCATAGCCCGCAAAGGGCACCATTTTTGCCCCCAAAGCGATATGTTTCGCGTGAAGCTTGGTCTTAAGACGTTCAGACATAGGCGCACTTTCCGCTTTCGCGTTTCAAGTGCCACCCGCTGTCCTTTTGGGCCTGAGAGATTCACGCATAGGACTTATGACCGGCCTATAGCTTACTCCGTCGGCGGGGCTCTTTAACCATCCTGATCAACAAGATAAGCCCGCTTTCCAGCGTTTTGTCCTCTAAGCGGTCCTTGGGGCCTGAGAGTTTCCGGTGGCGGTTGCTCCTTCGGCGGTTAGCCATAATAGTAACGGCCAACGCTCTCCCGCTTGGAAGAGTATAATTTTCTATGCGGGATTCGCCGTGATGAGTCAATCAAAGGCCTATCTTCAATTAAAACTCTATCCACATAAATTCTTAATCTGATTGCTCTAAACAGACACCCAAAAGGGAGGGCATTATGTCAGAGAATAACGAAACCGGTAGTTTTGCTACAACAGGATCTGGAAAATCGGAAGCCGAAGTGGCTTTTGATCTGCTCAATAAGCTAAAAGGGCAAGGGGTTTGGGGTGAGCGCAATGTCAGCGCAATTTTGGATATGTATGCTGAATGTCTGGACGCCACTAAGGGGCTTCGCGCCTATGCGGGCCAAAACCGGATTGATGTGCCGATAAAGGCCCCCGCTCAAGCGCAAGCACAAACGACGCCCCCAATGCAGGCACAAACCCAAGCGCAGGTTCGAACCCAAACTCCCGCTGCACCGGCCCAGCGTCAGGCTGCGCCGCAACACCAAACCCCATCCGCGCAACCGGTTCACGCTCAGCAACTGGCCGTACAGCAGGCCTTTAAACAGGGATAGCCCTCAGAGCTACATCCGCTCAGGGGCTTGGATACCGAGGATATGCAAACAGTGCTCTAATTGGCGCAATGTGGTTTGGGCCAGCGCCAAGCGCGATGCTTTGACATCAGGCGGCGTATCGCCGGCCAAAATCGGACAATCGGTATAAAACCGCGAAAAGCTTTGCGCGAGACGAAATACATGATCACATAGAATATGGGGAGCATATTTTTCGCTCGCCATCATTAGCGCACGGCCAAAAGCATCCAGTGAAAGAGCAAGGCTAGTTTCAGCCGGTTCGGTAATTATTATATCCCCTGCGCTTGCACCCTGCGCATCAGCTTTGCGTAAAATCGATTTAATCCGCACAGCCGCATACAGCAGATAAGGGCCTGTTTTGCCTTCAAAGGCGGTAAAGCGCTCTGGGTCAAAAATATAATTTGTCATGCGTTGATTTTGCAAATCTGCAAATTTCAAAGCCGCAACCCCGACTTTATTGGCAATATCTGCCCGTTCCACAGCCGGAAAATCGGCCCCTATACCGGCCTCGGACAGGCGTTTATCTGCCGCGTCATGCATCATAGAGAGCAAATCTTCCAATCGCAAAACACCGCCTTCGCGAGTTTTGAACGGCTTACCATCGGTTCCGTTCATCGTTCCGAAGCCGAGATGTTTTAATTGATCGCGTTGATACCATCCGGCCTTAACCGCCGCGCGAAAGACTTGTTCAAAATGTAAGGCTTGGCGCTGATCGACAACATACAGAATAAGGTCAGGATTAATCTCTGCTTTGCGGTCAATCAGTGTCGCTAGATCGGTCGTATGATAGAGTACAGCACCAGAGCGGGCCAGTAACATAACTGGCGGCGTTTCCTTTTTCTCATCATCCTGATCAACACGGATAATAAGTGCGCCGTCATCTTCCTCGGTAATCCCCATGGATTTAAGGTCATCAATCATCCCCGGGATTAACGGATCAACAGCAGCCTCGCCCTTCCAAAGGTCAAATTCAACACCGAGGTCCCCATATCCCTTTTTAAGCGAGAGGATAGAAACGGTTATAAAATGATCCAGCAAGGCCCGATATCCCGGACGGCCCGCTTGCAATTCAGCCGTGGCAACACGCGAGCGGTCCATGCGATTTGGGTCCGATTTGGCTTTATGACTGGCATTTGGATAAAGCCGCGCAAGATCAGCCATATCAACAGGGGACTGGACTGGATAATCGTCTGTTTTAGCAGCATCAAAATAGGGTAAATTGGGCTGTTCAACTTCAAGTTCCGTGATCAGATGCCCCATTTGCAAACCCCAATCCCCCAAATGCACATCGCCAATGACGGTATGGCCTTGAAAGCGTAAAAGCCGCTTCAAAGTTTCACCAATAACCGCAGAGCGCAAATGGCCCACATGCATAGGTTTGGCTACATTGGCCCCCCCGTAATCGATAACAATGGTTTGCGAAGCCGCCCGCATTGCGCCTGTCTTATCATCCTTTGCCAAAACAGCGGCGCGCTGAGTTATAGCCTGCGCCGCCGGACGAATATTGATAAAACCGGGGCCGGCAATTTCCAGCGCCTCTATAGCCGGATGATCTTGCACCGCATCAATGATAGTTTGCGCGATTACCCGCGGATTGGCTTTCTCACCCTGTTTTTTCAAAACCCCTGCCGCGCCCATCGCCCCATTACATTGGAACGGGGCCAGATCGGGTCGATCAGACTCGCGCACAGCCCCAAGGGCTTCAGGAAAACCTGCATCAGCAAATGCGCGGCTAAAGACAGCGCCAAGCGTCGTCAAAAGAGATGACATAATCAGTCCTAGCGCGGCTGTCCGGCCGAAACACGAAACCGTCGGCCTTCGGTATTAAACGCCCGCTGTTCCGGCGTTACAACAAAACCAACGATAATTTCAAAGTTTTCACCCGATGTACCCTCCGCCTTACGCGGAATCAGAATTTCCCCAATACGTTCGGTTTTCACCATACGGTCAGCCCCTTCGGGAAAGGTAACAGTAAGCGGAAAGATCTGCTTTTCAATAACGCCGATATTTTTACGGGTTACAGCGACAAAATATTCATAATGTGCGGTGCTTTGTTCCGCCGCCGGACCGCGCCCTAATGAAAAGTCAATCTCGAGATCGGCATCAATCGGCCGCTCTGCATAATAGCGACACAACGAGCGTACAGCATCAACTTCGCCTGTGAACCCCACATTGGAAAAGCGTTGCTCGCCTTTAAATTCGACAATACGCGCCGCATCAAACAGCGAAAATGCCCGTGGACATGGCCCCGGGTTCTTCTCAGCCGCAGCCCCTACTTGTAACACTTCGGCGGTTGTCCGGCAGCCAGCCAACCCCGCCGAGACGGCAATGAGAGTCGTCAATAAAAATTTTGTGCAATTCATTAGCGCAACCTTAGTTTTGTCATCATTAGGGCCAATCACATATAGCATGCGGCGAACCTGTCTGTTAGGGTTCTTAGACAGTTCCGTCGCGCGCCGCAATGCCGCCGGGGCTGATGAGGAGAATTTAATGTCAGTAACCCCCATGACCGGCTTGCCCCAAAAACAACTATTGCTAGCCGCCCCCCGCGGCTTTTGCGCCGGCGTAGACCGAGCCATTCAAATTGTCGAACGTTCGATAGAAAAATATGGCGCGCCCGTTTATGTCCGCCATGAAATTGTCCATAATCGTCATGTCGTTAATCGCCTGACAAATCTGGGCGCCATTTTTGTTGAAGAACTTGATGAATGCCCCGATGAACGCCCTGTTGTCTTTTCGGCCCATGGCGTACCCAAATCGGTCCCCGCCGCCGCGCAATTACGCAATATGACATTTTTAGATGCGACCTGCCCTCTGGTATCCAAAGTCCATATGGAAGCTGAAAAACATTTTAAAAACAACCGCCATATCCTGCTCATCGGGCACGCTGGTCATCCCGAAGTTATAGGCACGATGGGACAGCTTGGCGAAGGGGCTATGACCCTTATTGAAACCGAAGCCGATGCACGCCATTATACGCCCGTTGATCCGGACAATCTGGCTCTGGTCACGCAAACAACGCTCTCTGTTGATGACACGTCAGAGCTTATAGCTATTTTACAATCCCGGTTCCCCTCTATTAGCCTGCCATTTAAAGAAGATATTTGCTATGCGACGACAAACCGGCAAGCCGCTGTCAAAGCTATAGCAGAGACTTGTGATTTGTTATTGATCATCGGATCCAAGACCTCATCCAATTCTAAACGACTGGTCGAGGTTGGGGCAAAAGCCGGAGCTAAAAATGCCTATCTCATTTCCAGCGCGGATAATCTTGACTGGGGTAAAATTGAAACGGCTACCACAATCGGGCTATCCGCCGGAGCCAGCGCGCCGGAATATTTGACCGATGGCGTCATTGCCGCCCTCAGGTCGCGTTATAATGTTCATATGCAAGAGGTCGAAGTCATCAAAGAAAAAGTCGTATTCCGCCTGCCGCGTGAACTGCGAGAAACGGCCGCCTAGATTTGCCCCGCGCGAAGAAAAAACCCGCAGAGCTGATTATCTATACGGACGGAGCCTGTTCAGGTAATCCGGGACCGGGCGGTTGGGGTGTTCTCATGCAATTTGGCAAAACCGAAAAAGAGCTGTTTGGCGGCGAAACGGAAACGACGAATAACCGGATGGAAATGATGGCTGCTATCCGCGCTCTGCAAGCCGTGAAACCCGGATATAATCAAACCATCACCCTTTGGACAGATAGTACCTATGTGCTTAAAGGGATCACCGAATGGATTCATGGCTGGAAAAAACGAGGCTGGAAGAAATCTGACAAGAAACCTGTTATCAATGTCGACCTCTGGAAAGAGCTTGATGCCTTGAATGCACAATATACTGTCGATTGGAAATGGGTAAAGGGCCATGCCGGTGTATATGGGAATGAGCGGGCCGACGCCTTAGCCCGAAAAGGTATTCCTAAATAACCACAGTTTTACGAGCTTCATTCATCTACTGTTTAACTATGGTTTTTTAAGCCCCTTCATCATATCGATGAAGGACAATTCAATGAAATATAGTACACTTTTAGCGTTAGTCATAGGGCTAGCCCCTATGACCGCTGCAGCGCAAATCACTGAAGGTTGGAGCGGCGAAGCTTCGCTCACCGGATCCAAAACAACGGGCAACACAGAAACAACAGATATTGGTCTTGGTCTTCGCCTGAATAAAGAAAGCAAAACATGGCGCCATAAATTTGATGCCGCTTTCGATCTGGGTCGTGTCAGCGGTACAACGAACAAACAACGTCTGGCTCTTGGGTATCAAATCGACAGAAACCTGACCGACCGGCTTTATGCTTATGGTAATGCCGATTATTTCCAAGATGATTTCGGGGCATTCCAGCAAGGATATTTTTTGGGTACTGGCCTTGGCTATAAAGCCATTGTACCAGAGCCTATTGGTTGGGACCTTGAAGGCGGTATCGGCTTTCGGTCGCAAGACGAACAAGACCCCAGTACTGTAACCACAGAAGAAGTGGCTTTACGCGGCGCTTCTGATTTTAACTATCAGTTTAATGAGAATGTATCGCTTTATAATAAAACCGAAATTCTCTGGTCTTCCAGCGACACTTATATTTGGAATGAAATCGGTGTCACAGCTCAGCTTTTAGGAAATCTGGCAGCCCGCGCCTCATTCCGGATTGATACCCATTCGGATGTTCCAGTTGGCACTGAAAAAACCGATACCATTACCCGCGTCGGCGTTGTTTACACCATTCAATAGACCCGACCACGCTTAAATTTTGGTAATGCCGGATAGATTTCGGCGCTTCGGCATTGCCTGCCTCTGCTGTTTATAGGTAAACATCCCAAAGCGGAGATGAAAATGAAACGATTGACAACAGCGCTTGTACTATATGCCATGGCCTTTACAGGCGCTTGTGCACAAACACCGCATTCTTCTACATCCAACAATATCCCGCTTCTATTAGTTGGCAATAAAGGCGATGACAGCATCAGTTTTATCGATCTAACGACAGGGCGAGAATTATCCCGCCGCCCTGTCAGCCAATCCGCCCCCCACGAGATTGCGAGCTCTCCGGATGGGCGCCATGCCGCCGTTGTCAATTACGGTTCCAACGTCATTGATATTTTCGACATTGCCAAACGCGAGATTGTGCATAGTTTTGATCTTGGCGATAATAAAAATCCTCATGGTATTGTTTGGCGAAATGATGGGCGCATTCTTGCCACTACAGAAGGGGGACAATCCATTATTGTCTTAAGTGCCGCAAGCCAGTTTAAAGACAGAACGTTAAGCGCCATTTCAACAGCTCAACAAGGCACTCATATGCTGGCTGTATCGCCGGATGGAAAGACCGCTTATACGGCTAATCTGGGCGCGGGCACAGTCAGTAAAATTGATCTCATAGCCGGCAGAACGGTGAAATCTGTTCCCTCAGGTCAGCAGCCTGAAGGTATCGCTATTACCCCCGACGGCAAAGAGATCTGGGTATCTGCGCGCGGCAGCAATCAGGTTTTCGTCTTTAATAGTGCGCTTGAACAACGCACAGTCATTGATGTGGGCCGTTTTCCCTTACGTCTGGCAATATCGCCAAATGGACGCAAAGCTGTGACCTCTGATCTTGCCGATGGGGCGCTTAGCGTCATTGATATCGCCAGCCGTACCCTAGAGCGCACTATAAAAATCAGCGGCCTGCAAGACACAATGCAGGTCACCATTGTGTTTTCACCAGATGGTTCGCGCATTTACGCCGCTGAAACAGGAATTAATAAAATTGCGGAAATTGATTTTGAAAGCGGAAAATTGCTTGGACGGCTTTCGGGTGGATCACAAGGGGACGGTCTCGCTATCATTCCTTAAAAGCACGCAATGGCAAACTTGTGCAAATTCACAGCAAATCCGCAATAGATCAATAATTCATTGATCGCCCCATCGGCATATCCATCGCTGTGCAACTCTATCTCATAACGATAATCCAATTGAATTGGTTTTTTGGATCCTCGCAATTGTAATATAACAACGCCTTTGGACCCGATGAGTTGATACCAAGGCTTGAGAAATCCGCGCGGCCTTAAGAAAAACCTATCCTCGCCGCCGTCTAGACGGGCCAGATTAATTTTTATGTGTTTGAGCCAACTATAAATAATAACGCCGCAATGACGGTCATCTTTATAAATATTATAGCTCTGCAACCCAAAATTACGCGGCGTTATTTTTATATGATTTCCATGAATGCGTGCCTCGGCTTCACTTGAAAACCAATTGCTGTAATGCAGCAAACATATATCCTGCCGATCACGGATAATTTTAAAATTACCCGCTCCAACAGCAGAGACAAGATGGAGATCCAATTAAATCGGTTCTACCATAAGCGTCGTGCCTTTCACCGCAATAACCCGTAGCTCTTGGCCGGTTTGGGCTGTGCCTTTATCAATAGAGGCTCGCCATTGCGTATCGCCGACTTGAACGCGGCCTCTGCCTGTTTCAAAATCAGCAATAGCCTTCACCCGCATACCTACCATCTGGCGCGCTCGGTCATTTAAATCGGACGGCTCTCCGCCTTTCATTTTTGGCCGGATATGGGTGTGTCCAACGATGAGTAAAATAGACGATAGCAGGAAGAATAATAAAAATTGCAATTCCCATCCCATAGGCACAATAAAGCCAAGCGCGCCGACAATCAGCGCGGCGGCGGCAGGCCACAGAATATAGGTTGTTCCCGTGATTAATTCGAGGATCAGCAAAACAATTCCCAAAATGACCCAACGAATACCGTTCATACTTTCCAGCAATTGTATAAGAAGGTTAGAATCAGATGTCATATTCGCCTCCTATTTCTTTGTTTTTCCGCCAGCATCAAGCAAGGCACCAATACCACCAACTGTGGCCGCAAGTGATGACAGTTCTGCCGGAACAATCACTGTTTTCTGGTTCGGTGAATTGGCCAGTTTTTCAAACGCTTTGACATATTCCTGCGCAACAAAGTAATTCACTGCATTCACATCACCTCGTCCTATAGCTGTACTAACCATTTCTGTGGCTTTTGCTTCGGCCAAAGCTTCGCGCTCTCGCGCTTCGGCATCTAAAAATGCGGCCTCTTTGCGGCCTTCGGCTTCACGCACGGCGGCTTCTTTTTCACCCTCGGCCTTTAGAATTTGCGATTGCTTCTGGCCTTCAGCCATCAGAATATCAGCCCGTTTCTCCCGTTCGGCTTTCATTTGCTTATTCATCGCTTGGGTAATATCAGCTGGCGGCGAAAGATCTTTAATCTCGATCCGTGTCACTTTTGTACCCCAAGGGTCCGTGGCCGCATCAATAACATTCAGTAATTTCGCATTAATCGCGTCGCGTTTTGACAATGTTTCGTCAAGATCCATAGACCCGACAACGGTCCGTACATTTGTCAAACACAGATTCTTAATCGCATTATCAAGATTATTAACTTCATAGGCGGCCATTCGGGCATCTATCACTTGGATAAAGACCACTGCATCGGCTGTGACCATGGCGTTATCTTTGGTAATGACATCTTGCGACGGAATATCAATCACCCGCTCGCGCATATTCATTTTATAGCCGACATTTTCAACAAAAGGGATGATAAAGGACAATCCGGGTTTGAGCGTTTTCGTATATCGGCCAAATTGTTCAATTGTATATTCCATGCCTTGGGGCACGGCTTTAATGGCTTTAAAAATTGTTACTAATACCAATGCGACCAATACGATCACTGCAATACTATTTCCGTCCATATTTTTTCCTTTTCTCTCTTACGTTATCGCCCCGATAATATTTGCCCTCCCATATATTAAAGCGGTTCGGGCAATTGCCCCGCCTAGTCTGTTTTTAAAGGTGATCTAATACATAATCGGCTGAAGAGACTTTAAACTCACCGCCTGATTCAACATGCAGGCTTTCAACCGTGCCGTCATTGACCACCATAGCATAGCGCTGCGAGCGCCCCCCCATGCCAAACCCAGACGCATCAAGCTCAAGACCAACTGATTTCGTAAAATCACCATTACCGTCCGCCAGCATTTGCATTTCCGATGTCACGCCTTGGTCTTTGCCCCATGCATCCATAACGAAAACATCATTGACTGACAGGCAGGCAATCGCCTCAATACCGTTAGCGGCGAAATCTCCGGCACGCTCTTTAAATCCTGGCAAATGTTTCGCACTACAGGTCGGTGTAAAAGCCCCTGGTACGGCGAATAAAGCCACCCGTTTACCGCCAAAAACGTCCGCGGTTGTTGCGGGCATCGGGCCGTCTGGCCCCATTGTCATAAATGTCGCCTCAGGTAATTTATCACCGACTTTAATTGTCATCTCTCACTCCAAATTATGAATATCCCTTTCTATTGATATGGAAGGTCCTTAAAAAAAATCAAGGTGTGCTTGATTGTTTCCCCAAAAAGCGCAGATTGTATATATGACAGACACCTCCCTATTTTCTTTGAAAGGTAAATTACTTATTGCCACGCCGGCTATGCGCGATCCGCGGTTTGCAGGGGCTGTTATCTATATTTGCACCCATGATGAAGGCCATGCCATGGGTATTATGATTAATAAACAAAAAGGAGATTTACGAATTTCCGATATGCTCGACAATATTGGGATTGAGGGTGATGTCACCATAGCCGATACGTCGGTTCTGGACGGCGGCCCCGTTGATATCGATAGAGGATTTGTTTTGCATTCACCCGATTTTCATATTGAACAATCAACGGCCAAACTCTCTGACACATTAATGTTGACCGCCACCAAAGATATTCTTGAAAGCTTTGTCAGCCAAGATGCGCCCGACAGAGCCGTTCTGGCCATTGGATATTCAGGCTGGAGCAGCGGGCAGATTGAAAATGAAATCAAGGATAATGTCTGGCTTATATGTGATGCCGATGACGCCCTGATTTTTGATCAGGATATGGATAATAAATGGGGAAAAGCTCTGGCAAAACTGGGTATCGCTCCGCATTATTTATCGGGACAATCCGGCTCCGCTTAGAATGCTTTAATCGCCTGACAAAAGCGCGTATATAATATGATCTTGCCAGACGCCGTTAATTTTCAAATAGCCGCGGGCCATGCCTTCGCGGCAAAATCCGGATGCCTCCAGTACTTTAATAGACGGCAGATTATCGGCCTGAACCGCTGCCTCGATCCGGTGCAATCCCAATTGCTCAAAACAAAACCGTGTTGCAGCTGAAACAGAGGCACGCGCAAAACCTTGGCGCGCATAACGCTCTCCAACCCAATAACCCAACTTGGCGCTTTGAGCGACATTGCGCTCAACATGCGTAATATTACAGGCCCCGATAAGACGGTCATCATCGGCCCGAAAGATATGAAAGGGATAGGCGGTATGACCCGAAATCATTTTCTTAAACCGCGATAATTTTGCCTTATAGCTATTGCGGTTCAAATGGGTTTCGTTCCATTTGGGCTCCCACGGTGATAAATAATCCCGATTATCACGGCGCAAAGTCACCCAGTCTTCAAAGTCGGCCCAACGCGGGTGGCGCAAATGTACCGTACCGCCCGACGCATGACCGAAAAGAACGGTTTGCTGACCAATATTTTTCCTCATACACCGCGCCCCAAACGCCCATTATTGCGATGCAATAGTATATAGACAACAAAAAGACAGATCGCGAGACCATACCATGTCAGCATATAATCAAAATGATTATTGCGAATATTGGGCCGGCGAACAGGTAGGCTATCAGCGGCACTCACGCCCGGAATAGTGTCTATATAAAAGCGCATATCCGCTCCGCCGCTCACCTTATCCGCCCAATTATGAGTATCAGGCAAGGGGTTAAAACGAAACCAGCGATTAGCCTTCGGCGTGCTTCTGGTTTCACCGCGAACCGCGCCGCGGGCCAAACGAACATAGCCCGTAATCCTGCGCATCTCAGCAGGTAAATTAATGGTTGTATCTTTGTCTCCGTCAGTAATACGGGCCATATCAGCAAAGACTGTAATACCGCCTGCCTTGACGGGACGAAAAAGACGCCATGTTATAGTGCGGTTTTCCGGCGTGAACACCATAAAGGGCTGGTCAAAAGCGGGGACAGACACCTCTACACTTATCCGGCGAAAATCGATCGGCTCTCCAGCGTCAAGACTGGCTGTGATCTGTGATAACCGCATAAAAGGAGGCGCCGCTGCCGCAGTCTCGACCTCGGCTAAAAGCTGTGTTTTCCATTGTAAACGATGATATTGCCATGTCCCAAGCCCTATAAGCAGAGCCAGTGCAATAATAGTAAAACCGGTTAAGCCCCAATAGGGCTTAAAATAAAAACGCCCCATAGACATTTATGGATCCAGCCTTGCGATCAAGACATCTTCTTCAACCTCGCCCCGGCCTGTCCAGAACAAAAGCCCCTTCATTAGGCCCGCTGATAGTATTTTAAGCCAAAGAGAAACTGGAGCTACGCGCACTATTACTGGAATATGACGTAAACAAAAGCAAAGAGGAACAGCCAGACAACATCAACAAAATGCCAATACCAAGCTGCCGCTTCCAGACCGAAATGTTTCTCTGGTGTAAAGCCGCCCTTCATAAGCCGTCCCCAACAAACCAGAAGGAAGATCGTTCCGATTAAAACATGCAAGCCATGGAACCCTGTTGCCAAGAAAAAGGCCGATCCATAGACATTAGTCGACAGCCAAAAAGATTCATCATCCCGATGTATAAAGGCTTCCCAATATTCAATCCCTTGGAACCCTGTAAAGGCAATCCCTAAAACAACGGTCAAAAACAAGCCCCATTTCGCAGCTTTCCGGTCCCCATGGACCAAAGCATGATGGGCCCATGTCACCGTTGTTCCTGATAGCAGCAGGATCAATGTGTTAATTAGCGGCAAATGCCATGGATCAATGGTTTCAATACCCGGCGGTGGCCAACTTTCATATCCGGCGGCATTTTCAGTAATATCGGGATTCCATTTAGCCCGAACCTTATGGAATAGGCCCAGTTCGAAAAACATCCAAAACCATCCGACAAAAAACATGGCTTCCTGCATGATAAACATAATCATGCCATAGCGCAGCCCAATATCAACAACCGGCGTATGATCTCCGCCTTCGGATTCGCGGGCAACATCCCGCCACCAGCCATACATAACATAGGCGGCCATCAGGCTACCGAACAGCAGGATAATCCAGCCGCCGCCAGCACCTTCGCGCCCCTGAATCGTATCCAGGCCTTTGGACAAGAAAAATTCCATGATCGGGTTATCACCCGTCCGCTCAACAAGGCCGGCGAAAAATGTTACCATGCCCACGCCCCAAATCAGGCAGGCAATACCTGACAGCACGGGCCAAGGGCTAGGCGGTATAAGGTGATAGTCATGTTCAACAGCGTGTCCGGCCATAAGTCCCTCCGCAAGCGCGGTTATTAAATTCCATCTGGCTATAACGGTGCAAAGCCAGCGGTGCAAGATGACATTGCTCTAGTTTAGTGCCTCGCGGCGCATCGCCGCATTTTTGACGGTTTTTTCATCCGCAACAAAGAAAGTATAAGACAAAGTGATATCTTTTATATCATCAAGCCGGGTTTCATCCGCAATTTGCGAATCAATAAAAAACAAAACCGGAAAACTAACCTCTTTACCCGGTTCCAATGTTTGCGCGGTAAAACAGAAACATTCCGTCTTGATAAAATAAGGTGCGGCTTTAATCGGCGCAACATTATAAGTCGCTATGCCTGTAACCGGCTGGCTTGATGTGTTTTTAACCTTGTAAAACGCATAGGATGATTTGCCGACCTGAACCTGCATGGATCTTTGGTCAGGCGTAAACTCCCACGGCAAATCTTGCGAAACATTGGAATCAAAATTCACCGTTACAAAGCGTTCAATAACATCGCTTGTATTTTCAACAGCTTGGCCTGTTGTTCCGCCATAGCCTGTGATTTTGCAAAATGTGTCATAAAGCGGTTTTGAAGCGAACCCCAAAGCCAGCATCGACACAGCCACGCCGGATAATATTGTCAAGGTTTTCCGGTTTTGATTCGCCATTTACGCCGCCCCGATGCCGCGGCTAATCATGGTGATAAAAATAAAAACCATAAAAACAACCAGCCCGATCGCCAGCGCTATATTGCGTTTATTACGCGCGAGCAGTTCTTCGCGCGTCGGCTCTCGAAATTCGGTGGGTTTATTACGATATTCGGCCATATTATAACGCTCGTATCAAATGTTCTGCGGCTAAAACGCCAAAAATTGCAAAGAGATACAATATAGAGAACGCAAAAAGATTACGTGCGGCGCGATCCCCCGATTTAACCGCATAAAGCGAGGCCTCATCGCTGGTATCGGCGCTCTCGCCGGCCCGCGATTGCCAGACCTTATAAGCCAGAGCGGTAAATCCGATGCTGAGCACAACCGCAAAAAGCAGGTAAAGCCCGCCGCCAAGCCCGGTGAAATACGGCATAATGGCAATCACCATCAAAATTACCGCATATATAAATATCTGCCGCCGCGTGGACTGTGCTCCTTTGACATTCGGCATCATCGGGATACCAACGCGGGCATAATCCCCTGTCTTATAGAGCGCCAGCGCCCAAAAATGCGGCGGGGTCCACATAAATATAATCAAAAATAATATGATCGAATTTATCGTGATATCGCCCGTCACAGCTGCCCAGCCTACCATAGGCGGGAAGGCACCCGCGGCCCCGCCAATGACAATATTTTGCGGCGTAGACCGCTTGAGCCACATCGTATAAATGACCAGATAGAAAAAGATGGTAAAAGCCAGCAGGCCTGCTGCGACCATATTTGCAGCAATATACAGCATCCATACAGACGCCGCACTCATTATAACGCCAAATCCCAAAGCGGCTCGCGGCGGCATTTTACCCTGCGGAAGCGGGCGTTTTTTCGTGCGCGACATTTGCGCGTCAATATCCGCATCATACCACATATTCAGCGCGCCAGAGGCTCCCGCTCCCACAGCGATGCAAATGATAGAAGCAATAGCGTTCCAGAGCGGCATAGTCCCCGGCGCAACCAGCAATCCAACCCAAGCTGTAAAGACAACAAGCGACATAACGCGTGGTTTCATCAACGCGAAATAATCAGACGGCTCGGCCAGACTTATGCCCGCTGGATTAAGCGGAAGGGCCGGGATCATATCTGAGCCGGCCCTTCCCTGATGACTTATGTTAGAGCCTGTGGCCATATAACTCCTTAATGGCCATCATCATCTTCAATACGCGGCAATGTATTGAATTGGTGATAAGGCGGCGGGGACGGCAAGGTCCATTCCAGCGTTGTTGCGCCCTCGCCCCAGTAATTATCCGGCGCCTTAACCCGCTTAATAATCAAAGACCAGACCAACATCAGGAAGAAAGCCACAACACCGATAAGGGTCAAATAAGCCCCCATGGTCGAAAGTTTGTTAAATAGCGTATATTCAACCGGATAATCGACATATCGACGCGGCATACCTTGCATCCCGAGGAAATGTTGCGGGAAGAAAATCAGGTTGACACCAAAGAAGAATGTCCAAAAATGGATGTGGGCGAAAAGCTTATTATACATAACGCCAAACATTTTACCGAACCAATAGTAAAATCCGCAGAAGATACCAAAGACAGCGCCCATAGACAGAACATAATGGAAATGCGCCACAACATAATAGGTGTCATGCAGCGCCGTATCGATGCCCGCATTGGCCAGAACCACACCGGTCACGCCGCCAATAACAAACAGAATAATAAAGGCATTGGCCCATAACATCGGAATGGTCAGGCGAATAGACCCCCCCCACATTGTCGCCAGCCAAGAGAATATTTTAACCCCTGTCGGCACAGCAATAACCAATGTCGCGGCCAAGAAATAAGCTTTTAGATTAACATCCATACCGACTGTATACATATGGTGGGCCCAGACAACGAAGCCGACAACACCAATCGCAACCATGGCATAGGCCATGCCCAGATACCCGAAAATCGGCTTGCGCGAAAATGTCGAAATAACATGGGAGATAATACCAAATGCAGGCAAGATCATAATATAGACTTCGGGATGGCCAAAGAACCAAAACAGATGCTGGAACATCTCAGGGTCACCGCCCATCGCCGGATCAAAAAAGCCCGTACCCCCGTCAATACGGTCCGTGAATAACATAAAGAGCGAAGCGGCTAAAACCGGCAAAGCCAATAATAACAAAAAGGCTGTTACCAGAACAGACCAGGCAAATAATGGCATTTTATGCATTGTCATGCCCGGTGCGCGCATGTTGAGGATTGTCGTGATAAAGTTAATCGCACCAAAAATAGAGGAAAAACCTGCCGCTAATAGACCAATAATAATAAAATCAAACGCCGGCCCCGGACTGCCCGAGGTCGAGAGCGGTGGATACATAACCCATCCCCCCCCAAAACCATTCCCCGAGGCAGAGCCCGGCACGATAAAACTGATTAAAAGGCAGATAAGCGCCACGGGTAACAGCCAGAACGACAGATTATTCATACGCGGAAAGGCCATATCCGGCGCGCCAATCATAATCGGGACAAACCAATTACCAAAACCGCCAATAACGGCAGGCATAACCATAAAGAAAATCATAATCAGGCCATGCATAGACACATAGACTAAATATTGATGTTCATTGGTAAAATGCTGAATACCTGGCGCGCCCAATTCCAAACGCATCATAAAGGATAAATATCCGCCAATAATGCCGGAAAAAATACCAAAAATCAGATAGAGCGTACCAATATCTTTATGGTTTGTTGAATAAAACCAACGCTGAAAAAAACCGGGTTTGCCGTCATCATGTGCGTGATCGCCGCCGTAAGGTGTCGCTACCATGATCTCTCTCCTATTCCTGTACCGCGCTTACGCCGCCGCCAAGGGCTGCCACGCTTTGTGAAAAGGCACCGCCATTTTCAACCCATTGGTCAAAATCAGATTGGCTGACAACTTTCACTTCAATTGGCATTTTATAATGGCGAATACCGCATATTTCAGAACACTGACCGTAATATGTACCCTCTTTACCGGCATTGACCTCAAACCATGTCTGGTTAATCCGGCCCGGCACTGCATCCATTTTAACGCCAAAGGCAGGCACGGCAAATGCGTGTAAATTATTGGATGATGTCACAAGGACTTTCACTTTTTTGCCAACGGGTACAACCAGAGGCGCATCCGTTCCTAATAGGTAAGGCTTTCCTGCTGCCTTCGCCTCTTCCGGTGTTTCGAGCGGGTTAGAGACAAAACTATCGACATTTTCAAAATCGGGATATTCATATTCCCAATTCCATGTGTTCCCTGTGACTTTAATTGTAAGCTCTGTCTCAGGCAGGCGATCTTGTAAATATAGCAGCCGCATTGACGGAACTGCCATAACGACAAGGATAACCACAGGAACAAAGGTCCAGATAAATTCAATCATGGTATTATGTGAGGTTTTTGATGGGACAGGATTACGCTTTTCGGAAAACCGGAACAAAATATAGCCCATTAAAATCAGAACAAATAATGTAATGACGGTAATAATCACCATTATCGGACCATTATGGAACGCAGCCAATTGTTCCATGACGGGTGTCACAGCCTCTTGGAAACCGATTGACCCGTCCTTTGGTTGACTCGCGAACGCTAAATTCGGCATAAATAACGTTGCCGCCAGTCCCGATAATAATTTATGTGTCATGCCCATCGCATTTCCTCTTTTTTGGTCCTCAGCAAAACCTGAAGCGCAAAGCCACTGTCATTGGGCCATAGCTCGCCCGTCATATACGCGCAATTCTTTGTTACGTCAGTTACCATCTGACGCGCGGATTGTCGCATTTATAATGCGATAAAAGCTAGACTATCGCGCTTTCGTGACTACATAAAGTCTCTGTTCGCTGCTAGAGCGGATTTTTTTTAAAGAAATGCGCCCTTATGACTGATTTTGCCTTTGATGATAGCGACCTATCCGCCGCGCAGGCCCAAGTGATTCTTGATAACACCCTGATAGGGGCTGATGACGGGGAACTTTATGTCGAACGCGGGATTTCCGAAGCGCTAAGCTTTGATGATGGCCGGCTTAAAACCGCCAGTTTTGATACATCACGCGGCTTTGGCTTGCGCTGCGTGGCTGGGGAAACAACAGGATTCGCCCAAGGTACGGATCTGAGTGTTGGCGCCATGAGGCGTGCCTCAGAGGCGGTGATTATGGCCAAGCAAGGGTATAACGGAACAATGTCCCCGGCGCCAAACCGTACAAACACACGATTATATACGGATATAGACCCTGTGGCCTCGCCCGATTTTGGTGGCAAGGTTGAGCTGCTGCAAGAGATTGATGCCTATTGCCGGGCTATGGATCCGGCCGTTGTGCAAGTCACAGTGACCTTATCAGGATCGCGCCGTGCAATCGCTATATTACGGGCCGGCGGGCAGCGTTATGATGATATGCGCCCGCTTGTCCGGCTTAATATTGCGATCACCGCGGAAAAAGATGGTCGCCGCGAGACCGGTTTTGCCGGGGTTGGCGGACGGACATCTTATGAAGATTTCATCGCCCCCTCACAATGGAGGGCCCTTGCCAGCGAAGCCTTACGCCAAGCGAAAGTGAATTTAACATCGGTCCCGGCTCCGGCTGGACAAATGGATGTTGTTCTTGGTCCGGGCTGGCCGGGCGTGTTGTTACACGAAGCCATTGGCCATGGCCTAGAAGGCGATTTTATCCGCAAGGGAACATCGGCTTTTGCCGGCATGACCGGCGAACGCGTTGCCTCTAAAGGCGTTACTATTGTCGATGACGGCGCTCTGCCCGGCTTGCGCGGCTCACTGACCATCGATGATGAAGGCACGCCAACATCACGAACAACCCTGATTGAAGACGGTATTTTAAAAGGCTTTATGCAAGACCGGATGAATGCCCGGCTCTTGGGCGTACAGGCTACGGGTAACGGGCGGCGTGAAAGTTTTGCCCATCAGCCCATGCCACGCATGACCAACACCTTTATGTTGGGCGGGGACACAGACCCTGGCGAAATTCTGGCTGATCTGCAAGACGGTATATATGCCACTAATTTTGGCGGTGGACAGGTTGATATCACCTCCGGCAAATTTGTTTTCCAATGCACCGAAGCGTATCGCGTGCGCAATGGCAAGGTTGAAGAACCGCTCAAAGGGGCCACATTAATCGGCGACGGACCAACAGTTTTGACCCAAATCCGCCATGTCGGCAATGATATGGAATTGGACCCCGGCATCGGGGTTTGCGGCAAAGCAGGCCAAGGCGTACCTGTTGGCGTTGGTCAGCCCTCGCTTTATATTGAACGTATGACCGTTGGCGGGTCAGCCGTATAATCCAGACAGGGTGACAGACCTCCATTAATCGATTATGCTGGCCATATGGATAAATCACATGATCCCACTCACGCCATGCGGCTCAAGGCCGGACACTATAATGGCGTAACCGAAGGGACAGCCTGTACGCAAAGTGCGTTTCGCCGTGGTAAAAAATCGTTCTTTTTTATTGGCGAGCAAGGCGGGCGCTATAAAGCAATGTTCAAATTAAGAGCCTCTAAGCCGCAAGCCGAAGCTTTGGCCAAAGCCCATCCCGATGATTATCAAGCGGGCAAAGGCTCATGGATTACCGCCCGGTTTAGCATCGATAAACCGATGCCCCGAGAAATATGGGAACATTGGCTGCAAGAAAGTTACGACCTTAGCCGTTAAGGCAGTCATGGCTATAGGGCCATGCTTTGGACTGCTCTATAGCCGTCGAACGCTTGCGAAATATAAGGAAATGATTACCAGCAGTTTACAAGCTTAACTGTCAATGAGACTGTCTTATACAGTGCTTTGGACTAGCTTATTATGAGCTATGGGCCTATATCCACTGTATTGTGAATGGAGGACCTAATGTCAGCAATGAACCTACTTGAAATGATTATGAGTGCGCAAAATGGCGCCGCAGCGCAGCAAGCCGGCGCTGGCCTTGGGCTTAACCAGCAACAAAGCCAATCTGCGATTGCCGCGCTTCTGCCCGCTATATCATCCGCATTGAAACAAAATACATCCAGCCCGCAGGGCTTGGCAGGCCTGTTAGGTGCACTGCAAAATGGTAATCACCAAGACTATATTGAAAAACCCGAGATGTTAGGCCGACCGGAAACCGTCGCTGACGGCAATGCAATTTTGGGACATTTGTTTGGCTCCAAAGATGTATCGCGCACCGTGGCCAGTCGCGCTGCTAAACAAACAGGCCTTGATACGGGCATTTTGAAAAAACTGTTGCCTCTTGTGGCGACCATGGCGATGGGCAGCCTGTCCAAGCAAACGCGCCAACCCTCTATGCAATCGGCCCTGACCGGCATGGCCATGCAACATCTGATGGGCGGCGGGCAAAAATCTGGTCTTGGCGGCATCCTCGGCGCTGTTATGGGCGGCAAAGCCCGGGCTCAGCGCCAGCAACAACAAGCCCATAGCCAAGGCCTTGGCATGATTGGTAAAATGCTTGATGCAGACGGGGACGGCAACACAATGGATGATATACTCGGCATGATGATGAACCGCTAAGCACTCTCATCTCTCATTAAAAAAGCCCGCTCAACTGAGCGGGCTTTTTATTGGGATAAACCCCATAATAGTCACATCACACCTTAATGCGTGCCCGGCAATGTAACCGAGGCTGCAACTTTGGCATCACTCTCGTGAGTTTCATCATCGCGCAATGTATCCAAATACATGTATTTATTAAGGATCGGTGACACGGCCATCATGATACCACCGATAACAATTGCGACCCAGCCAACACGCGAATAAACGTCTAAAACCATACTTTCGCCATTGGGGCCCGTTACTGCCGTAGCCTGAGCAATTATTGCAGCAACTGCATTACCAGCGCCCGATGCCAAAAACCATGCTCCCATCATCAGCCCAACCATACGGGTTGGTGACAAACGTGTCATTGCTGACAAACCAACCGGTGACATACATAACTCGCCTGTCGTGTGTAAAAGATAAATCAGGAAGATAAATAAGACAGGTGTCAAATTCGTTCCAGCAGCCTTTGCGCCCCAGACGAGAACCAAAAACCCTAAACCAAGCTGAATAACCGCGATACCGAACTTCATAGGAGCGGATGGGTTAAGACCGCGCTTTCCAAGCCATACCCACAAAGCCGCAAAAATCGGTCCCAATAAAATGATGTAAATCGCATTAATAGACTGAAAGACAGAGGGAACAATTTCTTGGCCAAAAATATTGCGATCAACCTGTTCATCAGTATAAAGATTTAATGAAGATCCTGTCTGTTCAAATAGGCCCCAAAAAAGAACATTTACTGATATTAAAAACAGAGCCACAAAAATACGGCTACGTTCTTCTGGTAACAATTGGGCAACTGACTTCCACACAATAAATCCATAAACTGTTGCCATCGCGGCTAACAATATGATGTTAACCGTGGCCTGACTACGCACAAGAATCCAAATTACAAAGACTGCGGCAATTGTGCAGAGGTATATGATCATTTCGCGGCTTAATCCCCCCAGAACTTTCTCTTTCAATAAAGCCGGGTTTGCCGGTTCTCCAGCACCCTGTAATAAAGGTTTACCCCAAACGAAAACTAATAGCCCTGCCAACATACCAATCCCGGCAAGACCGAACCCATATTTCCAGCCGTAAGTTTCGCCAAGATATCCAGCCAAAAGAGCGCCAAAAGCAGCACCTAAATTGATCCCTACATAAAAGAGTGTGAAGGCCGAATCTCGCCGTTCATCTGTTTTACGATAAAGAGCCCCAACTATTGTTGAAATATTAGCTTTCAAAAAGCCCACACCTGCAACAATCAAAGCTAAAGAGAAGTAGAAAATATTAAGTATACCGGGATCAGCCGTTCCGCCAATAGCAACAGGATCACCCTCGATCGCCATACCCATATGCCCTAATACTAGTAAAACAGCTCCAATAACTACAGCTTTTCTGGCACCTAAATACTTATCCGCCAGCATACCGCCAATCACAGGCGTAATATAAACCAAAGTTGTATAGGCCCCATAAAGACCATAAGCTGCATCCCGTTCAAAGAGGAAGTGTTTAGTGAGATATAGAATTAACAACGCACGCATCCCATAATAGGAAAAACGTTCCCACATCTCTGCAAAAAACAAAATATAGAGCCCTTTATGGTGATTCCGCATTTGAAACAGAACCATCAACAAACCTATAAGCGCAATACCGCCAAGGATCAGGTAAAACATAATAACTCCCCAAGAGTTTTGTAATTTTATAGTGTCTTTAGTTCTGCCCTGCCTGCCGCGTGGCTTCAAGGTTTTTCTTTCCCGTTTTTTAGGCAAGACTTTCCAAAAAGTCACATTAACGTGGCTTGTTTATTGCGCGGACACCGTTTAAATCCGTTACAAGTCAATAGAGGGTAGGCTTGCATAAAATTATCACAGCATGTGGGCTGTCATTTTCGGCAGTATTTGGATCGTTTTGTGCCAATGCGCAAGACGCTGTACCTGTTGTTAATAACACCAATAGTTATGCGCCGGAGTATTTCACCCCATTCCAGCCCACAACTGCAATTGATATGGTAGCCCGCATTCCCGGCTTTATCTTGCAAGGCGGGGACACGGGGGAGCGCGGCTTTGGACAGGCTAATCTCAATATTCTGATTAATGGCCGACGGCCATCATCCAAATCATCAGATGCCAGTGAAATTTTAGGCCGTATTCCGGCTGATAAAGTAAAGCGTATTAATATTGTTGATGGCGCCTCGCTGGATATTCCCGGCTTGTCGGGACAAGTGGCCGATATTATTACAGCTGGCGGATCACTTTCGGGCAATTGGGAATATGCTGCACGCTGGGCCAGAGATACGGAACCGCAATTACTAGAAGGCGAAATTTCTGTCAGCGGTTCTTCAGGTGATCTGGCCTATGTCGCGAGCTTTAGAGCCGGACAATTTACCTTTTCTGAAAACGGGCCAGAGACCTTTGCCGATGGATTTGGCACAGTTTTCGAAGACCGGACCGAAGATATCGGCTTTGCAGGCAACAGACCCCAATTGGACTTAAATCTCACATGGACCCCAAATAACGGCCATATTGCCAATTTAAACCTTGCCGGCGAACTCTTTAATCAACGCTTTAGCAATAATGAAACCTTTCAGGCCCTCACCCCGCGGGGCAATACAGGGCAAAGCCGGTTTGATAATGGAGAAGATGAATATAATTACGAAATTGGCGGTGACTATACCCTGCCATTTGGCATCGGAAAATTAAAACTAATCGGCCTGCACCGCTTTGAGAATAGCGAATTTACTGATGTTTTTCAAAATTTCACGACCGGTCAATTACCTTTTGTTTCGCGTTTTGATCGCGATGCGGAAGAAGGGGAAACCATTGCGCGGGCTGAATATAGCTGGGCACGCGGGAACCAACATGACTGGCAGCTCTCAGCGGAAGGAGCGTTTAATGTCCTTGATGACACATCGGGGTTCACAAATAATAATACATCGCCCAATAGCACCACTGTTCGCGTCGAGGAAAGACGCGCCGAAGGCAATTTAACCCATAGCTGGGCGGTATCAGACCGCTTGAACATACAAACCTCTCTGGGCGGAGAATATTCGCGACTAGCTGTTGTATCGGGCACAGATCCCGCCCGCGAATTTGTTCGCCCCAAAGGCTTTATATCGGCCAGTTACAAACAATCGGACCATTACACATGGCGCAGTAAAATTGAACGCGGCGTTGGCCAACTGGATTTTGGAACCTTTATATCTGCCGTTAATTTGACTGAAAATTTTGTCAGCTCGGGTAACGCCCAAATTGTCCCGACCCAGTTCTGGAATGCCGAAGTTGAGCTGGAACGCAAAGATCCCAAAACCTTATCAGGAACAGTGAAGGCCTTTGTCCGTTTTATCGAAGACCCGATTGACCGGATCCGCTTTAATGACGGCACAGAAGGTCCCGGAAATTTAGACGATGCCTTATTATATGGCATAGAGGCGAATGCAACGCTGCTTTTGGACTCTATCGGTTGGGACGGTGCGCGCCTCGAACTGGAAGGCGCGCTGCGCGATAGTCAAATTGATGATCCTATCACCACCCTGACCCGCCGGATTAATAATACCAATATATGGGACTATGAGATTGAGCTACGCCGCGACATCCCCAACACGCCCTATGCATGGTCACTTGAACTTGACCAAAATCGCCAAAGCCCTTTTTTCCGCCTTGACCAAAGTTTTGACGTTCACCTTGATCGGCCCTCGATGCAATTCACAGTATCACATAAAGATTTTTTAGGAATGAGGCTCGACCTAACCCTGCAAAATATTTTAAAATTCAATATCGAACGGCCGCGCATTATTTTTGATGGTGATCGCAATGGCAATATTCTGGAAATACAAAATTTCTCCCGAAGTCGCGGACGACGGATCAGCCTCGTTATTTCTGATACATTTTAAGCCTAATAAATACAGTCAGTATAGGCCCGCAATATATCGCCATCCCACCCCCCTTTAAAAGCGGCAATCAAGCGGTCTGCATTGGATTGCCCAGAACGCGCAAACATATCTAGCTCTTGTAAAAATACACTTTCATTTTCGCCATGAGCATTCAGTCTGGCCCGCGCGTTGAGCCCTTCGCGCGAAATCGCCAATGCCGCTAATGATAACTCGCGGATCGTTTTATCGCGAAAGGGCGTTTGCAATCCCATTTTCGGAACAGCCCTGCGTAAATCTTGACGCTCGCTCTCTGTCCAGTCTTTGACCAAATCCCAGGCCGTATCCAAAGCCGATTGATCATAAAGCAGTCCAACCCAAAAGGCCGGCAGGGCGCAAAGCTCGCCCCATGGCCCTGTATCAGCTCCGCGCATTTCCAGAAATGTTTTAAGCCGGACTTCCGGAAAAATAACAGACAAATGATCATCAAAATCACTGATCGTCGGTTTTTCGCCCGGCAAAATATCAAGTTTCCCTTCCAGAAAATCTCGGAAAGATTTGCCAGACGCATCCAGATATTCACCCCCGCGATATACAAAATACATCGGGACATCGAGCGCATAATCAACATATTGTTCAAAGCCAAAGCCCTGATCAAAAACAAAGGGGAGCATACCCGTCCGGTCTGCATCCGTATCCAGCCATATGCGCGAGCGGTAAGATTTATATCCGTTAAGCTTACCGTCCATAAAGGGAGAATTCGCAAATAGGGCCGTGGCTATGGGTTGCAGCGCAAGGCTCACGCGAAATTTTTTGACCATATCTGCCTCAGAGCCATAATCGAGATTTGTTTGAACGGTGCAGGTTCTAAACATCATTTCGCGGCCATGGGTGCCGACGGTCTGCATATATTTCCGCATGATTTTATAGCGCCCTTTTGGCATGATGGGCACATCTTCAAGGCGCGTATCTGGACGAAACCCCAAAGACAGGAAACCGGCCCCCATTTCATCAGCCACCTCTTTTACCTCGCGCATATGGCGCGTGACCTCGCCACAAGTTTGATGAACATTTTCCAATGGCGCACCAGAGAGTTCAAATTGTCCGCCCGGCTCGAGGGACACAGAGGCCCCGCCGCGTTTAAGCGCAATGACATTTTCACCTTCAAAAACCGGTGCCCAATCAAAGCGCTGCATACCCTCCAACATCGCTTTGATGCCGCAATTGCCCTCATATGGCAGCGGCGTTTTTTGGGTTAAACAAAATCCGATTTTCTCATGTTCTGTCCCAATACGCCATTGGTCTTTAGGTTTATTCCCAGAAGCCAATCGGTCGATCATTTGGGATTTGTGTTCAATTACAGGGGATGACTTTGCCATGAATGCGCTTTCATAAACTTTATAAACCTCTAATCGTGACTGCGTATTATCGCAAGACACATCTTCAAAACATCACTATTCAATACTGGTTCCTCGACATGGGTGCATTGGAGATGATAAAATCCAAACAATCCAGCTCATAATTTTTATTACTTACGCCCACGTCCTGATTTTACGGATGATCCTGTACGTCGATTCGGCCCTCGGCTTGCGGCAGATTGCTGCGCGCGCGTGTCTGGCCTCTGCGGGTAATTGCGTTTTTTAGCCCCCGGCTTCGATCCTTTTTTGTGAGGCTTCGCCTTTGCGTGCGTTTGCGATGGTGTTTTTTCAATATCAACCAAATGTCCGACTTGATCTTGCAAAACACGCGGCTTTACCGCTTCGATCTCGCCTGCCGCTAACGTTCCCAATTGAAAAGGGCCATATGACGTCCGTATCAACCGGTTCACTTTTAATCCTAACGCATCTAAAGCCCGCCGAACTTCGCGGTTTTTACCTTCGCGTATCGTCACCGATATCCAGGCATTCCCGCGCTGTTGTTTTTCCAAAACCGCTTCGATCGGCCCCGTCAATATACCATCGATTTTAATGCCCTTTTTTAATGTATCCAGTTGCTCTTGCGTAACAACACCAAAGGCTCTGGCCCGATAACGTCGGGCCCAACCCGTTGAGGGGAGCTCTAGCGCCCGCGCTAACGCCCCGTCATTCGTCAGCAGCAACAAACCTTCAGATGTAATATCAAGACGACCAACCGAAATGACCCGCCCCATATCTTTGGGCAGGGTTTCGAAAACGGTTTTACGGTCCTGCTCATCCTTATGAGAGGTCACAAGACCGCTCGGTTTATTATAGCGCCACAGCCGTGTTGGCTGTTTGCCAACCACTAAAACACCATCGACAACAACCTTATCTGCCGCCGTAACTTTAAAAGCAGGCGTTGTAAGGCGGGTTCCATTCACCTGCACTTGCCCCGCGGCGATTAGGCGTTCTGATTCTCGCCGCGATGCAACGCCGGCTCGCGCTAAAAATTTTGCAATCCTTTCGCCATCATCAAGGTTAAAGCTATCTTTTTTATGCTTTTTTTCGTTATTTTGGGAGTCTGGCATAAAGCGATCCTTGACGTCACGGCTGTCATTGTCAAAACAAACAAATGACGGATGAATTCTATATGCGCCAAGCCTTGGCCCAAGCGCAAGCGGCAATGCGGCGCGGCGAAGTACCTGTAGGTGCAATATTAGTCGACTCCTCTACCGATACAGTTATCGCAAAAACATCTAACGCTCCCATTGGCATATGCGATCCGACTGCCCATGCCGAAATCTTGGCCTTGCGCGACGGGGCATATAAACGTGGAAATTACCGCCTGACCGGATTAACACTCTATGTGACATTAGAGCCCTGTACCATGTGCGCAGGAGCCATTTCCATGGCACGCATTAGCCGACTGGTTTTTGGGGCAAGTGACCCTAAAGGCGGGGCTGTCATACACGGGCCGAAATTTTTCGACAGCCCTGCCTGTCATCATAAACCCGCCGTAACGGGCGACATTTTAGCAAGTGAGTGTCGGAAAATTTTACAAGACTTTTTCAAAACGCGCCGAAAAAAAATCAAAAAATAAAATACAATAAAAGAAATAGAGCCCCATGAATTTAAAATCACGCGTATCGGTCGCCTCGGCATTATCAAACCGGAAAGCCTTAACACGCCTCAATCCGGCGACTTGGGGGTATATTTTTGCTTTTATCGGAACTGTCTTATTTTCTATGAAAGCTATTCTGGTTAAGCTAGCCTATCAACCCATAGACGGGCTTGCTGAAAATGCATTGGATGCTATCACAATCATGACCTTACGGCTAGGGTTTGCCGCTCCTGTCTATATCCTTATTTTTATCGGGCTGCTTTTGAACCGAAACTATCGAGGCAAACCGCCCGTCAAGCTCTCCGATATGGCTTTGGCAACAGGCCTTGGTATCTTGGGGTTTTACATATGTGCGTGGCTCGACATTGAAGGCATAAAATATATTACCTCTCAATTAGAACGGTTGCTGCTATTTACCTATCCTATTTTTGTATTTCTATTCGGCACTATATTTTTCAAAAAAAAGCTCACCCGTCCTGTCATCAAAAGCATTATTTTAGCCTATGGAGGCATTGCCGTTATTTTTATTGGCGGCGATATCACTGTTGGATCAAATGTCCCGTTAGGCAGTGCTCTGGTGCTGGGGTGCGCTATATTATTTGCTATTTTTCAATTGCTCGCCAAACCCATGATTGCCCGTATTGGCAGCTCTCTTTTTACCTGTTGTGCTATGCTTGGAGCGTGTTGCGTAACATTTTTCCATTTTTTCAGCAATAATATTGCGCAAGGTACATTGGGTCATATTTTTGAATTGCCAAGCCGCATATGGTTGCTTGGAATAGCTTTGGCGTTTTTCTCCACTCTTATTCCGTCATTCCTTGTCAATATTGCTGTCGAACGTATTGGGCCCCATGCAACGGCTGCTATAGGAATGCTATCCCCTGTTGCCACGATTTTCATGGCAATCGGATGGCTTGGCGAACCGTTTGGGATTTTTGACGCCATCGGAACAGCTTTAACACTATTTGGGATTGGTCTTTACACCTTAACGGATAAACAACTCCACTCCCCCTAAAAGGCTTAGCCCGCGCCCTATGTAAATAATACCGATCATGCTCACAAGATATTTGGTATAGCTGCGAAAGCCTATATCCGAGAACCGGTGCAATAGCCGTGTTCCCAAAAACGTGCCGATCATAACACATGGCAGAACAGCTATGAAAACCCAAAACGGCGGCAGCCCTGCGCTGCCTTGGATTAAAAATAAAGGCAGCCCAAAATAACCAATTTTTACCAGATGTGAGCCAAACATTGTCACCGCTTTAGTTGCGACGATTTCTTTTCGTGTCAGAGAGGTTTTCACAAAAAAAACATCCAGAGCGGGGCCTGCGACGCCGGCTACTAGATTAAGCCCCATAACAAAAAAACCGCACAACATCGCCTGAAACGGGTTAGCCGCATCACCCGCCAACCACCCGCGCGGCAACCATAATAAAAGGGGTAATAGGCCCAAGACCAAAAACAAGACGCCCTTTTGCGGTACAAAACCGGCCAATAATAATAGCCCGACGGCCGGGATACTACCTAAGGCAATATGGCGAATAATATCCCACCGAATGTCAACGCGCAGCAAATAGGCCCGATGGGAATTAGACAGGCTTTGCACGGCACCATGGATCACCATGGCTTCGGTCACGCCGTAAACACTGGCAACGATTCCCATAAAAATCATCCCGCCAGCCATGCCAAAAACACCTGAAATAAAAGCGGTTACAAGAGCAGAGACAAGAATCAATAAAACCAGTTTCATAGCCCTCTCATACAAAAAAAATCACCGTTATGGTTAATCGAATTTAACCATAAATTAAGTGCTCAACCTGACAGTAGACGGGTGAGTCGCCATTTGGGTTGGCCGGCTGATTTTGATTATACTCATGGGGATGACATGAATTTTCTTCAACGCATGGCGCAAGCCACAAAACCAAGAACAAGCCGCAGCGTTTCCAATTCTGATTTGATCCGTGCAAAGGGTCATCTCGAAAAAATTTCACGCGACTTTAAAGAAACGTCTTCACAGCAAAACCAAGCCAGAAAAACGGTCGCGACCTTATCTAAAACAATCGCTCGTATGGAAAGTGATTTGCGATCTTTTGAACGACTAAAAAGTGAAAATAATACACTGATATCTGCCCGTAGTGATTTATCACGTCAACTGGATCAAAAATCCTCATGGGCCTCTGAAATCGAAGCTAAATTCACAACTCTCGAAAAACAGAACCAAAGTTTGCGCAAAGATCTTGATGCCGCAAAAGCCGATATTGCTGCCCGAAAAGACCAACAAGCAAACATCGAAGATAAACTCGCGGCGCAATCTGCGCTTGTTGTCCAATATAGTAGTGAAATTTCAACACATACAGACGTTGCTACGGCTTTGGATTCCCGCGCAAAACGCTATCAAGATGAACTCTCTGCCCGAACAGCGGAAACGGCCGAATTATCACGCAAGACTTTGGAATTGGAAGGCACAATTGACGCTCTGACAGCAAAGCTTAATCTTCGTACACAACAACATGATGCAGCGATTGTCGATATTAAGGAATTACGGCTTAATCATAATGAACTGCGGACAAAATATATTGAAACCTCAGGCACCTTGGACAATTTATCACAAGAATCCGCCAGTCAAAAATCAATCTTTGAAGACACTATTGGGCGTCGAACAGAAGAAAATCTAGCCCTGAAAAGCCGGATTGAACAAATCAACACACAGTTGCGGGTCAAAGATAATATGAGGGGTCATATCACCGAAGAATTAACAGCCCTGCGCCGCGCCGCCGAAGCGGCTGAAGCCGCCCGTGCAGAAAGCGATATGCGCCTGCGCGATAAACAGGTGGAATTACATCGTAACTCAGATGCATTGCTCAAGGCCAAAAGCGACTTTGAAACATTAAACGCTAAATTCGCGCAATCTTTGGATGATATCGAGACACTGCGTAAAATTAATCAAGCCCAACAACAAAAATTGGAACGTTATGCCTCTATTGGCGGTGTATCGGCCGGTCAGGTTTTAAAAAGCAGCAATGAATCTCTTAATCGGTATAATGAAAGCCGAATCTTAGGCGCAGCCACTTCACCAACTGGCTCGCCCCGGATAACACCGATTAAAATCGTGAAATAACAGATAGGTGATTATTATATAGATGAACCGGGTCGGCTTTAACGATGCTGATCAATTAATATCGGGTTTCCATCGGGATCAATGACCATAAAGCTGGCGGGGCCTGTTGACGTTTCATCAGCCTCGTTGACAATAGCGATATCCGCAGCTTTCAACGTTTTTTGAATATCTCGAACATCTGTAAAACTTTCAACCGAAGCCGCGTTCGTATCCCATCCCGGATTAAACGTGAGCATATTCTTGTCGAACATACCTTGAAACAATCCAATTTTTGTATCACCATTGGCCAAAATCAGCCAGCCTTGAGCAGCATCACCATGGAAAACTGTAAATCCCAGTTTTTTGTAAAATGATAAAGATATCTCAATATCTTTTACAGTCAGACTTACTGAAAATGCGCCAAGTTCCATAAATACCACCCTTCGCTAAAATATAACGAAAATACTGGGTCTGATAAAGCGATATCTATCGCCGGCTATTACAGCTCTGTGCTGGAAGTTTTATAATTTGGCCAATATCAATAAGCCTTGGATCGCTAATCCCATTCAGCCGCGCAACCGTTTCTACATCGGTACAATTATTTCGGGCAATACTATAAAGCGTATCCCCCTTGCGCACAGCATGAAACAATCCAGATTGGGCTGAATTCGGCGTTGTCCGGTATTGATATGCAGTCTGCGCCGCTTGCGTAACCGCGCGTTGCGGTGCATTGGTTTGTTGGTAATAGGACTGCGAAACTTGCGTATTATCAGGTTGCGGCGTTGTGGTAACAAAGGCCGGTAATTTACGCGGCACGGCGGGGGCAGATTTCGCCGCAAAATAATCCCGGCAATTGACAAGAACATCCCCAATAACCGTATTGTTCCGCCCGCCTTCATCCAAGATTAAAATACGGGCTTCGTCATTCTTAGAGTTGCGGTCCGCGGCCCGGCGGCGCATATTTTCATTTTCACACACAACAGGAGCTTCGGCGCGCTGAATAGCCGGCACTTCAGGCGTATAAGCGGCTTTAATAACTTTAGCCTTTTTGGCTTTGCGCACGACTTTTACTGTCGGAATTTGATCGGTTACGCTGGCACACGCCGGCAGCATAACAGCACATAATCCCGTAATCGCTAAGCTTTTTTTATATTTAAGCGACATGAATCAGCTCCGTTTTGTCGCATGAAATCTAGCTTTATTATAGCTAAGAAAAGGTTAAACAGCCCCATATGAACCCAGCCCAAAAAAAAACATTCTGGCGCAAGCTTACCCGTTTGCATAAATGGTCAGGGCTTATCCTTGGCATTCAAATTACCCTATGGTTCGCCTCTGGGTTTTTTATGACCCTTTTCCCCATTGAAACGGTCCGCGGCAATCATGTCGCGCAAAAACAAAATTTTGATCTACTGAGTACTAATGTTATCCCTATTGCGCGTTTGGCGGTTGAGCATACGCAATCTGTTACTCTGCGCTCTGTCGCAGGTACGCCGGTCTATGTCGTCAATAATAAACATTATTATGATGCTCTCACTGGTCAGGACTGGACAGGAGCAAGCGAAGATCATGTTAGGATCGCCCTCTCGCGATATTATCGCGGTACAGGGCAAATGACCCAGTTAAACAAGATTGATATAGCTCCGATCGAATATCGCGGACCCCTTCCTGTTTGGCAGGCTCAATTTGACGACTCCTCTAAAACCCGTCTTTATGTCAATGCACAAACGGCTGATCTGGCAGCTATACGCACGCGGGTTTGGCGCGTCTTTGATTTCATGTGGATGTTACATATTATGGATTATAAAAGCCGCGATAATTTCAATACAATCTGGCTCCGGCTCTTTTCTGGCGCGGCCTTACTCTTTGCTCTATCGGGCATGGCACTCGTTGCCCACCGTATTATCTTGCGCCCTCGCCCTAAAAAGCCGCGTCAAACCCGATCATGAGAATTGTATCGGGCCATTTACGCGGGCGCAATATTGAAACGCCCGCCGGGCGTAATACCCGCCCAACCTCTGATCAAACCCGCGAGTCCATTTTCAATATCCTTACCCATGCCAATACGCAAAATGGTGGATGGGCCCCGCCGCTGGACGGCGCAATCGTCACGGATATTTTCGCAGGCTCTGGCGCGCTGGGTCTGGAGGCTATTTCTCGCGGCGCTGCTTTTTGTCTTTTTGTTGAAACAGAGCCTAAAGCCCGCGCCGCTATCCGCAAGAACATCGAGAAAATGGGGTTATTTGGTGTTACGCGGCTACATCGTCATGATGCAACTAAGCTCAAAATTGCACCGGGGAATTTGCGCGGAGCCTTCACTCATATATTTATGGACCCGCCCTATAATAAAGGCCTGTGGCGTCCCGCGCTTTTGCGGTTGCGAGACCATGGCCTCATCGCTGAAAACGGTATTATTATTTTAGAAGATAGTAAAGACGCCGAAATCAATCTCGCCGGTTTCGACGTTATGGCGGATAAAATATGGGGGGCTGCGCGGGTCATGTTTCTGCGACTACCGCCGCCCAAATAAACGCTCAATATCCGCCAGTTTTAACTCCACATAGGTTGGCCGTCCGTGATTACATTGTCCGCTATGGGGCGTGTCTTCCATTTGCCGCAGCAAGGCATTCATCTCTGCCCCATTTAGCCGCCGTCCGGCGCGAACGCTGCCATGACACGCCATTGTACCGCAAACATGTTCAAATTTCTCTTTCAACGATAAAGCCTCATCATATTCGGAAAGATCATCAGCCAAATCACGCAGCAGTCCTTGCACATTCATTTCACCCAAAAGCGCCGGTGTTTCGCGCACCGCTACCGCCCCCGTTCCAAACGCTTCAATGATTAACCCCATTGCTGCCAGTTCATCAGTCCGTGCCAATAGGCGCGCCGCATCGCTTTCGCCCAGATCAACAATATCCGGAATCAACAAGGCTTGGCGTTCAACCCCCTTATCGGCCATAGCCATTTTCATACGCTCATAGACAAGGCGCTCATGGGCTGCATGTTGGTCAACAATTACAATCCCGTCGCGCGTCTGGGCAACAACATAGGTTTCGTGCAACTGCGCCCGCGCCGCGCCTAGGGGGCGTTCCGTTAAATCCGGCTCTGGCGGTATCGGCCCGGCTATTCCTTCTGCTTGACCCGGTGTATAGCCTTCCGGCATTTCTTCGACTTTAGCCGAAAATCCATCCACCAGCGGCTGTAATGCCGGATCATTACGAAATGGGGCGCCCTCGCCCCGATACCCGCCATAGCGCTGCTGGAAATTCATGGTGGGCTGGGCTTGTCCGGCTTGAATACGGCCTAAGGCATAATCGGACACAGTGGAACTGGCGCGGTGCCCGGCACCGGCAAGTGCATGGCGCAAGGCCGACACAATCAACCCGCGAATAAGTCCCGGATTACGGAACCGAACTTCGGTTTTAGCTGGATGCACATTCACATCGACAGCATGGGGCGGTAAATCTAGATATAGGGCAACAACAGGGTATCGATCCCGCGCCAGAAAATCCTGATAAGCCCCGCGCACCGCGCCGTGCAATAATTTATCACGCACAGGGCGACCATTCACAAATAGATATTGATGCTGGGCATTACCGCGCGAATAGGTCGGCAGGCCCGCATAGCCGGACAGGCGGATTTGTTCGCGCTCCGCATCAATCAACACCGCATTATTAGAAAAATCTGCGCCTAATATAGCGCCTAACCGGGCCAATCGCCCTGCATCATCAGCCGTTTGCGCTGCTAGTTTTAAAGTCGTTCTGGCCCCTGATTGCAGGGTCATCCCAATGGCTGGATTGGCCATAGCCAACCGCTTGACAATATCGGAAATAGCCAAGCTTTCCGAACGCTCGCTTTTCAAAAATTTCAACCGGGCCGGCGTTGCAAAAAACAGATCCCGGACATCGACGCGTGTTCCCGCGCCGCGCCCTAAGGGGGCCGGCCGCGGCGGCTTCTCTGTGCCGCCATCAAGAGTTAGCACCCAGCATTCATCACTGCCGACCGCCTGCGAAGTTATAGTGAGCCGCGCTATTGATCCGATAGAAGGCAAAGCTTCACCGCGAAATCCCATTGTGGCTATATTTAATAAATCCCACTGACCATCGGCTTGGGGGGCTAATTTGGATGTCGCGTGGCGCGCAATGGCAATGGGTAATTCATCCCGGCTCATCCCGCGCCCATTATCGGTGATAGACATAAGCGCTCGCCCACCATCTTCATAGCGGATATCAATATGCGTCGCCCCAGCATCGATAGCGTTTTCGACTAATTCTTTGATTACGCTGGCGGGGCGTTCAACTACTTCGCCCGCTGCAATGCGGTTAACCGTCTCGGGCGGTAAGCGGCGAATCACTATCGGGCTATCAGACATGGAAAAAGCCTAACCGCGGCAATGCGATTAGGCTAGATTAGGGCAATAACGCCTTGTGGACAGCTCATGCATATCAAGCCGTTAAAGATTGACGCTTAGAGACCCGGTAATTTACCTGAGCCAGGCCGTTTAGTTATTTTAACAGCTTGGCCGCCTGTCGCAGACGTAATCGCTTGTTGGCGGCGAGCCTCTTGCTCGGCATCAAGCGGGGACCCATCGGGATTAGCATAACGACCATTATTCCAGAATAAAACACGATCAGCGAAACCCGATGTCTTTCGTTCGACACCATTTTCTCCGTCGATTTTCAATCGCACTTCTTGATCCGCACGTCCCACACCCGCTTTGGTCATGAGAATGATTTCACCTTGCGTTGGTTCTGTTGAGTCAATATCGCCTAACAGAGCTTTGCGCGCCGCCTCTTGCGAATAATTATTCTCTGCACTAGAGGCCCCAATAGCTGGTGGACGTAAATTATATTCTGGCGGAACAATTAAGGGGGCTTTCGTCAGAATATTAAACTCATTCGGCGCTTCTTTGGTCAAGCCCAAGGTTTTTGACGCCGTCGCGCAGCCCGTAGTCCCAAGAGCCATAATTGACAATGCTGTTAATACCATCATTTTTTGCATGAGAGTCGTCTCCTCAAAATTCATCACTGTCATAGACGAGTGTAGTCCTAGCGCCAAGTCACCAAAGCGTTAAAAATTGATCATCTCTTATTTATACTGTATTTTCATCCGGCTTAATCACAAAACTGGCGATCAACAAGCCAATAACACCCATTGTTATGGCGCTATCGGCAATATTAAAGACCCAATGAAAGCCAATATCGCCAAAATCGATAAAATCCGTGACAGCTCCGTAAAGCAAGCGATCAATCCCGTTTCCAATAGCCCCCCCTAAAATTAGCGCTATAGAGAGACGGTTCAACCGGTCTTTAACACGGGTAAGGGAATAGATCAGAACACCGCACATAATAAAAGCGAAGAGTGTAAGCAGCCACCGTTTGACCGATGAGTCGCCTTGTAACAATCCCCAACTAATCCCCGGATTACAAACAAGGGAAAAATCGAACAACGGTGAAACCTCTATCCCGACACCCGGGCGTAAATCCTGCTCACAAATATTCATCGGCTTATTAAGCCGCCGGGTTATCCACCATTTTGACCACTGATCCGCTGCGGTTAAAACACCCGGGATTAAAAGGGCATAGGTTAGAAAAATTCGGTTCATAATCTTACTTTATGCAATTAATAGCAGGGTATTCGTAAAAACTCCCGCCCTTTCGCGAGACTTTCTATTCACGCTAAAACGTCAAAACCCGGCACACAAGTACCGGGTTTCAATTAACCTATAAAGATAATGTTATTCGTCTTCTGCCACTTTCACGCGATAAATCGAGTCATATCTCTCTTTAAACTGGTCACAGTTTTTATCTTCCAGTTTAAAACCACCTGTAAAGATTTCAGCATCATAAGCCTGTTTGATTTTAATGAAACACAGCTCACGCGCCGTATCTTTTTCAAACTTACAGCGCGCTTCGACGGCTTGGGCTTCGGCTTTAATAAAAGACACCCATTTTTTAGCATTACGCCCTTCGCGCGATGATCCCGGAACATTGTTAAAGGCTGCTACAGCATTATCCCGTTTCTTAGCCTTAGCGGATGAAGCGCGCTGTTCAGCAGTAGATGTCTTACAAACAGCTCGATCTTCTTTCTGGCTATCCTCATACCGGCAGGTACCGATTAACATCCAAGCCTTACCCGCATCAAACCCGCGGTTGATTGCCTCTTTAAAGGCAGTTTCAGCCTTTCCGCATTGTCCTTCATTATAAAGCGCTTCGCCAAGGTCTGCATAAAGCTTCCCTTTACCTGATGCAGCCGCAGCACTTTCTAAAATCGGAATAGCCCGTTTATATTCACGCGCCTGACGGAAAAGATCCGATAGTTGAACAAGGCGATCAGATGTTTTTGGTATCCGGTTGCGGTTCATTTCTTGTTCTAGAATTTGCGCAGCTTGATACGGCATATCATAAAAACTATAATATTGTATCACCTTCATTAAATCCTGCTCACTATTCAAAGCACCGCCTAAATAGAGCATTTTCGAAACTTCAAAGGCTTCTTGTTCACGCCCGCCATTAGCCAACATAGATGCCCAAGCATCCCATAAGGTTTTATCTTCAGGCCAGCGGTTGATCATTTGTTTAACAATATCCGCCTGTTTTCCGGGTTGGCGCAGATTATTATACAGAAAATTCAGCAAATCGAAATGTTTACGCTCTTTGGGGCGGGCATTGCGGAACCATTTCTCAGCCCATGGCAATGCACGGGCATAATTCTCCGATTGCACCCAGGCCTGCGTTAACATCTCAACATATTGAGGCTTTTCTTGGCCGCCGCGGTTAAGATAATTTTCCAGCGCTTGCGCCCCTTGGGTATATTGACCGTTCGCAATCATAAGCTGGGCGATATTCACCCGCAAATTATCAACTTCATTAGGCAGTAATCCACCGGAATTAATCGCTTGTTCAAATGCGGAAATCGCTTGGGGCGTTTGGTTTAATTCATAATAGGTGGCGCCCTGCATCTGATAGATTGTAGAGCGCTCATAAGCATTCAACGGAGAAATACCAAGGGCTTCGGATAATTTACCCAATGCCGCCGAATGTTGATTAGCCGTCATGAAATTTTGCGCTTCCAAAACAATCTCACCCGCCTTAGCCGAAAATTGCCGGCCTTCGGCTGGGGCTTCTTGTTGGCTATTACGGTTGCGCTGCGCATTCGCATCTTGAACAAAACTAACAGAGATAACGCCTGTTGTTGTCACGGCTAATACAGCCGAAAAAAGAGCTTTCTTGAGGGAAAAAGACTGTGTCATCTGACAATTATCTCCAGTTTATAGTGCGTAGCCAATACTATGGCTGTGATATGGCTGGTTTGACTGCGGAATATCCGCAGTCTAAATCCTAAAACAGATTACTCGGGAATGATATTCCCGCGATCATCTGCGAGGCGGAATGTGATTTTTGTTTCCACACCAGACCGTGAAACCGCACGGCCATCAACGATTTTTGGATTATATTTCCATTTCGTAACTGATTTTGTCGAAGCCCGCTGAAAAAGCGACTGCGTACAATAGGTAGCATTCACATTAAACGGCTGGCCTTCTGGGCTCACGTCAAAACGAACCCGGCAATGGCCTGATTTCTCGGCGCGTGGCGGCATAATCGGCGGGATACGCACCAAAGGCTGGGCATCACGATCAGATACTTGAATTTTAAAGTTCTGCCGATCAATTTTCGGCGCTTCAAATTCAGGAATAGCCCCTTCCAAAGACGCAATAGCCTCTGTCGGTTTCGCGGCTTGCTGACGCTCAATTTGCGGCGGCGGCGGCGGCGTAACAACTTTTTTGACCTTATCAATCTTTGTTTCGCGCTTGACAACTTTAATATCTTCAACCGTAGGGTTGATATCAAAATTAGCCGCGGCCAGTTTTTCTTCCGGTTTAAATTCCCCCGCAATCAAAATCATCATGAGAACGAAAAGAGCGAAGGTTACAAAAGCAGCGAGCGGTATACCCACCAACCAACGAATTAAACTACCCATTAAAACCTCCTATTATTGCGTTGATACACGGGTTTGGATACCGAGGTCTTGCAAAATGCCTTGAACCTCCATCACCACACCAGCCTGGGCATTACGATCCCCAATAATTTCGCCATTCGCTTTTGGGTTTTCATCCCGCATACCCCGTAAAATCGGGCGAATTTCATTAACATCATAAGGGCGTTTATCAATCCAGACTTCATTTTCGCTATTCACAGCAACAATGATTGTGGGATCCCATTTGGCCCCCGTGACAGCTTCGGGTTTAAGCGGGTCAATACCCGGTGTTTTCACAAAAACCGATGTCACGATGAAAAAGATCAGCAAAATAAAAACAACGTCCAGCATCGGCGTCATGTTTAACTCTGTATCTTCCTCCTCGATAATTGTACGACTACGTCTTGCCATAATGTTACCTTATTACAATTTTTCAAAAAAGTCAACTGATTTTACACAATCGACACAGTGGCGCCAGCAGGCACCACTTAATATTTTAACCTACAATCTCGATTTTTGACTGAAGGCCAGCAATATCCAAACCATCTTTCAAATTAACAAGAATATTATGCTTGGCCTGACGATCAACCCGCAAGATGACATTCGCGCCCGGCTTATCAGCCAGAAGACGCTCGACGGCCAAAGTCACGCGGTCACATTCTGTACCACGAGTATCAACGGAACAACGCGATTTTCCATCAACATAAATTGTAATCGCAGGTTTTGACGGCGCATCCGGTTGATCCGGCGGCGGCGGCGGCGGCTGTTGCAAATCAATGCCTTTTTCATCAAGAAACGTTGCGGTTACGATAAAGAAGATCAACATGATAAACACAATGTCGAGCATCGGTGTCATATTGACATCAGCATCATCATTGCCTTTGGAACGGCGACGTCTCATTATCCAATCTCCAGATCATCGGCAAAGCGTGCAGTTTCCCGTTTGCTCCGGCGGTCTAATTGATTACTGAAATACAGTCCTGAAAGCGCAGACACCATGCCAGCCATTGTCGGGATTGTCGCCTTAAAGACGCCACCAGCCATAAGGCGGGCATTGGATGAACCCGATAGAGCCATTACATCAAACACTTCGATCATCCCCGTCACAGTCCCGAGAAGACCCAAAAGCGGCGCAATCGCAACAAGTGTTTTGATAATACCGACATTTTGATCTGTCTTGAACTTGATCTGAGAAATAAATTCATCCCGAATAGCATGTGCCTTCCAAGATTTCTTATCTGCCCGGGCGCTCCATTCGCTAATAAACCGTTTTTTCGTCGGACGATGCGCAAAGAAATAATAAGCATAACGTTCGAGAATAAAAGTCCACATCACGAATGTAGCAATCATGATCACAAAGAGCACGTTCCCACCGGTCCCCAGAAATTCCTGGAGACCATTAAAGGCATTTATGGGGTTTAGGAATTCCATAGAATTCGTCCCTTTCTGCTCTGTTGCGGACTAGCCGCGGCTTTCAACGTGACGGGCGACAATACCAGCGGACTGCTCTTCCAATGTTCCTTGAACACCGCGCGCAATAGAGGCGCAGAAGCTGTGCAAGATAAGCAGCGGAATAGCGGCGATAAGGCCCAGCATGGTTGTCACAAGCGCTTCAGAAATACCACCGGCCATCAATTGTGGATCACCTGTACCGTAAATCATCATCGCCTGGAAGGTTTTGATCATACCTGTAACTGTACCCAAAAGGCCGAGAAGCGGTGCAATACCTGCGCCGAGTTTCAGGAAGTTCAGACCAAATTCAAGTTTTGGCGACTCGCGCAAGATAGCTTCGTCAAGTTTCAATTCAACTGTTTCAGCGTCCTTATTTTTCGCTTCATCATAAGCCATCATAACACGGCCCAATGGGTTGGATTTCGATGCTTGTGCCTTACGTTTCTGACCGCTCACAGCTGCCCGTGTCATAACAAGCATTAGAATACGCAACAGTCCGAAAAGGGAGCCAAAAAAGGCTAGTGCTACAATAATGTAACCAATTTTACCGCCCTGTGCGACGCGCTCGCGAGCATCCGGCACACGCTCAAATGATTTCAAAAGACCACCGCGCGTTGGATCAATCGGTGCATAGACCGTAGACCCGGTAGAGGCGCCCGTTACAGCATCAGCGGCAGAATTAATGGCGCCGCCCGGCTGTTTTGGTAATAAAGCCAATGCAATTTTATTGTCTTCGGTTGGCGCTGTATAGGCGAGAAAATCACCACTGTCTTTTGTAAAGACAGCAAAAGGACCAACCCGCGTAACTTCTTGCTCTGCACCATCAGACACATTAGCAACACCGGCCGAGAATGTTGTAACCTGGCGTTGTGCTTTAATTTCTTGAAGCATTGATTGCCAAATCGCATTCAACTCATCTGTATTTGGCAGAGCTTTTGACTCGGCAACACGGCCCAAGACTTCTGTTCGTGTTGGATATTGCGCCGTAATAAGCGAACTATCCAAAAGGGCTTTAAATTCACCCGCTTTCGAACGCGCCAAACCAAACACTTCACCAAAATCGCCTTGCGCCGTTTTCAGCTGATCTTCTAGCGCTTCAATACGGCCCTGATTGGCATCAAATGTACCTTGCACTTGGCGGGCTTTGCGCTCAAGCGCTGCCAATTCGCCTTTAGCCTCACTCAATAGCGAGCTTTGCTCATTACGCTTAGCCCGAAACTTGGCTTCACGTGCCGCATTTTCCTGTTGAGTTTTAGCGGAATCAGTTCGCACTTTATCCAATAGCGAACTGATAGAATTAATTTGTGCTGCTGCTGGCATTGCCGTCATCAACATTGCAGAGCTCATAACAGCCACTGTCATTTTTGAAATAAGTTTCATTGTCTTACGTTTCCCAATTCTAATCTAATTTATAGTCACAGGTGCGAAGACAACGTCAGGCGCGGCCTCACCCTTCGCAACACGAATAGCTTTACGAACGCTCAGCGCTTCGCCGCCGTCAAGTTGATCCCAAGACTGGGTATCCATATTATAACGGGCGATTTCGGTTTCATCCTTACTCATATACACCAGAGCCACACGGCCATAGCGCAGGAAGTTTACAATATTACCCGGTTTCGTCGGATGAACACCTTCATAACTATCAAGGCCCTGGCCATAAGCCACCTCAATTTTAAAGGCATTGAGAACTTGGCGATATTGCTCAGCAGGAGATACATCCGGATCTGCCAAAACCGCCTGAATACGCTCAACACGCTCAAGACGCTCTGCCATACGGAACGGAATATCAGACTTGATCGAGTCCTCAATTTCCGCGGCCATTCTCAACATCATCGGGACCATGCCCTGCTTGATAGTTTCGACGGTACCAAGCTGATTACGCAGCGAGTCAATTTCGGCGTTTTGCGATTGCAGATAAATATCTTGCTGATCAACAAAAAGCTTAATATTGTCCTTTTGCTGCAAAACAGCCCGGAATTCCCGTACACTTTGATCGGCTTCATCATCCAGACGCTCAACGCGCTGCTGAGATGCCGCACTGGCTGCGGTTGATGCTTTTGCCGTGGATAAAGCGCTCTCCAGCTGTGCACTGGCCGGGGTCGCAAAAGCAATCCCGATGGCACTTGCCAGCAATAACCGCTTAGCAATTGAAAAATTAGACATGGTTTCCTTCCAGTTTAGTTTTCATTTCTGTTTTGCCCCAAATTAAACAATCCGGGCGTATGGGTGACGGATTATCCGTCTTTTTTTGCAACCCATACGGCCTGCAAAATTCTGTAAAATCTTTTAGCTCAAACCCAATTTGCTAGAACTAATTGACAATAACCGGAGCCATAACAACACCCGGAGCTGACTCGCCTTTTGCGATCCGTATGGCACGGCGAATATCTTGCGCCTTACCGGCACTGACAGACGTCCAATCCTTTGCTTCTACATCATAGCGTAATGTGTCGCTACCATCTGCCATTTGAAACAGCAAAGCCACACGACCAACACGCAGAAAATTACCATCCAAAAGATCGGACTTCAAATCATCTGCTGTCAATTTTTCGCTTTCGACTCTCTTTTTATCATCATTCGTCAAAGCGCAATCAGAGGACATCAAATCCGTCTGGCAGGCCTCTAGGCGGCTACCGGGTGTTTTCGGATGATCTCCCTTATAGGCCTCCATTGACTGGCCGTAACCCACTTCAATATTATATATATTGAGGGCTTTGCGCATTTTTTCGGATGGCGTAGCAGCTTTATCGGCGACTGTTTCCTTGAGCACATCAAGGCGCCCATAGCGTTCATCGAGCTTAAACGGAATGTCTGAAACAATCTCGCGCTCTATGGCTACAACCATTTTATCAATCATGGGACCCACGGCCTCGGTTGTCGCACTTACGCCTTCGATTTGCGCCCTTAGATCAGAAATTGTACTTTTCTGACCTTCAATTTGAGCTGCCCGATAATCCGCCATAACACTAACGTCGGAGATTTGTTTCAAAATAGAACTATATTGCAAAACCTTCGCATCATTAGATGTTTGAGCCCCCGCAGCAGCGGCAACACTCAAAACAAATAATCCGCCAAATGCGGATTTAACACAGGCCAATGCAGTCTTTGACAGTACCACTCACGTCCTCCACTTATACTATCGCTTTGCGCGATCTCATTAATTAAGCGGACGCTACACGCCTCTTTCGCGTTAATCAATCGTTAGCATCCATTGTTTTTCATTTTTTTTATCTATTAATACTATATAACATAACATTTATACGTGCAATGCGCATTAGCAGCCCAACTACGAAGTCTATGAATTAAAATTCAGCACATGATTAAACGACAGCTTCGGTATGGTTGGGGCGGCTGGATTCGAACCAACGATCACGGGATCAAAACCCGATGCCTTACCGCTTGGCTACGCCCCAAAAACAACGTATTACCGAATAAGTGCGCGGTCTTTATCGCCAAAGATGATGAATTGCAACGCCTAATCCGTGAATGCTATCCGATATATTTGCAACGTATAACTGTTACGTGCCCTACGCCTGAAATTCAGTATGATTTCAAAGACAAACTGCATAATTTTTTATCGTTTATCGAGAAATCACTTTATCCCAAGCGGCAAATATGACATGAAAACCGAAACAACAGGATAAAACATGCGCCAATTCTTCATCACCGTCATTGGAACTATCGTCGGTATTTTCACATTTTTTATCCTTCTCTTTATTTTGTTAGGGGCCATTGGAGCTGCCGTAACAGCAACGGATACACAAAAGACTACAACCAGCGGAACGATTTTAACTTTAGACTTGCGTAAAGGGTTACGAGACCATAATTCTGGCACACCTCTCTTTGGCGAACGGCCCTTATCCGTTGTTGATATTGCTCGCAGTCTTAATAAAGCAAAATCTGACGCAAATATCAAAGGCCTCTTCATCCGTGCCAACGAATATGGCATGGTCCCCGCATCTGCCGAAGAAATCCGCTTGGCTTTATTGGATTTTAAAACCAGTGGAAAATTTATTCTGACCCACAGCCAAGGCTTTGAAGGCACATCCATTATGCCCTATTTTGCTATTTCAGCCTCTGATGAAATTTGGCAACAAGACACAACTGGATTTTCGGCTGCAGGCCTGCATTCTGAAATGGGGTTTTACGGAGGCGTCTTTGAAAAAATCGGGGCTAAAGCTGAATTTGAGCAATTTTACGAATATAAAAATGCCGCTAACACCTATACACAATCAGGCCTGACAGAGGCCCATAGAGAATCGACAACAAGTTACCTGTCCTCGCTTTACAATATTGCCGTGACGGCTATCGCGGCGGATCGCGATATGGATATAGACACTGTTAAAACCCTATTATCAACGGCCCCTCGCAGCGCTGAAGCTGCTATGGAAGCCGGATTAACGGATACGCTGGGTCATGTCCAAGAGGCCCGCGACTATGCCAAAGAGAAGGCCGGCGGCGATAAAGCCAGCTTTAAAACACTCCGGTCTTACGGCGTCCCCGGCTTCAACACAGGTTCTGTCATTGCATTTGTCGGCGGCCAAGGCACTGTCGTCACTGGCGGGTCTGAGGATGGCTCCAATCCATTTTCTCGCAACCTCACAATGGGCGGAGATACAATATCCGCCGCTATTCAGGCGGCAACCAAGGATAAAACCGTCAAAGCCATTGTCTTTCGCGTCAGCACACCCGGCGGTTCCCCCAGTGCCTCGGATCAAATCCATGATGCTATAGCCCGCGCTCAAGACGCAGGAAAACCTGTTGTCATCAGCATGGGACAATATGCAGCCTCTGGCGGTTATTATGTATCGGCCAATGCTGATAAAATCGTGGCTCTCCCCAGCACAATTACCGGATCTATCGGTGTATTGGGCGGCAAGGTTGCCCTGCGCGACACCTATGCCAAGATCGGATATAATGTTGAAGCCATTGATGTGGGCGGTGATTATGTCGGCGCCTATTCGGGCGACGAACCTTTCACACAAAGCCAGCGCAAAGCCTACCATGATCAACTCGAAGATATTTACAATGATTTCACAACACGCGTTGCCACAGGACGAAACATCCCAATCGATCGCGTAAAAGAGATCGCCAAGGGCCGCGTCTGGACAGGTGCACAGGCCAAGGACCGGGGATTGGTTGACGCACATGGCGGCATTATGAAAGCGATTGAAATGGCGCGCGAGCTTGCTGAAATTGACGCAGATAAAAAAATATATCTGAAAATGTTCCCTCGCCCGAAAACAACGCAGCAACAAATCGAACAATTATTCGGAGCCTCAGCATCGCTCGCGCAATCGCAAGCCCTCATGCAGGAACTAGCCGAAATGCCAGAGGTTAAAGCCGCCCTAGAGGCTCGCCGCGCCGCAAAAATGGATGGCTCGCGCGTTCTGCTCGCCCCCCTACCCGACATACAATAACGGGATAAGGCCACAGCTCCTCTCTGCTCTTAATACATCCATTTAGGCAGCCGCAAATGCGGCTCCGCTACAGACCTGAACCCTCATAGGTTAGATATTATATGCGGACAATCTGCGAACCGGCACTTTACCGGAAACCAGTATTTGCAAGAGTTTCGCAAAGCCCAATGCCGCGCGGCAATATCGTCGCTGAGCGATTAAACCCACTCGCACCGGCCTTATAACGCGGGGTTATCCCGCAGTGTCGGCGGCGTAGAGGCATTGGCTCCGATGCTCAGGCAGCGCAGGCGGCAATGTCACGCATGGGTGCTCAACCTTTTGATATGCATTCTGATGGCAGTAAGCGACGTCTCGCTGTCTGTCCATAAGAACACGGATAGATTAGGAGCAACTGCATATATGGGGATAAAATTTTCATCAACCCAAACTGCGGCAGGCTATCTCCAAATAATTCTTTAGCATTTTAAATCCTTACCTGTCAGCCGCAGAGAGGCGCCGCAGGATAGGCTAGAACATGAGCGCAGGATTATATGCGGATATATAAAAGAGAGTGGGTGAATGCGTGGGAGCTATGGGCAGTTGATCGAGCTTGGGCCATAAAAAAAGCAGGCCCAAAGGCCTGCTTTTAAACTCGAATATCCCGAAAGACTAGAAGCGTGTTTTCAAATTCGCAAAGAATGTACGTCCGAAAACATCATATGTCGCAGGGAATGTATTGGCTTGTTCTTGGTTGTCACCTAATAGCGGCGGTTCTGAATCAAGAACATTATTAGCACCAAATGTAATTGCGAAATGATCCGACACATCCCATGTTGTCGATAGATCAAAATAGTTACGAGAACCAATAGATTCGATTGAGTTCACACCCGTTCCTGCAACATCATCTTCAACAGATCCGACAAGACGCCAGACCAACTGGGCAGAGAAATTATCCTTATTCCAACGCGAGGTCACACGGTGACGATACTTCGGATCAGGCTCTCCACAGGTATTACCAAATTCGCCATCACAGGTGATAGTATTATCACCCTCAAACGCAATAAAGTCATTTTGTAGATTGTAAGTACCGAGATAATTAAGATCGACAGATCCAAAATTACCAACATCAAATCCATATTGAGCAGAAATATCGATACCTGAAGCCTGAACTGACGCTACATTTTGAGATAAAAGATCAATTTGTGTAATCAAACCGCCACCTGGACGCGTAATAATATTACAGAATTGAGAACCCGGTCCGCCAAACTGAGGGTTGGTGAAACATGTATCCAATACATTTTGTGCTCCACCGCCAAATTGGGCAATCGCGTCATTAATTGTAATGTCATAATAATCGACAGATAAAGACAAACCTTCAATGGCTGATGGCTGTATAACCGCACCAATTGTATAAGTATCAGCTGTTTCAACATCTAGATTTGGGTTACCACCGCTAACGGTACGAACCTGTCCTGAAATTGTGTTAATACTGGGTGAACCAATGGCTCCGGCTGTCACACCTGTGGCCGCACAAACAGCCGCAACAGCAGCAGAAGGGTTACCGGCAGCAGAACATGGATCCTGCGCACCCGGGAAATTTTCAGCTTGAGGTGCGAAAAGTTCGCCGATATTCGGCGCGCGAACCGCACGGTTATAATTACCCCGGAGACGGAACTGTTCATTGACAGCCCACTCGCCGCCAATCTTATAAGCTTCGGAACCGCCTGATGTTGAGTAGTCAGAATAACGACCCGCAAGATCAAGGGTTACGCGCTGAGCAAAAGGCTTGTCTGCTAATAGCGGAACAGATAATTCGCCGTAAACAGAATAAACATCAAAACGTCCACCCGATGGCGGAGATCCGTTAAAGCCAGCAATCGTTGCCGCAGCCAAATCTTGTGACGGGCGGAAGTCTGCTTCGTTTTCAATATACTCAGCACCTAAAGCAATACCAATAGGATCATCTGTGATACGAAGATCACCCAAATCACCAGATAAGTTACCTTGAACTACAGTTTGCTCGAACTCTGATGTCGCAGCAACAGCTGTATTAATAAAGGCAGCTGCATCAGCAGATATATTGCCTGTACCGAAAATATTAAGCGGCGTACACGCAAGCGTACCGCCATTAGCGGCACCATTAGAACATGTAGCATTACCATTAGCATCGACATCAACATTGCCGTCACCATCAGCATCCGTCAAAAGCAGACCTTGCTGGAAGCGTGCACGGTTAACGTTACCATTTTGCGTTTGCGCCCGTAATGTACGGCCTTCTTGCAGATAAACGTCATATGACCATGTATCGTTCAAATCACCGCGCGCACCCAAGGTAATCTGGAATGCATCATTAATATCTTGTGTTTGGCGTGGTCCAACTTCGACAAGGCGGCGTCCTAAAAACGCATTACCTTGATCATCAATACCGTCACCATCCGTATCGACACCCAGGCCGAAATTGTCGGAAAGAATTTGCTGAGCACCAGCCGTGAGGAACGGGTTTCCATCTAGAGAGAAGTTATTGAAACCAAAAATCGGTGTTGGCGCCAATTGGCTTTCAACCCGGTTTTGCGAGAAAGACCCACGGGCATAAAGCTCAATATTATCTGTAAGCTCATACCGGCCCAAAGACGTAATTGTGAAGCGCTCTTGCGGCAATTGAAGGAAATTCACTGGCGCATAGTTATAAAAGTCGTTCGGGCTTCCAACATTTACGAAAGGACGAAAGCTACCGTCTTGATTGAAGAAGCCATTGCCATTTGTTGCATTTGGACCTGCCCCCCCTGGGAACACGACGCCATTTGGCAAAGTAAACCCGAAAAATGTTGTCCCGAGTGATCCTGATGAACCTTGACCTACAAGACCGCCATTACCATCGTTAAACAACGCTTCACTTGAGAAATCACGATCGCCCTGAAAAAGCTGTTCCCGATTAGCGTAAGAAACATTAAGGACAACATTACCCCGGCCACCATCAAGATTGGCACCAAGCGTCGCATCAACATTAACGAGTCCAGCGTCACCGCTATCTGTCGCTGAATAGCCGATATTGGTTTCAGCACCTTCAAAATCATCTTTTAAGATAAAGTTTACAACGCCCGCAACCGCATCCGCAC
>CAZZKV010000020.1:0-51886 GCA_964654665.1 uncultured Caulobacterales bacterium | reverse complement strand
TATATGTCAACTAAATGCAGACCGCTATACTATTTCGACATACAGGTCAGTTCTGACCATGCGCCGCAGAATTACTGCTCTTTATCTCTCATGACTATGATAATGTATTATGCATCAATTTTCTGTAACATTATGACTATATAGCCAATCCATACGTTTATGGATTATTACAGGGGCAAATTTTCCGGCCACCCACATTGGGCCATATGTTTTTAAGCGTCCAAATGGTGTATGCTGATGAAACGTTTTCATATTGGCACGTGACCCGTATTGAGCCCGGCTTGTGCGTTTAAAACGATAATTTTGATATTTCTGTAAAGACTCTTGTAGCGAGCGATTTGACTGTGATATTTCTCGGGCGAGAACCCAGCTATCTTCGACAGCCATTGCCGCCCCTTGCGCCATAAAGGGTAACATGGCATGCGCGGCATCCCCTAACAGTACCGCCCGTCCATCAGTCCAATGTGATAACGGGGCTCGGTCAAATAAAGCCCAACGGAACAAGGTGTTAGGATCAGCCGCTTCAATCAATTTTGTAATTACCGGGTGCCAGTCTTTAAAATCGGATAATAATTCGTCTTGGCTACCTCGTTCAGTCCAGCCTTCTTGTAATCTATTCTTCTGTTCGACAACACCAACGAAATTTGCAAGCTCTCCGCGGCGTAACCGGTAAGTGACACCGTGACGTCTACTCCCCATCCAAACACAGGCTGTTGGATTGGGCGCATGGGTTCCAAGGGCCTCAACTGGCACAACGACCCGCCAAGCAATATTGCCTGTAAATACGGGATTATCGGGACCAAGCATTTGTGCACGTATAATCGATTTTATGCCGTCGGCACCGATTAAAACATCACCGGAAAACATGCGACCATCTGTCAAATTCACTGTAATGTGGTCATCAAGCTGATGATACTGATCGACACTGGCGCCCCAATATATCGCATCGGGTGCCCGCATTAGAACAGCCCGTTTCAACGCCTTGATATAATCTGCGCGATGAATATGCAGATAAGGTGAACCCCAGCGTTCAAGAGAGTGCCCCATGAGCGGAATCGTAAAAATATTGCGTCCACTCTCGCCCATACGAGCCTCAATCGCTTCGGGTTTGAATGCATTTTCAGCGATTTTCTCACCTAGCCCGAGGGCCTCAAAAACTTTCATGGCATTAGGCGGCACTTGTATACCAGCCCCGATTTCACCGAAATCGGTGGCTTTTTCAAAAATGGTTACATCATGGCCGAAATGGAGACAGCAAAGCGCGGCTGTTAACCCCCCTATTCCGCCACCTGCGATAAGAACTTTCATGGACCACCTCTGAACCATTCATATTGCAAAAGATAGCCCGTAATCCCATAAGGCTATTAACAACGATAGCCTAAGGACCTATGGGGGCTGAGCTGTTAAAACACGTCCATATTTTTTAGTGTTCAATGTCTTAGAAAAGTGATTATTTTGCCAAATAATTTCACCCCCGATCAAGGTTGCTGTGACCACATCATCGGACCGATTGACTAATTGTTCATGCGCAAATTCTTTACGGTAAATACGTTGGACATTGGCTTCGCCATCATATTTTGCCAAAGATTTTGGATTAATAATTGTAATATCTGCTCGCGCGCCAGATTGTAATGTCCCGGCTTGGATGCCAAAAATATTTGAAACATCCCGCGTTAAGCGCTTGACCATATAGCTTACGTCCTTGTTACCCCCGTCTTGCGCTAATTTTAGAGCGCGCAAATTACAGTCATAAAAAGCCATATTGGTAAGATGGGCACCGGAGTCGTTAAACCCGGGCAACAATACAGGATCCATCAAAAGTTTACGGGTTAAATCTTTATCGCGGTTTGCACTTGTGGTTGACCAAATCAGATCTGTATCAAAAGCTTTAAACATCGCAATCATCAAATCAGCTTCGTCCTGAACATTTGCAAACTCAGTGTCCCAAATTTTTATAGCTTTGTGACCTTGGGGTCGCCTGCCCTCTAAAACAGCTTCGAAAACATCTTGAAAACTTTTTCCTTCCCAGCTTTTTATCGGACATCGATCTATAAACATATCTGCAAATGTACGATTAAAAGCGTAATCTTCTCTACGACATTTTCGTTTTAACCGGGCAAGGTTAAATCCCTGTTTGCCTGTCATCCACATTTTTCGAAAGCGGCGCTGAAACTTGGGATTATCTAAAATGACCCGCCGTCCTTCGCGGTCTTCAAGGTCAGTCTCAATCAACTCGCGCAACTCTTCAATTTCTTCGGACAACGGATTAAAAGGTCCATCGGACCAAATTTTAAATGGAGCCGCCAAGGCTTGCATATAAAATCGGCCATTAAGCAGTTTAGAATTTAGCACACGCGCCAATGCCGTCGCTAATTTAATAATAGACCCATTACTCGTCACATCTAGAGCCGCCACAACTGTCGTTTTCAAAGGCTTTTTATGCAAGAACCCACTGGTCAGAAGAAAGGTACGTATAACTTTAGGCGGACTGTCTTTGGGCGGGGTGGCTTGCCATACTCGGTCATAGTTTCGAACAATCGACGTCAGAGCTTTGATTTCTGAAAATGGCGCAAATTGTGTTGGTATTTGTTTATCACGATTTGGATCATTGGCTAAAAAATGAAATGGTAATGCATCCGTTGAGAAACCCGCATATCCTTCATCAAGACCTTTTTGGAGTAAGTTTTTCATTTGTGAAAGTTCGTCTGGGGTGGGGTGGCGACTTACGCTATCCTTTAAACCCATAACTTCAATACGCAACATAGAGTGCGGGATCATCGGGACAATATTGGGACCAAGATTTAATGTGTTCAAATGTTCAAGATAGCCATCCGATGAATTCCAATGCACTTTATCGGCTACTGTTTTTAAAACATGTTTGGGCATATTTTCAACACGCGCGAAACAAGACACAATTGGATCATCTTGATCATTTCGCTGTGCACCAAAAGCCAGACCCAAAGAGCAATTGGACATCACAACCGTTGTTGTCCCGTGGCGAACCGATTCAGGAAGGCCCGGCGTAATTTCGATTTCCAAATCATAATGCGTATGAACATCGACCAACCCGGGCATAACCCATAATCCGTCAGCCTCTATGCATTGCGGAGTTCCGTTAATATCTAGAGCTTCGCCTTGTGCAACAATATCTCCGTTCAAAATAGCAATATCCTGGATTACGGGTAACTCGCCTCTGCCATCAAAAATTAATCCGTTTTTGATTACTAAATCACAGTCGATAGCCATATATTACTCCTTCCCTCTAATTTTACATAATGGTGCAAGACGTCAAGGACATGTTATGATAAAGAAAATAGATATAACCAAGTAAAGTGAAATTCTATGTTCTCAATTGCTGATTGGCAGGAAAAAGGGGCTTATTTATCTATAAAGGATTATCGTATTTTTTTTGTCGATACACACGCCGAGGCAAAGGAAACGATTTTATTGATTCATGGTTTCCCAACATCAAATTGGGATTGGGTAAAGATATGGGAGCCATTATCATCACGCTACCGCCTAATTGCAATGGATATGTTAGGTTTCGGATTGTCGGACAAGCCGGACCCCCATCATTATTCCATTCATGAGCAAGCCGATATAATTGAGGACCTTATCGAGCAATTAGGCCTAAACCGCTTTCATGTATTGGCTCATGATTACGGCGATACAGTAGCTCAAGAGCTTTTAGCGCGCCAGACCACAGGTCAAGGAGTTGGCTCTTGGCAATCCATCTGTTTTTTAAACGGCGGGCTCTTTCCTGAAACACATCAAGCCTTGCCGATCCAGAAACTTCTTCTGAGTCCCTTAGGGCCACTTATCAATAAATTGACAACCCGCTATCGGTTTGATGCCTCTATGGCACGTGTTTTTGGCCCCAAAACCCAACCAAGTACAGAAGATTTAAATGGATTTTGGGCTCTGATTAATCACAATAATGGTCGGCACATATTCCATAACCTTATCAGCTATATGAAAGACCGAAAGCAGCATCGCAATCGTTGGGTGCGCGCTTTACATGATGTGCATTGTCCTTTGGCTTTGATTAACGGATCCGCTGACCCCGTTTCTGGCGCCCATATGGTTGCTCATTATAAAAACATTATCGGTATGCCGGATTATCTCGCTGAACTCCCGGACATCGGTCATTACCCTCAAGTTGAAGCTCCGCAAGATATTGCCAACCATTATCTGAAATTTCTTGATAACCTATAACTATCCGGCCCCTTTTACACGCAAGAGATGTTTAAACCCAATTAATTGTGATGGGGCATTAATTGACCCGGGTTTAAAATATGTTTCATAGTCAACAACAATATTACGAATTGGCGGGCGGTTGAGATAATTTGAATATGATTGGCGGTGCAGGTAGACAAAATATGCAATATTTAATCGCAGGCAATCATACCCAAGTTTCACAGCATTCAATAGTGTGGCGTTATAATTTTCAGCACATATTCATTGGCCCGCATTCAAAACCCAAACCCTTTATTGCACTCTGTAATGCCCCTATATCAGGGTCCGAAGGTTTAGACATATATCCTGTAACACCGGGCGGGCTGTTCTCATGGATGGTTCCAAGTCCGCTCTCAAAACTGATATCCCATATCCCCATCAGTCGCGCTATCGGAACACCACTTGATATATTTTATGCTGATAATCGACCTCTCTGTCCAAGCCAAAAACAAGTCAACGAATTTCTTGACGGCGATCAGGATGAACCGTGTTATATGCTCAATTTCTTCAAATATAAAAGCCTCTGGCGTATTTTTGCTTATGGGATGAGTGCATCCCGCCATCAATATACTTTGAAAAGTAAAATGATCTGGTCCGCTCGCTGCCTTCACCCGGATTGGGACGAGGCAGCCATATTCAAATATCCGTCCCGGCGGGTTTTCATAGAAATGTTATCGCGTAAAAACTATCAGCAAGCTGAATTAAAATTTCGCGAAAAGGGCTGGGCTGATACGCAATTGTTTGTTTTGTCACAAGACACGGCATGCTAGCTTCATACTAAATCCAGCTGAATGGGGTTAACTATAATGCGTGTTGAAAAAACATTTTGCAGAATTTGCGAAGCACTATGCGGCCTTGAGATAGACGTTGATGAAGATAGCGCAAAAGTACTTAAAATACGACCGGATAAATCTCATCCCATATCGCAAGGTTATGTTTGCATAAAGGGTATGGGCCTTGGAGCCCTTCACCATGATACGGCACGGTTAAACCACCCGCTCAAAAAAAATGGCGATACATGGGAACACATAAGTTGGACTCAGGCCACCAAGGAAATTGGCGAGAGGGTTCGTGCAATAAAAACGCGTCATAGCGCACGAGCTATTGGTATGTATGCAGGTAATCCAACCTTTTTTAATTTTAAAAATGTTTTATTCGTTCATGATTTTCTAAAAGCGCTTGGCTCCCCTAACCTGTTTGCGTCGCACTCGATTGACGTGAATAATAAACTTTATACGGCTATGAAAGTTTATGGGCGTTCTATGGTTCATGCCTTACCAGATTTTGAAAATACAAATTTTTTAATGTGTTTGGGGACAAACCCAGTCGTTAGCCAGATGTCATTCCTCAGTCTTCCTAATTCACTTGCGCAATTACAAGCTATCGAAGCCCGCGGTGGTACGGTTATTATGGTTGACCCGCGCCGAACAGAGACGGCAGAAAAGGTTGGCAATCATTGCTTCATTCGCCCCGGTACAGATGTATATCTGCTTTTGGCGATGCTTAATATACTGGCCAATGATTATAAGCCAGATCTTACGAAATTTCGCCGCTATGCAGATGGTGCCGACGCTTTTCTTAACATAGGGGCAAAGTGGACACCGGCTCGCTGTGCAAAACTTACGGCAATTGACGAAAATAAAATTCGCGAGATTGCTGAACGCTATTTTGAAGCAGATGGGGCTGCGCTTTATATGTCAACTGGTGTCAATATGGGTCCCTTTGGCAGTTTGTCATATTGGCTCATTCAAGGCTTAAGCTTGCTCTCAGGTAACCTTGACAAAGTAGGCGGTCAGATATTCTATCAAGGCGCCTTTGACGCCCTTACTTTAGCCGAAAAACTCCATTTAGGCGGCGAAGAACCAGACAGGACATTACACGGCAACTGGTCAAAGGTTGCAGGAGCTTTCCCGTCCAGCGCTCTCGCAGATGAAATTTTAATTGATCACCCTGATAAAATTCGTGCTTTATTTATCCATGCGGGCAATCCCGTCCATTCAGTTCCAGGAAACCGGCTTGGCAAGGCGCTCGAACAGCTTGAGCTTGCCGTATCTATTGATATTTACCACAATGAAACCGCGCAATATGCGGATTATATTTTGCCTGCAACCGATATGTTAGAGCGCTCCGATTATCCTATTTCTTGGACGGACCTAAGGGCAAAACCGTGGGCGCAATATTCTGACCGTGTTGTTGCAGCAAAGTTTGAACGCCGAGAAGAATGGGAAATTTTGTCTGATCTGGCTATCGCTTGCGGAGCCTCTCCGTTAAACCTGAGCGCATGTGGTATATTGGCTCATATTAATCATGGCCTTGGCAAAGTGTCTAAAAAATTGCGCATCACACCAGATTTTATATTAAGCCAGATAATACGCCAAGGGAGACAAATTACTCTGAAGCAATTAAAAAATTCTCCACAAGGATTGCCTCTAACCCCTCCGGTTATAGGTGAATTTTTAGGTAAGCGTGTCCCAACGCCAAATAAAAAAATGCAGTTAAGCCCAGACGCCTTAATGCAGGATATTCCGCGTCTGGATAAAATGGAGGCGCAATTACTCAAGCAAACCGGCTTAGTTCTTATTGGCCGCCGCGAGCGCAAAACACATAATAGCTGGATGCATAACGCGCCGCATATCAAACATGAGCGGTCAAATTATGTAACAATCAATGCGATCGACTCTCATTCCCGAAATATCATTGACGGAGACCGTGTGACTATTTCTGGAGATACAGGATATACAATTACTCTGCCTGTAAAAGTCAGTGATGAAATTATGCCCGGTGTCATTGCTATTCCGCATGGCTGGGGTCATAAAAGTTCTAGCGTTGACCATGCAAGCGCCGCAGACGGAGAAAATGTTAATATTATTATCCCGGGAGGTCGCAATCACATGGAACCCACAAGTGGCCAAGCGGTCATGATCGGCCACAGCGTCGAACTGCGTAAAACTAATGGATAATACCGAGTGTGCTTAACAATTAAATGCAGCTGAAAGCCCATTATGGACCCGAGGATAGTGCCATAACTATGCAAGGTTGAATTAAGCCTTGACCGTCCCCCGTGATATGGCAGAGAAATGCCTATCGTTTCAGGAGAATATTACCCCGTGAATACACCCGTTTCAGCTACTATGATGACCGATCACAATGGGGCTCTAAAGACTGTACGCCAACAAATAGAATCTCGCCTATACCAGATGACCCCGCCCGCCGATAGTTGGCCTGCACGGCTTCATGCCGCGCAAAGACATGCACTTTTATCACCGGGCAAACGCTTTCGCCCCCTACTCTGTGTGTTCATTGCCAAAGGCTGTGGTTTTGAAGGGCTAGCCTCTATAGATGTCGGCTGCACATCCGAAATGGTACATGCCGCGTCACTGATTTTGGATGACCTACCGTGTATGGATAATGCTGATTTACGGCGCAATCAGCCGACAACGCATATTGCCTTTGATGAAAGCACCGCAATTTTGAGTGCTACGGCTTTGCTCAATCGAGCTTTTGGTGTTATCGCTCGCCTTGATAATGTCAGCGCAGATCAACGTATTGATCTGGTCGACCTTTTATCCTACGCCGTCGGATCAAAAGGACTGATCGCAGGTCAAATGGCCGATATTTCAAATACATCCCATAATGCCAGTATTACAGAGATCGAACACCTCAACGCTCTTAAAACCGGAGCTTTATTTGATTACACTATCGAAGCTGCGGCTGTCTTGGCTCAGGCTCCGTCTGGACAACGTGCAGCGCTACGCGGGTTTTCTCGCCAGTTAGGTCTGGCCTTTCAACTATTGGACGACTTAAAAGATAGTTTGATGAACGATGAACAAGCCGAAAAATCGACAGGACGAGACATTGGCAAAGCCACAATTCTGGCCCTGACTTCATCATCGGAGGCTAAAACACGATTAAACGCTTATTTAGAGGCTGCTCGCAATGCCTTAAGTCAAGCAGATTTATCAAATTTTACAGTATTAGAAACTATTTTAACAACGCAATTCTCTGCGTTTTCCGATTAAATGGCCCCCGTCTTAAGTGTTACAAACTTAACTGTCGATTATGACGGAATGCGAGCACTTGATAATTTAACGACAGAACTGAAAGGCGGAAACGTTACAGGACTTATCGGCCCTAATGGTGCTGGAAAGACAAGCTTTATCAAAGCTCTATGTGGACGTGTGCGTTCTAACGGATCAATAACGATTAATAATCAACGCTTGAAACTTGGAGCTGATCGGCAAAAATTCATCGGGCTAGTCCCCCAAGATATTGGCTTATATCCTTTTCTGACAGCCAGAGAAAATCTTGACGTTTTCGCTCGCATTCAAGGCATAAAAAGACAGTCACGCTCACACGTTATCGATACAGCCCTGAAAGCTGTGGGTATGCAAAATAAAGCCGATGAGACGATATCAAAATTATCAGGCGGTATGAAAAGACGGGTTAATGTTGCCGCAGCTATTATGCATGATCCAGCTCTTATCATTTTAGATGAACCTACGGCTGGCATTGATGTACCAGCACGGGATACAGTACATAATTTAGCCCGTTCCTTGGCCGATGAAGGCAAGGCTGTTTTATTGGTAACACATGAATTAGATCAGGCCGAAGCTTTGTGCGATCAAATTTTACTTTTAGCAAAAGGCAAACAATTGGCCTTATCATCACCAGCAGATATTCTATCTTTTGCTTATGGGAATGCCCGAGAAGTTATGGTACGATTTTCTCACCCCCCTAACCCGGAGACTATGGCGGCATTACAACCCTTTGCCTTTATGCAAAGTGAATTACCGACCATTTGGACGGCTATGACCGAAGCGTCCGAAGTGAGTTTTGTTTCAGCTTTCATGGCAAGCTTAAACAATGGCGATGATTATATCCGGGAAATTAGTGTTCGGCGCCCGGGATTAACATCCTTAATGCATGTTATTGAAAAAACTGGAAAATTACCATGTTAATGGCCATTTTTAAAACAATGTGGTTGCGGTTGTGGCGTGATAAAGGTGCACTTGTGTTAGCCTTTATTCTACCCGGATTTATTTTTGCAATTTTCGCTGCGATCTTTTCAAACGCATCAGGTGGAAGTTTAGATCTGCGTGTCGCGATTGTTAATCAAAGCCTATCACCCTCAAGCACTGCTTTTTTTGAAAATTTTGTTAAAACATCGGATATGTCCATTAGTACCCATAAAACATGGACAGAGGCCAGCTTGCGCGAGCGTGTTCGGCTTGGTCAAGACGACGTTGGCATTGTCATTACCGGGGATATTGCCAATGCTAATCAGGCTCACGGCAATCAACCCGTTTTTGATATCATTCAAGATCCTAGTCGCAAAGTAGCAGCCACTGTTTTAATGGGGCAAATACGCCAAATATTAGCCGGCGGACCACATCAGCAAAACCCTGTGCTTTTCAACATAACATCGGCTCTACCACATAATACAGATGATGTAATTGCTGATCAATCCATCACATATTATATTGGCGCAACGGCTATATTATTTCTGCTTTTTTCTGCTATGCAGGGGGCTGTCATTACCCTAGATGAGCGTAAGAGCGGCATTTCTGATCGTTTACTTGTTGGCCCTATCGGTGCCATGAAAATTCTCGCCGGAAAGTTTTTCTTTTTAACCCTTATTGGTCTGCTGCAAGCCGTTGTAATTTTACTCGTTGCGGCTTTATTTTTTAAGGTCGATATCACAGCCCACTTTCCGGCACTTTTACTAGCCTGTGCTGGTAGTGCGGCCTTGGCTAGCAGTATCGCTCTCATTGTCTCTAGCCTGTCAGGGAGCGCGGCTCAAATGAATACAGTATCAACCTTTATTGTTTTGCTATTTTCGGCTGTTGGCGGATCGATGGTGCCGCGTTTCATGATGCCTATTTGGCTGCAAGACATTGGTGTGTTTACTCCAAATTATTGGGCGATAGAAGCTTTCTACGGCATTTTGGCACGGGGACAAACCGCAACAGATTTGCTAGTAGTTTGGTGCGTTCTTTTTGGCAGTGCGATTATAGGCTGGTTATTAGCCGCAATAATCGCCCATAAAATGATGAGAGTGTAGTGGAAACAAGCGTAACACCGCAGGCTAAATGGACAGGCCTTATTTTAGCGACCTTCTTTGGAGGAATGTGGGCTTGCGTGCATATCTATAGTCTTTTTATGCATGATTTATCCTATCCCCTGTGGCAAACGTTTATTCTAATATCTATACAATGCTGGCTTTATGTAGGATTATTCATCATTGCCCATGACACAATGCATGGTTCACTTATTCCAGGTAGCCCTAAGCTTAATCAAATTATTGGCAGTGTTATTATGTTTATCTATGCAGGATTTAACTGGAAATTCATGCGCGAAGCTCATCACGCGCACCATGAAAACCCTGGGACGAATGCTGACCCTGATTTTAACGCCAACAATCCTCGGTCTTTCTGGCCATGGTATTTAAAGTTTTTCACACAATATTTCGGCCTTCGTCAAATTGCTATATTAGCCGTCTTTACAGTGCTTTACATTGCGTTGGGAGCACCCTATCTCAATACAATTATTATGTGGGCAGTACCCGCCATTCTGTCGTCAGTTCAATTATTTTACTTTGGCACCTATTTGACACATCGCCACGGCACCGCTTTCGTTGACCATCACAATGCCCGTACAAACAACTATCCATATTGGCTGTCTCTTTTAAGCTGTTTCCACTTTGGATATCATCATGAGCACCATCTTTATCCACATGAACCGTGGTGGCGCCTTCCGACGCGAAAGCGAGAAAACCTCACATGATAATCAACGGCCTTATTGTTATCGCCAGCATCATTGGCATGGAGGTTTTTGCCCTTTATTTCCATAAATACTTTATGCATGGGCGCGGGTGGGGTTGGCATGAAAGCCACCATATTCTTACAGATGGTTATTTTGAAAAAAATGATCTATATGCCGTATGGTTTAGTGGCATAACGGCTACGCTCTTTATTGCCGGTTCGCTGTGGTGGACACCGCTTTGGTATATCGCTTTGGGTTTTACACTTTATGGCCTCCTTTATGGTTTTGTTCATGATGGATTAGTGCATCAAAGATGGCCTTTTCGTTATGTTCCGAAACGTGGTTATTTATACCGCCTTGTTCTAGCTCACCGTATTCACCACCATGTAACGCATCGAGATGGGGCTGTGTCATTCGGATTTTTATATGCAGAATCCCCTGAAAAATTAAAATCTAAATTAAAAGATACCCTCTCATAAATTTTACATTTTTCTATTGACCTAACACTGCTTTACTGTATTAGCACGCTAATACAGTAAAGCAAACCTATGCCCGAAACATTACATGAAAACCTTGCCCGTGCCCTTACCATGGTAAAGACCAAAGATGAGATGGAACGTTTTCTCATTGATCTTTGTACGCCAGCAGAATTGCGGGCATTGGCAGAGCGTTGGCATGTTGCCCAGCTCTTAGACGCTGGACAACAAAGCTATCGTGACATCAATGCCTTAACAGGCGTGTCTACCACGACTATTGGCCGTGTTGCCCGGTTTCTTAAAGATGAACCTTACCAAGGATACCGGACCGTTTTAGACCGGCAAAAGGATATAAAGCCATGACTGAACGCCTACGAATCGCGCTCCAAAAAAAGGGACGCCTTGCAGAGGATAGCTTTTCCCTCCTAAAAAAATGCGGCCTACGATTTGCTATACGCGGCGGCGGTTTGTTGGCGCGTGTAAAAAACATGCCGATCGATCTTTTACTGGTCCGCGATGATGATATTCCGAGTTTTATCGCCAATGACGCAGCTGATATCGGTATTGTTGGAGAAAATGTTTTGGTTGAAGAACAATTATCCGCATCACAAAGGCTGGATGCTGAAATCACAATGCGCCTTGGGTTTTCGCGCTGTAAACTCTGTTTGGCAGCGGCTCCGCAAAGCGGCATTACGCAGTCGACTGACCTTGAAGGTACTCGTATAGCAACAACCTATCCGGGGGTTTTGAGGCGCTTCCTTAAAGAGCAAAACATCAATGCTAAATCTGTTGATATGAAAGGTGCAGTAGAACTTGCCCCGTCTATTGGTATTGCCGATAGTATTTGCGATCTTGTATCCTCGGGAGCAACCCTAGAGGCCAATGGTCTTGTAGCTTTTCAAACCATTCTTAAAAGCGAAGCCGTTCTTGTTCAGTCACGCAGAGCTTTGTCAGCCGAAAAACAAGCGCTTTTATCCAAACTCATGAACCGGATTGACGGCGTTATTAAATCATCGGAAACAAAATACATCATGCTGAACGCGCCCAAAGAAAAGGTTAAAGCGATTACGCAGCTTTTACCTGGTTCTGACGCCCCGACCATTATACCGCTCGCAGGCAGTGATGATCTTGTTGCTCTTCAAGCCGTTTGTACGGAAAATATTTTCTGGGAAACACTCGAAGATCTAAAAACATTAGGTGCGCGGGCTATTCTTGTCCTGCCTATAGAAAAAATGATGGTCTGATGCAAACATTGGTTTGGGATAGGTTGAATAAAGAGCAGCAAGCGGAAGCTTTAAGTCGTCCTGCGGCTATTGCCGATCCGGTATTAATTGATCAAGTGCGCTCTATAATGGCTGATGTCAAAGAACGAGGTGATGCAGCGGTTTTAGACTATACACAGCGTTTCGACAAAGTAGCGTTAAAGCAGTTAAGTTTACCCCGCCGGGTATTGGAAACAGCATGGAAATCTCTTCCTGACCCAGAGAAAGACGCCATCAAACAGGCCCGCCGAAATATTCAAAAATTTCATCACGCACAAATGCCGCAAGACATTGTTGTGGAAACTACGCCGGGCGTAACATGCCGGCGCGAAGTCCGCGCGATTGAAACGGCGGGACTATATGTACCAGGCGGAACAGCCCCCCTTGTCTCCACAATGCTGATGTTAGCGGTTCCGGCACATGTTGCCGGCGTTAAGCGCCGTATTGTTGTAACCCCGCCAAGGCCAGATGGCACAATAAATCCCGCTATATTAGCAGCCGCCTATCGCTGTAAAGTAACTGATGTTTATATTTGCGGCGGCGCGCAAGCCATCGCAGCATTAGCTTATGGTACGGAAACAATTCCACGATGTGACAAAATATTTGGCCCTGGAAATGCCTATGTTGCCGCCGCAAAATCACTGGCAGCACAAGAACCCGGCGGGCCCGCGATAGATATGCCAGCCGGACCGTCAGAAGCGATGGTTGTGGCGGGCGAAAAATCAAATCCAATTTTCGTGGCTTCTGATCTGCTAAGCCAAGCTGAGCATGATACAATGGCACAAGTTATGTGTATTTGCGTTAATGAAAATGTTGCATCGGCTGTCAAAGCTGAAGTCATGCGTCAAGTCGAAACTTTACCTCGGCGCGACATTGCAAAACAGGCGCTTTCTTTCGCCCGGATAATCATCGCTCAGGGACGCCCAATCATCGCTGATATTATTAACCGATATGCACCGGAGCACCTTATCCTTCAAACTAATAGCCCTGAAACATTTGTACCTGCTATACGCAATGCCGGGTCAATATTTTTAGGCCCTTGGACACCAGAATCTGTGGGCGATTATGCCAGCGGGACCAACCATACCTTACCCACTTTCGGGGCTGCGCGGGCGTATAGCGGCGTAACACTGGAAAGTTTCATTAAATATGTCAGCATCCAACACTTAACCCGTAAAGGGCTTGAACGCCTTGGACCTACGGTTGAAAAACTGGCTGAAATGGAAGGATTGGAAGCCCATAGACGCGCCGTAAACTTACGGCTGGAGACACCAAATGCTTGAATGGCCCTATACGATTGCCCGGCAGACTATTGTTGAATTAACCGCCTATTCCGCTCGTGGCGGCGCAACCCAAGCACTGCATCTGGATGCTAATGAAAGCCCTTGGATGCCGCCGCCATCCAATAGCACAGTCTTGAACTATAACCGATATCCGGAACAGCAACCTCCGGTTTTGCGGGCACGCTTAGCAGAGCTTTACAGCACTCAAAGCGGTAGGATTATGATGGGCCGCGGTGCAGACGAAGCCATAGATATTTTACTGCGTAGCTTTTGCCGTGCCGGTGAAGACAGTATCGTAATTTGCTCGCCCACATTTGGGTATTTTAAAACAGCGGCTCAAATTCAAGGAGCCAATATTACCGATGTTCCACTAAAGTCAGATTTTACATGGGATATTCAATCTGTCCAGACGGCCATAACGCAGACCCGCCCAAAGCTTGTTTTCCTTTGTTCCCCTAACAATCCGACAGGTAATAGTTTAACGAAAGAAAACATCCTATCCCTCTGTGAGGCCCACCCTGAAACACTTATTGTTGTCGACGAAGCCTATATTGAGTTTTCACCTCATGAAAGTGTTCTACCGCTACAAACATCCTTTCGTAACCTAATTGTAACGCGGACATTATCCAAAGTGTATGGTCTGGCGGGTGTTCGTTTGGGAGTGTGCATTGCTGATCCGGCGATTATTGACCTTATGCTGAAAGTGCTACCACCCTATCCTGTTCCGCGCCCCGTCGAAACCGCCGTTATGGCGGCCTTAGCCCCTTCTGCCATGTCCATTCACAAAGAACGTCTTGATCTTTGGATATCCGAGCGTGAGCGTATGATGCAATTACTCGAAACCTCGCCCTTTATCGAAACACTCTACCCCAGTAATGGCAATTTTATCCTCATTAAAGTCCGGGATGATGCTGCGATGCTCCGCGCTCTTGGAAAATATAATATAAAAATCCGGGATTTTCGGAAGAAAATTGAAAACCATTTCCGTCTATCCATCGGAACACGCGCAGAAAATGATCTTGCCCTGCAGGCTTTGGGTGCCATTGCCGTATCACAATCACAGGAACGCATTGGCGAGACCTTTCGTAAAACCAAAGAAACAGATATCGCCATTCGTGTTAATCTGGATAATACAGACCGTGTTGCCATTGAAACGGGTATTGGATTTTTTGATCACATGCTTGAACAGATTGCCAAACATGGCGGCATGGGCCTGACTCTAACCTGTAAGGGGGATCTAGAGATCGATGCCCATCATACGGTAGAAGATACGGCTCTAGCCTTTGGGGCGGCGTTAAAACAGGCTTTGGGAGATAAAGCCGGGATTGGGCGATATGGGTTTGTCATGCCAATGGACGAAACTCAAGCCCGTGTGGCTATTGATCTTTCGGGCCGTCCGGCTGCAGTGTTTAAAGGTGATTTTCCAACTGATCATGTTGGCGAATTTCCTGTAGAAATGTGCCCGCATTTTTTCGAAAGTCTTGCGCAAAGCTTAGGCGCTGCCATTCATATTGATGTTGAAGGTGATAATTCACACCATATTATCGAAGCCTGCTTTAAAGGCGTTGGTCGGGCATTGCGACCTGCCTTTGCAAAGGTTGGAGGAGATATCCCTTCTACTAAAGGCGTGCTTTAATGTCTCTTGTAATTGTTGATACGGGCGTAGCCAATTTAGCCTCGGTTGACTTTGCCTTTCAAAGGCTCGGCGCTGAAGCGGTTATCTCAGATAAAGCGGATATCATTTCTGCAGCAAACCGCGTGATTATCCCCGGTGTTGGCGCAGCTCCCTATGCGATGCACAATATTCATAGCAAAGGCCTAACAGCCATTTTGCAAAATTTGAAACAGCCCGTGATGGGCATTTGCTTGGGCATGCAGCTTATTTTTGAAACCCTAGAGGAGGGCGGAACTGCCATGTCTGGCTTAGGCCTTGTCCGAGGCGCGGTAAAAGCGCTGGATACACAAGAATTGCCCTCTCCGCATATGGGGTGGAACACTCTATCTCGGGAAAAAGACGATCCGATTTTGGACGGCATTAAAGACACGGATTATGCCTATTTCGTTCATAGTTTTGCGGCTGATGTCTCCGATATCACAATTGCAAGCGCGCATTATGGCAGTTCGTTTTCTGCGATTGTAAAACAAAACAATGTTTATGGGTGTCAGTTTCACCCAGAACGAAGCAGTCATGTCGGTGCAAAAATCCTCGAAAATTTCCTGAAAGTTTCCCTATGATATTCCCGGCAATAGATTTGATGGATGGCGGATGTGTTCGTCTGGTCAAAGGTGATTTTGATCAAAGGACAAACTATTCTATTTCGCCGGTAGATGTTGCGCGCAGCTATGCCGATGCGGGGGCGCAATGGATGCATATTGTTGATCTCGATGGAGCGAAAAACGGAAAATCGGCCCAAACCGAGCTTATTATTGAAATTGCGAAAACCGCAAATTTAAAGATACAAACAGGCGGCGGTCTGCGTGAACTTAGCCAGATAGAACGTTTACTCGCGGGCGGAGTTAACCGCGTTGTTATTGGATCTTTGGCTATTAGTAATCCGGAAATGGTAAAGTTTTGGCTCGGTAGTCTGGGGGTAAATAAAATTGTTTTGGCGCTTGACATAAATATTGGTGAAGATGGAAACCCTTATCCAGCCACTCATGGCTGGCAAGAAACCGGCAATAAAACACTCTGGTCCGTAATTGACGGGTATTTATCTCATGGCCTTAAAACGGTTCTGGTGACAGATATCAGCCGCGATGGCGTATTGGGCGGTGCGAATGTGGCTCTTTATAAAGATATCGCGCGACGGTATCCCGATTTAAATCTGATTACATCAGGCGGTGTTGGGACATTAGCTCATGTGCGGAGTTTAAAAAAACTAAAGCCGCACGGGATAATTATTGGCAAAGCGCTTTATGAGAATAAATTCACACTCTCTGAGGCCATAGAGTGTTAGCACGGCGTATTATTCCCTGTCTTGATGTCCGCGATGGACGGGTCGTTAAAGGCGTACAATTCCGCAATCATAAAGATGTAGGCGATATTATTGATCTGGCTTTGCGATATGCTAACGCAGGCGCCGATGAATTAGTCTTTTATGATATTACGGCCTCTGTTGACGCGCGCATTGTCAGTCCCGCATGGGTTCAATCTGTTTCTCGCGCAATCGACATTCCTTTTTGCGTCGCTGGTGGTATAAAATCTGTGGAAGCGGCTGGCGCGCGATTAGCGGCCGGCGCTGATAAAATCAGTATAAACTCCCCCGCGCTTGATCGGCCTACCCTCATCAATGAACTCTGTGACGCCTTTGGGCAGCAATGTGTTGTTGTTGGTATTGATACATTTGAGGAAAAGGGGCAGTACAGAGTTAAGTCCCATACAGGCGATCCAGATAAAACCCGCGAGACTGGCCGAAAGACACTGGAATGGGTGGCAGAAGTAACATCCCGCGGTGCCGGAGAAATTGTTTTAAACTGCATGAATCAAGATGGCGTTAGAAAAGGATATGATATCAAACAGCTATCGGATGTTCGCAAAGTATGTCCTGTACCCCTCATCGCTTCTGGAGGTGCAGGCAGTCCGCAACATTTTGAAGATGTTTTCAAACAATCCAATGTTGACGGCGCCTTAGCTGCGAGTGTGTTTCACAAATCAATCATTGCTATTCCCGACTTAAAACGGGATTTGAAGAATGCCGGAATAGAGATACGGATATGACATTGGACATTGATATATTGGATTGGAATAAAAGCGATGGGCTAATACCAGCCATTATTCAACATGCCCATACCGAACAGGTTTTAATGCTGGGTTATATGAATACAGAAAGTTTTATAAGAACACAGGATACAGGATGGGTAACATTTTACAGCCGCTCGCGGCAATCTCTTTGGACCAAGGGCGAAACAAGCGGGAACAAGTTACAGCTTATTTCTATACAGCCGGATTGCGATAAAGATACAATTTTAATACGAGCCTTACCACAAGGGCCAACATGCCATGATGGCACAGTGAGTTGTTTTGGAGATTATGGGCCAGAAGGCCTTGGGTTTTTATCCGTTCTTGAAACCCTTATTGTGGGCCGCAAAACGACGGATTCGAAAGACAGTTATACTGCCTCACTTTTGCAAGGGCCTTTGCACCGTGCTGCGCAGAAAGTCGGCGAAGAAGGCGTAGAAACGGCCCTCGCCGCCGTTGCAGAAACAGATGATAAGCTTAAAAGCGAAGCCGCTGATTTACTATATCACCTGATGGTTTTGTTAGCGGCCAAAAATATACAATTCGAGGCGGTTATTACCGAGCTTAAATCTCGCCATAAATAAAGAGAGATATCCACCTTAGCTGCATCTCTCTTTAAAATGCCTCAAAGGTTTTTCGGCTCTCTATAGGTTGCCACTTGCCATTGATATAATGAATTCCGCATTCTGTTTTATCATGATTACGCCAGCGTCCAGCCCGCGGGTCTTCGCCTTCGGCAACCCGTGTTGTGCAGGGTTGACAGCCAATTGAAAGGAAACCAAGCGCCATCATCGGATGCGGCGGTAAATCATGTTTTCTCATGTAAGCTGTCACATCTTTTGCTGTCCAATAGGCCAAAGGATTGACTTTTACTTGCCGTCCCCCAAGTTCCAATATCGGCATATCCTTACGTTCAGGGGTCTGGTAGCGTTTACGACCAGTAATCCGAGCTTCAAATTGATTAATCGCACCATCAAGAGGCTCGACCTTGCGAATGCCGCAACAGGTATCAGGGTCGCTAGCATTTAATTCTCCATCCGGGTCTTGCGCTTTTAATGCGGCGGCATTAGGCGTGATATTTCGAAAATCAGTTAGCCCAAAATCATTGACCAGCATATCCCGATAGGTCAAAGTTTCGCGGAAATGCTTTCCGGTATCCAGAAAGATAATCGGTAAATTGCGCGAAATTCTGGATACCATATGTAGTAAAACGGCTGAATCTACGCCCAAAGATGATGCCATAACGATTTTGCCATCATAGTCCTTGATAGATTTACGCAAGGCTTGCTCTGCCGAAAGACCAAAATAGGGGTCATCACTGCTAGCAGCCTGAATCGATGTACGGCGGGCATCAAAGACACTGGTAGCTGGCCCGTTCCGAAAGGCATAGCCACGCTGATAGGTCATAGAAAATTCATCCATTGCCTTATGCCAGTCCGATTCAGATTGGCGCGAGAATGTTTTTTCATCCAATTTGACCCCATCAAATCCGCATTGCAACGCATAGGCATATTGATCAGGGATCAAAGGTCCATCCGCAAAGATTTGACCTTTAAATCCATATTTAAATCGCAGTTCCCGAGCGATGGAAAACCCGCGCCCATCCGCAAAACTTGGAAATTCAATCAAAATTGTTTTTACATTTTGCAGTCTCAGCGCGACTTTCTTTAAATCGACATCATTGGACAGACGCACGTCTTCACCGCGGTTGCTCGCCAGAAACCCTTCAAGGTCAGGAATATCAACCAACGCCTCCGCACTTTCGACATGTCCATCTTTAATAAGTATATTATCCATAGAGCACTTCCTTAAAAGGCGCGATCCCGATCCGACGATAGGTATCAATAAAGCGTTCGCCATCTTGTTTTTCTGTGAGATATAAATCAACAAGCCGGTCTATAGCATCAACCAATTCGTCTTGTGAAAATCCGGGTCCAGTAATATCGCCGACAGATGCTGTTTCGCTCGCATCACCGCCTAGCTTAACCTGATAAAACTCCACACCTGCTTTTTCGAGTCCTAAAATACCGATATGGCCAACATGATGGTGCCCGCAAGCATTGATACAACCCGAAATTTTTATTTGCATTTCGCCAATAGCCTGCTGGCGTTCTGGCGCAGAAAACCGCTTGGCAATAGCTTGACTTACAGGAATTGAACGGGCTGTTGCAAGGGCGCAGAAATCCATACCCGGGCAACAAATAATATCAGTAATCATACCAATATTAGCAGCATGTAAATCAGCCGCTTTCAGCGCTTGATAAACCGTATAAAGATCACTTTTTGCAATATGGGGCAGCACCATATTTTGCTGATGGGTTGTCCGAATTTCACCTAGGCCATAATGCTCTGCCAAATCAGCCACAACCCGCATTTGATCAGCGGTAATATCTCCCGGGGCACGATCTAGCGGTTTAAGCGAAATATTGACGATGGCATAACCCTCCAGCTTATGTGATGCCAAATTATTATCCACCCAATAGGCAAAGTCTTTATTAGAGGCATAATCGGCATTAAATTTTTCTATATCGCTCTCTGGAAATTCCGGTAATTTAAAATAATCGGCGATGCGGGCCATCTCGGCATCTGAAACCGCTATATCAGATGGGTTTAAAGCCGCATATTCAGCCTCGACCTGTTCTTTAAATATATCAATTCCGGTTTCCTGAACCAAAATTTTGATACGGGCTTTATATTTATTATCGCGGCGGCCATAACGGTTGTAAACACGCATCGTAGCTTCAAGGAACGGCAATAATTCGGCGCGCGGTAGAAATTTCCGCAATGTAACTCCGATGATAGGCGTACGGCCTAGGCCGCCACCAACAATAACATGAAACCCGGTCTCGCCAGCGGCATTCTTAACGATTTCCAATCCTATATCATGAGCACGAATAACGGCCCGATCATTTGGCGCCCCTGTCACAGCTATTTTAAATTTGCGCGGCAGGAATGAAAATTCGGGATGCAGAGTTGACCATTGCCGTAATAATTCTGCTATAGGCCGCGGGTCTTCAATTTCGTCGGCTGTCGCCCCAGCATAAGGGTCAGAGGTGACATTACGGATACAATTTCCCGATGTTTGAAACGCATGCATTTCAACATCTGCCAAATCTTGTAATATATCGGGAACATCAGTCAGTTCCGGCCAGTTAAATTGGATGTTCTGTCGTGTCGTTACATGGCCATACCCGCGGTCATATTTATCCGCAATCATTGCTAATTGGCGTAATTGCCGAGCATTTAACGTTCCATAAGGAATAGCCACACGCAACATATAAGCGTGGAGTTGCAAATATAATCCATTCATGAGCCGTAAGGGACGAAATTGTTCTTCGGTTAAAGCCCCCGTCAGCCGTCTTTCAACTTGTCCGCGAAATTGTTTTACGCGGCTTTGCACGATCTCATGATCAAATTCATCATAACGATACATAATTAGCTCTTTTTCTTTATTAGCTCTTTTTCTTTATTTCTTCTGCAGTGTCATAGCTAGGACCTTTGACGCGGAATCGCTCGCGATACCGTGCGGGCAGGTTTGTTTCTCTATCAATGTCAATGAAATAGGTTCCAACCACGAGGTTTTCGTCAACATCCTTTTCCGCGACAATCGACATTTTCTCGATGAGGTCAGTGTCTTCCGTTTGCAAGGCTTCGGAAAAATTAAGCGACCATTCAAAATCGGCTGTTAGCCAGACTACCAAACCTTCGCGCAATTCATTGGCCGTCATGACTTGCGGCCCCTTCCCTTTATGTTTTGCACTCATGAGATTGTTCCTTGTAGTGGTGGAGCTATGGACACTTCTTCACGCGGGGCATAGCCTATCAGTAAAACTGCAGGCCCTTTTATATCATGCCGGTCAATATCAGCCGGTAAAGTATCCAATGTAGTCGACACGATAACTTGATTATCCCGAGAGGCATTTTCAACAATAGTTATAGGTTTATTGCGCATAGCGCCGTGTAAGAGCAACCGCCCTTGAATAAACCGAGCCGCACCGACACCCATATAAACAGCCGCACGGCCGCCGTCTGCGGCTAATGTTACCCAATCTTGTTCAGCAAAACCTTTGGTGTCATGACCTGTCATAAAACTAATAGACTTATTGATACCGCGGGAGGTTAATGATCGGCCAATTTGAGTCGCTGCCGACGCTGCTGCCGTGATCCCCGGAACGATCGTATAAGGTATATTAGCCGTCTGTAAGGCATTGATTTCTTCGTCGGCACGGCCAAAGATCAATGGGTCACCGCTTTTAAGCCTCACGACGGATAGGCCCGCTTTGGCTTTTTCAACCAAAAGAGTATTAATAGTCTCTTGCAGTGTGGATAGGCTACCCGGTTCTTTGCCTACATAAATATATTCAGCTTCACGTCGGGCAAAATCCAACACTTCTTGACTGACAAGTCGGTCATAAACAACCACATCGGCGCTGTGGAGCTTTTGCCGGGCGGCCAAGGTTAACAGGTCAGAACTTCCAGGGCCCGCGCCAACAAGAGCAACATGTCCGGCTGTATCATCTGTATCATGGACCAATGCTTGTTCAACGGTTTGGCGTAAAACATCAGGCGTATAGCGCAGTTGTGCGTCTAGGGCCTTTTCGCCGAATATCCTCGCCCAAAACCGCTGGCGATCTGAGAGTACCGGCAGCAAGCCTGTAACTTTTCTACGTAATTCTTGTGTGACTAACGCTAGCGTTCCTAAAGTGGAGGGCAAGCGCCCTTCTAGATCAGATTTAAGCGCCCGAGCCAAGCTCGGGCTTGTCCCTTCTGTTCCTATAGATAAAACAACAGGGCTTCTGTCGACAATCGCGGGCGTTATAAATCCGCAAACTGTTTTCTGGTCCGCAGCATTTACCATTAATCCGCGCTTACTGGCCATAGCGGCGATACGGGCATTAACATCATCATCCTCAGTTGCGGCATAAACAAGCGTTACGCCGTTTAAATCGGCTTCTGTGAATGCTCGCGAAGACCATATTATCTGGCCTGCATCAACCCATCGCATTATTTCTGCTGATATATGCGGCGCAACAAGGTGTAAATTAGCAACGGTCTTTAACAGAGTGCGTAATTTGGCTTCCGCCGCATCGCCCCCGCCAACAATCAAAACATGTTTGTTTTCAAGATCGACATGAATAGGCAGGTATCGCATTGACTTTTCCTAAAAGCACGGGCCTTTATTGAATAGATAAAGACTCAAGACTTGATATTTCGCTGTTCTATATATAGAACGATTGAACGATATTCCAGTCCTAAACAATAAAAAAGTTGTTACTATGGCCAGACAGAAACGCCAACCTTGCGCACAAACCGATGCCTTGTCGGAAAAACTGGGGAAAACAATCCAACGGTTACGACTGGCTGATAAATTGTCCTTGGGCGAATTATCTGAACAATCAGGTGTTGCCAAATCTATGATCTCACAAATTGAAAAAAATGAAACCAATCCAACATTGGCAACATTATCGCGCCTGAGCCAAGCACTTGGGACCAGTGTAGAAGCAGTTTTATCGTCAAATAATGGCGGATCCTCTTTTGTCGGATTTTCTGCCATTCAGGATACGCCTTTACTGGAAAGTGAAGATGGGCTGTGCACATTACGGATCATTGGAGCGGCAGAAACATTACAATGGGTTCAATGGTATGATTTTCGTGCCAAACCGGGCGGACGGTTGGAAAGCTCGCCACACCCGCAAGGGTCAATAGAAAACCTTTCCGTATTATCAGGGGAATTGGTTGTCACAATCGCGGATGAGCGCCGCGTAGTAAAAACCGGAGAAACCCTAAGATATCGCGGTGATAAAGAGCATATGGTCGAGAACCTCGGCACAGTGAACGCCCACGCCACCATGGTGAATATCCTTGCCCATGCCGTTCGAACGGCATAAAGCCGGATAATGCTTGCGATTTAAAGCTAATTGCCTAAAACCGCTCGCGACAAAGCGAGCATATTATTATAATGACCTATTATTCACACTTATCCCCTCAGATAACCGCTTCGTTTAGCGACGCCTTACTGGCCAGCCTTGCCCCTGATGGCGGGTTATGGATGCCTAGCATTATGCCCGTCTTTACACCTGAGCAATGCGCCACTATGGGAGCTATGTCTTTTGCTGATTGCGCGGCGGAGTTGGCCAGTTATTTCGTTGATGAAAATTTTTCTAAAGATGATCTAAAGTCTATTTGCCACGACGCCTATGACTTTCCTCTACCTATTCAAACAGCATCCGGTATCGCGCTTGATGCGGCAACCCCTGAAATAGCTAGTCAATATTTTCTAGAGCTCTTCCATGGGCCGACCTTAGCTTTTAAAGATTTTGCGGCACGGTTTATGGGCCGCGCTGCAAGTCATATTATGGCCAAATCCGAGGCAAAGCGCACCATACTCGTTGCCACATCTGGTGATACTGGCGGTGCAATTGGGGACGCGTTTCTCGGGCAAGACAATATTCAGGTTTTTATTCTCTATCCGAATGGCGGCGTTAGCAAAGTCCAAGAACAACAATTGACAACGATTGGTGATGAAACCTCGAATATACAAGCGATCTGTGTTGATGGAACATTTGATGACTGTCAACACCTTGTAAAAGAGGCTTTCGCCAATAAAAACATGAGCCAGAACCATAATCTTATGTCGGCTAATTCGATTAACGTCGGCCGAGTTATCCCGCAAAGTTTTTACTATTTCTGGACTAGTCTGCAAATTAAAGCCGCTCATCCCAGCTTGCCTATTGTTTACTCAATTCCATCTGGAAACCTTGGTAACTTAACCGGTGGTCTTATCGCCCGAAAAATGGGCGCACCGATTGAACGTTTTGTTATTGGCAATAACGCTAATGATCCTTTTATTGATTATTTAAATACTGGTGAATATACGCCGCGCCCATCTGTTCCGACATTATCCAACGCTATGGATATTGGTCGTCCTAATAACCTCCCGCGCATTCTTGATCTGTTTGAAGCCAACCATAAAGATGTTCAGGCCGTTTGCTGGGGAGCTTCATTTACAGATGATGAGACAGAACGGTTCATGCGGCGGTTTTTTGCGGAAACCGGTTATGTTATGTGTCCGCACACAACCATTGGTCAATTAGCCATGGAAGCCTTTGCCTCTGATGTATCTGAGGACTTTATTCAGGTGACGGTAGCCACGGCGCATCCTGCAAAATTTGCCGATAGTGTCGAACGTATTTTACGCGAAGACGTCCCTTTGCCGCCGGCCTTGGCTGCTGCCTATGAACAGAAACGCCGTCTGCATCTTATGCCGCCAGAGTTGACGGCTCTTAATGATTATTTGTTAATGCACGCTGATTAAAATGAAGCTCTCAAGATCAGACTTTCTAAATCAGTATGAAACGGGACAATTAAATATTGCCTTCATTGGCATGTCTAATATCGGTAAAAGCTATGCCGCGAGCCGCATTGCTCAGCATTATAATTTTACATTGTTTGAAATAGACCAGATTATCTGGAAGCTCTTGGGCCATGAATCTATGGAAGAATTTGCAGCATGGCAAGGTCAACCTTATGAAGATGATTACAAGGCTCGCGAACGTCGTTCCATTGAACTGGAAACGCAAGCTACGCTACAGGCCTTGAATGAAAAAACGACTGGCAACCGCCTGTTGGATACAACCGGAAGCGTTATTTACGTTAACAAACAAACACTTAAGACTCTTATTCAAACACATTATATTATTTATATAACCGCCAGTGATAGTGACATGGAACGATTACACCATGACTATTTTGAAAATCAAAAACCGTTAATATGGGCCGATCAATTTACGCATAACCCTGCCCATTCTAATTTGGACAACATAAAAAACAGCTATCCGAAACTATTAGACAGCCGTGCCCGTCAGTATCAAGCTTTAGCGGATATATCCTTAACATCCCGCTTTATTCTGGATGCGCAAACATCAGCCAAGGATATTTTCACCGCCATCACCCCATCCGTTTAACAACCGATCTTCAATTAATCCCGCCAATAAATCGAGATGCAATATATTGTCATTTAAACAGGGTATCATAGTAAAATTCACGCCGCCATGATCCAAAAAGCTTTCACGGGCCTCTATATTTATTTCTTCCAATGTTTCCAGACAATCCGCTGCAAACCCCGGTGTCATAATGGCTACATTTTTAATGCCTTGCGCGGGTAAGGCCTCTAACGTTTTATCCGTGTAAGGCTGCAACCAGGCTTTGGGCCCGAACCGGGATTGGAATGTGACGGGCATAAATGTATCTGTATATCCCATATGACGGCGCAGTAATGTTGTTGTTGCCAGACATTCGCCTTGATAGGGGTCCCCTTTATCGACATAGCTTTGCGGCAAGCCGTGATAAGACGTAAGGATTATATCCGGCGTCCAGTCCAGCCCGCCTAAATGCTCTGTAATACTCTGACCAAGGGCCGTAATATAGCGTGGGTCACGGTAGTAATCCCGGACAAACCGTAATTCTGGAACGTCCATGCGCTTTTTAATGGATTTTGCCACGCCGTCATATACAGAGGCCGTTGTAGCCCCTGCAAATTGCGGATAAAGAGGCAATATTCCTATCTTTTCACAGCCTTGAGCCCGCAACCGGTCGATAGAATCATGGATAGATGGATTACCATATCGCATCGCAATTTCTACGATGGCTTTCTCGCCTAAACGTTGTTGAACCCCAGCAGCCTGAGCCCGTGTGATCCGAATGAGCGGCGCTTCGCCATTGTCAACTCCGTCTGACTCTGACCAAATTGAGGCATAGGCCTTAGCAGACTTTGCTGGACGAGTACGCAATATTATCCCGTGAAGAATCGGGCACCATAAAAACCGGTTTGTATCCACAACGCGGTAATCATGTAGAAATTCAAATAAATATTTCCTAACATCACGTACCCTAGGGCTATCAGGCGACCCAAGATTGATCATAAGAATACCTATAGGTGCCTGCATTATATGTCCTTTAAGTCACAACTGCACATAAAGCGCCGTTAAACAGAGTTAAGCTATTGACGGTTTTATGGTTATGATTACCAATATGTTGTCTATATAGAATTTATTTATAATCGGGGATAAATATGTACGTTTCAAAGGTTTTTTTACTAAGCATCTCTGTTTTGGCTTTCACAGCGTGTCAGGCACAAACAACATCGGCACCCGAGCCAACGCCAACAAATGTTGCGACGGTAACCCCAACAGACACTGCGCGCGCCACATTACAGGAGGCCAAAGAATTTTTGGAAACCGCTGAAAAAGAAATTACCGAATTGAGCGAATATAATGCGCGTATCTACTGGCTCAATGCTAATTTTATTAATTATGATTCAAACTGGTTGGCAGCAAAAGCCGGCGCATCGGGCGCGAAATTGAGCACACGCCTTGCCAATGAAGCCAAGCGGTTTAATGATCTGACATTACCTGCGGATATGGCCCGTAAAATGGACGGGCTGAAACGCGGAAGTAATTTCCCTGCCCCTGAAACCGAGGGAGCAGCTGATGAGCTTGCCAAAATCATGTCCGATCTGGACAATGCCTATGGAACCGGCAAATTCGATCTCAATGGTAAAACATTATCACTGTATGAAGCGTCTGATATTATTGCAACATCTCGTGATCCCGAAGAATTAAAAGCAATTTGGGAAGGATGGCGAACCATCGCAACACCCATGAAAGATCAATACGCCCGCATGGTTGATATCGTCAATGCCGGAGCCTCTGAACTAGGCTTTAAAGATACAGGCGCTTTGTGGCGCTCCGGTTATGATATGCCCGCAGATGATTTTGTCAAAGAGGCTGACCGGCTTTGGGGACAGGTTGAGCCGCTCTATAAAGAGCTTTATTGTAATACACGCGCCGCCTTAAATGTGAAATATGGCGATGACGTTGTCCCGCTGGACAAACCTATCCGCGCTGACTTGCTTGGCAATATGTGGGGGCAAAGCTGGGGCAATATTTATGATATCGTCGCCCCGGAAACCGCTGCTAAGGGTGTAAATTTAACCAAACTATTGGAAGAAAAAAAATATGATGCCAAAAAAATGGTGGAAACCGGTGAAAAGTTTTTCACCTCTTTAGGGTTCGCACCCTTACCGGACACATTTTGGGAACGCTCGTTAATTACAAAACCGGCTGATAGAGACGTGGTTTGCCATGCTTCAGCTTGGGATCTCGATAATGAAGACGATATTCGCATTAAAATGTGCACCAAGGTCAATGCTGAAGATTTCAGTACAGTCCATCATGAACTCGGACACAATTTTTATCAACGGGCTTATAAAAACCAGTCTGTTTATTACAAAGACGGGGCCAATGATGGATTCCATGAAGCCATTGGCGATATGATAGCCCTTTCAATTACACCTGAGTATCTTGTGAAGATAGGATTGTTGTCTCCGGATGATGTCCCGAGTGCTGATGCCGATCTGGCTCTCCTTATGCGCTCAGCCATGGATAAGGTAGCCTTTTTGCCCTTCGGCCTTATGGTTGACCAATGGCGCTGGAAAGTTTTCAATGGCGAATATTCACCTGCTGATTATAATCGTGGGTGGTGGGAACTACGAGAAAAATATCAAGGCTTGCGGGCCCCCGGTGATCGTCCGGCAAATGCCTTTGATCCCGGTGCAAAATACCATATTCCGGGCAACACGCCCTATATGCGCTATTTTTTAGCTCATATATTACAATTCCAATTTCATAAAGCTGCCTGTGATATGGCTGGATTTGAAGGTCCGCTCCATAGATGTTCGATTTATGGAAATAAAGATGTCGGTGCCCGTTTTAATGCCATGATGGAAATGGGAGCTTCAAAGCCATGGCCAGATGCTCTCGAAGCGTTCACGGGTACGCGGGACATGGATGGGTCAGCTATATTAGAGTATTATGCTCCGCTTATGACCTACTTAAAGGTGCAAAACAAAGACCGTACATGTAACTGGTAGATTTAAGACAGGTTGTTATAGGCTGAAATTACGGTACAATTAACCATCCGGCAATCATTTGAACCCTAATGAACCCTATGGAATCATTAGCTAAAACTACATTTAACGATTCGGCAACTACGCCGAAAATGATTGCACTGCCCAAAATATTGCTGGCAACAGATAACCCGCAAGACGCTGCAGGTGTTGTGGACTACCTAAAAGCGTATAATTACGATGTTATTATTACACTCTATGACGGAGAGAAATTACGTGGAACGCCAAAACAATGCCCATGTGCCATTTTATGCTATTTTACAGATTTTGTAGAACGCTCTCCTGATATTGCTGTAGCTTTAAAAAATTACTACACCCCGTATGTTTTGCCCGTTATTGCGGCTCTCGCGCGATATACAGAATTTCAACCCGGAATTTTTGATTCTATTATTTTTCCGCCAGCCCACCATTCACAAATCGCTAATCGGATGAATTCGATGATCCGCTTACAGAGTATGGAACGCGAAATTATTCACCGGGTTGAAACATTATCCGATGATTTTGGCATTCAACATAATTTATCCGACGATCTTCTGTCGCAACCCTTTCGTATTATGTTTATCGGGAATGCACGTCCAGAATTTATGATAATCATCAATGCTTTGCAAAAGCGCAATGTCGAAGTTGTTGCCGCATTCACCTCTTATAGTGCCTTTGACTTTTTACATGAACGTACATTCGATGCTGTCGTCATGAATGCGATTGAAAGCTCCGAACCCGCCATGACGATTAGCGAAACCATGCGCCGTAATTCCAAACTCTTTCATGTTCCGACGCTTTTCCTCATTGATGAGGACAGTTTTACGGATCATGATATGGCCTATAAAAAAGGCGCACGAGACATTATTTCTTCTAAAGCGCCTTTGGATGAAATTAGCGGCCGGGTTTTAGAACTTGCCAATTACCACCGTATTCATAACCAGCTTAAACGTGAATTTAGTGCTATTGGTGGTCCAAAATGTGTCCGGGCATCATCCGGTGTCTTCAATGCTGAATTTTTCTCTAAACATCTAAACCGGATCTGCATATACAACCAAAATATAAACAAGCCCGTGTCCTTAGTCGGGCTGCGCGTTCGTCCCCAAGCCTCTTTTGAACTTGCGGATTACCGTATAGAACAAGCGATAAAACAAGTTGGTAAAATCCTCAAAAACCTCGTTCGCATGCAAGACACGGTCGCTCAAATTGGTGATGATATTTTTTCAATTGCTTTTATTGATATCACACAAGATGGCCTGACCCCTATCTTAGATCGGATTTCCGGCATAGTGGATTGCACAGCCTTTGAATCCGGTAATAAAGATGCCGGTGCATTTACAATGACAATGGAAATCGTCACCTTTGATATGATGGACCACGAAACCGGCGATATGATGATTGGCAATGTGATTGCTGAACTCGGCGGCGAGCCCAACACGGTGGAATTACTGGCTTAAGTCCCTATGGTATCATAGCGCCAATAGCTTTTTCTGTCCCTTTTAGCCGGCGTGCAGGATCCTCAAAAACACCTTGTACGAAAATAGTTTGATCAGGACGTAAGCGCCATCCACTGTTCACCGTGATAGCATTCAGAATCACAGATGGATCCTTCACATCTTTATGCCGAATAGTCATAACGACGCCGCGCGGTCCAGCATCCACTTTTTCAACATGAGCCATGCGGCACAACCGTTTGATTTTCATTACTTTTAACAGTGATTTCACTTCTTCGGGCAAAGGACCAAACCGATCAATAAGCTCTACAGCCAGACTTTCCGAAGCCTCATCATTTTCCAGCTCAGCAATCCGGCGATATATTGAAAGCCTCAGTCCCAAATCTTCTACATATGTTTCTGGTATCAAAATAGCCACGCCGACATTGACTTGCGGCGACCAGTTTTGATCGGCTACATAATTATCATCCGACCGAAGTTCGGCCACGGCTTCTTCCAGCATATGTTGATACAATTCTACGCCGACATCTTTAATATGGCCCGATTGTTCTTCGCCCAAAAGATTGCCACCCCCGCGCATGTCCAGATCATGGCTAGCGAGCGTAAACCCAGCCCCTAATGTATCAAGCGATTGCAGTATTTTAAGGCGCCGCATGGCACCATCTGTCGCCAAGTGATTTTCAGGTAAGGTTAAATAAGCATAGGCACGAACTTTAGAGCGCCCCACCCGTCCGCGCATTTGATATAATTGCGCCAGACCAAACCGATCGGCCCGGTAAACAATCATAGTATTCGCATTGGGAATATCGATTCCACTTTCAATAATGGATGTAGAAATCAAGACATCATATTGCCCTTCATAAAAAGCTGACATGATATCTTCCAATGCGCCGCCCGCCATTTGCCCATGCGCTATGACATATTTCACTTCCGGCACATCATTTTGTAAAAAGGCTTCTAGGCGAGATAAATCCGCAATACGCGGGGCAACTATAAAACTTTGCCCTCCGCGATACCGTTCCCGCAAAATAGCTTTGCGGATAGAAACCGTATCAAAAGGTGACACATAGGTTCGAACGGCAAGACGATCCACAGGCGGCGTCGCGATAAGCGAGAGATCCCGTATCCCTGACAGGGACATTTGTAATGTTCGCGGAATGGGTGTTGCGGTTAATGTTAAAACATGAACATTGGCCCGTAAAGATTTAAGCTGTTCTTTATGCCCAACCCCAAACCGCTGTTCTTCATCAATAATCATTAGGCCCAAATCAGAAAACTTTATCGTTTTTGCCAATAAGGCATGGGTCCCTATAATTATCTCGCAGGTTCCATTGCGGATACCTTCTTTCGCTTCTTTGGCGGCTTTGGCCGATACAAGACGCGAGAGTTGTTTCACCTTGACTGGCCAGCCGCGAAACCGCTCAGTAAACGTTTTATAATGTTGTCGAGCCAAAATTGTGGTCGGAGCAACAATTGCCACCTGTTTTCCGGACATTGCCACAGTAAATGCAGCTCGTAATGCGACTTCGGTTTTACCAAAACCAACATCACCGCATATCAATCGGTCCATAGGCTTGCCACTAGCAAGATCGTCAATGACATCTTCGATAGCTGAAAGTTGATCATCCGTTTCTGTATAAGGAAACCGGGCGCAAAATTCGTCATATATCGTATCAGGTTTCTCAATTGGATTCGTTCGGCGCATTTCCCGTTTGGCAGCAATCTTAATGAGCTCACCAGCCATATCTCGCAAACGGTTCTTGGCTTTTGCTTTACGAGATTGCCACGCTACACCGCCTAATTTATCAAGCGGTTGGTTCTCGGTGCCACTGCCATAACGAGATAGTAATTCAATATTCTCAACAGGCAAATAAAGCCGCGCCCCGCCCTGATATTCCAATTCCAGACAATCATGCGGCGCTTGCTGCACATCTAATGTTTTAAGGCCAATATAGCGCCCTAACCCATGATCAATATGGATAATCAAATCACCTGTCGTTAATGTAGAGGCTTCGGCTATAAAATTCTTAGCTTTGCGTTTCCGGCCTCGATTAACAAGACGATCACCCAGAATATCTTGTTCCGAGATAATGCTAATATTACCAAAATCAAACCCATGCTCGATGGGCAGAATAATACGGCGCAATTCACCCTTCCCTATGTTAAGTGCCTTAACACCGGATGGTTCTATTGCAGTCAATAAATCATGGTCTTCTAACACGGCTCCTAACCGCTCTGCAGACCCTGTTGTCCAAGATGCGAGTAAAACAGACCGCCCTGCCGCTTGCAGCGCTTGAACATGGCTAATCAAAGCTTCGAAAACATTGACTCCCTCTGTTCGCCGCTCTGTCAAAAAATTACGACTCGCTTTTCCTTTAAAGTCTAAAACATTATCATTATCAGGAGGGCTAAAACTTGTATGACGTCGACAGGGTAATGGGGCAATTGTTTCAGAAAAATCTGCCATATTTAAATAAAACTGATCCGAAGGTAGAGGGCGAAACAGACCAGCCGTTTTGACAGGGTCGCCTGACCCGCTATCTTTTTCGGTTATGACCGCCATACGCGTTTCATAAAAATCTTGAATGAGGTCCCACCGCTCTTGGGCGGCCTCGTCTATCAATCCATCCATGACAATTAAACACTGGGCTCCACAATACTCAAACACGGTCTCTGTATTGTCGTAAAAAAGGGGGAGATAATGTTCAATTCCTTGAGGACGGATACCGTCAACAACAGAAGCATAAAGTGGGTCCCGACTGATACCCCCGCCAAAACTCGCGATGTAATTTGTACGAAACCGGCTACGCGTTAAATCCGTAAAGAAGATTTCCGACACAGGAGCAAATGTAATAGAGTTTTGCGGTTTTATAGTACGCTGCGTTTCTATATCGAAACTACGAATAGACTCGAGCTCATCTCCGAAAAAATCAAGCCTTAGCGGATCCTCCCGTCCCGGCGGAAAAATATCTACAAGCCCGCCGCGAATCGCGTAATCTCCCTTTTCCATGACCGTAGATGCGCGGGAATATCCATTCGTTGTCAGATAATGCTCTAAGGCTTCACGTTTAAGGACATAGCCCGCCCGCGCATCAAACCCTGCTCCGCGAATAACATCGCGGGGGGGGACTTTCTGCATGACCCCACTAATTGTGGCGACAATAATAAGGTTTTTATCAGCCTTCCCGGCGCAGAGAGCATATAAGCCTGCGGCCCGCTGTGCCGCTAAAGTCCGGCTCGGCGAAACCCGGCTATAAGGCAGACAGTCCCATGCTGGCAAACTAAGCACCGGAATATCCGGCGCATAAAATCGGCAAGCTTCGATGAAAGCTGCCGCACGTATATCGTCTCTTGCAATAAAAAGAGCGCGCCCACCGCGTTGCGTAACAGCTTTTGTAACAACAAGCGCGTCCACACCTTCAGGGGTTCCCGTTACTGTTAGCGATAGCTCCGGTCCGATATAACGATTGAGTGGAATCATATTAGAGTCGCGGTTTAAACTGGCGCAGCCGGTCCAAGAGCGGCGTATCGTATTGAGCCGGCGGAGATATTTTACCCGTTATCCAATCATAAATATCATGGTCTTTAGCCTCTAAAAGACTTTCAAACAATGTCACTTCGGCTTCACTGAGGTCAGCCATATGGGCCTTGGCAAATCCTCCTAAAATAAGGTCGGCTTCTTTAAAACCCCGATAATTGGCGCGATATAATAAACGTTTGCGGCGCGGGTCAGTCATGGTTTTCTCCGTTGAAGGAGGCTACTACACAAATCATTACGCCCTGTCACTTGCAGTCATAGGCTTTTGCTCTCTATTATCTTAAAATGAGGCCACATATTCTGTTTCCGTATTTTGCTGATATCACGACGCTGAAAGGCGTGGGTAAGCGCGTCAAAGAGGCTATGGCTCGCGCTATGGGTGAAAGGGTCAAAGATTTGGTCTTTACGCCTCCGACTCAAATTATCGACCGTAGTTACCAGCCCAAATTATCCGATGCTAAATCTGGAGAAATCGGTACATTTGATGTGATTATTGGTCGTCATATTCCTCCCAGTCAGCGCGGACGACCATATCGCATTCGCGTCTTTGACGAAACCGGAGATATGACGCTTGTCTTTTTTAAAGCCCGTGCCGATTATCTTAACCGCCTATTGCCCGAAGGATCAAAACGATTAGTGTCAGGCAAAACAGAAGTCTATAATGCTGAATTGCAAATGACTCATCCGGACTATGTTGTAACCCATCAAAACCGCAGTGACATACCGCTATATGAAACGATTTATCCGTTATCGGCCGGCCTGTCGCAAAAAGTTGCACGCCGGTCTGTTCTGTTGGCTCTAAATAAGCTTGGCCCTTTAAATGAATGGCTTGATCCGGTACTAGTGGCTCAGCAAAATTGGCCCAAATTTTATGACGCCCTTTTGCGTATGCACAAACCTGAACATCCTGTTGATAGCGCCCCGACGTCCCCGTCGCGCAGGCGTTTGGCCTATGATGAATTATTCGCCAAACAACTGGCATTAGCCATTGTTCGAGAAAGCACCCGCCGCACACAGGGCCGTGCTTTCCCAGCCAGCGGACAATATGTCCAAGATGTATTAAAAACCGCCCCTTTTACGCCGACTGGCGCGCAAATGCGGGCTTTTAAAGATATCAAATCCGACATGTCATCAGATTTTCGGTTAGCACGACTTTTACAAGGAGATGTCGGCGCGGGTAAAACATTTGTCGCAGCACTAGCCTGTGCGCATTTAGCAGAATCAGGTGCGCAAACGGCTGTTATGGCTCCGACCGAAATTTTGGCACGTCAACATGTTCAGACCTTGAAAATGTTCCTTGAACCGGCAGGCCTCACGGTCGAAGCCTTAACCGGACGGGATAAAGCGAAACCACGCCAAGCACTTCTGACCGGCCTGCGCGAAGGCTATATAGATGTTATCGTTGGTACCCATGCCTTGTTTCAAGAGAGTGTTGATTTTCACGACCTTGGTTTGGTTATTATAGATGAACAACACCGCTTTGGCGTTCATGACCGGATGCGTCTTACGCAAAAGGGAAATCGTCCTGACCTGCTGGTTATGACAGCAACCCCTATACCGCGCACCCTTGCTTTGACAGCTTATGGTGATTTGGACATATCCAAACTGGATGAAAAGCCAGCAGGCCGCAGTGATATCGCTACTCGCATAGTGCCACTGCAACGGTTGGATGATGTTGTCACCGCTATTGGCCGGGCGATTAACAAGGATGATCAGGTTTATTGGGTTTGCCCGTTAGTCGAAGAGAGTGACCTTATTGATTTATCCTCTGTTGAGGATCGGCATCGCCAACTCACGGCGATTTATGGCAGCCGTGTCCGTTTATTGCATGGCCGTATGAGCGCACAGGAAAAAGAGCACATTGCACAAGATTTTAAAGCCCGAAAATTTGATATACTGGTTGCAACCACTGTCATTGAAGTTGGCGTTGATAGTCCAGATGCCACAATTATGGTTATAGAACATGCTGAACGCTTTGGTCTTGCACAGCTTCACCAATTGCGCGGACGGGTAGGTCGTTCGGATAAAGCCTCTTCTTGTATCCTTTTATATAAAGGGCCTCTCGGGCCGTCCAGCAAAGCCCGGCTTGAAATTATGCGCAGTAGTAATGACGGTTTCTTGATTGCGGAAAAAGATTGGGAATTGCGCGGATCAGGTGATCTCTTGGGAGCTAAGCAAAGCGGCGTACCGGCATTTAGATTAGCCGATTTGGATAAACATAAAGCTTTACTTGAAACAGCCGCGCAGGATGCTCGTGCCCTCGTCGCGCTCGACCCCCAGCTTCAATCGCCACGCGGAGAAGCCGCGCGGTGCTTATTGTATCTTTTTGAACAAGATTATGGCATCGCCCTCATGAAAGCGGGCTAACGCGTTGATAAGTCTGGCAATTGCGAGGGTTTCGCCTCGTCATTTGATGACACCATGCCGCCGGAAATAATCATCTTAGCACCCTCTTCAGGTGTCATATCCAATATTTTAATGTCACTTTCAGGTACAAAAAGCAGAAATCCCGAGGTCGGATTTGGTGTTGTGGGTACAAATACGCACAGATGACCTGGTGGTAAAACTGTCGCCGGTGCGCCGCTCAAATCAGCCGTAACAAAGCCGATAGCCCATAAACCGGACCGCGGATATTCCAGAAGACAAACATCGCGAAACGCCCGGTCTTTTTGCTGGGCAACGGTCGTCACAATTTGTTTGAGCGCATTATAAACAGGGCTGACGACAGGAACGCGAGCAAGCAATCTTTCACCCCACCGGATAACAGAACTTCCAATAAAGTTAGAGGCAACAACACCTAATAAAAACAGTGATATAATTGAGATAATTAACCCCAACCCCGGAATATCAAACCCAATATAGGTTTTAGGATTCCACTGAAGTGGTAGAAACCGTAAAACATTTTCATCAACCTTTTGCACAAGCCATGACACGCCCATAATGGTAGCAACGATCGGCAAGGCGATGATGACGCCCGTAAAAAAACGGTTTCGCAAATAGCGAATAAAGCGTGTTTTAGGCTGTTTCTCACTCATATCTTGTCCATTAAATTCCGGTCACGTCCAATATAGGCCCTAGGCAGAATCTTTCATCTGTTACATATATAGTCTTAACCACACTATTATGACATATGAAACTCAAACACTATGACGGTAAAATCTTTAGCCCATATAATGATCGGTTTTATCTTATTGGTCACATTAGTTGCGCTTTTTATTTTTCGGGATGATATTTTCCAATCCTTACAGGACCCAGGTGAGCCGTTTCAAACCTATCAGAAACCTATTGCGCCCGATTATAGCGTTGACAGCAGTTGGATTGCACGGCCAGACTTGACCATCGATCCTTATAAGGATCCAGCCGCGGGTGATGTTTTCATAGTTGTCCCCAGCGTATATCGTGGGGGTGAACATTGGAACCTGCCTGTTGATGATGACCGCCGTCGTGAAAAATTAAACCGAATTGCCCGTCCAAATTATGTTGCCCCCTATGCTGCTGCGGGGCGATTATTCGCACCGCATTATCGCCAATCATCCCTGTATACTTTTATGACCAATCGCGAGGATGCAAAAGCAGCACAGGATTTTGCCTATCAAGATGTACGGCGAGCCTTTGAGTACTTTCTAGATCATAGTCCGCGCGAGCGTCCAATAATTTTGGCTGGTCATGGTCAGGGGGCGTCTCATGCGCAACGGCTTTTGGCCGATTTTTTCCAAGGGAGTTTAAACCAACGTTTGGCAGCGGCCTATATAATCGACCACCCCCTTCCCCTTGATAAATTCGATACAACATTAAATGCACTAAAGCCCTGCGAAACAGCCGATGATATCCGATGTGTTATCGCTTATGGCGCGTTTATGCCGGGCGATGATCTTATAGCCAAACGCTTCGTTACCCGCGCCTTAGTTCATGAGCAACAGGGATATGAATTAGTCAATGAGCGCCCTCTGCTGTGCATAAACCCGCTCTTTTGGAATAACTCCGAAGATTATGCCCCGCGCCGCCTCCACAAAGGTGGTATTGCCGCAGAAGGCCTTGATCCGGCAACTTTTCCTGCGCCCCGTGCAAAACAGGTAGGCGCACAGTGTATGGACGGTATTTTAACTGTTGATAAACCGCGCAGCCGCGCCTTACGCCGACCAATAAAATTTGGAGGCAAATTTAGAACATTACCCTCAAATTTATTTTACGAAGACCTTCGGCTGAATGCTACGACCCGTGTTAAAGCTCTGCTGGCCGTTGGCACCCTTCCTAAACGCGTACCATTAATCGATGAATTGGATATTATTGATATAGAAGACAGTCCAGTTACACCTGTAACAAAAAATTAAAGCCTTAACTCAGCAAGAGGCCGTGATTTCGCTAAATCATCGAACCGCTTGATATCATTCAATAAAGTCTCAAACTGATCCATCGGTATCATATTGGGACCATCTGATGGTGCATTATCAGGATCAGGATGAGTTTCCATGAATATAGCCGCTATGCCGATAGAGGCCGCTGCACGAGCCAAAGCCGGTACAAATTCACGTTGTCCACCACTTGTTCCGCCTTGCCCGCCCGGTTGCTGAACGGAATGCGTAGCATCAAAAACAACAGGTGATCCCATTGATTTCATAATTGGCAATCCACGAAAATCCGTTACCAATGTATTATAGCCGAAACTTGCGCCGCGCTCACAGGCCATAACATTAGGATTTCCGGCTTCGACCACTTTATTCAGGACATTTTTCATATCCCATGGGGCCAAAAATTGACCCTTTTTAACATTAACCACTTTTCCGGTTTTAGCCGCAGCAACCAGTAAGTCGGTTTGGCGACACAGAAAAGCCGGAATTTGAATCATATCCATTACCGCGCCCACAATGGCGCATTGTTCGGCTGTGTGAACATCAGTCAAACAGGGCAACCCAATATCACGGCGTATTTCCTCGAAAATAGGCATGGCTTTATCAATACCAACGCCGCGCGGCGAATGAATGCTCGTCCGATTAGCTTTATCATAAGAACTTTTATAAACAATATTCAGATCAACACGCTCGCCAATTTTTTTTAACCGTTCCGCAGTCATCAAAGCGTGATCACGACTTTCCATAGCACAGGGTCCGGCTAATATTGTCAATTTTTTATCATTACTAATATCATAATGAGCGCCACCCGGTGCTGGCATGGCTATGGTTGCATTCGCTAAGGTCATACGTATCGCCTTTATCTGGCCGTGTCCTATCATAACTTGCACAAATTTTAACATAAAAATGTGTCGCAAAGCTCACATTCTATTGCATTTATCGATGACTCTGCCGCATAAGCGATTGTGACTATTACTAGCGAAATATGATTATGGCTTACTCTTCCGTTTTAGACCTTATTGGCAATACCCCTCTACTCCGCCTTAATGAAGCCTCCAAACTAACGGGGTGTGAAATTTATGGCAAAGCTGAATTTCTCAATCCTGGCCAATCGGTCAAAGATCGGGCCGCCTTAAGCATTATCCGTGCGGCAGAAGCCGATGGCAGTTTACGCTCTGGCGGTGTCGTTGTTGAAGGTACGGCTGGCAATACCGGTATTGGTCTGGCCATGGTATGCAGCGCTCTTGGGTATCGCTGCAAAATCGTTATGCCACGCACACAAAGTCAAGAGAAGAAAGATGCGGTAAAATTACTCGGCGCTGAACTTATCGAAGTAGATGCCGTGCCCTATGCTAATCCTGATAATTATGTACATTATTCTGAAAGGCTGGCTAAATCATTGGCACAATCTGAACCGAACGGAGCGGTTTGGGCTAATCAATTTGATAATATTGCTAATCGCCAAGCCCATATTGATACAACAGGGCCCGAAATTTTTGAACAAACAGATGGACAGGTTGACGGATTTATTTGCTCTGTCGGGTCCGGCGGAACGCTTGGCGGCGTATCCATGGCGCTCAAGGCCCTTAATCCCGCCATTCAAATCGGGGTCGCAGATCCCTTTGGGTCTAAAATGTTCAGCTATTACCATGAAGGTATTTTGGAGACCGAAGGCGGGTCTATTACCGAAGGCATTGGCCAAGGCCGTATCACAGCCAATCTTGCCGATGTGAAAGTCGATAAAGCCTACCGTATTTCCGATAAAGAAGCCCTTGAAATCATTTTCTCACTAAATCAACTCGAAGGCATCTGTCTGGGTGGGTCTTCGGGAATTAATATTGCCGGTGCCATTCATTTGGCCCGCGATTTAGGCCCCGGCCATACGATTGTCACAATATTATGTGACTATGGGCAGCGGTATCAATCAAAAGTCTATAATCCAGAATTTTTACGGGAGAAAGGTCTACCGGTTCCCTCATGGCTCAGCTAGGCGCAATTATCAGTCCTAAAGAGCTCGCCGTGGCTCTAGAACGCGATGATGTAAAATGCCTTGACGGAAGCTGGGTTATGCCGGGAAGTAATGCTGCGCTACCAAGCGGCTATATTCCCGGTGCGCAAGATTTCGACATTGATGGTATTGCCGATATGACATCGCCGTTACAACATATGTTACCCAGTCAGGCCGTGTTTGAAACCGCTGTTCGGGCCATGGGAGTGTCCAATGATGATACACTTGTGTGTTATGATCGGCACGGTCTGTTTTCTGCCCCGCGTCTTTGGTGGACGTTTAAAATGTTTGGCCATAAAACTCTTTTTATTTTAGACGGCGGTCTTCCGGCATGGATAGATCAAGGTTTTCCTATTGCTTCGCATGTCGGACAATACCCACCTTCACATTATAAAGCGCATGCACCGCTCGCTAAAGTTTGTGGTCAATCAGACATTATGGTAGCAATCGACACGGATATACAAATTGTTGATGCTCGTCCTGCTGGCCGGTTTAATGGCACACTGCCGGAGCCGCGCCCTGATAGCCGCTCTGGCCATATCCCCAACAGCCTTAACCTACCCTTTAACTCGCTGCGGGCGGCGAATGGGACCTTCAAATCACAAGACGATTGCCAAGCAGCCATTACCGCGGCCAATATTGATCTGGGCCAACCGATCATAACAACATGCGGTTCTGGCATTACAGCGGCCGGATTGGCTTTTGTCTTTGATAGTCTAGGGGCCCAGGATGTAACCGTTTATGACGGATCTTGGGCCGAGTGGGGTAGTGATAAACACTTGCCCATAAACAGCGGAATAGAGTTATGAAAAAAGAAACTCAATTCATCCATATGGCGCGTCCAAAGCCCGGATTGGGAACAGCCGTAAATCCGAGTATTTCGCGCGCATCGACATTACTATTTGATCGAGCCGAAGATTTATATCGCAATGATATTCGTGGGTACGGCCGTCATGGCAGCGCGGTTCATGATGCCGTTGAAGACAGTTTCACAGCGCTTGAGGGCGGCGCAGGTACAACATTGGCCCCCAGCGGCCTTGCGGCCTGCACACTTGCCATTTTAGCCTGTGTGAAGGCCGGGGATCATATTTTACTTACTGATTCAAGTTATGGACCTACGCGGTATTTTTCGCAGACATTTTTAAAGGATATGAATATAGAGATGGAGCTTTATAAGCCCCGTATTGGCGGCGATATAGAGGCTCTCATTCGCGATAATACTGCGCTTATATGTATGGAAGTCCCAGGGTCTTTAAGTTTCGAAATTCAAGATGTTTCGGCGATTGTCGCCGTTGCGAAATCCCGTAATATCAAAACCATGATTGATAATACATGGTCGGCCGGTTTATGTTTTTCTCCCATCGCTATGGGTGTTGATATTAGTGTTCATGCGGCAACAAAATATTTTTGCGGCCATAGTGATGTTTTATTTGGCGCCGCTATCGCGCGCACACAAACAATGCAAAAAGCGCTAAATGCTCGGAAGAAACAATTGGGATATGCGACATCCCCTGATGATGCCTATCAAATTTTAAGAGGGTTTCGAACTGTTGTCCCCCGGTTTAATAAACAAGCAGAAACCGCCCTGCATTTGGCACAATGGCTATCGGGGCACCCCCTTGTCAAAACGGTTTTGCACCCCGCCCTTCCCGAACATCCTGACCATAATTTATGGCAGCGGGATTTTACGGGCGCCGGTTGTCTTTTTTCCTGTGTCCTAAACCCTTGCCCAGAAGACACCGTCTTGGCGTTTATCAATGCGCTTACGTTCTTTGGCATTGGGTATTCTTATGGCGGATTTGAAAGCCTTGTTATTCATTGTGACCCACAGCTCAAACGTCATTACGCGCTAAACCATGGTGGACCTCTGGTCAGATTTGCGTGTGGGTTGGAATCTGTTGACGACCTTAAAACCGATATAGAACAAGCTTTTGCTAAAGTATTTTAAATTGAAACGCGTCTGGCTCGCTATCTTTCTCATAGCCACTTTCGGTGTCCTAGCCTCTTGCTCGGGCACACGGGTTTTGATGCAAACAGCCCCAAGCAAACCCAAAGGGGCACCCGCGCATCCTAAAATAACACCATTGTCTCTCTCTGAATGGCAGGAAAAAATCCCAACACTACAAACAGCTTTTGAACAAGAGGTTTACGGCATCATGCCGCGCGGTTTTGATACTCACGAGACGGCTTCGCGCCCTATAACCGATCATAGCTATAATGCTGATATAAAAGAAGTAATCCTTCAGGCCACTTATACTCCCGAGGCTTCACCTGATCGCATCATTACCTATAAAGCTGTCATTGTAACACCAAAAGATATGGTAGGGCCTGTTCCCATTATCATGATGGAAAATTTTTGTCCTAATCATGCCGTAATTCCAGCCGATGATATCACAAAACCTTCTGAGCCTTATTTTGATTGTAGCGGCGATGGGTTTATGGGCGGAGTCTTTGGATATTTCTTTGGCCGTTACATCACAACTCCTCCTATCGATATGATAATGGAGCGCAGATATGCTTTGGCGGTTATTTATCCGGGGGAAGCCTTTCCTGATAGTGCCGCGCGATTTATAGCCCAGCGCGCCGCACCATCGTCCCGACATCCATGGGGCGCAATCGCAGCTTGGGCGTGGCAGTTTTCCTCTTTATCGCATTATTTGGATACTGATGGACGGTTTTCACAAACTCTATCATATGGGCACTCACGCTATGGCAAATCTGCACTTCTAGCGGCAGCTTTTGATCCGGCCATTGACGGGGTTATAGCTCATCAATCGGGTACAGGTGGCGCTTCGCTTTCGCGCGAAAAGCCCGGCGAAAGCGTCGCCGATATTACAGCCGGCTATCCGCATTGGTTTACCCCTGTTTATGCAGAGGATAGGTTGACCATTGACCAGCACCATCTGCTGGCCCTCATCGCGCCTCGGCCAGTGTTATTGGGTAATGCACGCCGCGATGTGTGGTCTGACCCCAATGGTGCATTTCGCGCCGCCCAAGCAGCAACACCCGTTTACACACTCTATGGAAAAAACGGTTTACAACAAAAAAAACTCACCGAGTTTAATCCGCAAGGTGATATTGCCTTTTGGATACGACCCGGCACACACGGGGTTGTCAAGGAAGATTGGCCAGCCTTTCTCGCTTTTATTGACGCCCATTTTAAACAATGAAGCCTTTACACCCGGCACCAGATTTCATTCATAGTTCCTGTAGATTTTTAACATGATCATCTCGGATAAACCGCGGACCATCAGAGTAAAAATACTCGAAGCTGTACTACTGCACTACATTCCATTTGATTTAGAACGACGTTTACAGCATTTTTAATCCGCAGGACATTTTGTGTTAAAGTCATGGTTTCTAACAAGACACTCATAATAATTTAGCATATGAAGCATATATAGCACACCTCTCTGTCGATGCCGATAAAGCTGTTAATATTAGTGATCGGGACAGAGGCGTTGCGTACTATATAAATGACAAATCTTTCTTCAATTGGTATGCTGAAACTAGCGCAATTCAAACTGATCAAACACTAGCTAATACAATATACCGTTACCCTGTCTCTTATTTTAAACTGGCGGCCCAAACCACGATATTTCCTCCATTGGCCTACCTATCCTCTGCCAACGCAATAGTATATGCATGTTGAAGCTGGCGCAGTAAATTAGAGTTCAAATTCATGATCCAAAACATATTGCAGACAAGGATTATAGAATTCCGCACCAACAAAAGGTTCTATTTGGAACTTTTTATTTGATCGATTAATGGGAATACTATACCCAATTATTGGTATATTGGAAAGGACACCCATGAAGCCGTCAACAAAATACACTCCACCGAAAGTCTGGACATTTGACGCAGAGAATGGCGGCGCATGGGCAAAGACGAATCGCCCGACCGCCGGAGCAACACATGAAAAAATTCTACCGATCGGAAAACATCCGCTACAACTTTATTCAAAAGGCACGCCTAATGGTGTAAAAGTTACGGTCATGCTCGAAGAATTATTAGCGTTAGGACATGCCGGGGCTGAATATGATGCTCATATGATAGAGATATTAGACGGTGATCAATTCGGCAGCGGGTTTGTCGACATTAATCCAAATTCTAAAATTCCAGCCCTTATGGACCATAGTACACCCACACCAACACGGGTTTTTGAATCCGGTGCTATATTATTATATTTGGCGAAAAAATTTGATGCATTTTTACCAACAAATATTTCTGCACAAGCCGAATGCTTATCGTGGTTATTTTGGCAGGTCGGCTCGGCAGCTTATTTAGGCGGCGGGTTTGGTCATTTTTATAAATATGCACCAGAACGATTTGAATATCCAATTAATCGCTACACAATGGAGGTTAAACGACAACTCGACGTTCTGGATAAACGCTTGGCTGATAATATATATGTTTGCGGAAACGAATATACTATTGCCGATATCGCTATTTGGCCATGGTATTCCGCTTTAGTTCTGCAAAACGGATATAATGCAGCCGAGTTCCTAGATGTTAAATCTTATACCCATGTACGGCGATGGGCTGAACATATCACAAAACGGGATGCTGCACGCCGCGGACGGATTGTTAATATAACTTCAGGCCCAGAAGAAAAACGCCTGACAGAACGGCATGATGCCAGCGATTTTGATCATAAAATTTATACATAACCCAAAACTAAATTAAAATATAAGACAGGAGGCATTATGCCTATAGTTGTTATCGTTACATTCAAAGCATCCGATGGTCATTATGATGATTTAAAGGGGATGATTCAGACCCTTCTACCACAAACATCAAAACGTGAAGGCTGTCTATTATTACGGGCGGCAGGGGACCCAAAGACCAATATATTTACCATATATGAAGAATGGGATAGTATTGAAAGCCACCAAGCTTACCGCGAGTGGAGTAGTCAAAACCGTGATCCAGCGGCATTAATGGCTATTTTGCGCGAACCACCGTTATCTCAACAACTTGATCATATAGCTTAACGGATTACCGACTAAGTTCCGCTCTATAAGGCTTATCAATCAATTAACGAAGAGGATTGTGATGACCTTGCATGAAATGACATCCCGAAACCACGCCAAAAACATATGAAGTGTTTGTTCGCGCGTCAGGCTTACTCGATTAATTCTAGAGATTTGGTAATGATTAAAAGCCCTGATCCACGTAATTTTAACTACACCTGTGTTCCTCATTCGGGCGGATTGGCGAAATTCTGGCGGTTAGTGCCGAGTGTTACAAAACTCAAAGTAAGCAATAGGGTCTGATGTGTGAATACCGTGCACTTCCTAAACTTGGCTTTGTTCACAGGCCTGGGCATTTTGGCGAACCGGTCATTAAAGTTTAAATCAGGAAAATGACATACCAGCCATTAATCGATATGTTGGTGACTGACCCTCTTATAATTACAATTAAGACTTAAGGGAATTGACATTTATTATTCAGTTTCTGTTTTCTAGATTAACGGACCCCGGTTGTAGCCGTCTTTTTAACATTAAAATAAAAATTGTACCCTTATGGCTGATAATTCATCTCAATTTCAACGGTTTGACGGAACCGAGGACGTTATTAAGAGTGCCTTTCGAACCTTGACTGTGTTCGAATTTTTCGCAGATATTCAACAGGATGCTTCTATCAGTGAAATGATGGACGCCTTAAATATCCCGCAATCCAGCCTGTCCGTCCTTGTCCGGTTTCTCTCGGATATGGGATATTTAGTGTATAATCCAGACAAACGAACTTATTATCCGACACTCAGATTACATTACCTCAGTGCATGGCGTAGCCAGAAAAACCCAGCCGCAGCCAATATACAAACCGCTTTACAAGACTTGCAACATCAGACCCAGCAAACGGTTGTACTCTCCATGCGAAACAGACTGTATTCGCAATATATTATGGTGGAACATGCGGGCGGTATTATGCGGGATCATGTGGAAACAGGATCACTAAGGCCGCTTGTATGCAGTGCGACAGGTTGGTCACTCTTGGCAAGTGAGACAGAGAACGAAATACAAAAACTTATCCATAAAACACAGGTTTTAACAAAAAACGAGACATGGAAATCGACAGCCGCCAGTGCCGGGAGGCATATAGATTTCGTTCGCAAAAACGGCTATGCCTATTCTAAAGGCGAGTCGACCAACGGCGCTTCAGGCTTGGCTATGTCCATACCAACACAAGGTGATAAGCCGCGATTATCCCTTGCTGTTGCCGGCCCTCATGCCAAAATTTCACATGAAAAACAGGTTATTTTGAATTCAATGGACGCCTTAATTTCCAATCTACCCCCGACAATAACTGAAGATATATTGGAAACGGCATCATTCGATGACAATGAAAGTTAGATAGCGCCCTTATCCAACATCGCATTGAACATTTTTTACTACATTCGAATTCCGCCAAGAAGGGTTTCATATCAACGCCGGTTGGCAGACCTACCGGCTATTTCGTTACCAGTAGCAGGCCAGAAAGTTGATATTATCCCCTCCGAAAAAACTGTTCGAATTGCTGCTAAAAATGTTAAAGCTGTGACGTTGGCCGGATTGACCAATTGATTTTTCAAAGCGACCGGCTATCGTATATCATTGAACAATTTAATCGCTAGAATCGACTACGAATTACTATTGTAGATGGCAAATTAGCAGAAACGCAAATTTCTGGCGTCTTTGATGCTGATGATCCGAATTCTTTAATCGATTGTCTCGAGTTTACAAACGCCATCGCTATTAACCAGCGCGGCGTTGCTTCTATAAAATTTCAGCTAAATAACCGTCTTTTTCACTCAACCAATTATTGGATGGGGTTAGCCATACACGGTTTCTTATTTGGTACCGCCTCTTGGTCTCGAACCAAGGACCTCCGGTTCCACAAACCGGCGCTCTAACCAACTGAGCTAAGGCGGCTAACCTAATATGCGGAGCCCCTCTAACCGAAGGACACCCGTCTATCAAGAAAAATTCCTACCGATTAGCTCTTTTTCGGTAGCTTAATGGATTGCCATCCCTGAGACCCTAATTTCTCTTGGTAAGCGATATAATTATGCAGGTCGCGTGCCCTGCGGGCTGGATCCGGATGTGTAGATAAAAACTCGGGCTGCCTGCGCGGGCTATTCGCTGCCATTTTTTCCCATAACTTCACAGATTGATAAGGATCGTAACCCGCTTTTTGCATATATTTTGCTCCAAGCAAGTCAGATTGGCTTTCATGACGGCGTGAAAAGGGCAAGATTACACCCAGTTGGAAACCCATACCCAATGCACCATTAATCAACTGTGTATTACGCCGGGCCGAATTCAAACATTGATTGCGTTGCGCTCCCTGATATTGTCCACACCGCTTAGCCCCTTGCGTCCCGGCTAATATCGTTCCACCAACGACGGCTAATTGACCCGCCATTTGCTGACTAACCCGTTCTGCCGCATGACGGCCTGTCACATGGCCAACTTCATGCCCCATAATACCAGCGATCTGGTCATCATTATCAGCAAAATCCATCATCCCTTTATAAAACCCAACCCGATTACCCGGAAGAACAAAAGCATTCCGCGTATCTTGATCAAAAACAGCATAATCCCATTTTTCATTATGTTTATTCGCACCACGCGAAATACGAGACCCGATATTACGCAAACGCGATGTATAGCGCGGGTCATTGGATGTTGGTGTTTTTTGCTTAACATCGGCCCATGATGCGGCTGCCATCTGGCTAAGCTGGCTATCACCAACTAAAAGCAATTGTTTGGCCCCAGTCTCAGGATTCGTCGCACACCCAGATAAATTAGCACCTGTCACAGCTAAAACACCGCCCGCAGCTAGACCTTGAACAAGACGTCTACGTTCTAATATTTTTTTATCCTCTTTCGTCCCCGCAATTTCATGACTATGATTTAAACACATAATATCCTCCTATTTTACCGAGCCCACGCCCATTCAGCCTAGTGAGTATAAACGCTAAAGAGAAAAAAAGACAGTGGCAAGAACAGCGTCTAGACAGATATCGCTTTAACACCGGAAATTACGCACCCCAACGCACCCCCTCGGCCTGTATCAACAATATCGACAACCTCTTCACACATTACACCTCCGTCATGCAACGCACCCGTTATAGCCATAATATCAGCCTCAGACAAAGCGGCATTAAGCATACCCGTCATACGGCCATAAAAGGCCTTAATTTCAGATTCCATACCATCTAGCCAATCCGTTATATCGGTTAAGTCATATGCTTTGCGGTTTTCAAACAATGTCTGTGTGCCTTGATAAAGATGGGCAGCCAGTCCACCCGATTGTTTCGCAAGCGCCATAACACGGGCTTGTTTGGGTGAAAAATTCTGAGCCGCTGTAGAAAATTCAGCATCCTCTCCGCCGGTCATATCGATCGTGAAAACCGTTTTGGCTGCCTCAATAAAATCCGATTCCAAAATTTGGCCCGCCACATCAGCCTTACTGTGAACTTCACGAGAAATAACGCTTTGTCTCTTATGGCAAACAGCATGAAACTGTCCGTCTGATTTGAGCACCCGGGCCATATCTTTAACCGCCTTCACAGCATCATCATATTCGAATCCAAATTGGCTTGTAACGACATCAAAACTCTGATCCTCAAAGGGTAATGCGCTAGCCTGTCCAGTTTTAGCCTTAACCAAAGGATATGTCGTTTTAAGGGTCACAATGGCATCACTGGAAATATCCACGCCTGAAATATCATTCAAACCTGCTGATATAGCCATACCAATAACCGACCCGGCTCCGCAAGCTACGTCCAATAGGGATGCTGTTTTACGTTGTTTGGAAAAGAAAGCCATCCAATGGGTTTCAATATCCGCATTATTCTCTATCCCGACTCCAACAAGAGCCGCGCCGGCCCTGGATGCAGCACGCCCTTGCCAATAATTGCCCCAATCAGCAGCTGTCTTTTCAGGTATATTCTCCATGATACTTTCATGACGCCCCAAACCGCATTTGCCAAGAAGTTTAGGAGAAACTCTGTCGTTCATCACAACAAATATAACGCGAGTCGCAATTTCATCCCCATAAACCCAACATTTTACATATGAAATTATACATTTAATTCAGCTATAATTTACATAGATACAGGAAGTTAAATCTATGGATATTATCGACCCCGTTATTGCAGAACAAACACCGGCTGCAGATTTTACGATCGCCCAAAAATGGGAACGCTATAGCGCAGATGAACATGCCATATGGTCCACACTTTATGACCAACAAGTCCGTTTACTCAAAGGGCGTGCTGTTGATGATTTCTTTATTGGACTTAAGGCGCTTAACCTCAACAATGGTGGTATTCCGAATTTAGACCGCTTAAACGACGCTTTATATACTCTAACAGGCTGGACCGTCATCATGGTTCCACACCTTGTTCCTGATGAAATATTTTTCGAACATCTCGCCAATAGACGATTTCCGGCAGGCCGGTTTATTCGCGGACGCCACCAGATGGATTATCTACAAGAACCTGATATTTTTCACGATATTTTCGGCCATGTCCCTTTGCTCGCCCAACCGATTTTCGCGGATTATATGCAAGCCTACGGACAGGGCGGTCTGAGAGCGTTACGCCATGATTGCCTGAAAAATCTGGCACGCCTTTATTGGTATACAGTAGAATTTGGGCTGATAAAAACAGAGACGGGTATGCGTATTTACGGGGCTGGTATTGTATCATCACGAACAGAATCCGTTTTTGCTCTTGACGACCCCTCCCCTAACCGTATCCATTTTGATCTAACGCGGGTTATGCATACAAATTATCGCATTGACGATTTTCAACAAGTGTATTTTGCCATTGATAGTTTTGAAGAACTTCTGGAAACAACCTATCAGGATTTCGGACCGCTTTATGAACAGATGTCTAGAGATAAACATGTGATAGCCGTCGATGATACTCTGCCCAGAGACAAATTCTATACACGCGGCAACCAATATTATGCAAATTCCGGCGGACGGTTAGCTCATAGTTAGGCCAAAGCCTCGTCCTCATCCTTATGTTCCTGACATCACGACCCTAATTGGTGCATTACGGCTGCGAGTTAAACGAGCAAACGTAAACCCGCCAATTGCTCCCGCTAGCATTTGCCACATAATACCTGCCCCGTCCCGGGCTCCGGCTATAAGGTGAACATCGAAAAAAGCCCGCTTCATCAACATCAACATCACAAATATAGCTATGGCTCCTGCCATAACATATATTAAACTTCGTCCAAACTTGACAAAGTGAAACACAATTCCAGACGTTAAAAAGGCCCCTAACAATGCTAAGGTAATAAATATTATATAAATAGTACCCAGATGTGTTATGTCATAAAAACTCATACCTAACCGCTTCCACAATGACACAGAGACGCCAATATCGGATAGATTCCCAATAACGCGTTGTGTCTGTAAAAATGTGGCAATGATCGTTGTAACCACGGCACTGATCAATAAAAATCCAAGATGGCGGAAAAGGGTTTTAACAAATGTCACGACAGACTCCTTTTATATCGCTGTATAATGGACTAAGGATAGCTATAACGTCAATTCGGAGATTGAAATGAGATATAACCTCTTTCTGGTTTCATTTTTACCTAGTTTACTCTTAACGGCGTGCCTTGAACCGCAACCGGCTCCGAATTTATCCAGCTATCCATCTTCGGACTTTAACGTTGAAACGGTTGTTGAAAACTTGAGTTCACCTTGGGCCGTGGCAGAGTTACCTGATGGAAGTTTTCTTATTACCGAAAAAAATGGCCAATTATGGCGTATCACTAACGGAACAAAAACAAAAATTAGCGGATTACCCGAAAATATTTTCACAGCAGGTCAAGGGGGATTATTAGATGTTGTTATTGCCCCGAATTTTGCAGATACAAACCATGTTTACCTCTCTTACGCTTATGGGACAAATGATGCGAATGGTACGGCATTGATACGTGCGGTTTTGGGGGATAATTCTCTTAATAATTCATTGGTTATCTTTCGCTCCGGCCCTCCCAAAATGGCCGCATCCCATTTTGGCGGACGAATTGTATTTCTACCTGACAACACTTTGATTTTAACACTGGGTGATGGATTTGCCTATCGTGAAGCCGCTCAAGATTTAAGTTCACATCTTGGGAAAATAATTCGCCTTAACCGAGACGGCGGCGTACCGTTGGATAATCCTTATAAATCCCAATTTGGCGCAAGACCGCAAACATATTCAATGGGACATCGCAATGTTCAAGGGGCACATTATGATTCTGAAACACAAACATTATGGACCCATGAACATGGCCCGCGCGGCGGGGATGAGCTTAATATCACCCAAGGCGGGGAAAATTATGGCTGGCCCATTGCCACTTATGGCCTTGATTATAACGGTGCAAAAATTTCCCCGTTCAAAACCTATGACGGTATGAAACCCCCTAATCACATTTGGACGCCATCGATTGCCCCGAGCGGACTTACAATCTATCGCGGTGATCTTTTCCCCGAATGGCAGGGTGACGCGCTTGTTGGTGGTCTTGCATCCCGCGACCTTCGCCGCCTTGACCTTGAAAATGGAGCTGTTATCGGCGAAATCCGCTTACTAACCGATTTGGACGTCCGCATTCGAGATGTTCGAACAGAAAGCAGCGGCGCTGTTTTAGTATTAACCGATGATCCTCAAAATGGGAAATTGTTACGAATAAAACCAAAAGAGTAAAAAATTCAAGGGTAAATATGATTTCTGTAATTTTTCAAGTACAAAACCCATTGCCTCAATTTCCTATATGGCTTGCATCCGCAATTGGTTCGGCGCTGATTTCCATAATCATTAGTTTAGTATTGGCTGATTC
>CAZZKV010000019.1:0-52632 GCA_964654665.1 uncultured Caulobacterales bacterium | reverse complement strand
ACTCAAATATCGGACTAGGGGTTTCATACCACCAGTCCCAAAAATTGGAACAGGTTATTGGAACAGTGCCTGCAATTACGCCTGCCCAAAAATCGTAAATATTTGGAATATTTGCAATCATTGCAAAGTCTGGAGGTGAGGATGGGATTCGAACCCACGTTAGGGATTAACCTAAACACGCTTTCCAAGCGTGCGCCTTAAACCACTCGGCCACCTCACCTCTGAGGTCTTTTACAAACAGAGGTGATCTATAAACCCCTTTGAGCAAAGCGCACGCTTTTTCTCAAAATTTTGCGGGCATAGCCCGCGGGCTGTGCGCCTTAAACCACTCGGCCACCTCACCTCTGAAGTCTGTAAGCGAGGCGGTCTATAAAGCGGAAATACGCCCAGTGCAACAGAGTTTAGTATCTTTCAACCGGGCGACCTAACACCTGGCCTAGTCAAAAGGCTAAGCCCGCCCTATATTCACCCCATGACCCATGCGTTCCACAGCCTGACAGCCGAAGATGATATACCGCTGTTCATTTTCGGCGATCATGCCAGCCGCCATATTCCAGCGGAATTTAGCGGCCTTGGCCTAACGGAGCCAGATTTAACGCGGCACATAGCTTGGGATATTGGAACAAAGACAATCATCCAGCATCTTTGCGCGCATTTTGGCTGCGCGGGGCACATCGCCGGTGTGTCGCGTCTTGTCATTGATATTAATCGCGACCCACAGGCAGATAGCCTTATCCCCCGGACAAGTGACGGAACTATTATACCGGGAAACCAAGGCCTGACAGCCGCGCAAAGACAAGACCGCATCGACCGGTTTTACGCGCCCTATCACGCTGCTCTATCCACGGCGATTGACCGCATGGATAATCCCCTTATTCTATCCATTCACAGTTTTACGGATAAACCCCTGACAGGCGCGCAGCGCGAAACCGAGATCGGTCTTTTGGCAAAACATGATATGACCTCTGCCGAACAGTTTCAGGCCACAATGCTGCAAATGGCACCGAGGTTTAATGTCGCTATGAACAAACCATATTCCGCCCATGATTTAAACTATACGATTGATACCCATATTGCGCCGCGGGGCTTGCGCCATCTGGCGATTGAAATCCGGCAAGACCTTATTGATACAGCCGAGGATGCAGTCTCTATTGCCAATATTTTAGCGAAAAATATTCACCCCTTGATCCATCAATCTGTTAAAATTCCGGCATAGGCCGCACGTTAGGAGTCCTTTATGTTAGCCACAATTTCAGAGCATTATGTCAATGGAAACCCTATGTTTACCGGCCCGCCGGATGGATATGAACAAGCTCTATTGGGCATGGGGTGTTTCTGGGGCGCAGAACGGATATTTTGGAAACTGGACGGCGTGTATGTAACATCCGTCGGCTATGCAGGTGGACATGATCCAGCTCCGCACTATAAATCAGTATGCACCGGAAAAACCGGCCACGCCGAGGTTTTGCAGGTTATATTTGATCCAGCCATTATAAGCTATGATGCGATCTTGAAAGTGTTTTTTGAGCATCATGACCCAACACAAGGCGAACGCCAAGGCAATGATGTCGGCCCGCAATATCGTAGCGCTATCTTTACCTATAATGATGCGCAAATGAGCGCGGCATCAGAGGCCGCGAAACGCTATGAGGCGGCTTATGGACGGCCCGTGACGACACAGATAGCGCCAGCCCCGCATTATTATCCCGCCGAGGACTACCATCAACAATATCTGGCTAAAAATCCGCAAGGGTATTGCATGCATGGTCCGACGGGAATTGTATGCCAATTACCCGAATCCGCCGCCGCCGTTTAGCTCCCGTATATTCAGCGCTATCCTTGAAGACCTTGGAGGGTAGCGCCAACCAAAATACTACCGCTTATTGTGATGATAATAAAGCCCGCCGGAATACATCGGCTATCCTTCTCATGGCTTTGCGCTGTTCCTCCATCGGCAGAGACAGCACCGGCATACAGGTTTTATTGACATCGACAACATAAAGACGTCCATCCGTAAAATCGCGCATAACATCAACTGCACCAAAATCCAGCCCCATCATCTGGCAAAACCGGATAAGCAAGGCCGTTTCCTCAGCACTAAAAACATCCTCGGTCATTTTAACATCAGTGCGTAAATATGATGTGCTAAATTGGTGATCAAAATTTTTCCATTTGTGAAAAACAACGGGAATGTCACCAAAAACATAAGCAATGCGCAAATCTTCCGTTGTCTTACCGCCGTCGCGGCTGGTGTCCACATAGCGCTGATAGGCGCTATCGGGCTGGATAGCGTCCGGCGCAATTGGGCACTCTATTAACACACCATCATGTGTCCCGTTTTTGTTCGATTTCTGAACGGCACGTCCTTCATAAACCAAGGGATCAATAGCAAGGCCATAACCAAACACGCGCGTGAAAACTTCGGCAACATGGGTTTTGGAAATATCCCGAATATTAGCATTAATCAGTGCAATATCATGCGGCGCACCATCAGCAGCGTCAGACAGGGTTGAATCATCAAATATAAAAATATGATCCGCTTTAGCTGGATCTTTAACGTTTTTCAAACCGGCTAAACGCGCGATCATCCATGCATTATACCAAGGGCCTGACCGCTGCGGGAAAAAAGCCATTGTGCCGTTTTTCGTCCGTCTCAACCCGCTAAAGAAAATCCAAAAATTAATCTGAACAACAGCAAGAGCGCTGCGCAACAAAGCCCAATCCACACGAATATCGGCACCTGTCTGGCGAACATGAATTGTCCGGCCTCGCAATTCGAGCCCTTGGAAATATTTAAACACTAATCAATTCCTTAGGTAAACCGGCGTAAATAATGGCGGCCTTTAATCAAGAACCTCATATTCGCTGCTTCCCGCAATAGAGGATACTTAATCCCATGATCCATGACACCCATTTTTCAATTACATCTGCGCCTGTACCGGGTATATTCGCAAAGATAACAGCCAATGCAAACCCTGTAACAATCGCCATTAAAACAAAACCGCCTTTAACATGCCAACCCAAGGATTTCGTCAAAATAACCGGTCCAAATGCCGCACCCAGCGCTACCCAACTAAAGAGTACGCGCGAGAAAATATCTTTGGGTAGATAAAGTGTCATTAAAACAGCCAGCAAAGCCACAGTGACCATAGACACACGCCCGAAAAACAAAGCCTTTTTGGGATCCGAATAAGTAATGCCCATATCATGGGACACAGCGGATGCGGCGGCCAGCAAGAGACTATCAACTGTCGACATAACCGCCGAGAGAACAGCGGCAATAACCACGCCGGCTAAAACCGCAGGCAGATAGGCCTCCGCAGCCGCAAAAAATAGACTCTCGCCGCCCGTATCCAGCCGCATCGCCCGTCCGGCAAATGCCAGGCCAATCAAACCCGAATAAATCACAAGGCCCCAAACAATGGTAATCGCTGCGCTCTTGCGGCGTTCAGTTTGAGATTTAACAGCCATTATTCGGTTTAAAAGCTGGGGCTGTCCCAGAGCGCCCAAACCTGTCCCTAACAGCCCCATCGCAACGCCAATACCGGCCATGCCCACTGCATTACCTGTTACATTAAAAAAGCTCTGCGGCGCATGGATGTGAAGCGCGTTAATAATGTCGCGGGGACCGCCCGCCGCATGAACCGCAGCAATAGGCACAAGTATACAGGCAATCACCATGACAACAGCTTGTAGCGCATCCGTTAACGAAGCAGCCCAAAACCCGCCCATCAGGCAATAAATAACAATCACAAACGCGCCCAGCCATATGGCTTCGCTTGCCCCCATATTGAAAATTTCAGTGAGCGCGTTGCCGGCCGCTTGAAATTGTGAGCTAATATAAAAAATAAAGCAAAACAAAATCATCGCGGCACACACTCGGCCTATGATCCGTTTCCAATAAGGGGAGGTATCCGCGGTTATAAAATCAACTATCGTCAAATAGCCCCGAGCCGCTGTATCTGCATTAAGCCTTGGCCCTATAACCAGCCATGTTAGAACATAACCGCTAAAGATACCGGGCACCAACCACAAACCAACAAGGCCTTGTGAAAAGACCAGACCTGTAAATCCCAGCAAAACCCAAGCGCTGGATGTTGACGCCGCATAAGATAGCCCAGCTGTCCATGCCCCCAAGCCCTTCATCGGGTCATCACCGGACTGCCCTTTGCCAGCTAGAAAGAAATCGTCTTCGGTTTTTACACGCCTTGAAGCCCAGAAGCCGATGCTTAAAAGCATGATTTTATAAGCAATCAACGTAATTAAAACGACCGTTGTCGATGACATAATATCCCCAGCGTGTTGACGCCTTTTATTATTTTCTGAACCACATGATAGACTTGCTTTTGCTGCAAGTCAGGTAAAACTTTATAATTTTTCTAACCCCTAGTAACACCCGCACAGGACAGGTAAAGCAAAGAATAGATCAAAGACGGCAAGCAAAATGCCCGTAAAGTATCTATAAAATACGTCCCATAGGAGACATAAATGAGCGGACAAATTCAATTTAAAACAGGGCCCAACGGCATAGGGGTCCTTATCATATCTCAGCCCGCGAAACGCAATGCCTTAACGGCGCAAATGTGGGCGGCTATTCCTAAAACATTAGACAAAGCCCGCCAAAATCCAGAGCTGAAAGCCCTTGTCATACGCGGCGAAGGCGATCATTTTGCATCAGGGGCCGATATCTCGGAATTTAGCACGCTTTATGCCACACCCGAAAGCGCCGCCAAAATCTCTGCCTCTATTGCCTCAGCCATGAATGCCTTAGCCGCCTTTCCGCTGCCAACTCTCGCTTTGATCCGCGGGGCCTGTATAGGCGGGGGCTGCGGGCTAGCCCTATGCTGCGATATACGGTTTGCCGATCATAGCAGCCAATTTGCGATTACGCCGGCCAAACTGGGGCTGGTTTATCCCTATAATGATGTTCAACGCCTTATTGAAACCATTGGCCTGCCGCGGGCCAAAGATATGTTAATGTCGGCGCGCCGCGTGAGCGCAAAAGATGCACAGGATATCGGACTTGTTAATTTTTTAAACACTGCTGATGATCTTGAAACCATCGTTATGGAATATGCTCGCGGTCTGGCGACACTATCCTCGCAATCGCTCATCGTTACAAAACAAATGTTTGCGGCCTATCAGGCGGGACAATTTGACGATAATACCCAGACACAAAATTGGTTTTTAACAGGGTTTTCTTCCGATGATTTCAAAGAAGGATATCGCGCCTTTATGCATAAGGAAACGCCGCGATTTCAATAAGGTTTCCGGCGGCTTATAATGCGGGGTTTGCAGAAATCTGCCCTTGCACCCTGACGTCACTTACGGCAACTTTCCAGCAAATAACGGGAGAAGAGTATGAGTCTGGTATTACAAGAAAAAAACGATGGGATTTTGCGCCTAACCCTGAACCGTCCAGAAAAAATGAACGCCTATAATGTAGAGCTACACAATGCATTATATACCGCTATTGATGCAGGTGACAAAGATAACCAAGTTCGCGTTATCGTTATCACCGGAGCAGGTAAAGCCTTTTGTGCGGGCGCGGATATTTCACAAGGCTTTAGCGGCGCGGGATTTTCCGAAAATTCGCCCCGGATCAATACCATCGCCCGTGATTATGGCGGTATATTAAACATACGCAGCTTCAATTGCGACACCCCTATTATCGGAGCGATTAACGGTTTTGCCGTTGGTATTGGCGCAACCATGACACTGCCTTGGGATATCAAAATCCTGTCGTCAAAGGGGAGAATGGGATTCCCATTTGGCCGGCGGGGAATTGTCTTTGATGGAGTCTCAAGTTGGTTGCTGCCTCGTATTATCGGCATAGCCAAAACACAGGAATTAATCCTGAAAGGCAATATATTTTCTGCCCAAGACGCCTTGAATTATGGCCTTGTCAGCGAAGTTGTTGAACCGGACTCTGTCTTGGACCGTGCTATGGAAATCGCCCGTGATATTGCCGATAATGTTAGCCCGACATCTGCGGCCCATAATAAACAACTTTTACGCGCGGCCATGCTAAATGATCATCAATATGGCGGCGGGTCTTATGATAATGCGTTGATGGCTTCCCATATGGCGGAGAGCGAACTCTTGGAAAAAGCTTTTGTATCGCCAGATTGTATTGAAGGGGTAAATGCCTTTCTAGAAAAACGGGCGCCTAAATTTCAAGATAGAGAATAAAGAATAGCGAAACGGGGATTAACGGGCACCAATTCGCGCCCAGTCCCGGCGCGGCAAGCCGTAAAGCTGGTCCATAAATTCAAGCTGTAGTCCGACGGGGCGGCCTTGCGGAGAATTCCACAGTAACGCCATACCCGCCTGTGCGGCCGGATCAAATAAAATAGAGGCACGGTACCCTTCCACAGCGCCGCGGTGCCCAACCACTTTGCGTCCATTGTAATTGTATATACGCCACCCCAAACCATATTGTGCCTGAGTTAAAGCCTTATAGTGACGGCGTAAACGGCGGTCTTCGCGCGGGGTGTCTACACGGGGCGTTTGCATTTCGGCACGCAAATATTGCGGTAGGGAATAAGGGCCAGACGTCATTTGGGCTCTCATCCAGCGTGCCATATCTTTAATCGATGAATTCACCCCCGCCGCTGCCGGAACCCGGTAATAGGTCGGTTTAACACGGGAAATTGGACGCCCGGCCCGATTATGCGGCTTGGCCCAGCTCCGCGAGCGCTTCAATCCTGCCAGTGTTGTGGTGGCCCCGCGCATCCCCAGCGGGCCAAAAATATGCTCGGCAACCACAGCTTTATACGGCATACGGGTCACGGTCTCTACAATCTCTGAGGCGGCATCAAAAGCGACATTTTGATAGGTGTGACATGTACCAGGCGCACATAAGAGCGGTAAAGTCTTTAACGCCGCGCGAATATGTTTAGGGCGGCGCCCCTCTTCTATTCTAATGTCATAGGCATTGCGGGTAATACCTAAACGGTGTGAGAGAAGATGTTCAATCGTCAAACCACGGCTATCGGGTAATTGCAGCGACGGTGCCAGTTGTCCGATTGGCATGTCCAGCGATAATTTACCATGATGGCTAAGATCCAGTAGAGCCGCAGCCGCTACGCCTTTTGACACAGAAGCCCAGCGAAAAACAGTATCGGAGGTGACTTTATCACCGCTGCCTTTCAGCGTCTCGCCAAAGCCTTTTACATAGGTAATGTCCCCGCCTTCAACAATGGCAACGCTCAGGCCAACCATTTGTGGATGCTGCATTAATATTTCAATCCGGCGTTCAATCTCAGCTATGTCAATCCGCCCGCGCGGAGCGATATCCTCTGCACCGGCGGCAGAGCCATAAATAACGGTAAAAACCATGAAAAATATCAAAGATATAAGACGGAACTGTATCATAAAAAAGCGATAGAAAATACGAAAGGGATTGTCTATCAGCCAGAGCAGCCCCGACAATTAAATTTTCGTCTGTATCATTTTACCCATAGTATTAAAAACCACCCACCAACCAGATGATTAGAGCCGTCCCTAAAATAAGACGGTAAACCATAAAGGGAAACATTCCGATTTTACTCACCCATTTCATGAAAAAGGCAATAGAAATATACGCTACAATAAAAGACAATCCTGCGACAACAAGGCCGTGGGTTAAGGTCGCATTACCTCCGCCTTCATGGCTTAGTTTGTAAAGCGCGAAAAGACCGCTTGCGCCGACAATCGGCAAGCTCATCAACATTGAAAACCGAGCGCTTTCGACCCGTGTATACCCCATGGCACGGGCAGCTGTCATGGTAATGCCCGAACGGGATGTCCCGGGGATAAGTGCTATCGCTTGCGCTAATCCTATAGTCGCCGCGCCGCGCCAACCCATATCCTCTACGGTCCGCTCTTGTCGGCCCCAAATATCGGCAACCCAAAGCAAAAGCCCGAAAATAATCGTTGTTGCCGCAATAATGGCCGGAGAGCGCAAGACCGCATCAAACCCGCCAAATTGTAGAAAAGCACCCAATAGCAAAGCCGGTGGTGTGGCAATAATCAAGTTAAGCGCCAGAAATGATCCCCTGTTAAGCCGACGGCGTAAAAGGTCAAAAAACCCACCAAAAATAGATATCACATCCCGGCGAAAGTAAGCGAGAACCGCAAAGAGCGTTCCGAAATGCGCCATGACGTCAATCAGCGTACCTTGATCTTCCCATCCTAAAATCGCCTGTGGTAGAATAAGGTGCGCCGAACTGGAGATTGGCAAAAATTCCGTTAAACCCTGGATCAGGGCTAGAATTATAAGATGATACCAAGACATAGCGCTTATCTAGTCTGGTATAGTTACTGCTTTGTTTACGTTTACGCGGCTGGCAACCCAAAGGGTAAGAATTATCATTCCTATAAAGCCTCCTATGCCTATAAGTCCGCGCCACGGCATATCCGCATTCGTCTGCATCATAATGGCCAAGCCGGCACAGGCATTCCCAGTGCCATGCAAAACACACGGCGCCCATACAGATCCGTTCTTCTCGCGCAAATAAGAAAAAATAGGCGCATAGAGCATACAGAACACTGTAAAAAGCACAGGCCCTCCAAGGGGCATACCAGGATAATTATAACCCATGGCAATGATGGGTATGTGCCAAAGTCCCCAAAGAAGCCCGATCCAAAATGTTGCTGTCCAAAATCCATGGGGGCGAAAATGGTGCCAGAGCCACCCCCGCCACCCTAATTCTTCGGACAACATGAGGGGGATGTTCATTGCAGCGCCTAATAAAATAGTTGATAAAATTAGAATAATATTCATCCCCGGAATATCGAGCTGACTACCTATATCCATCCCTTGACTTGCAACCACTTCTTTTACCCCCTCAATAGGGGGCCTTAATCCAACATCCGGACTAAGCAAGCTTATACCAAGGGCGAACGCGACGAGCGCAACGCCAATGATCCAAGCCCAAAAAAGCCAGAGGTTCCCTCCGCCCTTAAAACCCAACGCTTCTTGCTGTTCCCCTGCATTAAACCGCCACGCACACACAAGCCCCGCAAAGCCAGGACCACACATGTAAATAAACAATAAGACTCCTGCACCCTTCATACTTAATCCCCCCATGCGCCACATAACCGTCGCTAAGGACCAAGAAAACCCAAAAGAAACAATCATATAAGTCAATAGTTGCTTGCTCATTATTTTCCCCATTTTGTCTTTTTTTGACAAATTGTCGCAGATTACATTTTCAGACTCACTCATATATACTATACGGTCTATAAGACTCAAAATGAGGCCAATATAATAACAGCAAGTCGGGAAAGACTGTCATGCTAAAGAAACCATCCGGAAAGATGCTACAATTCGTCGAAACTCAGCGCGATATGCCCGACAAACGGGAGGCTGGGGATCGCAAGGGTGATTTCCTCGAAATCTATGGTGATTATATTGATGCCAAGGCCAATGAACAGGCATCGCGGTGTTCACAATGCGGCGTGCCTTTCTGTCAAAACCATTGCCCGCTTGAAAATAATATTCCCGATTGGCTAAAACTCACAGCGGAAGGACGGATCGAAGAGGCCTATCATATCTCGGCTGCAACCAATAATATGCCGGAAATTTGTGGTCGTATCTGCCCGCAAGATCGCTTATGCGAAGGCTCTTGCGTGATTGAGCAATCCGGTCATGGTACTGTCACAATTGGTTCGGTCGAGCGTTACCTCACCGATACGGCTTGGGATAAAGGCTGGGTTGCGCCCATAAAACCGCGCACCGAACGCCCGCTTTCTGTTGGGATTATTGGGGCCGGTCCTGCTGGCCTGGCTGCCGCCGAAGAACTCCGCAATCAAGGCTGGCAAGTTACGGTTTATGACCGCCATGACCGGGCAGGTGGTCTATTGATTTACGGTATCCCGAATTTCAAGCTGGATAAAACCATTGTGCAACGCCGCACCCAACGCCTTGAAGACGGCGGTATAAATTTCGTGATGAATTGTGACGTTGGTGCCGATATTACTTTTGATAAGTTGCGCGAAAAACATGATACCATATTGATCGCAACCGGTGTTTACAAAGCGCGGGATCTGGAATGTCTCGGTTCAGGGGCCGATGGCGTCACCCCCGCTCTGCCTTTCCTGATCGAGAGCAACCGGCGCGGCCTTGGCGACACTGTTGATGCCGAAACAGCAAAAGATAAAAATGTTGTTGTCATTGGCGGCGGCGACACCGCTATGGATTGTGTTCGAACCGCCATTCGCCAAGGCGCTAAATCTGTGACCTGCCTTTATCGGCGCGATCATAATAACATGCCCGGCTCGCGCCGCGAAACAGCTAATGCCCAAGAAGAAGGGGTAAAATTTGAATGGCTAGCCGCCCCCAAGGCCATTTATGATGATGGCGGTTCTGTCAGTTCCGTACGCGCCGACAGAATGCGGCTGGGCAAACGCGATGCCTCTGGCCGCGAAAGCGTAGAACCGATTGACGGCGCTGATTTTGATATAAAAGCAGACCTCGTCATCAAAGCCCTTGGGTTTAGTCCCGAAAATATGAAAAACCTGTCCCATGATCTGACGGTTACGCGCTGGGGCACCCTGCGGGTCAACCCTGTGACGTTCGAGACCAATTTGCCCGGCGTTTACGCAGCCGGCGATAGTGTTCGCGGGGCCTCTCTGGTTGTTTGGGCCATTCGCGAAGGGCGCGACGCAGCCGCCCATATGCATAAATATCTCAAAATGCAAATGGCCGCGCAGGCCAAAGTTGCAGCGGAGTAATTATGGCCCATTTTTCCGGACATTGCCAATGTGGCGGCGTGACCTTCAAAGTTCCTACAGCCGGATTTGTCGAGAGTTGCCATTGCGCTATGTGCCGCCGTATGACGGGCGGCGGACCTTTTTTCGGTATCAGTTGCCACAAGGGTGTGACTATCACCGCTGATAAAACATTAAAATGGTATCACAGTTCCGATTGGGCCCGGCGCGGGTTTTGCGGCTCTTGCGGTACAGCGCTTTTTTATAATCTTAAAGGCTCGGAATTTTATTCGGTTTCATCCGGAAGCCTTACCCTTCCGGATGACCTCCCACTGGCCAAAGAATATTTTATTGATAGTAAGCCCGGCTATTACAGCTTGGCCGGTGAGCGTCCGCGCTTTACCGGCGAAGAAGTTATGTCCGGCGTAGCACAGGCGAACTCCCATGACTAACTGGCTCACGGATTATACCAAAAAACGCAAAGCTCTCATCGAGGCCCATGCGTATAACCCCGAAGATGAACATGCCAATTGCGGCGTTGGACTTGTGGCCTCTATTGATGGCACCCCCCGGCGCGATGTTGTTGAAATGTCAATACAAGCACTAAAAAATGTCTGGCACCGCGGCGCAGTCGATGCCGATGGCAAAACGGGCGACGGGGCCGGTATTCGCCTTGACATTCCGCAAGAGTTTTTCCGGGCTCAAGTCGAACGCACAGGCCATAAGCCCACTGCGGCAAAAATAGCCGTGGGTATGTTCTTTTTGCCGCGTACGGATTTCGGGCCTCAAGAGGCCGCCCGCACCATTGTCGAAACAGAGCTGCTCAAAGAAGGGTTCTATATTTATGGCTGGCGGCAAGTTCCTATCGATATTGATGTCATTGGCGACAAAGCCAAAGCGACCCGGCCTGCTATCGAACAGGTGATGTTCCGTGATCCGCAGGGACGCAAAGGCAATACGCTAGAACGTGAACTATATATTATCCGCCGCCGTATTGAAAAACGAGCCATTGCGGCAGCGATACCCAGTTTTTATGTCTGCTCACTTTCAGTTCAAACCATTATTTATAAAGGGATGTTTCTGGCAGAGGATATTGATGATTTTTTCCCTGACCTTAAGGATGAGCGTTTCGTCTCCCGCGCCGCCATTTATCATCAACGCTATTCCACTAATACTTTCCCGCAATGGTGGCTGGCGCAACCGTTTCGTATGTTAGCCCATAATGGCGAAATCAATACACTCAAAGCCAATGCCAATCACATGAAAAGCCATGAGATTAAAATGGCCAGCGCAGCCTTTGGTGAACGAGCGGGCGATGTAAAACCAGTTATTCAAAAAGGCAGCTCGGATTCAGCCGCATTAGATTCGGTCTTTGAGCTTTTAGTGCGAGCGGGACGCTCTGCCCCTATGGCAAAAACATTGCTGATCCCCGAAGCCTATTCCAAACGTGGGGACCTAATGCCTGAAAGCTGGCGGAGTCTCTATGAATATTGCAATGCTGTTATGGAACCTTGGGATGGGCCAGCGGCTTTGGCTGCCTATGACGGACGTTGGTGTATGGCCGGACTGGATCGAAACGGTCTGAGGCCCCTGCGTTATTCGATTTCAAAAAACGGAATTCTAGCGGTAGGGTCTGAGACCGGCATGTGCCCGATGTCAGAAAAAGATATCACGAATAAAGGCGCACTTAAACCCGGACGCATGATTGCTGTCGATTTGGAAGAAGGCCGGTTTTATGACTCCGATGAGATATTGAATGAACTGGCTGAAAAACGCCCCTATAAAAAATGGCTGAAAAAAGTTGTTAATCTCGATGAAACCTTGGCCGGTCCTGAACCAAAACCGGAACTTGAAGGGGATAATTTAACGCGCCGACAATTATCCTGTGGGCAATCGCTAGAAGACATTGAACTGATCCTGGCCCCTATGGCAGAGACAGGGAAAGAAACCGTTGGCTCGATGGGGGATGATACACCACTAGCGGTTCTCTCTGACATCTATCGCCCCTTGTCACATTATTTCCGCCAGAACTTTAGCCAAGTTACCAATCCGCCGATTGATCCGCTACGCGAAACCCGCGTCATGGGATTGAAGACCCGGTTTCGTAACCTGCGCAATATTCTCGCTGAAGATAGCTCACAAACTAATGAAATGCTGGTTCTGGAAAGTCCCGTTATGACAACGGGTATGTTGGACCGGTTTAAAAAATTGGTAGGGCCCAAGAAAATCCACGCCATTGATTGCACATTTTCTGCCATCGACATGGCAGATAATTCAGGCGGGCGGGTATTAAAATCCATGTTGGAACGTGTCAAAACCGAAGCCGAAGAAGCCGTACGCAACGGCGTTGAAAATATTATTCTAACCGATGAATTTACCAATGATGAAAATGTAGCTGCGCCCATTATTTTGTGTGTTGGAGCTGTGCAAACCCATTTGGTTGCCCATGGTTTACGTTCATCTTGTTCTATCCTTGTCCGCTCTGCCGAATGTCTGGATACGCATTATTTTGCCGTGCTTATCGGCGCGGGGGCCACAGCCGTCAATGCCTATATGGCCCAAGCCAGCTTGATCGATAGAACCCGCCGCGGCTTGTTGGATATGAGCGCCGACACAGCCGTCGCTCATTATAAAAAAGCCATAGAAGGTGGTCTGTTAAAGATTATTTCGAAAATGGGCATTTCCGTTATCTCATCCTATCGGGGTGGTAATAATTTCGAAGCTATGGGCCTGTCCCGCGCGCTGGTTGGAGAAAACTTCCCCGGCATGACATCGCGCATTTCCGGCATTGGACTGGCGGGTCTAGAAGGCAAAGCGCTAGAGGCTCATGCACGGGCTTATGATCCGGCGATTGTCCATCTGCCTATTGGCGGACTTTACCGCGTTCGCGCGACCGGCGAGCGCCACGCCTATCAAGCTGAAATGATCCACATGTTACAAGAGGCCGTCGGCCGCGAGGATTATGAGCTTTATAAAAAATACGCCGCTGTTGTGAACAATGCCAAACCCATTCAAATACGCGATTTGCTGGACATTAAACCAGCAGGCAAACCGCTGCCTTTGCGCCGCGTCCAAAGTGTAAATGAAATCCGGCGGCGGTTTTGCACACCCGGTATGTCACTCGGCGCCCTCTCGCCCGAAGCGCATGGCACGCTCAATATTGCCATGAACCGTATCGGCGCAAAATCCGTCAGCGGTGAAGGCGGAGAAGATAGCGCCCGCTATAAACCTTTGCCCAATGGCGATAATCCAAATTCGGCCGTGAAACAAATTGCCTCGGGCCGGTTTGGCGTAACAGCCGAATATCTCAACCAATGCCGAGAGATCGAGATTAAAGTGGCTCAAGGAGCCAAACCGGGCGAAGGGGGGCAATTGCCCGGATTTAAAGTCACCGAGATGATTGCCAAATTCAGAAATGCGACCCCGGGCGTCACTCTGATATCCCCGCCGCCCCATCACGATATCTATTCGATCGAGGATTTGGCGCAATTGATTTATGATCTCAAACAGATCAACCCAACCGCGCGCGTAGCCGTCAAACTTGTCGCCTCATCCGGCGTTGGAACCATCGCCGCCGGTGTCGCCAAGGCCAAAGCCGATACAATTCTGATCGCCGGTCATAATGGCGGCACAGGCGCATCCCCCAATACCTCGCTCAAATATGCCGGCATCCCGTGGGAGCTTGGCCTCTCCGAAGCCCATCAAGTCTTAACGCTGAATAACTTACGCAACCAAGTGACCTTACGTACGGACGGCGGGCTTAAAACCGGCCGCGATATTGTTATCGCCGCCATGCTGGGGGCCGAAGAATATGGCATTGGGACTTTATCATTGGTTGCTATGGGCTGTATTATGGTGCGCCAATGCCACTCTAACACTTGTCCTGTTGGCGTCTGTGTTCAAGATCCCCGTCTGCGTGAAAAATTCACAGGCACGCCGGAGAAAGTCATTAATCTGATGACCTTTATCGCCGAAGATGTCCGCGAAATTCTGGCTGAGCTCGGCGTGGAAACCTTAAATGAAATCATCGGGCGCTCTGACCTGTTGGCACAAGTCTCGCGAGGGGCAGAAAACCTTGATGATCTTGATTTGAACCCGATTTTGGCCCGTGTGGATAATCAGCATGTCGAAGATGGTCGTCATACGCGCGCCTCCGTTCCTGATACATTGGACACACAAATTATTGCCGATGCAGAACAATTATTCGAACGCGGGGAAAAAACCTATCTCACCTATGCTGTGCACAATACCCATCGAGCTGTCGGAACACGAACCAGTTCGCACATCTATCAACATTTTGACGCAAAAGGCCTCGCCGATGGTCATTTAACTGTGCGTCTGCGCGGCTCCGCGGGACAATCTTTAGGCGCCTTCGGTATGAAAGGCCTGCGTCTTATTGTTGATGGCGATGCCAATGATTATGTTGGCAAGGGTCTATCAGGCGCAGAAATCATTATTTCACCACAAGGGCGCACCCCCATTGAAAGCCATAACTCCGCGATTATCGGCAATACCTGTCTTTACGGCGCAACCCGCGGCAGTCTTATGGCCGCTGGTCGGGCTGGCGAGCGGTTTGCTGTACGTAATTCGGGAGCGGAAACCGTGATTGAAGGCTGCGGTACTAATGGCTGCGAATATATGACGGGCGGCACCGCCGTTATACTGGGATCTGTTGGCGATAATTTTGGCGCCGGTATGACCGGCGGCATGGCCTATATTTACGATGAAGATGGTATGTTTGAAAAGGCTGTTAACCCCGATAGTATTATCTGGCAACGCTTTGAAAGCACATATTATGAAGACGCTTGTAAGACCCTTATCTTGCGCCATGCAACACAAACAGGATCAGAGTTCTCTGAAAAGCTGCTGGCAGAGTGGGATTTGGAGCGGGGTAAATTTTGGCAAGTTATTCCCAAAGAAATGCTCTCTCGGCTGACAATACCGCTCAAAGACGTCGCTTAGACAAAGTGTAAGATCATAACCGTTTCTTAGTGTTCATCGGTCGTTTAGAACCTGACGCCTTAACCCGCACAAAAACGGATTCTCCGTGGTCATCATTAAAATTAATGGATGCCACGTCATTGGGGTTAAACGTTAAAACCGGCGTCGCCAGAACCTCACAGCGCGCTTCAATCTTGCGGCAAATAGTCAAATAGGCTGTGGGCAATTCATCTTGGCTATGCGTGATCCGCGCATCAATGATAAAGTCACCGTCTGGATCGGGAATCGTAAATTTTGTCACCATCCCGTCTCGGGCTATAATCGGAACACTGACAACATGTCCGTATAAATGCGCGTTCATCGTATAAATGGGCCCAATATCATCACGGTTTAAGAATAAATACGTGCTTATATATCCAAGAAAAACACCTGTTAAACCTATAACAGCCCAGCGTCCCCATTCCGGCTTCACAGGAAGGCGCGAGGCATTGAGCGTGACATAGCGTTCGATTAATCCACGCACTAATTCACTTATCGACCGATTTTCTTGCTCTGCCAATTGCAACAAGGCCGTCTTTTCATCCAGCGTCAAACGCACTTCGATCTTTTCGCTTTTTTTCATGTCACAGTCCTCTTCATCGTAACGCTAATCTAATAATTTTCCCCAAGTCCAATGAAATACTGTCATGACGGCAGGGTTTTTCGTCATGACACGCTCATATATTCAGAGCCGTCGCCTATAAAGAAAAGGGGTGGGCAGCCCCTAAAATTATGATAAGATTAGCTATGTCTGATGCTCATAATCATGCCCCGATGGGTTTAAAGGATCGCCTTGAAACGGCCCGCACATTAGCCATAAGCCGCGGCGAGCGGTTTACACCCCTGCGTGCCCATATATTCGAATTGGTCTGCCAGCAAAAAGGTGCCGTTAAAGCCTATGACTTGCTTGACCAGTTGAAACCGGAACATGGTTCGCCTAAACCCCCCACAGTTTATCGGGCTTTGGAATTTCTCTCAAAACTCGGTCTCGTGCACCGCGTCGAGGCCCTCAACGCTTTTATTGCCTGTGACCATGTTCACGATGGTCACCTAGCCGAGTTTTTCGTCTGCGAGACATGCGAAACCGTTGAAGAACGCCATGCCCATGACCATACGGATTGCAAACCGGACGGCTTTCATATCAACCGGAGTGTTGTTGAGCATTATGGCATATGCGGGACATGCGCCGCTTAAACCGTGGGTACAATGATAAAAACATGGGCCGGAGAGTGCAGCGCGTGGGAATGTGACGGGCTCGGCCATTTAAATATGCGCCACTATATGACCAAAGTCATGCAAGCGCGGCAGATGTTTTTTATCCGGGCAGGACTTAGCGAAGCCTTTAAAGCAGATGCTGTCAGCTCTGTTCGTGTTAAAAATTTCCACATTAAATATCTGGGTGAAGCTCGCCCCGATAATCCGCTATATATCGAAACCGGCATGTTGGAGATCGGCGAGACCGATATCCGGCTGTGCCATATAATGTTTCACGGTGATGGGCGGATGGCGGCAACTATTGTTGAAAATATTGACCATATTTCCCTACATACGCAAGCAGCATTTGCCTGGAATAAGCGGCTACGCAGCGCTGTTCTGCCCTATGCAATAGAACAACCCGCCCCGTCAAAACCACGCGGGCTATCTTATGACACCCAAACAAGCGCCCTGAATGAAGCACAGTTACACGCATTAGGCGTGAAACATATAGGCTCTGGCGTATTTCAACCCAATGAAATCGGATTGGACGGTAGCGCCACGCCGCAAGCTTTGCTCGGCCGGACGACGGAAACCATATCGCATATGATGGATGGATATCCCGAGTTTAAGGATCCGGAATATCTCTCTAGCGGAAAGTCCGGAGCCTTACTCGAAGCGCAAATATTTATCCATCGCCGCACAGAAGCCGGAGATGGATATCATTTTTATTCTGGCCTGATAGAGGGCAATAGCCATACGCGTACACTTGTCCATCATATTACAGATGCCGTCACAGGGGATTGCATTTTTTCCATGGCAGGTGTGGGATGCCTATTTGACCTAAACAGCCGCCGATTAATTAAAGCCACGGCGGATCAAATCGCCGTTTTGCAAAAAAACATCGTCACAGGCCTAACGATTTAAGCTCGCTTTTTTAAGCGCCCATGCCAATTTTTCCACCGCATAGTCAGGATCATGCATCGGAAACATATGCGCGCGCCTTTTATCATAAATAACATTATCTGCGCCGATAATATTGGCCATAAAACGCCGTCCACGACGAAAGCTGACAGCACCCTGTTTTCCCGCAAATGTCATATGAGAATTTCCCCGCGGCAAATGCAGTGCGGCTTTGAAAACATTATGGCTTTGCGCGACAAATATCGCCTGTTCCCATAAAGGGTCACAGGCCAGCGCCACACCGTCTGTGGTCTCGATTAATCCGCCCGTAAGATAATCCCTCAGCGCTGAATCGGCAAACCCGCGAAAAGCGCCACGGCCCTTATAACGGTTGAAGGCCGCGTCAAAACTGTCAAAATCAGATTTGCGCCGCCCGGCCGCCCGAGCAATCGGGATATGCTTTTTCATAGATCGGCGACTACCCGGCAGCCGACTTAAATGGCGGAAAAGCCATGGCGCCATCACCGGGTCAAATCCAACATAACCCGAGACGGTCTCCTTAATCTGCGGCATCGCCAAAATACCCGTAACCGCGCCATAGCTATGACCAGCTAAAACGACGGGGCTATCAATATAGCGGGAAAAAAATTCGGTTATATCATCACGAAAAATATGCCAATTTGCCAATGCGTTGCACTCTACCGGCAATGTGCTCATTCCATGGCCGCGCATATCCAGCGCTATGGCATGAACGCCCAATGGCTCTAACAGAGATTTATAACTATAGCCGTTAAACCCATTGGCATGCAGCATGACAAGCTTAACCGGATTAGACACCCGCCCAAAATGGACCGCTGAAATACGGCCATCACGCAAATCGTAAAATTTACGGATAGGGGCTGGATATTGGATCATATCAAAGGCCGTCGTGCCCCATTACATAGCATGGACTTTGGCAGGGTCGAGATCATCTTCGATGGCTTGATCCAAAATTGCAAATATGGCTTTTCGGCTGCGCAATTTTGTCTCGCGAAAGGCTTTGGGATTTAATTGCCCGAACATCTGACCAGCCATAGGGATAGCCATAGGCCATTGTTCAACCGGTACAACCCGGTCAAAAAAACCAGCATGCATAGCACCTTTGGGACTAAAAATTTCACCATTGATAACACAGCGGTTAAAATAGGATTTGGATAAATGGTACCGCCCCATCTCAATGCCAAAATTATGCATGGTCATTCCAATGAGCGTCTCATTCAGCCCTACCTTATAATCACCCTCCAAGATCATGGAATAATCACAGGCCAAAGCCAAAAAGGCCCCCATAGCAATTGTATGGCCCGGCGCGGCCATTATAACAGGCCGGGGGTGAGCCATAATTCGGCGGGCAAATTGTGATCCTTTGGATGTCAATTCCAACGCGTCCTGCGGCCCATTACCCATTTCTTTCAGATCAAAGCCGCCAGACATCATGCCTTCGCGCCCTGTGATAACAACAATCGCGTCGGCCGCCTCGGCCTCATCCAGCGCGGCGGTAAGCTCCGCCCACATTTGCGCGCCCAGCGCATTAGCTTTGCCATCATCCATGGTAATAATCGCCACGCCATCGGTGATCGTTGTTGTGACTTTAGACATAACTTATCCTTGCTTTGCGAGAATTTTGTTAATCGTGTCACCTTTAAGATCATCCACGGATGCTGTAATTCCCATTTTATTGGCAAGCGCGACAACATCTTTTTCCAACATCTTTGTCAGCGCAGATTTACTATAGGGCCCACCGTCTTTTTTGCGGCCAAATTTACCGTAAAAAGTCTCGCCGGATTTCGCCATATCGCGCAGTAATTTAGGCACCTCGAATTGCGGGCCATACGCCTCTAGCAATTCATCAGCCCGTTTAACAAAAGCTTCTGCCCCGATTGTATCAATAAAGCTGATCGCCCCGCCGGTAAACGGCGCAAAGCCCCAACCAAAGATGGACCCCAGATCAGCCTCGCGCGGGTCATGAATAATACCCTCGGCCATTGTGCGAGCCGCCTCAATGGCTTGAGTATACATCAAGCGATCTTTAACCGTTTGCACATCAGGCTGCGGATCTTGAAGACCCTCTACCGCAAATTGACCGAGCTCTGGCCATAGATGTTTCTCGCGGCCTTCATAGACATAAAACCCTTTGCCATTTTTACGCCCAAACCGTTCGGCCTGATACATGGTTTCTATAATAACATCGCCCTTACCGACAACATATTGGCTGCCAAGATCCCGTTTGGTTTGCACCATCACTTTATAGGCTAAATCAATCGCAACCTCGTCTTGTAAAGACAAGGGCCCGACAGGCATGCCGGCAATTTTACCTGCATTTTCAATGAGGGCCGGTTTTATGCCTTCTGAAAGCAAATTATAGCCTTCCTGAATATACCGCATCACGCAGCGATTGGCATAAAAGCCGCGCGTATCTTCAACAACAATCGGTACTTTGCGAATTTTGGATACAAAATCAATGGCACGTGAAATAGCGTAATCGGATGTTTTCTCACCCTTAATAATCTCGACAAGCATCATTTTATGCACAGGGCTAAAGAAATGGATGCCAATAAAATTATCCGGACGGACAGAGGCTTTGGCTAAATCCGTAATAGGAATAGTTGATGTATTGGATCCAAAGATGGCTGTTTCGCCCATAACGTCTTCGGCCATCTTTGTGATTTTGGCTTTCAATTCGGAATTTTCAAAAACCGCTTCGACGATCAAATCAACATCTTTAAGCTTGGCATAATCTGTCGTGGCATCAATACGGCCAATAATTGCATCGGCTTTGTCTTGGGTCGTTTTTTTGCGTTTCACCCGCTTAGTTTGCTCATCAATGGTAAATTGTTTCCCTTTATCCGCACCCTCTTGATCACGGTCAATCAGAACAACATCCAATCCGGCCAGAGCCGAAACATAGGCCACACCGGCGCCCATAAAGCCCGCGCCGATCACGCCAACTTTATTCACTTCGCCCTTCGTCTGGCCTGCTGGACGCGCTTCGCCTTTTTCTAAAGCCTGTTTGGATAAAAAGAGCGAGCGCACCATATTGCCTGATTCAGGGCGCAGCATAAGGTCACAAAAATAACGGCTCTCAATCCGCAAGGCTGCATCTATTGGAACAAGAGCTCCTTCATAAACCGCTTTGAGAATATTGCCCATAGCCGGATAATTACCAAAGCTTTCCTTGCGTACCATGGCCGAAGCACCGGCAAACATCGGCAAGCCTTTCGGCGTATAGGGCGCACCACCCGGATAGCGGAAACGGTCTTCATCCCATGGTGCTTTGGCTTTCGGATTATCTTTGACCCATTGTTTCGCAGTCACAATAAGCTCCTCACTCGGTACAGCAGCCACGGCAATACCCATAGAGACGGCCTCTTGGGCCGAGAGCTGTTTCCCTTGCAGTAAAACGGCGGACGCATTCATCAAGCCGACAAGGCGCGGCAAACGCTGAGTTCCACCTGCACCGGGCAAAAGGCCTATCAAAGCTTCAGGCAAGCCAAGTTTTGCCCGTTTATTATCCGATGGCAAAAACCGCGCATGGCAGGCCAAGGCCAGTTCAAATCCGCCGCCCAGCGCAAGGCCGTTAACAGCCGCCGCAACAGGTTTACCGCAAGTTTCCAGATTCCGAAAAACTTTATTGAGCGTGTATACATTCTCAAAAAGCGCTTTTTTAGCGGCTTCAGCATCTTCACCCGCCGCAGCGCGGGCTGCGCCAAGATTACCACCCATTTCTTCCAGATCCGCTCCCGCACAAAAGGCCGGTTTTCCAGAGGTGATAACCGCGCCTTTGATTGTCTCATCCTCGGAGATCATTTTGGTGAGCGTAACAATATCGTCAATAGAGCTGCGGCCCAGCACATTCATGGACCGGCCCGGCATATCAAAAGTCGCGACAAGAATGCCGTCGGCATCTTTATCAAGTTTAAAATTTTCCATTGGTTTTCTCTTGTAATCTATAATCGTTTAAACACGTTCAATAATTGTGGCTGACCCCATACCGCCGCCGACACACAGCGTGATCAGGGATGTTTCCTTATCCGAGCGCTCAAGCTCATCAACCATTGTACCCAATATCATCGCGCCCGTTGCGCCCAATGGATGACCCATAGCAATCGCCCCGCCATTAACATTGATTTTATCATGGTCAATATTATGGGCCTGCATGAAGCGCAGCACCACAGAAGCAAAAGCTTCATTCAGCTCGTAAATATCAATATCGCCAACATCCATACCGGCTTTTTTGAGCGCCTTGGCGGCAACAAATTCAGGGCCGGTCAACATGATAGTCGGCTCGCTGCCAATTTCGGCAAAGGCTTTAATCCGCGCGCGCGGCTTTAATCCTAATGCTTCGCCCATTTCCTTTGATCCAATTAATACAGCCGCAGCGCCATCAACAATACCCGAGCTATTGCCCGCATGATGGACGTGGTTGATTTTTTCGACTTCGGGGTATTTTTGCGTGGCGACAAAATCAAAACCGGGCATGACTTGGCCTTGCGCCGCAAAAGCCGGGTTGAGCGCGCCAAGCGACTGCATATCAGTTGCGGGGCGCATATGTTCATCATGATCTAAAATCGTCACGCCTAACTGATCTTTGACCGGGACAATAGCCTTTTTAAACCGGCCTTCATCCCATGCTTTTTTGGCCCGTTTCTGCGATTCAACGGCATAGGCATCGCAATCATCGCGGGAAAATCCATTAATCGTTGCGATTAAATCAGCAGACACGCCCTGCGGAACTACATAATGCTCATAGGCAAAATTAGGATCGGCCACCATGGCCCCGCCATCAGACCCCATTGGTACGCGGGACATGGATTCAATACCACCAGCCACAATCATATCGGACATGCCGGACATAACTTTGGCTGCCCCCATATTGACCGCCTCAAGACCGGAAGCACAGAAACGATTGATTGTTACGCCTGCGGCTGACGGATCATAATTGGCACTAATAGCGGCCAAACGCGCAATGTCCGTACCCTGTTCGCCAACCGGTGAAACACACCCCATAATGACATCATCAACTTTGGAGGTATCCAGATCATTACGATCGCGCACGGCTTCCAATTGCTGGGTTAAGAGCGAAAGCGCTGTTATTTCATGCAAGCTCCCGCTTTTTTTACCTTTGCCGCGCGGGGTACGTACCGCGTCATAAATATATGCATCTGCCATAATGGCCTCCTTACAATAATCTCTAATTTTTTATAGCCGCCATCGCCGCCGCTGTTTCTGTTTCGCCTCGTGCAATTAATTGCCTTATGACGGCAGCCTGTTCTGATTTATTTTTATTGGCACTCATTTTCCGTATGCCCTGAATAGCCTTAATTTCCATCTTGAAATAGATTACGCCTTCCATGACCTTCTCGGCATAATCTTGCACCTTATGGACAGCCCAGGCCCCATCAGGTTCATATTGCGTCACAAGCGCTGTCATTTCCGCCATATAATCGGCACGCGGCAAAGATTGCGGCCTCCCGCTAGCGTGTACGGCTATATAATTCCATGTCGGAACTTGACGCTCTGGATGTTCATACCAACTAGCCGAAATATAAGCGTGCGGCCCAGAAAAGACAGCCATGGCATCATGCGCCCCATCCATATGGCCGGCTTGCGGGTTTTGCCGCGCAATATGGCCGTAAAGCGTACCATGCGGACCTTCATCTTTTAAAACAAAAGGCAAATGCGTCGCCTGCAACCCGCCCGCGCCCATGCTGGTCAACACCGCGAAACTATATGCGCGCATACTCTCGGTCAGAAAGGTCGAATCATTGTCCGTATAATAGGGCGGCGGATACATAAGGGGCTAAAGTTCCATTTTAAAGAGGTCTTAAAAGTTTCTGATCAAAGGCTTCTGGCGATGAGCATTTTCATAATCTCATTCGTGCCGCCATAAATCCGCTGCACCCGGCTATCGCGATACATACGACCGATAGGATATTCATTCATAAACCCATATCCACCGTGAAGCTGGAGACAGCGGTCAATGATTTCGCATTCTTTATCCGTTGTCCAATATTTCGCCATTGATGCGGTGACGGTATCAAGCTCGCCGCGAAGGTGTTTTTCGGCGCAATCATAGACAAAGGTCTTGGCGATTGTGACCAGCGTTTTACATTCGGCGAGTTCAAATTGCGTATTTTGAAAATCCAGAATTCGGCGTCCAAAGGCTTTGCGTTCCTTGACATACTCAATCGTCGTTTCCAGTGCCGCTTCCATTTGGGCGACAGACTGCACTGCGATGTTAAGACGTTCTTGTGGCAACTCACTCATGAGCTGGATAAAACCGTGCCCTGTATCTTTACCAAGCAATGCGTCAGCCGGGACTTTCATATCGTCAAAGAACAGCTCGGCTGTGTCTTGAGCATCCATACCAACCTTATCGAGAATACGGCCCCGGCGAAAACCTTCAAGCTCATCTGTTTCGACAACAAATAGTGATTTTGCGTGTTTACCTTCGCCGCCCGTATCCGCCACGATAATAATCAAATTCGCCGTTCCGCCATTGGTAATAAAGGTTTTAGAACCGTTGATAACCCAGCCATTACCATCTTTTTTGGCATTGGTTTTGACATTTTGCAGGTCTGAGCCTGTGCCCGGTTCAGACATAGCAATCGCGCCGACAAGCTCACCAGAGGCCATTTTCGGCAGCCATTTCTGCTTTTGCTCTTCTGTCCCGTAATGCAGGATATAAGGGGCAACAATCGCGTTATGCAGCGAAAGTCCAAAGCCATCAACCTTGGCTTTAACAAGCTCTTCCATAATAATCATTTCATGACGGTAATCACCGCCGCCGCCGCCATATTCTTCGGGGATAGCGCAATTAAGCAGGCCCATCTCTCCCGCCATATTCCAATATTTACGGTCTACGACTTTATTTTTACGAAAGCTTTCTGAATGCGGGGCCATTTCGCGGTCATAAAACCCGTAAACAGCTTCGCGAAAAATATTAATATCTTCCTCATTATACCAGTCGGGATTTTTAAAATCTATTGCGGCCATATGTTTAAGTCCTAAATGAATTGATAAATGAATTAAAAGGCCGCAGCTTCAAGTGCCATAACGGGTTTCGCACCCGTTTTTATTTTCGCAAGATGCGCGTCAAGCATCGGCAGCATACGCAAGACGAAATAACGTCCCGTGATAATTTTATTGGTGTAAAACTCATCATTAGAGCCGCCATCAATGGCCGCTTGTGCGACTAGCGCCATTTTTGCCCACATATAGGCTAAGGTCGATAAACCCATCATATGCATATAATCGACCGAACCAGCACCCGCATTATCAGGATTAGTCATGCCGTTTTGCATCAGCCACATGGTACCTTGGGTTAATTTATCTTTGGCGTCTTTTAGGCCTGTCATAAATTCGGGAAGTTTCTCATTTTCTCCGTTCTCAGCCAAAAAGGCATCGATCTCAGCCGATAAAGTCATTAGCGCCCGCCCGCCTTTGCGCGCCAGTTTACGGCCAACAAGGTCAAGCGCCTGCACGCCATTTGCGCCTTCATAGATCAAGGCAATCCGCATGTCCCGGACAAATTGGCTCATGCCCCATTCTTCGATAAAGCCGTGGCCCCCGAAAATTTGCTGGCAATCCAGCGTTGTCAACATTGCCTTATCGGTAAGGTAGCCTTTGATGACGGGCGTTAAAAGCCCCAGATAATCATCACATTTTTCCCGAAACTTTTCATCCGGATGCAGAGTTTCAAGATCTTCCAGTAAGGTCGCCCAATAGATCAAAGCTCGCGCGCCTTCATTAAAAGCTTTGGTTTCCATTAACATGCGGCGCACATCTGGATGAACAATGATGGGGTCTGCCGCCCCGTTTTCGTTCTTCGGGCCTGTCAAGCTACGGCCTTGCAAGCGGTCCTTGGCATAGATAACAGCATTTTGATAGGCGACTTCGGATTGTGACAGCCCTTGCATACCAACGCCCATACGCGCTTCATTCATCATCACAAACATGACGCGCAGACCCTTATTTTCTTCACCAATAAGATAGCCCTCAGCTTCGTCATAATTCATCACACAGGTGCAATTGCCATGAATGCCCATTTTATGCTCTATGGCCCCGCAGCTCACCGCATTACGGTCTGCCGGGTTTTCATCCCCATCGAGTTTGAACTTAGGCACAATAAATAGCGAAATACCTTTAACACCGGCTGGCGCGCCTTCAATACGGGCCAAGACTAGATGGATGATATTATCTGACATGCTATGTTCACCTGCCGAGATAAAAATCTTCTGACCGGTAATTTTATAAGAACCGTCCGCATTCGGAACCGCTTTGGTTTTCAGCAATCCTAAATCCGTGCCGCAATGTGGCTCTGTCAGGTTCATTGTACCGGTCCATTCGCCGGAAATCATTTTAGGCAGATAGGTTTGTTTCTGCGCATCTGTGCCGCCAATTCTAATGGCTTTGGCCGCGCTGCCTGTAAGCCCCGGATACATGGCAAAGGCCATATTGGCCGAGGATTGCATCTCGCCCGTTGCGGTGCTCCACAAGCTTGGCATACCTAAACCGCCAAATTCCGGAGACTCAGACAAACCCATCATCCCACTTTCGACAACCTGTTGATAGGCCTCTTTAAAACCGGTTGGGGTTGTGACGCTCCCATCAGCATTACGCGTACATCCTTCTTGGTCGCCCACGACATTAAGAGGGGTTAAAACTTCGCTGGAGAATTTAGCGCTTTGTTCTAAAATCGCATCGAGCGTCTCAACATCTGCTTCGGCAAATTTTTCATAATTTGTCAATTGTCCGACATTAAGCATTTCTTGCATGACAAATTTCATATCCCGAAGCGGGGCATTATAAAGGGGCATAATCGACGTCCTTATGTCTCTAAAAGGTCTGTTAAAGTTTCATCCAGCTGGCCATATTCATTCATAGTTTGACGAAATTTGTCCTGATAGGCTGCTGCGAGGTCAAAAACACCTGCATGATCAGGGGCTGCTTTGATATGCGCATCAATAACGCTACAAATTTCCTTCATATCTTTTGTGATAATTTCAATGTCTTGGCGCCGCCGTTGGAGCGAACGGATAACGGTTTCAAAATTCTTCTTACGCCGCAACAACTCGGTGCGGTCAGAAATATGACCATCCGTTACGTCCAAGACTTCTTTGATATCATCGAGCGTAAACCCGAGACGCTTTGCCCGCATGATTTGTTCAAACCGGAGGTAGTCTTCGAGGTTGAAAATGCGGGCACCTGAGTCGCGTGCCGGTGTCAAAAGCCCTTTGTCTTCATAAAAGCGCAATGTACGCGGCGTAACATCAAACATTTGCGCAAAAGCACGTATTCCCCATGACTGCTCTGCCATTTGATGATGGTCTGTTGACTGCATATGGAATGCATTACTTGACGTTAACGTCAACGTCAAGTGAATTCCATATGAATCCCAGGTGTTGACGCCGGTCCCATCGCGCGGGAAAAGGGCCTATGTTAAAACTCCGTATCGCCCTCATGGCTCTCGCCCTTTGCAGCTTCACTTCCACCGCCCTGGCACAAACGCCGCGCGATGCGGTCATTGATTTTATTATCTCTCAATCGAATAGCCCCGCTAAAACCCTCCTTAAAAAAACACCCGCCAATGACGAACCGATTATAACAAATCCAATTTTTGAAAATCCTCAACCTTCGAGCGAGCCACACTCCTCAACGGCTATCACGCCCACCGATACATCCATATTACCGCCGGAAAACGGATCTGCATCCGCTCTGACAGAAGCCCCGATTGCCATATCGCCGCGATCCGAACCCCCCACCAGTATCGGCCCCACCTTACCTGGACGCGAGAATAGCGATAAACTTCCTTTTTTCATCGGTGCCACGGCTTATAAACGGATGCGTAAGGGCGGCGGAAACGAGCATATGGTTTTAACCTATGCCGTCACCGCTTATGATCAGACACTCACTCTGAAACCCGAAGCCCAGACCGTTACATTAAGACTTGGCACCGGCTATGCGGCCCTTAAAAAAGAAGCGACCACCCGTATTTTCGATTTTGCTAATGAACGGTTTTTAACCCTGTCTGAAACAGCCACCCAAGACAGTTTTACCAATATCTCCCTCTATCCAGCCGTGTTGAAAAAGATTGAAGCTGTCAACCGCCTAACACAAGGCGGGCAAAAAGACAGCGTCACACTGTCAGGCCAAACAACGCTCTCATCGACATGGATCGAATCAGCCATGAGTCTGCAAACCCGGGCGAAAATCAATGATCTCAACGTCAATAAAACCGGCAATGTTTTAACTGTCGCTATTGATGAAGAAACAGCCCTTACAACAGAGTTTTCCGATATCCCCTATGCAAATAAGAGTGTGGAACGCAGTTTTGCCGGTTTTATCGTTCATAGATTACCCATACACCCGCAAGCCATTGGTCCGTTTATGCAAACCGGTAAAATTCCAAAAACTATGGATATGGTTTCTTACGGCCCCGGTTTCAGTCAGGGACGCAAAGAATTATGGACTCTCACTGCCTCCAGAATTGAAAAAGGCGGCTTTCCTTTACCCGATACGGCCCGCTCTACGGTTGAGCAGGACACGGTTTCGCCCCTTGCCTTTGTCATTGCGTCCGCCGCCCAAGGCACGGCCCGGGGGGGACGCCCAATCGCCAAAGACATGCGCCGCGCCATGAATGACGCTCTCGAAGCAGAGGATCCGGTCCTAGCTTGGCTTTTAGCGCAAAGATTAAAAGAAATGATCGATAATCCTTTGCAAGCCCTAGGTCTTACAGAAACGCAGACGATTATTGCCGCCGAATATGAGGCGGCGACAGACATTAGTCTTATAAAAACCAGCTTTGAAACCCTCGCCAGCCCGGAAGCCCGTATAGCAGCATTCAAAGCCTTACTGCCGCTTACAAAACAAGAGGGCGTCCCCGCTATGGTTTTACGTCAAGCAGGCCGTATCCGGTCGCGCATTCGGCCGCGTGACGCCCAAGCTGCGGGCCTATCAGATATTGCGGCCAAAGCCTTACTTGAAGCGGCTTTAGCCGCCGACCCTTATGATCCGATAAGCTATCAAGCTTTGGGCCAGATTTATGCCGCGCAAGGTAAAACAGTCGATGCATGGGACATGTTTGATGCCTTGCGGTTTATGCCAGATACGCCTGAAGCTCTGACAAAACAAATCAGCCGGACTGAAAATCGGCTAAAAAAGCGGGCCCCCCATTTCTTTTAAGCGCGTAGAAATTTGCAGAAAAGCGGCTTAAAAACCCCGAAAACCCTGCATTTTTAACGAAAAACTGTTAACGTCTTAACCGCTCATTAACTACAATCACTGTCTATCTTACTTCGTAATAAGTGTCTGGCACGGCCCCTAATATTGGGTGCGGCCCAAAAAGCGAGGGAATAAGATCGGTCATGGCTAAACGCCCGTCACAATCCGCACCACCGCCTGCCAAGAATAAAAAATCAGGAGCCAAACGGCCCGTTAAAAAGCCATCTGCAAAGAAAGCCATGACGGCTGTTAAAACGCCAGTAAAAAATAAAACGTCTGTAACAAAATCCGCAACACAGCAACCACAAACATTGGGCGAATTACATAGCCATATTGGATCTATTGCTGCCCGCCTAAAACGCGCCGATACCCTAACCCGTAAAAGCGTCAAAGCGCTGGAAACGGCCTTCACCGCTTTAGATCAGCGCATAAGTGAAACATCGACCCAATCCAATCATCAATTATCAATCCGTATCAATCAATTATCGCGCAAGCTCACCAATATGATTGAACAGACGCAATCGACGGTTAATAATGATCTGCGTCAGGCACTGAATAATCCCAATATTGACGCTATTGCCCGCGCTGTTGCCCGCGCTGAAAACCGGTTATCAGCAGCAGAAACAAAACAGGCTGCAGCCCTGTCCCGGATTAATCAACATATTTCAGATATGGCTCTTGCCGTGGATCAGCGTATCACACAAGAAACCAGTAAACATGAAGAATTAATTGCCCAAGCAGAAACGCGGTTTACTGCCAGAGCAGAATCGATTGAAAATGATTGCGCACAAGCTCTATCCTCTATTGGCGACAGAGTTGAGGTTTTAGCCAACACCTTACAAACCCATGTGGATCAAACAGCAGAAACCATGCGCGAGCAAATCTCCGAAATTGCGCTTAATACACAAACCGACTTTGAACAATATCGCGTTAATTTACAGCACCGTATAGAAGCCGTTGAAGATAGTAAAAATAGCCGCGAAGCCACCCTGACTTATCAAATGGAAACTTTGGCCTCTCGCATTGAAGGTCTTGAATATAATATAAGCCAGGCTGCCGCGCCCCAACCCGTTGCGCCTTCGCCTTATCCTGATATACCAGACGCCGCCCCCAAACCGGTTCCGGCCGCAGCTATGCAAAGTGGCTCCGCGCAAGCTATAGATAGTCTGCCTGATGCCTTTGCACCCGTGCCTGCACCGCATTATGGCGGCAACATCGCGCCTAATCCCTATATACAAACGCCGCCGCCTACCGAAGAATTAACGGCCCAACCCGATAATCAACCCGCGCATTTCCCGCAGGAATATACGCCGCCAACCATAGACCCTATGGCCCAATCTCCCGCTTACACTCCCCCCGCTATGGACGCTGTAGCCTATGATTATGAAACGATGACGCCCTCCCAAACCCAGATTGAGTCTGTCACCCCGCCGCCTTATCCATCCCAGCAATCAGCGCTAGGCCAAAACACTCCTCAAGCCGTTCCCTTTGATCCTGCTCAACACCAAATCCCCAATGCCCTGGACCGCGACTCAATTGAAATCGCTCATACCCGGCAGCCAGCGGATGATAATTTGACGCCGCTTCCATATGAAAACCCAGCCTATGCCGAAGATGGCACGGCGGCCACAATGGATAATGCGCGCCCTGGCGACTTTAGCCATAAGGAAAAAGCCAAACGGTCAGCGTCACTCCCAAAGATTACCGCGCAAAATAAAAGGGTGGCAGCCCTTGCCGCTGGCGTTGCTGTATTAAGCTTGGTCGGCCTTAAAGTCTTTTCGGGCGGTGATGACAGTGCACAATTGACACCGCATCTTGATACGCGCGAAGCTTATCAACCCGAAAGCGGAACGCCGCCAACGCCGACATTAACACCGACTATTGGGCAATATGCCGATGGCCGCTTAGATGCAGCCACAACACCTTCTGTTGACCGATTGGCAGAAAAGGCCCGTACAGGAGACGTTGTAGCGGAATTCCAACTGGGCCTGTCTTATTTACAACAGGGCCGAACCGATGAGGGCGTAGCACTTATTCGAGCCGCAGCCGATAAAGGCCAAGCCGCCGCACAATATCGTTTGGCGAAACTTTATGAAATCGGCGAAGGTGTTGAGGCCAATGCCGAAACAGCCCGTCAGTTAACGGAACGAGCAGCCCGCAATGGCAATCGCATCGCCATGCATGATCTTGCGCTTTATTTCGCTGAAGGCCGCGGTGGTGTTCCTAAAGACATGAAACTTGCGGCTCAATGGTTTGAAAAAGCGGCTGAACGGGGTGTTGTTGATTCCCAATTTAATCTGGGCGTTTTATTTGAAAGCGGGCAAGGATTGCCGCAAAATCTAGAAGACGCCTATATTTGGTATTCTATCGCGGCAGGTCAAGGCGATCAATTTGCCAAAAAACATATTGATAATTTGGCTACACAATTAACTGAAGAAACCAAGCGTCGTGCTGATAGCCGGATTGCCGGGTTTGTTCCAACAAAAATTGACAATGCCGCTAATGGTATATTTTCGTCCCCGCCCACAGCCCAAAATGGCAAGCCAGTTGCGCAAATCAAACATGTCCAAAATTTACTGAGTAATTTGGGTTATGATGCAGGAGGAAGCGATGGTGCTATCGGGCCGAAAACACGGGATGCCATCATGAAATTTGAACATGCGAATAGCCTGCCAAAAACAGGGCGGATTAATTCCGAATTAGTGAATCGCCTTGAGCTTGCTGCCGGTGTGTAAAAGCCCTATGCAGCCTCATGGCTGAAGTAACAATTATTCACGCAACGACCCTTGATGACATTGCGGCGGTTAAAGCTATTTTTCTGGAATATATTACCTTTATTGAATCCTTTCTGGGCCAATCCCTGTGTTTTCAAGGCACGGATGAGGAGTTTGCGAATTTCCCCCAGGTTTACGATAGGCTTTTGCTCGCAAAAATCGAGGGCAACCCCGTCGCGGCTTGCGCGATTAAACCTTTCAAGCCCGGAATTTGCGAATTAAAGCGGCTTTATTGCCGCCCACAAGGCCGAGGATTTAATCTTGGGCTACGTCTAACGCAAGAAAGCCTTACCACGGCGCGCGCTTTGGGGTATCGGCATATCTATCTGGATACAGACCCCGGTCTGACACATGCCAATGAAATTTACGAAACACTCGGCTTTACCGATATAGACCGTTATTATGAGAACCCTATGGGATGTTCGCGCTATATGGCGCTGCGCTTATAAATTTAGAGACCTATTACGCGGCCCTATTATAAACTCTCTGATAAAGCCTGTGACGAATATGGCGCTAATCGGCATGAAATACTCTCAAACATTAGCCTATTAATCTGTAATATTAGAGGTTTCATTAAATTTCCTAGTTGCGAGTGATTATCACTTGCGTCCTTTGGCAAGATAAATTACAGGCCTGTTGTAATTGAGAATAATTCGCAAGTAAAATCTAATGCCTTCTAAAACCCAGACACCTATTCTAGCGATTCCGGCAGTTTTCGCGGAAGCCAATACGAGTATTTCGCCCTCACCGCTTCCTCATACTCTCAAGCCTGACACAATATGGAGTCTTCAAAACGTTAAGTCCTTTATTATGCAGCCTGTTAAAACTGCAAGTTCAGCCGCCGCAATACTGTTGGCTTTAACCCAATCTGCAACCGCACAACGCAATACGCTGGTTCCGATCGATGAAATTATCGTCACAGGGCAATATCTGTCGATTGATAAAGTTAATGCGGTAAAAACCCCCACTCCGATTATCAATGTCCCGCAAAGCCTGAGCATCATTGATGAAGATCAGATCAAAGACCAGGCCTTTACCACTATTGGCGATATTACGCGGTTCACGCCCGGCATCACCCTTAGCCAAGGGGAAGGACATCGCGACGCGATTATTATTCGCGGACAGCAAACCACGGCAGATTTTTTCCAGGACGGGGTGCGCGATGATGTTCAATATTTCCGCCCGCTCTATAATATCGACCAAGTTGAAATTCTACGCGGCTCGAACGCATTGCTATTTGGCCGCGGCGGAACAGGTGGCATTGTTAACCGAGTCACAAAAAGCGCCGAGATTGGTACAGATTTTACCACTATCAATACCTCTCTTGATACATTTGGCGCCTATTTCGGCGCTGTTGACAGTAATATCACACTCTATGAAACAGGGGCTTTGCGTCTGAACGGGTTTTATGAATCGCTGAATAATCACCGGGATGTCTTTGATGGCAAACGGTTTGGGTTTAACCCGACAGCCACAGTTGAACTAAGCCCGCAAACTATACTTAATCTTTCCTATGAATATCTGGATGATAACCGCGGCGTAGATCGCGGCGTGCCTTCTGTTACTGTTGCTAATGGCCCGGATGTTCCACTTGAAGGATTTGCAAACACATTTTTCGGGGCTCCCGATGACAATCTGACAACCCTACAATCCCATAGCCTGCGCGCCCGTATCAATCATGATTTTTCTAGCCGCCTTCGCGGGAATATCACAGGGCATTATGCCGATTATGACAAGCGGTATCAAAACCTCTTTGCTGCGGGATTTAATACCGATAGTAATACCGTCACCCTTGATGGGTATAATGATCTTACGGACCGTACAAACCTGATTATTCAGGCCAATCTAATTGGTGAATTCAGCACAGGCCCTATTGGTCATACGCTATTGCTGGGCGCAGAATATGCTGATCAAGACACACAGAATGCGCGTTTGGATACGGTCTTTTCTGCCAATTCCGATGACCAAATCACCTTTGCCTTTACGGATCCCCTTGTGATACCCGATTTTGCTTTCACGAATTTAAGCCGTAACCGAGACTCCGCTGTCACGGTTTTCTCCGCCTATATACAAGATCAGATTGACCTGACAGACAGTTTCAAACTGGTTTTAGGCGGGCGATTTGACAGTTTTGATATTGATGTTCTGGATATTATTGAGGTGGATGACGGGCTTGCTGATGGTAATAATGGTGAATTTTCACGCAAGGATGAAGAAATCTCTCCGCGTTTAGGTCTTATTTATAAACCCGCAGATAACGTCTCCCTTTACGGCAGCTATAGCGAAACCTTTCTGCCGCGATCAGGCGAACAGTTTCTGACCTTAAATCTGACCAATGCACAAACCCAGCCGCAAGGCTTTAAAAATCTGGAAGCGGGTTTGAAATGGGATATCCGTCCACAGCTTAGTCTCACAGCGGCGGTTTTTGAACTGGACCGAGATAACTTCCTAACGGTTGACTCAAATGATGTCGGCCAGCTTGTCCCCGTTGAAGGCTCCCTAACTCAAGGGTTCGAACTTCAATTTTACGGAGATATTACACCAAATTGGTCTATCAATACCGGCTATGCCTATCAAGATGGTATCGTTAGAGCCCCGGGTGATAGCAATGATGGTAACCGGACACGGCAAACACCCAAAAATACATTTTCGCTCTGGAGTCATTACCAGCTTAATAATCAATTAGGTATCGCCGGCGGCGTCACCTATCAGGACAGTTTTTTTGTCCGCGAAGACAATAATGTGGAAGTACCAAGTTTTACCCGTTTTGATGCCGCAGCCTATTATGATATTTCCGAAACATTACGTCTTCAGATCAATATCGAAAATATATTTGATGTAGACTATTTTCCTGATGCTCATGCCAATGATAATATTTCAACAGGGAAACCTCTCAACGCTCGGTTTTCTCTGAGTACACAATTTTAGGCGGGTTTCTCCCGTGAAAATTAATTTTCACGGGAATAGGCCTTGATTTTTTATCCAAGGCCCGCGATATAGCGCGGCATAACAGGCCCATATAACTATGGGCCTTGATAGTTCTTAAAAGGATTTTTTTGTCTATGAGTTTTACGGGTCATAATTTTAACGATCGGTTGAAAGAACAACGCGAAGCCAAAATGGCTTTGCTCAAACGGGCGAAAGCTAAACAACTGGATCCCGAAGCCAAAGCTAAGAAACTGGCTGAACGGGCTAAACGCAATGAAGCCCGGGCCATTCGCGAAGCCGAAAAAGCAGCGAAACGCGCAGAACAGGCAGCCCTTGAAGAAGCTGAACGTATTGAGCGTGAACGCAAAGCCAAATTAGCTGAGGAAGCGAAACTCAGGGCCGAAGCCGATCTGAAAGCGGCACAAAAAGCACGCCGGGATGCCCGCTATGCCGCCCGAAAAAACCGCCGCTAAACGCTTAGAGAATTTTACGGTCTTGCACCCTTAAAGACGCTTTTACACGTCCCGCTTACATCCTGCCTTTGGACAGGTATTTGGCCTTATCCCGATTATCAACCAAAACCGCCACAGATATCTGCCCTAGAACATTGATGGTGCTGCGCATCATATCGGGTATACGGTCAATCCCTAATATCAACGCCAGTCCTGAAAGCGGAACGCCAATGGCCTCTAGCGCAGGGGCCATTGTCACAACACCCGAAGATGGCACTGGCGCAACTGTGAGCGAAACCAGAAATGTAGCCAGAATTATCGCTCCAATGGCTCCCAATGCAACAGGGACGTTATAAATATGGGCGAGGAATATAATAGCAGCCCCTTGAAACAAGGCACTGCCGGGGCGGTACATAGAAGCGCCCAGCGGGATCAACAAATCAGCCACTTTCTCAGATACGCCTAAAGTCTGAATACTCTCTTCAAGCGAGACCGGTATAGCCGTGGCTGTACTGGTTGTTGAAAAGGCAATAGAGGCGGCCCCTATTGTTCCTTTGAAAAATCGAACGGGACGCATTTTGCCTATAAATATTAAAAGCGGCACCCAGATAATACCCATAAATACCACAAGCCCGACACATACGCTGATAATAAAAATACTCAAGCTTTGTATCAAATTCCAACCCGATTGTGCCATAGCTGGCGCGATCAGGCCGAAAACACCCAAGGGGGCCGTATATAATATCCACCACACTAATTTCATCAAAGCCTGATTAATGTCTTCGGCCCCTGTGATCATGCGCTCCCGGCGCGCGTCCTCCAAGGTTCCGGCCGCAGCAGCGATTAAGACCGTGAAAACTATCAAAGGCAATATTGCGCCCTCTGTAGCCGCAGCAAAGGGATTAGGCGGAACAAGGCTAATGATGAAATCCGTAAAGCTTTGTAATTTTAGCGGAGGCACACTCTCCGCTGGCGGAAGGTTCATTGCCGGAGCAAAGCGTAATCCCAAAGCCGTTGTTCCCATACCAATAACAATGGCTGGAAATGTTGTGATCCAATACAGGCCTAAAGCCTTACCGCCTATGTCTCCAAGCTTGCGCGGGTCACCCAGTTTGGCCACGCTGGAAAAAATAACACAAACAACAAGCGGAATAATGACCATTTTAATGGCATTAATAAAAAGCGTCCCAAACGGAGCCGCCGCATACGCCACCGCATGAAGCCACGGATGATTTGTAATCGCTGCGCCTAGTCCCACGATTAGCCCTAAAAGCAAACCCGCAGCGATAACCCTGTTTAACATAATGGCCTAACGCGGCGGCATACGAGCGCCTGCATCCGTGCGAATATATTCACCATTAATATAGCTATGCTCGACCATAAACCGCACGACCTCGCCATATTCTGCCGGCGTTCCAAACCGATTGGGAAATTGCACATGCGCGCGCAGGTTTTCTTTCACCTCGGGCTTCATTTGTTCATAAATCGGTGTTTCGTAAAATCCGGGCAAAATGGTATTAACGCGAATACCCTCGCGCGCCAAATCCCGCGCCATTGGCAAAGCCATAGACAGAATGCCGCCTTTGGATGAAGCATAAGCCACTTGCCCGATCTGGCCATCTTGGGCCGCAACCGATGCAGTATTAATAATCACGCCGCGTTCACCATCTGGTGCCGTCGGTTCGAGCGTCATCATCCCCGCAGCAGATTTGGACGCACAAATGAAAGACCCAATAAGATTGATGTTAATGATCCGCGCATAGGCTTTCAAATCATGAGCAATAATTTCGCCCGTATCACGTTTGCGGGCTACAGTTTTAATACCGCCGCCAATACCTGCGCAATTGACCATAATCCGTTCTTGCCCATTCGCGGCACGAACAAAGTCAAATCCAGCCTCAACACTCTCGGCATCAGACACATCAACCTTGGTAAAAATTCCGCCGATTTCACCCGCAACCATTTCGCCGCGTTCCGCGTTCATATCAAAGATACCCACTTTAACACCGCGAGCCGCCAGCATCCGCGCTGTGGCTTCGCCAAGACCCGAAGCGCCACCTGTTACAACAGCGGTTAAACTATCTGATAATTTCATTTCTATCTCCATATAGCCAATGAATGGCTTGCTATTTTGCGCGCAACATAACGGCAGGAATAAAAGGTGCAATAGCCAAGCCCGGCGTAATACTTAGGCCGATTGCCGCGCCTGCGTAGCCATCACCGGATTACGGTTTCATTCAAACTTATGAAACGCGTTCAGTTCAATAATGAGGCGGAGAAAAATATCAGAACCACGCAAGACAATAACGTAATCGCGCTCTTGCTTTTGAGGCCAATCCTTCTTTTTGCCTTTTTAAAGTGATTACTCACTTGCAATTCCAAAGATTATAGGTTACCCACACAACAAAAGTGAGCAATCACTTACAAACAGATCCACATCTTCGAAACGGTGGGGTTAAAGCGCATTAACTAGAGCCATGGCTCACAGAGAGGTCTAAAACGAATGAAACCAAACCGGATAATGCCCTCCTCCGCTTTGCGCGGCATTGCCGCCATTGACGGCACAACCAAAGCGCGGATTGAGCGCGCGGCTCTGACCTTATTCACACAAGAGGGAATTGACGGCGTTTCGACCAAACGCATCGCCGCAAAGGCCGGTGTATCGGAAGGGGCAATATATCGGCATTTTGAGAGTAAAGACACTCTAGCGCGTAGCTTGATGGTGGCCATTCATGACCGGCTTACCCTGCTCATACAAACCGCAGGCGAAAGCCAGGACAATCTGGCTGACCAGATTGACTATATCCTTCAACATTATTGCCATATCGCCGATGATGACTGGGTTCTGTTTCAATACCATATCTTTCACCTACATCATTTCAAAACCCTTTCAGAGCGAGTTGATGATAACCCCATTATGGCAGCCGCGGCGCTTATCGAAGCGGCTCATGCCCGCAACGATATTGAAACATCCAATACAGTTCTGGCCGCAGCCATGGCACTGGGGGTTGTGTTGCAATCAGCGCAAGCCAAAGTCATGGGTTTTTTACCCGGCCCCTTATCAACCCATATTCCACAATTTCGCCGAGCTATTTTCGCTTTGCTCGCAATTTCGGAGGCTTAGTTATGCGCTCATTTATGTTTAACCTGTTCTTTTACAGTGGTACATTTATCTATGCTATTGTCTGCGCGGTTTTATCGCTCTTGCCCGGACGCGGTGTCATGATGGCCAGCTTGCGGCGCTATACCAAAGTCATGCAATGGGGTATGCGCCATATTGCCGGCATTCAATTAACGGTCACAGGCCACAGCCATGTACCCACCGATGGCCCCGTCATTATAGCCGCCAAACACCAAAGTTACGGCGACGGCATTGTGATGTTTTCGCAATTTGATGATCTCTCTTTTGTGACAGGGGATCATCTTGAAAAATTTTGGCTCCTTAAACGCATTCTGGGTAAAATGAACGCCGTTGTTATTGATAATTGCGGCGGCGTGGATGCTCGCGAAAAAATGGCAGCCACATCCGCCATTGTACGAGAACAAGGCCGGCGCATTCTAATCTATCCTGAAGGCCATCTCTCGCAAGTCGGCACGCACCATCGTTATCGTAAAGGGGTTTATCACCTTTATGCCGATTTTAACTGTCCCGTTGTGCCTGTGGCTACAAATCTCGGTCAACGCTGGAACCAGATGGACTGGACAAAACATCCCGGGCCTGCCAGCGTAGAGTTTCTGGAACCGATAGCCCCCGGTATGGAAAAGGAGGCCTTTATGGCCCTATTAGAAGAACGGATTGAAAGCCGCAGTCTTGACATGCTTGACCGCGAAAATCTGGGCGCACTAACGCTTGACGATATTGGCAAGCGCTCGGAAAACGAAAGTGCGCGGGCAAAACGAATCGCCAGAGAGAACCAAGACAGCAATGAGACACCGGAACAAAAATCATGAGCGCAAACATTGCCCGCCATCTTTTAACCCAGCGCCGTTTCGCTCCGCTTTTTATCTTGCTGCAAACCGGAACCTTTAATGATAATGCGCTCAAAAACTCACTTATAGGTCTGATTACTTTTGGCGGAGTTGCCTTTTTAACGGGTCTGCCATCCAGTATTCGCGTCCCTGTGGCGGCCTTTATTTTTACAGCTCCTTTCCTTCTGGCCTGCGCCATTGCCGGACAATTGGCTGATAAGATAGACCGCGGCACAATTCTGAAATATGTCAAACGCGCCGAAATAATTATTATGCTTATCGCCGCTATCGGATTTTGGTTTATCAATATCTGGATACTCGCCTTCGCTCTTTTTTGTATGGGTGCGCAATCGGCCTTCTTCTCGCCAACGAAAAACGCCGTTCTGCCGCAATGGCTAACAGACCGCGAGCTTATTACCGGCAATGCTCTGCTCAATGGGTTTGTCTTTGTCTTTGTTCTTGTCGGTATGGTTACAAGCCTGTTTTTAATCGGCATTGATAATGGTTCGCGCATAATTGCCATCCTTTTATTGGGACTAGCGCTTATAGGCTGGATCGCCGCCGAAGCCTGCCCGCCTGCCCCGCCGCCAACACCGGAACTGAAAGTGAATTACGAACCGTTTAGCGCAACCATAAATGTCGTGCGCAAAGCTTTTGACGCCCCCGAGGTTCTTCGGCCAATGTTAGGGGTGGCTTGGTTCTATGGTCTGTCCACCGTTATCGTCACTACAATCCCGGATTATGTTGCAACCGTTATGGGCTATGACCGGATTGTCCTTATCGTCATTTTAGTGATCTCGACCATCAGTATTCTTTGTGGATCTCTACTCTGTATGTTCCTTGCTAAAGGTGACCGCTGGGGCAAAGAATCCATTGGTCTATCAGCCCTTGGTATAAGCGGCGTGGTGATCTTTACCTGCGATCTTTATTTAAATGCCCCCGATGTTTCTGCCGCACTCGCCGATGGTACATTGCGGGACCTGACAGCGTTTAAATCCGCCCCCGGCTCTATGCGAATGCTCATCGACCTCGCTATGGCCTCCTTATTCAGCGGGTTATTCGTGGTTCCGCTGCAAGCCATGCAGCAACGCCGCGCAGCCCCCGCTATTCGCGCGCGGCTGATGTCGGCCGGCGCCGTCCTGCTGAACCTATCGGTCAATATAATTACCATTATCCTGATCTGGATGGCTGCAAAAAACCTGCCGCCTAAAACGCCTTTTCTTATTATTATTGCGATCAGCAGCATCGTTGCCATTTATTGTATTTGGCGCACGTTTCATCCGCACAATTATCCATCTTATGTCACTGATGAGGCCTAAATGCGGGGTTATTTCGGTATTGGTGTTCAAGGCATTTCAAAAGCAGCCAATCTCGGCGCGGTGTTGCGGACTGCCCATGCATTTGGAGCCAGCTTTGCCTTTACTCTGGAAGCGCATCATACGGTGCGCGAGGTAAAGCAAACAGATACTTCTGGCTCTGCAGCACATTTACCCTTTTATGAATGGGATAATGAAGCAGATATTATTCTGCCTAAAAACTGCCAGCTTGTCGGGGTTGAGCTAACACAGCACAGCACAGTTCTACCCAGTTTCCATCATCCGCTCAATTGTGCCTATATATTAGGCCCTGAAAAAGGGTCTTTGTCGGATACTATGCAAGCGCGCTGTGATCATATTGTCAAAATTCCAACAAAATTTTGTATCAATGTTAGCCTCGCCGCAGCGCTGACCCTATATGACCGGACACTCTCTCACGGCGGGCATCCGCCGCGCCCGGTCCGTGTTGGTGGCCCGGAAATGGACGGGTGGGCGCCTTAAAATTTACTGCTGAAATTTTACTGTTATTAACCCAACTTTAAACACAATTTGCGCTATACATATGGTATGAAACATATGTTGATAAAATATTCGATCCCAGCGCTCATGACGGCAATGCTTTTACCAACACCCGCACTGGCGGCTGACCCAAAGCTGGAAGGCACATATTCTGACTGGGCGGCTTACTCACGAGCGGAAGGTGCAGATAAAATCTGTTATGTATTAGCCAAGCCGAAAAGCAAATCACCAACCAGCGTGCGCCATGGTGATATTTACTTCATGGTAGCCAATTGGCGCTCAGGCGCAGCCAAAGAACAGCCAAGTTTTCTGGGGGGTTACCCGCTCAAAGTGACCAGCCCGCCCATTGCCCGCGTCGGATCAACAAAAATCAATATGTATGTCAGCCAAAACGAAGCCTTTATAGAGGCTGGCGCGGATGAACGCCGCCTTGTCAAAGCAATGCGCGCCGGAGCGATTATGCGCGTTCAGGCCATGTCAGTCCGGGGCACAAACACATCGTATGAATTTTCGTTAAAAGGCGTGACAGCCGCATTGAAAAAGGCCAAATCGGCCTGCGGGAGCTAATTTACCCCCGCGTTACAACACGTCTTTAATTTCCGCTGCCATAAGATTTTGTCGGTTTTTGCGTTTTTGCACCACTACCATAGGCCTTATCGTCAGCAGTCTTGGTGCCGCCCCATAGTTTTTTTACAGCTTTATCGCGGCCGCAGCCAATGCGATATGAATTATACCGCACAGGGTTTTTCTTGTAAAAATCTTGATGGTAATCCTCGGCTAACCAGAATGTTTCCGTAGGCAGAACCTTCGTGACAATCGGGGCTGTGAAAGGTTTGGTATTAGAAATTGTTTGTTTTGATTTTTGAGCTGTTTCGAGTTGGTCGGGACGCGCGAAAATTGCCGTTTGATAGCTATGGCCCTTATCGCAAAACTGTCCATAAGGATCAGTCGGATCAATATGATGCCAATAATAGGTCAGGATTTCATCATAGGAAATTTTGGACGTATCAAATGTAATCTTGGCCGCCTCGTAATGTTTTCCATGATTACGATAGCTGGGCTGGTCTGTACCTCCGCCCGTATAACCGGATACAACGTCAATAACGCCGTCCAATTTTTCAAAATCGGATTCTACACACCAGAAACACCCCCCGGCAAGGATAGCCGTATCTGTATTAGATGTAGCGGCAACCACCGGAGAGGTTGATGGTGTTTCAGTGCTTTGTGCCGCGCTGCACGCAGTTAGAACAAAAAGCGGCAGTGCCAAGGCTGCGGTATAGATAAAATGTTTCATGGATGCTTATTAACCCGTTTTTTTGTCACAGGATAATCACAAAACCGCTACATGTCTTAAAACCTTATTAAGATAGCCTTTTCAGATAGGTTTCATTCATCTTTGCGGCAATCTTTATAGGCCGCGAGCGCCCGTGCGCGCGCCATTTTATGGTCAACAATTGGATGTGGATAGGTTTTGCCTAATGTTACGCCCGCATAATCAAGAATGTTTTGGGGGGCTTCCCATGGCCGGTGAATATATTTATTGGGCAGGTGCGATAACTCCGGTATATAGCGGCGTATATAAAGACCCTCAGGGTCAAATTTTTCGCCCTGCGTAACCGGATTGAAAATCCGGAAATAGGGCGAAGCATCAGCCCCGCTGCCCGCTACCCATTGCCACCCTGCTGCATTACTTGCAGGGTCAGCATCCACCAGCGTATCCCAAAACCAACGCTCGCCATATCGCCAATCAATCAACAGATGTTTAATTAAGAAACTGGCAGTTACCATACGCACACGGTTATGTTGCCACCCTGTCTGCCAGAGCTGACGCATACCGGCATCCACAAATGGATATCCCGTCAAACCATTTTGCCATTGCGCCAGCGAAACATCATCGCCTTGCCAATGAAATCGGTCAAAATGCGGTTTGAAATTTTGGACCGCAAGCGCCGGGTTATGAAATAATAAAACATAAGCAAATTCCCGCCACCCGATTTCCGTTAAAAATTTTTCGGCCTTGTCTTTATCTCCGCTACATGCGTGCCAAATTTGCCGCGGCGATATTTCGCCAAAGGCCAAATGGGGCGAAAGGTGGGACGTCGCTCTATCTTTATCCGGACGATCCCGATCCGTAATATAAGTCTCAACCGGTCCTGCTAAAAACCGGGTCAAAGCCCGCGCTGCGCCCGCTTGGCCCGGTTGCCAATGCGGAGCAAATTTTTGACCCCAATCCGGCGCATAAGGACGCAAGGACCATGACGCGATATCATCGCTTGCTAGCGGCGCAGCGCGGCGAATTTTAACAGGACAAGCCAGAGGCGGGTGATCAGATATATGAGCGCGGGCAGCGCGCCAATAGGGTGTAAAAACTTTGTAATACCCACCGGTTTTTGTTTTCACCGTCCACGGCTCTGTCAATAAAGCGGCGCGGAAACTTGTAACCGTTAGGCCGCGCGCCGATAATATGTCTTTTATAGCCCCATCCCGCTTCCGTGCATCCTCGCTATAACGCCGGTTCCATAAAACGCAATCCGCGCCGCTCTCATGAATCACAGCCTCTAGCACAGCCTTGGCTTGACCTTTGCGCAAGATCAGTGATCCGCCAATCTGTGCCAAATCCTGACCCAAAGCATATAAGCTATAATATAGCCACCACTGGCTTGCTGCGCCCAGCGGGCGAGCGCTATCGGTTTCGTAAATATAAAGCACAATGACGGGTTTGCCTGTGTCAACCGCTGCACATAAAGCCGGATTATCCGCCAGACGTAAATCACGGCGTAACCACACAATAACAGGAACGTCACGGCCATTCGTTTGGTGTTCCGGCTCGCCTCTATCGACAATAGCGCTATTAATAATACCGTCCTGAAATATCAAATAAATCCGCCATAACCGACTCGGCCGTTGGCCAGCGCCCGGCGCCCTTGCCCCTGATTTTATAGCGCTCGCCATTATCAAATGTGAAAACGGCATGGGCTTCTTCGCCTTCAGCCTGAGCTATAAAATCATCTTTCGGCAAATCTTTCAACACAAGAGAAGCACTAAATCCATCTGTGTCCATCCGGCATTGCGCAACGCGTTTCATAATACCCTGAGGTAGAATATTTGGCGCATAATTTTCAATTGTGTCGCGCGGAATATCATCCAGATCAATCACCTGTCCAAAACCCAACAGCGCCACCAAGCGAATTTTCGCCGCCGCGTCTGATCCATTAACATCAGAGGAGGGATCGGCCTCGGCAAACCCTTTATTTTGCGCGTCTTTCAACGCCTCTCCATAGCTCTGCCCAGCCCCGATTGCACCGAGCATATAATTGGTTGTCCCGTTTAAAAGCGCCTCGACATGCGTGATCCGTCCATGCTCGCGTAAACACATTTCCAACACAGGCATGCCCCCGCCCGCAGCAGATGAAAATGCCAGCACCGCTTTATTATCTGCGGCAAAATCGATTAAAGCCTGTCCGCCCTGTGCAATCGCCTGTTTATTGGCACTCACAACATGAACGCCGCGCCCCAGCATATCCCGGCAAAATCCGAGCGCGGGTTCAACAGGACCGGAAACATCAATAAAGATATCGGGTCTGGCGGCTATAATATCGGTAAAATCAGTGGTTAATTCATCCGGTCGATAACCCTGGTCAATATATTTATCGACATTGCGCACCATAATTTTAACCAGTTCAAACCGGTCCGGATAAGCCGCAATCCGGCGATAAATACCCCCGCCAACAACCCCGCACCCCATCATAGCTATCCGCAATTTTTTAGGATGGCGCGCCGCAGACGGCGGCAATGTTTTCGCGCCAATTGTGCTATAATTTTCAATACCCGGTGTGCCGATCTCAAATGCCAGTCCATTATCGGCAGCAAATTCCAACGCTTTTGGTGCGACAAGAACACTGGCTTTTTCGCGCGCATCGGCCCATGAAATGTCGGAATATCGCAATGGCGGCGGGCCAGCCTCTTTCGGGTCATGATCATAAACGCCATCAACATCTTTTAAAAGTAAAGCCTTTACGCCTAATTTTTCCGCTACATAAAGCGCCGTCAAATCAGCCCCGCCCTGACCTAATAATGAAGGTCGATCATTTTCGCCAATAGCAACAAATCCGGGCATAACCACAATATCATGATTTTTTAAATCCGCTTTGAGCTGCTCTACATTCAAATCAATTAGCGCCGCATCATTCGCCGGTCCGTGGGCCCGCAAACCAAGATCGCGCGCTTGGCGTACAAAAGCGGGGGCGCCAATGCGTTCTAACGCCAAAGCCAAAAGCGCTGCTGAACGCCGTTCGCCTAGCTGGATTAATTCCGCTAGGTTTTTAGCACCGTCACCTGGGCCAACATGACGGGCCTCAGCCATTAAAACATCCGTTTGATCGCTCTGCGCAGACGTAACGGCAATAACATTATTCCCTTGCCGGTAATGACGGTAAATCTCACTGGCGGCATGGGTATAATCATCAAGGGACCGCAAGACACTATGGCCAAAATTCAAGACAATTATCGGGACAGGCATAAGGACCTCTTTAGCGGAATTTAGCGGTGCGCCCGCAAGCTGTTTCAAATCGGCGCGTGAAGCGGCGTGCATAAAACAGCCAGAGCGTGCCGTCAATCAAAGAGCCATATGCCGCAGTGGTCTTTTCCACCGTTTGCGCATAAATAAACTTATGGAGAGCTCTCATATAAAGCCCATCAAAAAATGGCTGGCGATCAAACGCGGTGTCCGGTTGCAATGCCCGAAATGCGGCAAGGCTCCGCTGTTTCATAGGTATTTGAAACCTGTAAAAGCCTGTCAAAGCTGTGGTAAAAACTGGGAAATGGTGCGCGCAGATGACGGGCCGGCATGGCTGACGATAGTGATTGTTGGTCATCTCTTGGCCCCGTTTTTCCATTTTCTAATTTTCAAGTCAGGCTTACCCGATTGGGGGATTATCGGTCTTTTATCAGCCGTCGCTATTGCACTGTGTCTGATATTATTGCCGCGATCCAAAGGAGCCTTTATGGCCATCATATGGGCAAGTGGCGCCCCGACGTCATAACGCCGGCTAGGCGCGTAAAAAATAATCATAAGCAACATTTTTAGTCTCAGCGCGCATCGGATATCCCGTTTTCGCCAGAGAGTTTTCCAAGGCTTTAACATTACCGTCCGGCACGTGAAAGCCGCACAATACGTGACCAGTTGAATGTCCATGATTGCGATAATGAAAGAGCGAAATATTCCAGCGCGCATCCAAATTAATCAAAAAATCCGTGAGCGCGCCGGGGCGCTCTGGAAATTCAAACCGGTAAATGACTTCGTCAATATCCTTACTGGCCCGCCCGCCAACCATATGGCGCAGATGGCGTTTCGCCAGCCGGTCTTCGGATAAATCCGAAACAGAAATATCATGCTCGCCCATGGCGGTGATAATCGCATCGCGTTCAACTGCCGATTTAATTTTCACCCCGACCAGAACATGGGCATCTACCCTATCAACATAACGATAATTAAATTCCGTTACGGCGCGATTACCTAAAGCCCGGACAAAGTTTAAAAATGCTCCCGCTTGTTCAGGAATAATGGCCGCGAAAAGCATTTCTTCGCCTGCTCCCAATTCCGCGCGTTCGACAATATGGCCAATACGGTCAAAATTTACATTGGCCCCTGAAATTGTTACAACACAATCCCCGTCAGGCGCTTGGCCACCGCGTGTATGTTTGATAAGACCGGCTAGGGCTAATGCACCCGCCGGTTCGACAACCGTTCGCGTGGCTTCAAACACGTCTTTGACGGCCGCACATATTTCGTCATTGGTCACAGTGATGCACTCATCAACAACCGACTTTGAAATTTCAAGCGTGTTTTTTCCGATAAGCTTGACAGCCACACCGTCGGCAAAGCCGTCAACTTTATTTAAAGGCGTGGGTTTGCCAGCATCTAATGAGGTTTTGAGCGTGGCGGCCCCAGCAGGTTCGACGGCTATGATTTTGGTGGCGGGAGAGACAGCTTTGATCCATGTTCCAATACCGGACACAAGACCGCCGCCGCCAGTACAAATATAGATAGCCGCCGGGGGGCGCGGCATTTGTTCCATAATTTCTTTGCCAACAGTGCCTTGTCCGGCAATCACGTCAAGCTCATCAAAGGGATGGATAAAAACCGCGCCGCTCTCGGTGGCATAGTCAATTGCAGCCTTACACGCTTCGTCATAACTATCGCCAATCAGCCGGGTTTCCGCGCCCCGCGCCTGCACCGCTTCGACTTTAATCATCGGCGTTGTTACGGGCATAAAGATCACGGCTTTGGTTTGGTAATAGCTGGCCGCCGCCGCCATACCTTGGGCGTGATTACCCGCACTGGCCGCACAGACCCCTTTGGTTTTTTCGGCGTCGGTTAATCCAGCTATCCGGTTAGCCGCCCCGCGGATTTTGAAACTAAACACATCTTGCAGATCTTCGCGTTTGAGCCAGATATTACGCCCATGTTCAGCCGAAAGCTTTGGCGCGAGCTGGCATGGCGTGCGCTTGGCAAGCGCGTAGACATCAGCAGCCTCGATACGGGCTTTCAAATCATTAAGATTGATGGACATAATCCGCTATCCAGTCTCCGAGCTGAGATGTTGAAAGGGTCCCGCCTAAATCGCCGGTTATATGCCCGCCAGACAAGGCCGCCTCAACACTGGCCTCAATAACCGCGGCTTCCGCCGTTAAGCCGAACGTTAATTTTAACATCCACGCAGCCGATAAAATCATCGCCAGCGGATTGGCCTTACCTTGGCCCGCAATATCAGGCGCACTGCCATGTATGGGTTCATAAAGGCCGAGTGTCCCATCTGATATAGATGCAGATGGGATAACCCCCATAGAGCCAGCCAGAACGGAGGCTTCGTCTGTCAAAATATCGCCAAACATGTTTTCCGTCAGGACCACATCAAAACTCTGGGCTTTTGTCAGCATGTGCATGGTCATGGCATCGACTAAAAGGTGCTCCAATTCGACCTCTGGATATTGCTCGGCAACTTTTATGACCGTCTCGCGCCAGAGACGCGAGGTTTCCAGCACATTGGATTTATCAACCGATGTCACTTTCTTACGCCGCTGCATAGCCAGATCAAAAGCTTTGACCGCAATGCGCTCGACTTCCATCTCGCTATAGCGGCACTCGTCATAAGCGCCTAAATTATCACGGCCTTTCTCACCGAAATAAATCCCGCCTGTTAGCTCGCGCATGACGATAAAATCCGTGCCTTCAAGGCGCTCACGTTTAAGCGGGGCGCGCTCTATTAAGGCCGGATAGGGCTTGCAGGGCCGAATATTGGCATAGAGGTTAAGGTTTTTCCGTAAAGACAAAAGCAAACCGAGTTCGGGTCTATCCGTACCTTTGAGGTGGTCCCATTTTGGTCCGCCAACTGCACCTAGTAAAATAGCGCCCGTTTTTTGACAGGATGCATAAGCTTCATCGGGTAGAGGTTTGAGACCTGCGTCTATGGCTGCGCCGCCTGCCAGATAAAATTCTGGTTCTAATTTATGGCCATATTTTTGCGCCACAGCCTCCAGAACATCCAGCGCCGCCGCTCCCACTTCAGGGCCAATCCCGTCACCGGGGAGATAGGTGAAATTTATGTTCATTTTGCGGTCTCAAATTGTGTTATAGCGTCGCCTTGTCGGGCTAAATACCCCATTTCATCCACGCCTTCCATCAGGCAGAGACGGGAAAAGGCGTCGATTTCAAATCCATAGGTGCCGCCATTTTTGGGCAAGCGGACCTCGCAGGCCTCAAGATCAACTGTGATAACGTCATCAGGATGATCAAGGAGCCATTGATGAGCCGCTTTGTCTATGACGATAGGCAAGAGGCCATTTTTAAGAGAATTACCCCGAAAGATATCCGCTATTTCAGAGCTTATAACAACGCGAAACCCGTAATCTGTTAAGGCCCATGGCGCATGTTCACGCGATGACCCGCAACCAAAATTATGCCCCGCTACGAGAATTTCGCAGGTTTTGGCCGCCTCGCTATTGAGAAGGTGGTCGGTCTCGCTACCGTCCTCATTATAGCGCCAGTCATTAAACAGGTGTTGGCCAAAACCGGCCTTGGTTGTTTTGGTCAGAAACCGGGCGGGCATGATCTGGTCTGTGTCAATATTGGCCGTAGGCAGAACAACGGTTTTTGATGTTATTTTAATTAAAGGCTTAAAACTCATCCTGCCTCTCCTAACATGCGAGGGTCCGCTATTACGCCTGCGACTGCAGAGGCTGCTGCGGTTTCCGGCGAGGCCAAAACTGTGCGCACGCCCGGCCCTTGGCGTCCGGCGAAATTACGGTTTGACGTCGAGACAACCAGATCACCCGGCGCCCCAATATCGCCGTTCATACCCAGACACATAGAACAGCCAGCCTCGCGCCACTGTGCACCCGCTTCGGTAAAGATAGTGTCCAGACCTTCCTCTTCGGCGAGCGCCTTGATAAGCACACTACCCGGTACAATGATCGTTGTGACATGGGGTGCAACTTTCCGGCCCTGTAAAATATCAGCGGCAGCACGCAAGTCTTCCATACGGGAATTGGTACAAGAGCCGATAAAGACCTTATCAATTTGTGTGCCCGCGATTTTAACCCCTGATGTGAGCTGCATATAGCTCAGGGCGTTTTCATCCGCCTTATCAGCAGGGGCGGGAATAATCGCGTCAATGGCAATGCCCATGCCCGGATGCGTGCCATAAGTCACCATCGGTTTTATATCTTCAGCCTTGATATGTACTTCTTTATCGTAGACGGCCCCGATATCTGTCGCCAGCAAAGCCCAATCTGCGCACGCTGCCTCAAAATGCTCTGGTGTAAATTTACGGTCTTTCAGATAGGCAAAGGTCGTCTCGTCAGGCGCAATCATGCCGCAGCGCGCCCCCGCCTCGATAGACATATTACAAACGGTCATCCGCCCGTCCATGCTCATCTCACGAAAGACATTGCCGCAATATTCCAGCGCGTAACCTGTGCCGCCGCCCACGCCGATTTTGGCAATGATGGCGAGGATAACGTCTTTGGGCGTGACCCCGTCTGCCAGCTCGCCATTAACATGAATGGCCATAGTTTTGGGTTTGCGCATCAGCAGGCATTGATGGGCCAGAACATGGCCGACCTGTGTTGTCCCGATACCAAAGGCGATCGCCCCGAACGCACCATGCGTGCTGGTATGGCTATCCCCGCAGACGATGGTCATGCCGGGCTGCGTCGCGCCCAGTTCTGGCCCCATAACGTGAACAATACCGCGATTGTCACTGTCCCAACCATGGGTCTCTATCCCGTGCTCGGCTGTGTTGGTCAGAAGGGTTTCGACCTGCCGTTCGGCTTGCTCCGTATGATAAGGGCGAGTACCATCAGGATTAATCCGCGTCGGGGTCGAGTGGTCAATGGTTGCCAGTGTGCGATCAGGACGGCGGACCGTGAGGCCGCGCTGCTTTAGCTCTGTAAAAGCTTGCGGGCTTGTGACCTCATGGATGAGGTGCAAGTCTATATAAAGCGTTGCCGGTTGGTCCGGCGTTTCGGCCACAACACAATGGCGATCCCAGACTTTGTCAAAAAGTGTTTTAAGCATTTGTTTTTTCCTTAAAACTTTTTCCCCAAATTATAACCGATATTAACAAATACGCGGTTTGAAATAGATAAAATTCAGCCAAAAAGGGCATATCGCTAAATTGTTGTTGTTTGAAAATGTAAACAAACCCGATGAGACTTAGAAGTATGGATATAAGGCCAAAAATTCGAAGGACGATATTTCCCCAAAGCGGTAAATCTATCTTAAAATCAAACCATAGAACCATGGATAAGAATCCGGCTAAAACTATTTTGTTTATTGCAAAAGTGTAAGATATAAAATGAGTAAGTGGCCCATCCAAGATCACCTGAGATTGTTGGATAAGACTTTGCAAAAAATTATAAATTACAATAATTGGTAAAACAATTGCAGTTAATATCCTTATATATTTGAAAGCTCCGGCCATCAGTGCTGCGCCGCAATAGACGCTTGTCTGACAGCGCGCCGTTCGATCCGGTTAATCACATCAAGATAGGCTTTGGCACTGGCCAGAACCGTGTCTGTTGACGCCCCGCGTCCTTGATAGCTTTCAAATTCCGTTGTCACGCGCACGGTGGCTTCGGCCATGGCGTCCTTACCACCGGAGACGGAATTAACTCCGAAATGCTCCAGCGTCATCGGCGTATCCGTAATTTGTGATATCGCGTCAAAAACGGCATTCATCGGGCCAGAGGCCGCCGAGACATGTTCACGCTCGCGCCCATCATCATGGGTCAGGCGGACAGTCGCTAATGGATTGCGATTATCATCTGAGCCTGCGGAGACATAAAGAGATTTAATCGCCCAAGGCCCTTGCGTGCCGACGGCTTCGCCTAATATCAGCGCTTCGAGATCGGCATCAAAGACTTCCTTTTTAGCATCGGCAAGCGCCTTAAACGCGACAAAGACGGATTGGAGTTGATTATCTGATAATTCAAACCCCAATTTCGAAGCGCGGTTTTTCAGCGCCGCGCGGCCTGAATGTTTGCCAAGCACAAGATTATCGGTCGAGACACCGACATCCTCAGGTTTCATGATTTCATAGGTTTCGCGATTGGCCAAAACCCCGTGCTGATGAATGCCGCTTTCATGGGCGAAAGCATTTTTACCGACAATAGCCTTATTGCGCGGCACGGGATTCCCCGTCAGCGTTGCCAGTAATTTCGACGCCCCGTAAATACCTTCTGTCTTGATCCCTGTTGACAGGCCAAAGAAGTCTTTGCGGGTATTTAATGCCATCACGATTTCTTCTGTCGCGCAATTTCCCGCGCGCTCGCCAATACCGTTTAGCGCGCATTCGACTTGCCGCGCACCGCCGCGCACCGCCGCCAATGAATTGGCGACTGCCAGACCCAAATCGTCATGACAATGGGCCGAGAACACGGTCTTATCTGCCCCCTCGATTTCCGTGGTTAGAAACTGGAATAAGTCCTGAATTTCTTCGGGCGTGGTATAGCCCACCGTATCGGGAATATTAATCGTTGTCGCGCCCGCCTTGATCGCAGCCTCGACCACGCGCTTGAGGTAATCGCGCTCTGTGCGGATTGCGTCTTCGCAAGAAAATTCAACATCATCTGTATAGCGGCGCGCCAGTTCGACGCCGGCAACCGCGCGAGCGACAATTTCATCCTTGGACATTTTAAGCTTATATTCGCGGTGCAGCGGGCTAGTCGCGATAAAGGTATGGATGCGGCCCGAGGTGGCAGGTTTAATCGCTTCGCCGCTAGCACGGATATCGCCCTCATTACAGCGGGCAAGGCTGCAAATAGTACTGTCTTTCACGGTTTCGGCAATGGTTTTGATCGCGTCAAAGTCACCGGGCGATGCGGCGGCAAATCCCGCTTCGATAATATCCACGCCGAGGCCTTCTAAGGCCTCGGCCATCGCCAGCTTTTGGCCCGATGTCATGGAAAAGCCCGGCGCTTGTTCACCGTCGCGTAAGGTGGTGTCAAATATTTTGACCTGTGTGTTTGTTTCACTCATTTTTAAATCTCGAAAATCTTTGGCAGTCTTCGATGTAACTTAGGCGCGCTCGGCATGTTTGCGGCGGCCGACCTTTTCGGCGCTGACCACATTATAAAGCCGTT
>CAZZKV010000018.1:0-58244 GCA_964654665.1 uncultured Caulobacterales bacterium | reverse complement strand
CCGCCAGCGTTCGTTCTGAGCCAGAATCAAACTCTCAGGTTGAAAGTGATCCGACTGTCGTTTTAACTGACGTGACATATCAAAGATATGTCGCGCTTCGTTGCGTTTCAAAGAAATAACGAAGAACCGTTTAAGACCTAAAGGCCTCAAGCGATTTATCATTATTTTCATAAAGAGAAACGTCTAAACAGTCGTTCAACAAGAGTTTTGCAGTGTGTTACCACATCTGCTCACAGCTAAACGCCGCCTGCGTCTCTCTTCCCATATTCACAATGTCAAACAGCCGGAAATTGATACGATCTTTTTCCAAAACAAAAGGCCTCGCGAAAGGCCCGCTCGCCCGCGGGGTGTTTCCCTCGGCGAGGAGCGCTATATAGGGAAACGATTTTGGGGTTGCAACACCTTTTTTTAAAAAAAAGACACAAATCTGTATCTTTTTTTCGTATAATTCACAGGTATTATAAAAAAACGTTTTAAATCAATCTCTTAACGCTTTTTGAGGACACCATATGCGCTATCTTTCACCTTTTATTAAGGTCTCGACAGCCTTTTTATTCTGTTTCCTAAACGCCTGCATAGCAGAAAGCGGTATAAAAAGCAATTCCAAGGCTCAATCCCTCCCCGAATCCACGGCTCTATCCTTAACCTCACCTAAGGTTTCTGCACATTTAGAGGCGCGTAGCACAAAGCCACACCGATCCCTAAACAAGAAAACCGCAAAAAACCTCATTATTTTTATTGGTGATGGCATGGGCATTTCAACAATCACGGCCGCGCGGATATTTGACGGCCAATCCCAAGGCCTAAAAGGCGAAGAGCATAGCCTCGCCTTCGAAGATTTTGAGAACCTTGCCCTTGTTAAGACCTATAATACCAATGCCCAAGTCCCTGACAGCGCCGGAACTGCCACGGCTATATTATCAGGATATAAAACCAATATTGGAACAATTAATGTCCGCCCCAATCCTGATATGGCCAAAATGATCCAAGAAGGATGTGTCGACAAAAGCGCTCCACCCAATTTGACCATAAAAGCCAAAGCCGCTGGATTATCAGTTGGCGTGATCTCAACGGCGCGGATAACCCATGCCACACCCGCCGCCCTCTATGGACATAGCCCAAATCGCGATTGGGAGGCCGATAAAGATATCAAAGGCAAAGCTGCCAAAGCCGGATGCGAGAGCATTGCAGCCCAGCTAATAAAAAGTGATGTTGATGTCGCCCTAGGCGGCGGTGCCAAAGAATTTACATCCAGTCAAATAAAGGCATGGCAAGCCCGTTCAACGCCAGCAAAAACCCCCTATCAATATATCACAGATGCCACGGCTCTCAAAAATGCCAACCCTGCTGTTCCTCTCTTAGGGCTTTTTGATCAATCCCATATGGATTATGAAGCGGATCGTATTGCAGGGGAACAGCCGTCATTGGCTGAAATGACACAATTTGCCATTCAGGCTTTATCCCAAAACTCCGAAGGCTATATCTTAATGATCGAGGCAGGCCGCGTCGATCATGCCCATCATGACACCAATGCATATCGGGCCCTGCGTGATATGCAAGCCTTGAACGCAGCCGTGAAACTCGCCAAAGCCGAGGTTGGAAATGACACGCTAATCATAGTGACGGCTGACCATAGCCATGCCTTTACTATCGCCGGCTATCCTGTGCGTGGTAATCCAATATTGGGACTGGTGCGCGGGTTTGATATAAAAACAGGGCAACCCGCTAATGAGTATACACTCGATAGCTATGATAAACCTTATACAACATTAGGCTATTATAATGGTCCCAATAAACGCAAGAAAAAGAGCCCGGCGCTAAGCGATAACACAGTACAAGCAAAAGACTATCGCCAGCAAAGCGCAGTACGCCTGCCCAGTGAAACCCATGCTGGCGAAGATGTCCCACTTTATGCCTCAGGTCCGGGCTCCGACCAGATAAGAGGTGTTATGGAACAAGATGAAATCGGAAAAATAATCGATGTTGTATTGGGATTAACATCTCAAAAAGAATGATCACCAGAATCAATATGCTTCTGAAAATAGGCTCAACTCTAAAAACTTGTTACTTATTGGCCTAATAAATATGTGGGTTTTAAGCTAAAGGCAATCACCGTACCGCCTATAACAGTTCATCTGTCTGGCATGAAAAAATGAACGCCAGAGAAACCCTAATATTTGGCGTCGCACAGCGAGAGCCTTAATTATTCTTTGCGCCATTGCGTTGTGCCATCAGGTTTTGTTTCAAGCCGTACACCTTCAGATCGTAAATTATTACGAATAGCGTCTGAAGCTTTGAAAGCCGCGCCCATGGCCGTTTTATCACCGCTTTGTTTGGCCGTCATAGCTGCGGCCCGCACAGTGTCATATTCAGCAACTAATATGTCTATACGGGCCTTTTCATCATCCGAAGCGCCGCCCGCAAACCAGTCTTCAGGATTATTTTGCAACAGACCAAGCAGATTAAAACAGGATACTAATTTGGATAATTCTTTGTGAAGTTCATCAGGCTCTAAGCCTGCCATCCTTTCTTTCTGCGGCGATCCGGCTGGATGTACAACCGATTGGAAGGGAGCATAACCTAAAGCTAAAGACGATTGCGCCTGTGCAATTAATGCCAAAGCATCCGGAATATTCATATCGTTGAGAATGGACTTCATGAAAATAGTATAAGGATCCGGTGAATGGGTAACCTTAAAATTCCACCTTTTTAAAACCCTATACCACCCATCAAGCTGGGCTTTGCTCTCGCGCAGCAAAGTTTCGGACCAAATAAGTTCGCTGCGGTAATGGGCTTTAAGAAGCGCAAGGCGAATAACTTCCCCATCCCAATTTTTGAGCAAGTCATGGATAAGTTTTACATTGCCAAGACTTTTGGACATTTTTTCGCTAGAACCATCTTTTGCTGACAGATTAAGAAATTCATTATGCACCCAATAATTTGCCATAGGGTGGCCATGAGCACAGTTACTTTGCGCAATTTCATTTTCATGATGCGGGAATTTCAGATCAACGCCGCCGCAATGTATATCGATCGTCTCCCCGCTTATTCCATATGTCAGAGCAGATTTTACCATAGCCGAACATTCAATATGCCACCCAGGACGACCTCGGCCAAAAGGAGCGTCCCAGCCTACGCCGCCCAATTCAGGTTTCCAGAGAACAAAATCAGCCGCATTTTTCTTGCGGGCTACTTCCCCTTCCCCGACGCGGTCGCCTTTTTTAAGAGCTTCTAGCGTATTGCCTGACAATTTACCGTAATCATCATATTGCGACACATCGAAAAAAACATGATCATCACTGGCATAGGCATAACCGCCTGCCAGCAATGACTGAATAAGCGCTATCATACCGTCAATATTATCGGTGGCTTTGGGTTGATGGGTTGGCGGCAAGCAGCCAATTGCAGCAAGATCTTCATTATAGATACGGGCGTATTTTTCCGTAATCTGGGCCATTGGCACACCCTGCTCTTGAGCATTAGCGATGATTTTGTCATCTACGTCGGTGATATTACGTGCATAGATCACATGACCGAGGCCATATATATGCCTCAATACGCGAAACAGCACATCGGCGACAACGGCGGCACGGGCATTACCTATATGAGCATAGGAATAAACCGTCGGCCCACAATTATACATCGTCACGCGTGCAGGGTCTTGCGGATTAAAAACCTCTTTTTTCCGCGATAGAGAATTATAAAGCCATAAAGAAGTGGCTGGGTCTTTTATTTGATCTACCATAGCGCCATGCTCTAAAGAGAACCATCTGATTTTGAAAGCCCGTTTTGACATTACGACACAAACAAATCTTTGTCTTTTTACTTATTTTAATGGGCGCTCTACCCGCTATTCATAAAACTATGCAGCCCGAGACAGGGCTTTTGAAATTTCGGGCCAAAGGGACAATCGCTTATGGGAATGGGGATACCAATGGCATGTCCGTGGCTATGGTCCGGCAATTTTTGGACGAGAACCCACAGGTTGATACGCTTGTGTTTGAAAAAATGCCCGGCACAAAAGATGCAGATATGAATTTGCGGATTGCGCGGGAAATCCGGGCGCGCGGACTTAAAACACATCTTAAAAAAAACAGCTTTATAGCCTCTGGCGCTGTTGATCTTTTTCTGGCTGGGCACCAACGTACAATGGATTGCGGGGCTTTAATTGGCGTGCATAGCTGGGGGCTGACAGGAGACCGAACAGGAACCATTTCACCGCGTACAATGGGGGTTGATCGCCGCCAAAAATTTCAAGAAGGGTTTTTACGCGATATGGGAATTGATCCTGCCTTTTATGTTTTCACGCGCGAGGCGGCCGAACCGGACAGTTTGCATTTTATGACGGCCGCAGAAATTAAACACTTTGGCCTGTTAACCGAAGAGCACTGCCGCCGTTAATTCAGAGTATCATCAATCAGGATACGACCGCGGCGCTGAGCTTTGGTCTCTTGCGGTTTCACATAATAATAGCGCTGATAAATATGAGCGCCCGTTCGACCTATAAAAAAGAATAACGGAAACGAAGCCAGTGGCCATTGAATGAACGGTGGAATACGGGCATATAAGTCCCCTAGCATCGAAAATAATGTGCCTTCACCAACCCCCGCATGCGCCATGGCCGGGGAAAATCGAGATAACAGGACCCCAATTATAATAATAAAGATGACGGCACCCTGTAATATTTCCAGTAACAGAGTGTTGAAATAGGCACCCCATGCGCCAAAACTTACACCTAAAACAAGTGACAATATCAGTAATACGATGAATTCCATAACAGCGGACCTTATAACGCGCCGAAGTTAAAATGTATTAAACGAGAGCAGAGTATATTGAAATATGCATAAAATTTATACGATTTTGCCGCTGGCTTTTTGCAACCCTAATAGTCTATAGGGCCTGTATGAGCACTGATAATACGAAAAAACCCGTTTTGGCCGCTGTTGCCAACACGGCTCGCCCTTCCAAAGACGAGGCAATGGCGGCCGTCCGAACATTGATTGCTTGGGCCGGGGATAATCCGGACCGCGAAGGTTTACGCGACACGCCTAAACGTGTGGTCAACGCCTATAAAGAATGGTTTCGCGGTTATGATCAGGATCCGGCAGAAGAATTATCCCGCGTCTTTGATGATGTATCGGGTTATGATGACATGGTTATTTTACGTGATATTGATGTTGAAAGTCATTGTGAACACCATATGGCACCATTTCTAGGAACCGCCTATGTGGCTTATCTACCGACGGATAAGGTTGTTGGAATTTCCAAATTAGTCAAAGTTGTCGAAGTTTACTCCAAACGGTTGCAAACACAGGAAACTATGACGGCACAAATTGCCGAAGCCATTGATAGTGCACTCAAACCGCGCGGTTCAGCCATTATGATTGATGCAGTTCATCAATGTATGTCAACTCGCGGAGTTCACCACCCGAATGTCTCGACAATTACTACCCAATTTACGGGTGAGTTTAAAACAAACCCAGCTTTGCAAGAGCGTTTTCTACGTCTGATAAAACCAGCCTAAAGTACAATATTAACTCAATTAATGCGCGGCAATGAGCCGCTAATCGCTATATAGGCCATAATCAACGCGATAGCTGTTGCTGCGGCGGCCAACGAGAAAATAAAGCGAAAAAACCGATCTTCGGATTTTATAGATTGTCGCCGCCGCATTTCGGCCCGGCGCGAACGCCGAAACATCCGGTCAGACGGACGTTCTTTTCTAAGAGGGTCTTTATAATCGTCATCGTTCATAACTGTAGCCTAGCATGGCCAAATCAAAATTCTATGTTAAAAGCCAGATATGATGATCCGTTCAATTTTTCTGATAATGGCTCTTTTATGGCTCACAAAACCTGTTCATGCACAAAGCCAAAAGACCGATATTCGCCCAAACGCCAGCCGCGTGATAGGGGATGAACTTTTAGCGGCTTTTAAAGGCATCACGCATGACGGCTCTTATAATTTTTCTCGCGAAGGTGCCGCCTCTAACTTTTATAAAGAAACTCATAATTCAGACGGCTCAGTTAACTATGTCGAAGGTAAAACGACCTATAAAGGTATTTGGATTCCGCGTCAGGATTCAATTTGCTATCGATATATCGACACACAATTATCAGGTGGATGTTTCCGCGTTTACCGAATTAAAAATTGCTATTATTTTTATACCACAACCCGGCAATATAGCGAAGATGAACTAGATCGTGATTATTGGACCGCCCGCAGCGTAAAAAATGGAGAGGTTGCTAGATGCGAAGCCGTTATTTCATAATATTATTCATCGCCATTATATTCAACCTGTCGGCATCTGCCCGTGATATTAATAATGATGTGATGGAGCCTGTATTGGGTCAAGAGTTATACACCGCTTTTGCTGGTGTTACGCTCTACGGCATTTATAAAAGACCCCGCGAGCGTAGCGGAACCCATCAGTTCACGGAAATTTTTAATACTGACGGCACAACTGAATATACGGAAGGTGCATTAAAAGACAGCGGCAAGTGGGTCACATCAAATGATACAATCTGTTTCACTTACATTGGGGAATTTATGGGACCAAAAAGCTGTTTTAAAGTGTTTCGACTAGGAACCTGTCTCTATTCCTATGATCCGCGAGTGATCAGTGGCGGTAAACCCATTGTCAATAATGCTTGGTCTGTGAAGGCGAAAACGGATCAATCAATAGCAAACTGCGAAGATCTCGTTAGCTAAAGCCCGTAAAAGATAAATGCAAAAAAACCCGGCTCTCTTTGGGAGGAGCCGGATTTTCATTGGGGCGGATCATCCGGTGGAAGTTCCGGATAATTTCTCATTTAGATTCTCGTTACGTCTTCCCGCGCGTTTGGTCAATACCTCTTCCGGTTGTGCGCTCCGCAATCCGGGCTGATTTACCGCGGCGATCACGAAGGTAATATAATTTGGCTCGGCGTACCTTACCTTTACGTTTAATTTGTATCTCTTCGACTAAAGGAGAATACACCGGAAAAACCCGCTCGACACCTTCGCCATAGCTTATTTTTCGCACTGTGAAACTTTCGTTCAGCCCTGCACCAGACCGCGCAATGCAGACGCCTTCAAACGCTTGCAACCGGGTCCGATTACCCTCCGTAATTCGCACTTGCACGATCAGCGTATCCCCTGCTGAAAAGTTGGGAATGACCTTGCCACCGTCCAAGAGACGGGCTTCTTCTTTTTTGTTCAATTTTTCAATCACATTCATGATCGTCTCCATTTTGGTAAGCGTCCCATAAATCGGGCCGCCTATTCCTTGTTATTTCTTCGCTTTTTACCTGTCGCCACGTGGCTATCTTGCCGTGGTCTCCAGATAAAAGAACATCGGGGATATCCCGTCCGTTCCAACTTCGGGGTTTGGTATAGAGTGGGTACTCTAGCAAACCCGTTTCAAAACTCTCGTCTTCACTGCTTTGCGCATCACCTAAAACATCAGGCAATAAACGCACACATGCTTCGATTAAAGCCTGCGCTGCAACTTCACCGCCGGCTAATATAAAATCGCCAAGAGAAATTTCTTCCATCTGGCGAGCCTCAATTACCCGTTGGTCCAACCCTTCAAACCGTCCACAAAATATAATAAGCCCCGGGCCGGTCGCCAGCTCCCTCACACGTTTTTGAGTCAGCGGCGCCCCGCGGGGGGACATATATATTATGGGCCGACCATTCGGCTTATTATTACCGAGGGTCACACTGTCTATTGCTGCTGCGGCCACATCAGGTTTTAAAACCATCCCAGGGCCGCCGCCCGCAGGCGTGCCGTCAACAGTGCGGTGCTTATTAGCGGAAAAATCGCGTATGTCCACCGTCTCTAGGGCCCAAATACCGCTTTTTTCAGCTGAACCAATAATTGATGCCCCTAAAACCCCGGGAAAAGCGTTCGGGAATAAGGTTAAGACGGTCGCCCGCCACGGGTTTTCCGGTATATCGGGCTGTTTTTCACTCATGCAAGGCGTTTAGCGGCCCATACCGCGGGATGCAAATGCCAAGTTAAGCCTCAAAACACCACCGAATAATCGCTTTTTGCGCATGAAGCCGGTTTTCAGCCTCATCAAATACAACACTTTGCGGCCCATCGATCACACTTGCTGTCACTTCTTCGCCACGATGCGCGGGCAAGCAATGTAGAAAAATGGCGTTCTGGGCAGCGGCTGTCATCAGGGCTTCATTAACTTGATACCCCATAAGATCGGATAAACGAACATCGGCATCCGTATCGCCCATAGACACAAAGGTATCGGCGATCACTACGTCAGTATCACTACAAGCGGCTACAGGATCTGTAATCAAGTCAATCTGTGCCCCTTGGCCACGAGCCGCTTCGACGATTTGGCCTTTCACCGCATAACCCTCCGGACACGACAAACGCAATTTATACCCAAATTTGGCTGCCGCATGAATAAAGGATACGGCCACATTGTTCCCATCCCCAACCCATGTCAGTGTCATATCCGCCAGATCGCCGCCGTGCGCTTCCAGCGTTTGAAGGTCTGCCATAATCTGGCAGGGATGATTGAAATCCGTTAGGCCGTTAATGACAGGCACAGTTGCATTATGGGCTAGAGCTGTCAGTGTTTCGTGATGGTTTGCCCGCAGCATTATCCCATCGACAAAACGAGAGAGCACTTTGGCCGTATCTTCAATGGTTTCGCCGCGCCCGATTTGCATATCTTGGCTTGTGACCGTAATCGCGCTGCCGCCTAATTGACGCATAGCCATATCAAAAGAAAACCGCGTGCGGGTTGAAGCTTTTTCAAAAATTAGCGCAAGGGTTTCCCCGCGAAACGGGGCATCATTATCAAACCGGCCTTTGGGTTGCCCAACGCGGGCCGCTTTTATCCGGCGTGCTTCATTTAAAATGGACCGCAACTCAGAAGCGGCAATATCAGCAAGAGATAGAAAATGTTTTGGCATCAAGAGGGCCTTAGGCAAAAATAAGGATTACCCAATTCCGAGAGAGGATGGAAGTCCTTTTATACGCCTCACGCAACGTCTATTAAAAAGGGTAAAATTTTCACCCAGCTCTACAAAATACAAAAACGGTCATTCCCATTATAAATGTAAAACCCAACATCGCAGCACATAATTTAATCTAAGCTATAAAATCATCCATTGTACGGGCTTCTTCAAAACAGAGGCGTAAAATGCCTATAGCTTCGCGAACATGGTTTTCGTCAATAATAAGCGGCGGTGCGAGACGCAGGACATTATCACCTGCACTGCCGCCTAACAAACCTTTAGCCAGTGCCAATTTACGGACCGTCAAGGCTGGTTTTTTCAGGCGCATTCCGCAAAGCAACCCCTTACCGCGCAATTCGTCCACGACGTCAGGAAATTCGTCTTTCAACCCTTCGAATTGCTGCTTGAGGAAATTCGAAACACGATTGACATGTTCTAAAAATTCCGGCTTGGAGATTTCGTCAAAGACCGCGTTACCCACAGCCATCGCTAGCGGATTACCACCATATGTGGATCCATGGGTGCCCGGAACCATACCAGAAGCCGCGGTTTCTGTAGCTATACAGGCCCCCATAGGGAAACCGCCGCCAACACCTTTGGCAACTGCCATAATATCAGGTTCCGCCCCGCCGGCTTCACTATTGGCCCATTGATGGGCAAACAGCTTTCCGGTTCGCCCTGCCCCACATTGAACCTCATCATAAATCAACAAGATACCCTTTTCATCGCAAAGGCGGCGTAATCCGCGCAGACATTCATAAGGCAGAGGACGCAACCCGCCTTCACCTTGTACAGGCTCCACAAGAATAGCAGCCGTTTTATCCGATATGGCCGCATTGAGCGCATCGTGATCACCAAACTTTAAATGAATAAATCCCGGCAGGTTCGGGCCAAATCCTTTGAGATATTTTGGATTACCACCAGCATTTATCGTCGCAAATGTACGGCCATGAAAAGCCCCCGTAAAAGTAATGATTTCATAGCGTTCAGGTTCGCCATTATCATAGTGATATTTGCGGGCCGTTTTCATGGCACATTCAATAGCTTCGGCGCCTGAATTTGTGAAAAAAACTTTCTCGGCAAAAGGTAAGGCTTCGCAATATTTTTGGGCGAGTTTGATGGCACCCGGTATACGGAACATACCCGACACGTGCCATAGTTTATCCACCTGTTCTTTTAAAGCATTGAGAGTGATAGGGTTGGCATGTCCCAGACAATTGACCGAAATACCCGCAATAAAATCAAGGTATTTATCTCCGTTTTCCGTATAAAGATACACACCGTCCCCGCGAATAAATTCCTGAGCTGGCGGAGCATAGCAATTATAAAGGTGATCACCGTGAGGCATGACAGGCTCCTTAAGCTTTTAACCGCCAACCCGTTTTCAAAACGCGCAAGCAAATGAGGAATAAAATAATATTGATAGTGGCGATCATAATAACACCCGTCAGAATATGGCCATCAGCTATACCTAAAAACCCATAGCGAAACCCATCAATAAGATAAAACAAAGGATTAAACATGATCAGTTTTTGCGCGGCCTCTGGCAAAACATCAATGGAGTAAAACGTTCCCGATAAAAATGATAATGGCAAGATAATAAATTGGTTGACAACAGCCAATTGGTCAAATTTTTCGGCCCATATACCCGATAAAACACCCACCATTCCCATCATAAAAGCAGCTGAAATTCCAAAATATATGACGGCCCAGAGTCTTATGGGTATCATAGGGGTAAAAATTGATAACGCCGCAGCCGTCACAATGGCTACCAAAATTCCGCGCGTAGCCGCCCCGCCAATATATCCCAAAGCGATCTCCACATGAGAGAGCGGCGGCATGAGGACATCGATAATTGACCCCATCATTTTCCCGGTCATTAAAGATGACGAGCTATTGGCAGCGGCATTATTCAGAATACCCAACATCACCAATCCTGGCGCCAAAAAAGCCATAAAGGCGGAGGGATCAGGACGCAAAGCCGAGAAGGCCAACACAAAAACCGTCATATATAAGAGGTTGGAAATCACCGGGGCAAGCAGTGTTTGCGGCCCCACTTTTAAAAATCGATAAATTTCTTTGATATAGAGTGTTTTAAGTCCCATCCAATTCACCGCGCCAAAATCGCGGGTTATTGGATAAATAGTCTTCATATTATCGGGCAAACCGTTATCCATATCATATCCCTTTCTCATACTTCGGCTATCACGCTCGAAAAGGGTCGCCAAGCCTCATTTTTCGGCGTTTTTTGGAAAATTTTCCCATAACACTGTGAATCTATATATTGATTACTGTGGATATCTGAAAACTTTATCTTGTGTGTCGTAAGGATTTGTTTACTTTATATAGTGGTAAACGGCCAGAGCCGTATCATCAGTACACAACATATAGTGTGTGATCTATGGCGGTTTAATCCGAAATATAGATTACCTATAATGAGGAGGGAATATTATGGCTTGGACAGAAGATCGCGTTGAAGTCCTAACAAAGCTATGGGCAGAAGGTCTGAGCGCATCGCAAATCGCTAAACAACTTGGCGGGGTAACCCGCAATGCCGTTATCGGTAAAGTTCATCGTTTAGGCCTGTCTGGACGAGCAACACCATCACGCCCACGCAAAGCAGCAAAACCGTCGACGCCGCGGGCTAAAATATCAACACCGCGTGCACCGCGAGCCCCGCGCAAAGTCGCCATTGTCACGCCCCCCCCGCCCCCTGTTGAGGCCAAACGCCTCGCCAGCGGCGAGTTTGCGACAATTTTGACGATTACGGATCACATGTGCAAATGGCCTATTGGGGATCCATCGAAATCAGATTTTCGCTTTTGTGGCCGCAAGACAGAGGCTTCGGACCCCTATTGTCAGGCCCATTCAACTTTGGCCTATCAGCCAAGTCGTCGTAAATTGGGCACAGTTAAAGCTGTGACCTATGACTCCAATAAACGATTGTTAAAATAGTTATGAACTTGCACGCCCGACTGTAACAAACCCGCTTAATAGTGATAGTGGGTTTTTTACGGGGCATTCAGAACTATGGCACCCTTCGGATATTTTAATGTCCGCGCCGCCCTCTATTTTCATCAAATAATTCGGCGAGTTTTTCTGTCATAACTCCGCCAAGCTGTTCAACATCCATAATAGTAACGGCACGCCTATACCAACGGGTAACATCATGGCCAATACCAATAGCGACAAGTTCAACTTCGCTTCGGTTTTCAATTTTATCGATGACCATGCGTAAGTGGCTCTCTAGCAAGCCGGATTTATTTTGGCTTTGCGTAGCATCATCAACAGGCGCCCCATCCGAGATAACCATCATAATGCGACGTTGCTCGGGCCGTGCCATAAGCCGACGATAAGCCCATTCCAAAGCCTCGCCGTCAATATTTTCCTTCAGCAGTCCTTCGCGCATCATTAAACCCAGATTACGTTTAGCCCGCCGCCACGGCATATCAGCGCTTTTATAAATAATGTGACGCAAATCATTTAGCCGCCCAGGCTGACTCTGCTTTCCGCTGGCCAACCAATCTTGGAAGGACCGTCCTCCCTTCCAAGCCCGTGTTGTAAAGCCCAAAATTTCAGCCTTTACGCCGCAACGCTCTAATGTACGCGCCATAATATCAGCACAAACAGCCGCCACCATAATCGGGCGCCCACGCATAGATCCAGAATTGTCAATCAGGATTGTAACGACAGTATCACGAAAATCGGTTTCCTTTTCTTCTTTAAAGGTCAAGGCCGCCATAGGATCGGTAATGACACGGGTCAGCCGTGCCGTGTCCAACATACCCTCTTCCAGATCATAGGTCCAACTGCGTTGTTGCTGCGCAAGCAGGCGGCGCTGCAACCGGTTCGCTAGCCGCGCTATCGCCCCTGATAATCCGGCCATATGGCCATCCAGATAACCACGCAGTCGGTCCAGTTCTTCAGTTTCGCATAACTCTTCAGCTTTTATGATCTCATCATATTTCGCCGTATAAACCGTATAGGGATCCGGCAGGTTACTCGGCTGCGGGCGTTGTCCATTGGGATTGGGGGTTTGTTCGCTATCATCGCTCTCCCCGTCAATATTATCGGCATCGACCATATCTTGCGGCTCGGCGCTATCGTCCTCAACCGCGTCAGCATCCGATACCTCGGTCTGACCCTGTTGCTCTTCATTGGGACTATCCGGGCTTTGGTCCGGTTGTTCATCCTCATTTTCAGATGACTCCTCATCTGTTTCCTCGTCTTCATCCGCTTCGGATATGTCATCGCCCATGTCGAAATCAGCAATTAAATCCCGTACTAACTCACCAAAAGCTCTTTGGTTCTCCAATTGACCCTTGAGTTGTTCCATCCGCAGTCCGGCTTTATTCTCTATTTCTGTGCGCCATATCTCCATAAGACCGCTAGTAGAGGTCGGTAAATCACGTTCTGTCATGATCTCGCGGGCATAAAGCCCGACAGCTTCGGCAAAACTATGATCATCTTTGGTAATGTCGGATTTATCAAAACCGCGGCGCAACGCCCGCGCATCCAAAGCTGCCATCAGGTTATCACCAACCCCTGCCAGATGTTTTCCACCCAGCGCCTCAACGCGGGCTTGCTCCATAGCTTCAAAAACAGCCCGTGCCGGACCGGATAAGGGCTGGTTTTCAGCATGAATATCCTTATCGTGCAATGCAATACGCAGAGCAAGCGCATCAGCCTCGCCGCGGGCTTTGGCAATCTGTCCCAACTTGGGTTTAGGCGGCATGTTTGGCAACATTACCTGATCGCGTACAACTCCGGCCACATCGCCGCCAAAAGAGACTTCCAATTCCAAATCACCGGAAATAGCTTTCGTCACTGCTGCAAGGCTGCGCTTAAATTCATCTATAGGGGTTCGAGTAGTCATTATTTACAGAACAAATAGCAAAAAAACCTTAAACTATATTCGAGGCGTTCGAGGCAAATGACGGTTTCATATCTTTCACCCTAAGCCACCATCACAGCCATAGCGGACTCTGGCAAATCTTTTCCAAAAGCACGTTGATAAAATTCGCTAATAATCGGGCGTTCTAGCTCGTCGCATTTATTCAGGAATGTCAAGCGGAAGGCTTGGGCGATGTCGCCGTCAAAGATGCGGGCATTTTCGGCCCAGTTCATAACTGTCCGCGGGGACATGACGGTGGAGATATCGCCTGCAATAAAACTGTTCCGCGTCATATCGGCGACACGCACCATAGAAGCCAGAATATCCTTACCTTCAGGCGTATCGTAACTGGGTGATTTGGCCAGAACAATGGCTTCTTCTGCATCATGTGACAGATAATTAAGCTGACAAACAATAGACCAGCGGTCCATCTGGCCTTGGTTAATTTGCTGGGTACCATGATAAAGCCCTGATGTATCGCCAAGACCAACCGTATTAGTTGTGGAAAAAAGACGGAAGGCCTTATGCGGCGTGATGACTTTATTCTGGTCAAGCAGCGTCAACCGGCCCTGGGCTTCTAAGACACGCTGAATAACAAACATTACATCGGGGCGTCCGGCATCATATTCGTCAAACGTCAAGGCCACCGGGTTTTGTAAAGCCCATGGTAAAAGACCTTCGCGAAACTCTGTGACTTGTTTGCCATCTTTTAAAACAATAGCATCTTTTCCGACCAGATCGATACGAGAGACATGGCTGTCGAGATTAATCCGCACCATTGGCCAGTTAAGCCGCGCAGCGACTTGTTCGATATGGGTGGATTTACCTGTGCCGTGATAGCCTTGCACCATGACGCGACGATCAAACGCAAAGCCGGCACAAATAGCTTGGGTCGTACGGTTATCAAAAAGATAAGCTTCGTCAATCTCGGGAACAAATTCGCTGCGCTGACTAAAGGCAGGAATATCCATATCAAAATCAACACCGAAGGTTTTACGGGATGAAATCATTATATCCGGCTGAAACAAGGGAAACTGGTCACGCATTTTAGGAAACTTTCTTTGGAGTATTGCTTTAGCCAAGGTTTGTGGTTTTGAGCACTTTCATAGCACTGACGACACGCTGAAAGCTCTCTTCCGTATTACGTTTACCTTGATTGGCATCGGGGTGAAGCTGTTTAACAAGCTGGGTATACCGTTTACGTACATCCGATTTTGTCGCTGTATCGTCCAATCCCATATCATTAAGGGCTTTGATTTGCATTTTCGAGAGGCGGCGGCGCGGGGCTTCTGTCTCTTCCGGTCCCCCATCACCAAATATAGCATAGCCTTCTGCGGTAGCTGCCGTTCCGCCAACTTTGCGTTTTTTATTAGCCTTGGCGCGCTCGCCTGTGTTTTTCTTAACATCCCATGTTGGACGGTGACCATGGCGCGCGCCAGCTTGCCATTCATGAATATCATCATCGGTCATGCCCGAGAAGAAATTCCAATTTTTATTATATTCGCGCGCATGAGCTGTGCAAAAATTGTAATATTCGCGCAAACGGTCTGGGCTTTTAGGAGCTTTGCAGCCGCCCATAGACACACATCCGGCCCAATCGCATTCTTTTTCATCCTCACGGAGCTTTTTTTTGCCCTTATTGATGCGGATATCTATGCCTTTGGGCTTGTATTCGTAACTTCCGGCCATGATATGATATAAACTCTTTAGGTATATGAAAGGACTGCACAAAATGGGCATTATTGCCGCATCAATCAAGGAAAAACTCACAGAAAGTTTCAATCCGTCGCAGTTAGAGGTCATTGACGAGAGTGATCGCCATGCTGGTCATGCTGGCGCACAGGCCCATGCGGCCCAACACGGTTCAGGCGAAAGTCATTTTCACGTAATTATCCGCAGTGCAGTTTTCACCCATTTATCCCGGTTAGGTCGTCATCGCGCGGTTATGGCGGTATTATCTGAAGAGATGAAAACGGTCCACGCCTTGCGTTTAGACGCTCACCCCGAATAAGACGGCTACAAAAGGTCAGCCAGTGTAAAATATACTGATATCTTATACGAAATTAACAATTCTTTCATTGGCGCGGCCCAGTTCTTTAGTTAATAGAGTGCAAGATTATTCAGACTCTGTATGTCATTATATCAAGCGAGCGGGATTTCACGTGTTAAAAACTTTACGGTCAACAAGTGCTATAATTGCAGTTTTGGCACTCGTGCCCAGTTACGCTGCGGCACAAACTATCATTGATACGGATCAGAATACCCAGATACGCACATCTACAGCCGGAGACAATGGAGCTGCTGCCGATGTAACCGTGAATTCAGGTGTGACCATAACAGCGCCAGACGCTAATCCAGTTATTATCATAGATTCCGATAATTCTGTCACAAATTCTGGTACAATCGCTTCAACCAATATCGATAATTCTATTGGCATTGAATTAATCGGCGGTAATAGCGGAAACTTCACAAATAATAGCCAAATTAACATTCTGGAAGATTTTACACCCGAAGATACGGATGGAAATGGTATTTTGGACGGGGACTTTGCAGAAGGCACAGGACGGGTTGGTATTCTGATATCAGGAGCCAGTCCCTTTATTGGCAATCTGACACAAGGAACAGCCGGAGCCATTAATATTGAAGGCAATAATTCGGCCGGCATTCGCCTTGCAGAAACGGCAGGGTTATCCGGCGATATTGATTTGGGCGGCATTATCAATCTATCAGGCGGAAATAGCCTGGGCGTTGACGTTGCTGGTCGCGTCATTGGAAACCTGGCCTTAAACGGCCAAATTGCTATACAAGGCGCGGATTCAGGGGCTATATCTGTTAGCGGCGGAATAGATGGCGGCTTGATACAATCCGGTTCTATTACAAATACAGGCTATCGGTTCCAAGACCGCCCCGCGCTTTCAGGACGCAATTTACTGGATGAAGAAGATTTGCGCCAAGGAGGCTCAGCCGTCCAGATTAGTTCAGATATTAGTAATGGCTATATAATTCAACAGCTTACCGAAACCACAACAGCTGATGACGGAACGGAAACAACGCTAACAACGGCGCGCGGCACTATTTCACAATTTGGTGAAGCACCAGCCATCCTCATTAATGGTAATGGCACCCCCTTAGCCATTGGCCGCGTTGGCCAAATTACAGACCCGACAGCCGAAGGCTTTGATGAAGATTTACTATATGCATTCGTCAATCAAGGCGATGTTTTAGCTAATGGGGTTTTTAACGATATTAACGCTACCGCCTTTTCAGTCACCAACACAACTCTGGTGGGTGGGATTAATAATACCGGCACAATCCGATCAACAGCTTTTCGTAGCGGCGGCGATACACCAGATGTAACGGGACAGACAGGCCTATCGCGGGTTATAGTTTTAGGTGACAATACAATTGCTGAAAGAATTAATAATTCGGGCCTCATCGTTGCTACAATAACCGAAGCTGCCGATGAAGTTTTTGCTGACCCCAATGCGATTTTGAACGCACGTCCGGTTCGGGCCGTTGCGATTGATATTGCGGCCAGTGCAGAATTAACAGAAATTATAAACTCCAATGGAATTAGTGCTGTTTTAACAGCCCGGACAGGCGATGCCATTGCTATTCAGGATGCATCGGGGACCTTAACACGCATTGATAATACTGGCACGATTACAGCTTTGGGGCTTAACTCAGATGCGCAAGGTTTAGAGGCAACAAATTTTAATTTAATTGCATTGGATCTATCTGTTAACAGTACCGGCGTAACAATTACTCAATCACAACAAGCCGATAATGATCCTGATGATAATATCATACCTGTCTCGCCTCTTATTGTTGGCGACATTCTTTTAGGGAGCGGCAATGATTCACTAACTTCAACTGCCGGACGGATTAGCGGAGATATAAACTTTGGCGATGGCGCCGATAGTTTGAGCCTGACAGACACTGTCTTTACAGGGAACATTACGGATACAGATGGTGATTTGACCATCGCTGTAGTCAATAGTTCTATCATTCAAACAGATGCGAGAATCATTGATGTAACAACAGCCAGTTTCGATGAAAATTCTGTTTTTCGTCCTGTGCTAGACGGCGCAACGGGGGAAGCCTCAACGTTACTGGCCTCTGGGGCTGTTAGTTTTGCAGATGGTGCAGAAATATCACCCGTTTTGAACAACGTAGTTGCAGCAGCGAATAGTACATTTGAAATTGTCAATGCAGGTGATCTGACCATTGATGGCAGTCTTGACACATTATCGTCCATTGAATCGCCATTCCTGTACCGCACCGCTTTTGCGATTAGTCCGGACAATCCAGATGTTCTGGTTGTTACACTTGACTTACGTTCAACGGATGAATTGGGATTGGACCCTGTACAATCTGCGACATTCAATTCAGCTTTTGAAGCCCTTGAAAATAATTCTGGGCTAGCCAATGCTGTCATCAATATTTCTGAAGGCGGGGCTTTTAATAATGCTCTTAATCAACTCTTGCCTGAATTTGCGGCCGCAGGTCGGCAATTTGTTCTAGCCAATGTTGATGGCTCTGTTGGGGCTGTCGGAAGCCATTTAGATACTACGCGCCGCTCGCAAGAGCGAACGGGTGGTATTTGGGTTGAAGAATTTGCCTATTTCGCAGATCGTGAATTGGCGGGTCTTTCCGAAGCTTATAGAGGCCATGGATTTGGCTTTACTGCCGGTATCGATACAGCCTTCGGACCGTTCCACGCAGCCGGCCTTAATATTGGCTTTGCCTCAACAGAAATTGAAGATGTTTTAGGCACAGATGAACCTTTGGATATTGTTACGATTCAGGCTGGTCTTTACGGCGGACTTGAATTTGGTGGATTATCTGTCGATCTCTATGGAGGAGTTGGCTATAATGACTTTGAAAGTAATCGCATAGTCGAAATTGATAATTTTAGAAGCACAGCTAATGGTGATTGGAATGGAACACATTTCAATGGTTCTATTAAAGCAGGTTACGATTTAAATCTATCTGACCGGTTTTGGGTTCGCCCAACAGTTTCGTTAGATTACCTATCGTTGACTGAGAATGCTTACACAGAAACAGGAGATGTAGGTGTCGCCCTGTCACTCGATGACCGGACATCGGAAATCGGGTCCGGAACCGCTCTCATTAATTTGGGCACAAAAATCCAAGGCAAACGAACATGGGTTAAACCCGCTATTCGCGCCGGTTACAGAACCGATTTTATCAATGACGGTATTATTACAGCTGGCCGGTTTGCAGGACTATCGACACCGTTTGAAATTGAAAGCGAAGCCTTTCCCGATAGCGGCTTTCTACTTGGCTTTACCATTGCAGCAGGCTCGGAGTATTCTTCTTTCGCGCTTGATTTCGATAGCGATATTCGCGATGGTTTCATCCGACATACAGGTCGTATTGTCTTCCGTTTGTTGTTTTAATGTCTGCCAGACAGGCCACGGGTAATGTCTCCCGTATCGATTAGGCTCTCTGCGAGTCGCTATCTCTCTGAACTTGCGAGCCGGTTCCCAAATCCCGCTACTGTTAATGCGAGTATGCTTCGCAACATTATTACAGATGTCCAGAATTACGAACCAGATGTCAGCAATATGGATGCTGTTTGCGCGGCACTACAACATGCCAAGGATGAATTTACCCATCTATGGGCGCACGCCACAGTCGAAGGAACGCTTGATTTTGATACATTAGGAATCCTACAAAGCACATTCGCAGATGCCACTATAAAAAAAGCCCTAGAAGCGGCTTATTGCGTAAATCTCAAAAGCGCAACGACGCCTATTAAAGGGCTTTTCATCTTAGGTCTTGGGAAACTTGGCGGACGAGATCTCAACTTTTCCAGCGATGTTGATCTGATTGCTTTTTATGATCCGGCCAAGTTTCCCGTGCCTCAACATAAAGGGCAAGCCTATATTGCTGGAAAAATATTAAAAACGATGGGGCAAATATTATCACCTCGCAATAGTCCCCATTTTATCTGGCGTGTAGATTGGCGGCTTCGCCCCGAAAGTTCAGCAACATCCTTGGCCATGCCAATTGATGCGGCGCAGGATTTTTACTTTTTCAGAGCTCTACCTTGGCATCGTTTAGCTTTAATGAAAGCTCGAACTGTCGCTGGAGATCACGATATCGGAGCTAAGTTTCTCGGCGAGCTAACCCCTTTTATCTGGCGGCAAAATCTCGATTTTAGGGCATTAGACGAATTAGCAGAACTAAAATCCCGTATTAATCTGGAACATCCGGCATTACGGCATTATCCAGAAAGCAAAGGGGCAATGAATATTCACGCACAAGGGTTTAATTTGAAATTAGGGCGTGGCGGTATTCGCGAAATTGAATTCATAGCCAATGGGCAACAGCTTGTCTGGGGCGGCAAACAACCCACATTACGAACATCACATACCCGCCAGGCCTTATTGCAATTAGGCGTGCTAGGTCATTTGCCCGACACAGATATAAAAAAGCTGCGTGCTGATTATATTTTTCTTCGCCAAGCAGAAAATGCCACACAAATGCTAGGCAATAAACAAACCCATCTGGTACCGGATACGCCAGAAGACTATGCTCGGTTTTTACAAATTCTAGATATAGAAGCCGAGACATTTTCGGACAAATTATTACAATGCCGCAAACGGGTTCATCAACTATTTTCTAGACTCTTTACAAGTCCGGAGGATATCCCAGCCGCGCCAAGGCTTTTTCTCAAACCCCTCGACATTTGGTTAAAAAAGCTTGATCACCATCCACGTGAAATTGCGGAGAACTGGCTGGACGGGTTTGGACGTTACGGCATAAGAAAACCACCGCATCAAAGTAAGCAATTGGCCCACTTGTTGATTAATATGGTTAGCCAAGCCGGTACAGCCCCCGGCAGCAAATCTAATAAAGCGATTGTAGAAATTGATCAATTTTTTCAATCCGTTTCCCGATCAGAACAATATTTTCACCTATTAGGAATGCGGCCTGAATTATTGACCGTGCTTATTCCACCGCTAATTTATTCATCGCATATGCGGAGATTACTGGAACAGTCTCCGCATATTATTGATCTGTTTTTAATTCCAAATGAGCCATCTCGCTCGGGTCTACCCGATTTTATTTTCGCATCACATGATTATGAAACGCGGTTGGAACGGTTGCGCCGCTATGTCAATGAAGGTTTGTTTGCGGCCTATACAGATGTTTTACAAGGACGGCAAACACCAACACAAATGCAGGCCCATTTGGCCAAACAAGCGGATAAAACGCTTGAATCAGCCCTGACAATAATGGCTGATGAAATGAAGCTTGAAGATATACCGATATGTATCTTGGCCTTGGGTAATTTGGGACGACAAAAAATGAGCCCGCTTTCAGACCTTGACCTAATATTCATTGTCCAAAATGATATTGACCCAACGCTATCTCAAAAAATGGTTCGACGGCTGCGCACAATTCTGACCATGCCGCTGCGCGAAGGTATTGCCTATGAACTGGATATGCGTTTGCGACCATCGGGCCGAGCGGGACCGCCCGCAGTTTGGCTACAAAGTTTCGAAGATCACCACATGAACCGCGCATGGACATGGGAACATTTGGCCCTAACATCGGCCCGCACCATTACCGGCAACCGGGCACTATGCTCCCAATTAAACAAAGTTGTAAACGACATTTTATGCCGGCCCCGCAATCTCACACAATGCCGAAATGACCTAATTACCATGTGGCACCGCCTCGAAACGGAACGCATTAAGCAAACATCGCCTAATATTTTTCGGAGTAAATTACGGCGCGGGGGATTAATGCAGGCTGGGTTTTTGCGTGATAGTTTCGAGTTATTAGGACACGCTGTTCCGCCAGAACTGACCAAAGCGATAGACTATTGGAACGGGGTCAATATTTGGGAGCGTCTTTTGGATATGGAGGGTTTGACCATAACGGATATACCGGATTATTTTTCAAATGCGATGTTAGGCAGCTTATCCTTACCCGACCTCTCTGCCTTGGCTACACAAACGCAATACATGCAAGAATGTGTTAATCAAATGGCGAGTAATTTATGGGGTTCAATGGATAAATCGCGTCCCCATGGGACCGAAACATCCGTCATGTGGCGTTAATGAAGACAAGATCGCATTTCCGAGCATCTATTTATCGATATTAAAAGTCAAAAATGGGTTTCTTTAATTGTCCTACTTGCAGTCAAAACAAATCACGCCATAGTAAGGATTGATTCCGCTTTTTGTAATGAGGCTTATGGCAACCACGAAGAAAAAAAACTTGTTTACAAGCTCTAGTAAAGAGTCGCGTAGCGAAGGTTATTCGGCCAAAGACATTGAAGTCCTTGAAGGGCTAGAGCCTGTTCGCCTGCGCCCCGGCATGTATATTGGTGGGACAGATGACCGGGCTCTCCATCATTTATTTGCCGAAGTTATCGATAATTCTATGGACGAAGCCGTCGCCGGCCATGCTACGCGGATAGAGGTTGAATTAGAAGCCGATGGATTTCTAGCTGTTTCTGATAATGGACGCGGCATTCCCGTCGACCCCCACCCAAAATATCCAGATAAATCAGCCCTTGAAGTTATTATGACCGAATTGCATTCGGGTGGTAAATTCAAAGGTCAAGCATATGAAACCTCCGGCGGTCTTCACGGTGTGGGCGTATCAGTTGTTAATGCCCTATCGGATCTTTTGGAAGTGGAAGTTGCGAAGAATAAAAACCTTTATCGTATGCAATTCCAGCGCGGTAAACCCATAGGCAAAATTAAAAACCTTGGCCCAATTAATAATCGCCGCGGCACCAAAGTGCGTTTTCATCCTGATCCAGAGATTTTTGGCGCTAAGGCTCATTTTAAGGCAGCACGTCTATTTCGAATGACGCGGGCAAAAGCCTATCTTCAACCCGGTGTGGAAATTCGTTGGAAATGTGACCCGTCTTTGGTGCAAGAACTTGATACGGTCCCTTCCGAAGCTGTATTTCATTTTCCAGGTGGCCTCTCTGATTTTCTGAAAGAAACACTGGCCGGTAAAACGACGGTAACATCCGATGTTTTTGCAGGTCGGTCTAAAAAATCTACTGGCCATGGCCGTGTCGAATGGGCGATCAGTTGGTCCCCTGAAGGGTATGGCGAAGCCGATAGTTTTGTGCGCTCCTATTGTAATACCGTTCCCACACCTGGCGGCGGCACACATGAAGCAGGCCTGCGCGCGGCAATCACCAAAGGCTTACGCGCTTATGCCGATATTGCTGGTATGGGCAAAAAGTCGAGCCATGTGACACCCGATGACGTTATGTTTGGCGCAGGAGCTCTTGTATCAGTTTTTATTTCCGACCCTGATTTTGTTGGTCAAACCAAAGACCGGCTATCGTCATCAGAAGCGACCAAATTAGTCGAACAGGCGGTGCGCGACCCTTTTGATCATTGGCTGGCAAGCTCACCAAAAGATGCCAATAAACTATTGGAATGGGCCATAGAACGAGCGGATGAACGGGTCAAACGGCGTAAGGCTCGAGATATCAAACGCAAATCCGCAACCAAAAAACTCCGCTTGCCCGGAAAGCTTGCTGATTGCTCGCGCAAGGGCAGTGACGATACGGAAATTTTTATTGTCGAAGGCGACAGTGCGGGCGGTTCGGCCAAATCGGCTCGTTCACGCGAAACTCAAGCTATTTTACCGCTCAAAGGTAAAATTTTAAATGTTGAGTCTGCGACTATGGATAAAATTCTGCGCAATAATGAAATTAATGATCTATCAACAGCCATGGGAGTCGGACTTGGTAAAAAATTTGAGCTTGATGATTTACGCTATGAACGTGTCATTATAATGACTGATGCCGATGTTGACGGCGCGCATATTGCGGCCTTGCTGATTACATTTTTCTACCGCTATACACCGGGGCTCATTGATGCGGGACGACTCTATATGGCAATGCCCCCACTATATAAATTAACGCAAAGCGGCAAGACAGCCTATGCGATTGACGATCAGCATAAAGAGGCCCTGCTCGCGGGTGAGTTTTCAGGACGCGGTAAAGTTGATATTGGCCGATTTAAAGGCTTAGGCGAAATGGATGCGGCCCAACTTAAAGTCACAACAATGGACCCGGCCACGCGTAAATTAGCGCGTATTACTCTGGATGAAGAAAATCTGCCGACAACAGAAGCCCTCGTTGAAACCCTGATGGGTAAACGTGCCGATTTACGCTTCCAATATATCCAAGACCATGCGCAATTTATTGAAGACGTAGACGTCTAAGACCAGCAATTTTATTGCAACGGACGGGCTTTATCCTGCACTTTGACATCATGTTTGTCTTTTTTGCGTACTCCAAAAAGCATTTGTGTTTCTAGCCGCCCGCGCAAAGCTGCATAATAGGCCTCAAGAAATTTCAAATCACTTTCGGCAGGATTAGGTTGCCAATCAATTTTTTTGCGGATTCGACCTGCAACATCCTGTAAAATATCCGGCTGGTTTTTTCGAATGATGTCTTCCAATATATGCAATTCATGAATGCCATAAGCGTTAATTTGCGCTGGGGTGAATTGAAAATTATGAGACAGCAATGTTCGTCCCGCCAGGTCTTTTGCCAGAACAGGACGCGGAGCTTTCACAACCCATGTACCTGCAATCAAATCACCTGCGCGCAACCGATCTTTATTAAAGAGCGGGAAAAATAAAAAACCCAAACACCAGAGCAAGCCTATGATAGAAATCAACCCATCAATATTTTCAGATTGCGTAGCCATAAACCCCAAGGGTAAAAAAATTTCGATTTCGCGTAACGCATTTCGAGCGAAAACAGCATTGGCGGTTAACCGGGCTTCATTACGGGCGACCACCCGAATTTTACATATACGCTTCCCTGGCGTCGCCGCCCGCCGCCCCATTTCGAAAAACATGAAATAGAAACTGCGCAAGAAAAAGGCTCCAAGTATAAAAATGATCTGACCTGAACTTTCAAAGGCAACGCCGGATGCACCCAATGTAAGGGCGAGAGCGATCAAACTGCCGAATATGATAAACATATCAATAGTAAACGCGCCGACGCGGGCTCCGAGATCAGCCAGATAAACTTTTAAATTCACCCCTTCAGGCGTGATAAGGTCGCGGGCATTCATCTGCTGCATATCGGCGCTCATAACACAGGACGATTCATACGGGGTGCATAGAAATAAAGACACCATAATAAGAGTGTTGATAGACCAATGGCATAACGGAGAAAGTCATGCGATATTAATTGCCTGCCAAAACCTTCTAAAAGACCCGCTATGAATAACATAAGTACCACACCGGTCATGAGCGTACCCGCCTGCCGCCCAGCCTCAGCTGCGGCGTCGCGACGAGATAAAGCACCAGGAAAGGCCATAGCACGCCCAAGATGTATACCAGCCGCACCGGCCAAAGTAATGGCAAAAACTTCAGTAGCCCCATGTATTATCAACCAACCTGAAATTTCGAAAGCAAGATCACGTGACGTGAATAAAGCCAGAAAGGCCCCCATTATCAAACCATTGTAAATCATCAAAATAAGCGTCGGTAACCCAAATGCAAACCCAAGAGCAAATGCAAAAATCGCTACCCGAGAATTATGCGAAAACAGGCTTGTTGCAAAAACAGCTAAATTATCTGTTGTTGTACTATCATACAGTGTTGCTTTTAGACTTTCCGCGGAACTAGCCGGGGTCCGGTCTCCGGCCAAATCTTCAGGGACGAAACTGTGATACCAATCGGGGTTTTGTGTCACAAGAAGAAAGCCAATAATGGCGCCGAGTATAATCGCGCAAACAGATATAATTGTTTCTAATCGCAAAGCTTGAGCGGCGGCCGGCCAATCACTGGTAAAAAAACTACGCGCACGCTTAAAGAAATCGGATTGTGAGCCATAAAGAATATAATAAGCTCGGCTTGAGAGACTCTCTAGATAGGTAATAACGTTTTGATCTAGTGATGTTGCCCGCGCAACTGAAAGCGAAGACAAAACTGCCCGATAAAGACGCGGCAGGCTTGTAATGTCATCATCCGATAAACTGCGCAAACTACCTGTTTCAATTTTCTTCAAAATTATTTCAAGCGCTTTCCATTCGCTTTCGCGTTCAATACGAAAATGGTGACTTTTTAAAGTTAGGTTTGACGGCGCCATGTTAGACTTTCTCCGCTGCACGCAAAGCTAGAAATGTATTGAGCAAGGCGATATTAAGCCGTCCTGCAGGGACATCGACAATGGAGACCCCCAATCGCTGTAAACGCGCAATGACGAGATCCCGCTCGCGTAATAGACCTTCGGCAATAACAGCTTGCGATAAGTCCCGTATTACTTCGGGCCGTTTCACAATTAAATGTTCAAGGGTTTCATCTCTAAAAGCGACAAAAATAACACTATGCCGCTTTAAAAGATGTGTAATATTTTCAATCATTAGCTCCGCATTCGTTGTATCAATGAAATCAGTGAAAATAACAATTAAGGACCGCCGCTTTAGCGTTTGAGCCAAATACGACAATCCCAATGTAAAATTTGTTTCCGATGTTGAATAATTTATTTGCGTGGTCAAGCGCTGCAAATAGGCATAACTATCCGTTCCGGCTATGGGTTTACTAAAAAAATAAGGATTTTTGTCAAAGCCGAAAAGCCCCACTTTATCCCCTGTCTTAAGAGCAACATAGGACATAAGAAGCGCCGCATTAATGGCCCTGTCTAATTTCGTCATATCATTATTCTGGTCTATATTGTTCCCGAGGGGCTCACACATTAAATGCCCACTATCAAAAGCAAAAATAATATTATGATTACGTTCTGTCCGAAACTCCTTTGCGAGTAATTTCCCATGTCGCGCTGAATGCTTCCAATCAATATATCGATTATCCATACCCATTTGGAACTCAGTCATAGCCTCAAATTCGCTACCATCCCCACGGTCTTTTTGTAATTTTTCACCAAATAAAGCATCGCGGGAAAATATTTCTATCGCCCGTTCTCTAATCATTTGTGTGTCTGATACAATCGGTATGATCGTTGTAAAATTATGCGTCTTTTGTTTCCAAATCATCCCTATAGGACCTTGCCATCGCAGCCATAAAGCACTGAGCTTCCCCTCGCCGCGACGTTTAGCTCTCCCTGTAAAAACTATAGAGACGAGAGGGTCTCTGGCCATAATTTCTTGATATTGTATGGGAATAGATATGCATTCATTTCCTGACAACGCTGCGTGTATACGGCTCAACCGTTCTGCTCGGATGCACGATAAATCAAAACGGATATTTATCTCATCACCGATATAGGCTTGAGTCGGAATATGTGCCTTTACCTCAAGCCTATCGCCCGGCGCCGTTAATACTATATCTAATGTCATTATTCCAACGATGAGCGCAATCCACAAGGCACCAAAGGCCCAAAGTCCGGGGGCTAACATCGTTAACAGTAATGTTACTGGCAACCCTGCCATCATAATCAATACAGCTTTTGGGGTTGGATAAATCATAATTGGTTGAAAGCGTATCTTATCATCTTACCGTGGGGCTTCGGTTTGGTCGATAATCTGCCGGATTATTATATCGGTTGATTGGCCTTCAATCTCCGCAACAGGGGATAAAATAGCGCGGTGACGCAGTGCTGGTAGAGCAATAGCTTTTACATCATCTGGAATAACATAATCCCGTCCATCCAAAACAGCATGGGCTCTTGCAGCCGCAGCAATCATTGCGGCTGCGCGCGGCGACGCTCCATTTTCAAAAAGCGAATTGTCCCGTGTAGCACGCACGAGATCAACAACATAAACAATCACATCTCGAGATAACGTCACCGCTGCAACAGTTTTAATGGCGCTTTGCATTACAGCCCGAGTAACGATAGGTTTAACCCCCATAGCAACAGGTGAAGCTGATCCAATATGGCTGCCATGGCGTCGGACAATATCAATTTCATCTTCACGCGTGGGATATCCGAGGACATGTTTAAATATAAACCGGTCAAGCTGAGCCTCTGGCAACGGATAGGTGCCTTGTTGCTCAATTGGGTTTTGCGTCGCGATAACCATAAATTGCGTGCCCAAATCATAGCCAGTGCCGTCAATAGTAACACGGCGTTCTTGCATGGCTTCCAACAAAGCCGCCTGCGTTTTAGGCGGAGTTCGGTTAATTTCGTCCGCCAATAAAAGATCACAAAAAATCGGCCCTTTAACGAGTGAAAAATCATTGCTTTGAAAATTAAACAAATTAGTCCCAATAAGATCACCAGGCATGAGGTCAGGCGTAAATTGGATGCGGCCGAAATCAAGTTTGAGAACCTGAGCGAAGGTTTGGGCTAAAAATGTTTTGGCTGTACCCGGAACACCTTCAAGTAAAACATGTCCACCAGAGAATAGTGCTGTAAGTAAAATATCAATCGTATCCGTTTGTCCAATTATAGCCTTGCTAATTTCGGCGCGTATATTATCAGCTAAATCACCGATCTCTGTTATGTTCATTTTAGTAGTTCCTGTTTGAAATCAAAAAGGTCTTGAGCTGCTTTCAACAACGCAGCCGAAGAGGGGGTATGCATTAGCTGGGCCTCTATACCGGGCCAGCGATTATCTATATTTTTCCGCTGACTTTGCCGGTCTATCATGTGACTTATATCTATATGCGTCAGGGAAGATCGCGAAAAATCTTTCTTGAACTGCCGATAATATACATCGCGCACCGGTATTGCCATACGGGTTTGACGTCCAGCAATTTCAATAATATGCGCGCCATTATCCACGAGGCTTAATTTGCCTAATGTGTAAGTCTGCTCTTTTGGTGTCGGCGTTCCAAACCGCACAAAGGCTTGCCATACCATCAAAAATCCAGCGGCAATCAAACAGAGTGTTGATGCTAAAAAAGGGGGCTGAGTCATGAGTTTAACAATGTTTTGTTTGCTACCAAACCCATGTAATGTTAAATCAAAGACAATCCGCCTTTGATTTAATTGTTCCATATCCATGATGCTAATAATAAGGTCTTGTGCAAGTCGAGCTCTCCCGCGAGTATTCAGTCCCATTGTATTTATAAAATCAGGATCACTTAAAATATAAAGGGAGAGGCCTTCGACGTTAACTAATATCGGATTACCATCAAGTGACCACACTCTATTGATTTTTTCACCCGATATGAATTGTAACTTATCAAAGGAAACCGTTTCTTCTGAACCAGCATCAATCGGGCCGCTTATTGAAGCCTTATACACCGCAGCTAATTTGCGCTCAATATTAGTTTCCCCGATAATCGGTGCAAGAGCTTTGGATAAAGCATCTAAATCAACGAATTTTGCGCCTTGAGATTGGCGAACCCATCCCTGTTTCTCAGGCATGGTGGTGACATTCCATTTAGGTAAAATCAGTAATGTGGGATAATTGAAGTTAAATTCATCCAGACTTTTATTGCGCGGGATGTCGGTGAAGCTAATGATTTGTAGTGTTTGGCGGCTACGGGTATTTACCATATTTTGGCTGCGACTATAATCCACAATCCAGCCTTGGGACTTTACCAATTCACCAAAAGCGGCATACCCTATAGCAGACGTCGAATAGCCATGGGCACCGCGGTTACTATTTTTCCGAAAATCACCTGCATAACCCAATAAGGTAATAAATGCGGCAAAAGCAAACAGACTCGTAATCACTATGCCAACTATAAAAACTGGTTGTATTAATAAGGGCGTATCAGAGTGGGGCTCGCGTCCCGCTAATATATTTTTTGGCCGCATATTTATTCCACGCCCCACGCCTGCGGGGCTGTAAAGTTTTGATAGGCAGCACGGCAGTTATCGAAATCAGCTTGATTTAATTGACATCCAGCAAAAAAACCCGCTTCGACAATCTGTCCAATAAGAGAAAAGGTTTCCCGTGTTTTCGGTGTTAATATATCAAGTTGGCTAATTTCACGCGATGTCAGCGAGCTGCGAATACAGCCAGGTCTTTTTTTATCAACATCCTGAATAGACCGAAATAATAGTGTGTGGATAGCTTCAGAATACCGGCCTTCGGCGGCTAATTTGTCGATATCTTCCAACAAAATACGGGCCTCAACTTCATCCGGCGCATATAATGGCACCATTGGATTTAATATATCTTCATGATTATCTTCCCGATTAAATCGAATTTTTAGCACTTCTGTTATAATGAAATAAGCGGTAAAAATAATGATTACCGCAATCCCCAAATAGAAAATAACTTTAAAAAGTGGACTCAAAGCATTGATTACTTCAGCCAAAGCTTTCACCCATCGGGGAGTATCAGGGATAGGTTCAGTTGGTGGTAAATCAAATTGATATAATTGATTACGTTTTATTGCGCGAAAAGCTTCGTTAAAATCACGGCGCTTATCTATTGTCTGCGCTACTAGAATGGCGCTATACCCAAAAGCTGAGAATATCCAGAATAAAATGGCTTTCCTAATATAAGAAACACGAATTAGCTTATCGCTCATAGGTTGATTATAAGGCTATCTTCTGCGGCGACAATATAAAATATGATGTCTCGATAAGAAGAAAACTATTAAATTGTCAAATAGGGATGTCTTGAAGAAAACGGGCTTCCATTAAGCCCCTGAGAGAATTACCAACATAAATAGCGCGCGCGCGCTGCATGTCATCCAGTGTAATCAGTGCCTCTTTAACTTTTCCCGTTTTAATTAATTCTGCGCGCAAAATACCCGGTAATAGCCCACAAGATAAGTCCGGCGTTAAAATCTGGTCTCCACACTGCATAAAAATCGACGTAAAAGACCCTTCACAAATCTCGTTTTTTGAATTGACAAAAACAACTTCATCAGCGCCTGAAAGATAGCCTATACGACGGCGCTCACCATCATAAAATTGCCGGCGGTTGGTCTTGGCACCAATAGTTTGTAAAGATGGTGTGAGTGCGAAGCGCGAAAGCATGATTTTAACGGGTGTTTTGAGGTTTGCCAACCGCTTCGCAGTTACATCAATATCGCCATTCTTGTTAGCGGTTAACCGAATACATTGCGCCTTACGTTTTCGACGGATTGCATCGGTAAGAGCCTTAAGGGTTATATCTTTATCAAGCTTTGGTACGGATTGCATTAATCGCGCCAAATGCGCCTCTATCCGAATAAATCCGCTATCGGGTTCCCAGCGAAAAGTTTCTATAAACCGTTCTTCTTGCGGTTTTATGATGTCAGCTTTTAGCAGACATTCCGCATATTCATCCTCAGCTACACTATCAAGAACAACTCCGCTTCCCACAGAATATGTCACCGCAGTTTTGTTTAGAGTTAAACTCCGAATAGCGACATTAAAACAGTGTTTGTGACTGCCATTATTACCCGGGGGGTCAATATAACCTATGGCCCCGCAATATGCCCCCCGCGGCTCATCCTCAAGTTCTCGTATAATTTCCATAGCTCGGATTTTCGGAGCGCCTGTTACCGACCCGCAAGGGAAAAGACTATTTATAATATCTTTAAACACAGTATCATTTTTAATACGCGCCTCTATACGTGATGTCATCTGATGTAGAGTATCATATGTTTCCAAGGTAAATAATTCAGGCACCTGAACACTGCCTGTTTCAGCAATGCGTGAGATGTCATTGCGTAATAAATCAACAATCATTAAATTTTCAGCCATGGATTTTTCGTCTTTGAGCATAGACTCACCCATCGCTTTATCGGCGCGGGCGCCAAGTAATCGTTTCCGGGTTCCTTTCATAGGTTTCATGGAAATATTGCATCCATCCAACTTATAAAAAAGCTCTGGTGATAAAGACATTATTTCAGTCTCTCCCAAGGCTATTATACCGCCGTAACGTCCAGCTTGGCGATGACGCAACATAGCGTAAAGTTCGCCAATATCTCCATCATAATATCCAAACATGGGGAAGGTCAGATTGATTTGATAAACATCCCCAGCTCGCATATAGTCAAGATGCCGATTAAATCGTTTGCGGTATTGTTCAAATGACCAACCAGGTTTTAATTCAAATGTCGGGCGATTTGCAGAATATAGGTGCTCAGCTGCAACCTGTTTTTTTGGTGGAGCGCTAAAAAGGCCAAATTCCATAAGAGGGATGCTACGGTTTTCTGGTAAAAGCGAACGCATTATCGGTTCAATAATATAAGCGAGTTCATAGGAACAATATCCGGCGATATAGGCTCCGGCTTCATGGGCTTTTTGTAATTTTGCAAATCCAGCCTCTACATCATTCGGGTTATCAACCCGAATGATGTCTGACGGGTTTTCATATAACCGCTGACTATATGTCTGTTGATCATCCAATAAAATATAGGGTTTACGGGCTACCATAATTAAAAGGAAAATCCGGGGATCAACCCTCCGTAAAAAGCATTCCGGCGTGATAATATTTTTGGGGCTTCTTCTGCAAAACAGCGCCGAAAGCTTATATATGATCCGGGCGCGATTTGTCCTAAAAGCCAAAGGTCAGCCTGGATGATTTGTAAAGCTCGCGGATAACCACCTGTGCAATGAGCATCCGACAACGCAAGAATGGGGTGACCATCAGGCGGAACTTGTAATGTACCGGGAAGCAAAGGAGAGCTGGTCATGGAAACCGGGTTGTCAGTCTTAAGTTTATCTCCGCGTAACCGACACCCCATACGATCCGTATCACTGCTGGCAATAAAGGGGCTAGTGAAAATATACCGTTTGGATGCAAGTGATAATCTATCCCATTCTGGCGCAGGCCGCGCACGCAAAACAATATGACGGGCAAGGCGCGGAGCATATCCGGGCGGCAAAGTTTGCGATACTTCTGCGTTGTGGGGCCCACAGTGCAAACAATCACCAACTTTTAGCGCGCGACCTTTATAACCTCCGAAAGCTGCCGGTATATAGGTGGAGTAACTACCTAGGCATATATCAGCAAGAAGCCCGCCCTTAATCGCTATATAGCTGCGGCATCCATCCCGCGCAAAACTGAGGGTTAATATATCGCCAGCTTTAACTTTAATAGCAGTATTATATAGAACATTTTGCCCATTGATTTGGGCCCAAGTTTGTGCGCCTGTTAAAGCAATCTGCGTGTCCGATTGAAACCGTAAATGCAGACCTCCAATAGCAACTTCAATAGCTGAAGTATTCCACGGATTACCAACAAGCCAATTAGCAAGCGCAAAATTGAGATGATCGGCAGCCCCACCGCCCGGGATACCCTGATGCCGATAACCGGGCCGACCTGCATCCATTATCAAGCTTTGAGTTCCTCCATTTAAAACCGTAATCACACAAAAACCTCCGCGCTCGACGGGATAAACCGAACCGTATCACCAGGCGAAATAAGAGAAAGTGGGTCACGCTGACTATCAAACATTACAAGCGGCGTGCGGCCTATAATTTGCCATCCGCCAGGACTAGGCAATCCATATATCCCCGTTTGCCACCCTGCGATACCGACTGAACCCGCCGGAACCTGTCGGCGCGGCGTCCGATGGCGCGGATGATGTAAGGCTTTAGGGGCTTCGGACAAAAAGGCAAAACCGGGTATAAAACCCAACATACAAAGACGATAATCCTGACCACTATGCAAGGTGATAATTTCATCCTCCGATAGTCCATTATTATTGCTGATAGTTGCCATATCAGGGCCATAAATTCCGCCGTAAACGATGGGTATGTCAACACGTTTTCCGGGTTTATTTATATGTGTATGTTTTGATAGTTCTGCTGTGATTATGCGACGAGCCTTGGTTAACGACAAAGTCTGGCTATCAAATGTTATAAGCAGGCTATGGTAGGCCGGAATAATATCGTGCCAGAAAGTTTGTGCCAAAAATCGGTCAGCTAATGACTGGATAACCGTCATGACGGCATCATTATATCCAAGTGTCTCATAATGGATAAGAATACCTCTATCCCCATAATCTTGTAAAGTCGGCAATGGTATTGCCCCACTCATGCAAAGGCTCGTATCTCAAATCCAGCCGCTTCAATAACGCGGCGGGCACGACGCGCCGTATCAATCGCGCCCGCACTATCCCCATGTAAACACAGCGAGTGCGCCGCAATCACGAGCGAATTGCCAGATATTGTTGTCACTGTACCTGCCGTTATCAATTGCTTTAATTGTGCCATACGGCCTGATTGATTATCTATAACAGCCCCCTCAATCGCACGCGATTGTAAGTGTCCATCATCCGTATAGCGGCGATCAATAAACCCTTCGGCAATAAATCTAAGACCATAGGCTTTAGCCGCGACGCTCATTTCAGATTTTGGACCGCCCATAAATATAAGACGAGGATCAATATCATAAATAACTCGTGCAATAATGTCGGCTTTTTCACGATCAATCACAGCATCATTATAAAGCGCGCCATGGGGTTTTACATAGCGAAGCTCAGTATTATGCTGCGCAGCAATGGCCATAAGGTCTGTGATCTGAGCGGTTAATGTAACGTACAAACCTTTTGCTGAAATATCTGCCCCTAAAATAAAAGATCGACGCCCAAAATTGCTCGAATCTGGATAGGCTGGATGCGCCCCGATCGTCACATTAGCATCCCGGCAGGCCATGACCATTTGTGTCATACTGTCATGGTTCCCCCTATGGCCACCGCAGGCAATATTGGCCGAACTGATATATGTCAGAATATCCTGCTCAGCCTTACGCCAATCCGGCGTATCAGCTTCGCCTAAATCTGCATTAAGATCGATAGTTTTCATAAGGCTGTTTACCCTAGCCTCTTTGGAAACGAAAGCCTTATAGCCCTATCATTTATGAAGGATTATAGTTATTTAATAGTATCATGTTGTTATACTAAAATATCAACCGCCAACCGGGTAAATACGGTTTCATTGACGTAATCTTTTCTTCATATTCAAATACAGAAAAACATGAGAGACTTGCCAAATCATGTGTAAAGCGTCAAAGCAGCCTTATGGTTAAATTACCAAATATATCTGTTGTTGTACCCGTTTATAATGAGGCCGAAAATGTCACAAAACTAGTTGGCGAAATAGATACAGCTCTATCAGGCACACACTATGAAATGGTATTTATTGATGACGCCAGCACAGATGAGACTCGGTCGGTCTTAACGAGCCTTAAAACGCACTATCCGAACTTACGCGTTTTGGGGCACAAAAAAAATGCCGGGCAGTCTCGTAGCATGCGAACTGGTATTATGGCTGCGAAGGCATGTATCATTGCAACACTTGATGGGGATGGCCAAAATGACCCCGCGGATATCCCCGCATTATTTGCACAAATGACGCGATCTGATGCACCAAAAAAACTAGGTCTTATAGGTGGTCGCCGAGCCAAACGCCAAGACAGTGTGGCTAAAAGAGTGGCATCGCGCATTGGAAATGGTGTGCGTAAACGCCTGTTGAATGATGCCGCCGATGATACAGGGTGCGGGTTAAAAGTTTTTTCGCGGGATGCTTTTTTACAGCTTCCTTACTTTGATCATATTCACCGTTATATTCCTGCTTTGATGCTACGAGAAGGCTATCTGTGCGAATTTGCCGATGTTGGGCATCGTCATCGCGAGTTTGGTGTGTCAAAATATACAAATTTCGGCCGACTTATGGTATCAATCGCTGACTTACGTGGTGTGATGTGGCTTAATCGGCGCTCGCGTAATCCACAGGGCTGGGACGAACTTTAATATACATTAACCTTTTGCCAGCGAAAGCGGGATAGTATCACAGTAACGGTGATTCGAAGACGCCACATTTAAAACCTTTTGCAGGTAAAAGCGTATGAAAATTTTCACAATCTTCCCTCTGCTAACCATTCCTGTCGTGGTTTATAATGTAATTGCCTGGGGTGGTGCTGCCTTTACTACACCGCAATATGTGCGTGAACATCTGGATAAAGATTTTGCCAATATTACAATGGCCTCTGGTGCAGTTTGGGACATTACACCTGGCCATGTTTTGATTATGGGTACATTATTGCTATTATTTTTTGAACTCCTCAAATCAACCGGTTTTGGCCGAGCAGCAATTATGAATCATGCCTTCTCTATGGTGTTATTCATTATTTGTCTTGTCGAATTCCTAATGTTCGGGGCCTTTGCCACATCAGTTTTCTTTCTTATTACACTCATGTGTTTGCTTGATGTCATGGCTGGCTTTATGGTGACAATTGCCAGCGCACGACGAGATTTCGCAGTTTCTGATAGTTTTGGAGATTAAGCTGACACACAGTATATACAATTTTAAGTTTTGTTTCCTATATTGATGCTATGGCTGATATAGTATCTATACACCCGTCTGCGTTCCAAAACCCTGAGACAATAGATCGTCAGGCAAATTATGCTGCTTTTGCCCTGCTCGGCGCTGTACCACTAACCCTAATGCCTCATGGACATATACATTGGGCTTACCCAGAACTAGCTTGCCATATTTTACGGTGCCAACCTGATGATTTACCCGATAATCTAGCCGCTTATGAACGGTGTCTTATTGGTACAGCCGCCCGTCGACGACGCAAAGCTCTTGGCAGTTTGTCATGGCCTGGTGCCCGTTATGCTATTTCCTATGAAATATTAACCCGCGATGGGTCCACTATATGGGTAGAAGAACGGGGACGCCCGCACGAAAGCACTGAGGGCCAAATTACGGCCGTGTTGAAAGATACCCAAGCCGAGAGAACTGCCCTGAATAAAGCGGCTTATTTGGCCAGCCATGACGAATTAACAGGCGCGTGGAATGCAGCACGATTTCGCACGAATATTCAACAATTAAGCGGGATAGCAGATCGGTATAAACGTCCAGCGGCTGTTCTACGGTTACAGCTATCAAATCTTGAGGATGTAAATACCGCTTACGGTTATGACATTGGTGATCTTCTGCTCAAAAATATTTATAAACGACTAAGGTCGATCATTCGTACACCAGACCACGTAGCTCGAATATCAGGGACCAGCTTTGGCATGGCGCTTAATGAAGTCTTGGCCGAAGACATGGAAGACATTGCTAAGCGGTTAATGGAGGTTTTATCTGACGAACCTTATATCTCCCCCCATGGTCATCTTTATGCGGAATTTGTGTGTTCAGCCACAAGCGTAACAGATGCATCCGCGTCACCAGATGCTATTTTAGATCAAACACATATCGCGTTAATTTATGCCAAAAACAACCATCAACCCTTTCTCCTCTATAATAAAGATATTGAGACTAAAGAGCTTGGTGTTAGTGAGCGGCGTAACAAGCGTAATTACACGCCTGATGACATTCTCAGGGCCCTGAATGAGCGCCGTATTTCTATTGCCTATCAACCAATTGTTGAAGCCCGATCCCGCGCGCTACATCACTATGAGTGCTTGTTACGGCTTAAACGTCTGGATGGTGAAATTACGCCGGCTGGTGAATTCATTATGGCCGCAGAAACATTAGGTCTCGTACATTTGCTGGACCGCCGGGCCTTGGAATTGGCAGGAGAAACATTACTGCGCTCGTCCGATATTCATTTAGCCCTGAATGTGTCTGCAGCGACAGTTAAAGATAGTAACGCGGCAGATGATTATCTGGCCGCTCTTAAAGGATTAGGTCCGGCAACCAAACGCGTGACATTAGAGCTAACAGAAACTGTGGCCTTAGAAGACCCAACAATGGCAAGCCGGTTTTCCGTAGCCGCACGGGCGCTTGGCGTCAGTTTTGCCATTGATGATTTTGGGTCGGGTTATACAACCTTTCAAAATCTTATGGCCATAGAAGCAGATGCTATAAAAATTGATGGAAGTTTTATTCAGGATTTATCTTTCACACCGCATAAACAAACATTTGTTCGTATGATGGTTGATTTAGCGCAGACATTCGGAGTCAAAACCGTTGCTGAAATGGTCAATAGCCAAGAAGATGCTGACCTATTATTGCGGCTCGGAGTTGATTATCTTCAGGGCTATATGTTTGGTATTCCAAGCGCAGCCCCAGCGTGGCGGCGCCAAAATTAGACTTCTCTATAAACCGCAGGCATTAAAATACACGCTGCCCGCCAATTTCCATATCATTAACTTTAATAACAGCTTTAAACCCACTAATCGCATAGGTGAACCGAATAGGTACATAAAGCCCCGAATGGGCGTCTTGCAAATAATAGACTTTTACAGGCGTTGATTGTTCTTTATCATTCGGCAGATCTTCAGGATCAAACCCACTAATCGGTTCGTAATACAATTGGCATCGTAATGTTTGATGTTTTTTCCCATGATATCTTATTTTTTTTGTGCCAGCCTGCTCCATTCGTAAATTATAATGTTGCTTACTGTCAAAAACACGGATGCTGCCTTTGCAAACCTCTCCGGCCAAAGCTCCGCCGCGCATCATAAGGTTCAAAACAGCCGAAAGCGTATCATCTGCGCTAAACCGTTCTATAGGACTGGCGGGTGGCTTACCTTGTGAACCAAGCCGGGGGTTAATTTTGACAGTAATACTATCGATTTCATAATCATATCCTATCTCGACGCGCCGGTTTTTTTTATCCAAATTTTGCTGAACATGCGTAACTGGACGTAAATCCGAAGGGGTTTTTATACCGGTTGTCACCGACCATATTTGCAGTTTTTTTAAAAGAGCACCCAGCCCCGATGTCTTAAGCTTTGAACGAACAGCATAGCTGTCATTTGTGTAAAACCCGTTATATTGTGCCCGTATCATCCGTAGGCCGAAAACATATCCCTTTAAATCAAAATTAAAAACGGTTGCATCATTTGGCACGAGCGGAAGGTCCCATGCACTATCTTTAAATTCATTGTCCGCAGGTGTTATATTATGAACCGTTTGTGCCTTAGCAAAAGTTATGACACTGCCCATCAAAATTGTTATCAAAACAAAAATCTTTACCCGTAATGCGGCCGTTAATTTCATTAGCAATGCACTCCTTCAAACAAGTTATATTACTAGCATTGACATATCTACACCATGAATACTGGCAGCAAAAAAAGTGAAATATCAGTCATAATACAATTCTTTTACATAACACCAGAATTGTTAGGTGCAGTTGTGCCATTCTCCGACTGTATTACATCATCACCAACAAAAGGATTATCTGCCCGTTCGGCGCCAAATGTACTCATCGGACCATGACCGGGTACAAAGCGCATATCATGACCCAATGGCCACAATTTATTACAGATAGAATCAATAAGATCTTGATGATTACTCTTCGGGAAATCAGTCCTGCCAATAGAGCCACGAAACAAGACATCACCAACAAAAGCTATTTTCAAGTCTTGATTATAAATAACAACATGCCCTGGTGTATGACCGGGGGTGTGAGCAACATAAAACTTTATTCCGCTGAGGGTTAGTACATCCCCATCGTTCAAATAGCGATCAGGTACAATATTCTTACCCATATTTTTGTGCCCGTAATTCGCCCAATGTTTTTCAATATCATCCATCCAGAATTGATCATCTTTATGTGGCCCAATCACCGTTATGTTTAATTTATCCCGAATGTCCTGCGCGCCGCCCGCATGATCCAAGTGCCCATGAGTTAGCCAAATTTCCTTAATCGTGACACCTAACTGATCGGCAGCGGCTATAATTTTATCAGGCTCCCCACCTGGATCAACCACAATCCCATCCATTGAAACCGTATCCCACAACAAACTACAATTCTGGGCAAATGGGGTAACAGATATAAGCTGTAAATCAAATTTAGCTATATGAGAATTATCACTCATGGCTGTCCTTCAGGTTGAGACGATCATATCTGTTCATATTCCATACATTCAGATTACGTTCAGGCCAAATGAACTATTAATTTTATCAACAGCGTATTACGCTTGTTGTCTCTCTTTATATCTTCAGGCCGGCTTGTCCGGCCATTTTTTTATAGTTAGGAATAACAATCAAAGTGTCATTGTATTGTCATCAAACGTTCATAGTCACTATGATACAGGTTAAAATCTCTGGTCTTCCAGAGATCCCCCTTCAAACTGGCGGTGCTTTATAAGTACCGTCTTTTTTCTGATTTTTAACCAAGACATTGGCTTTATTGCAGTTTTGTCATGATAGAGCATGGTTTCTGTCATGTTCGCTGTGATTTAGTGATTTTGAGGGTATGTAAGAGTTCTTCCCACTTCCCCTCAAAATAGGATATACTGCTTTGTTAGCCCCCAGCCCATATGCAGTAAAGCCAATAAACGGGTCGACAGGAACGGTGTCGGCCCGTTTTTTTATCGTCTGAATGTTAATATAGAGGCTTTGATCATCATATCAGCCTCTTTTCCTATATAAGTCGGTAGTGGCGGTAGTAAAGGATGTTAGCGCGGCGCCAGAACCATGGTCATAAGCCTGCCTTCAGTTTTAGGTTCAAACTCAACTTTAGCCAAATCTTCGAAATCTTCTTTGACACGGTTAAGTAAATTTGTACCACGATCCATATGGGCCATTTCGCGTCCCCGAAACCGGATTGTTACCTTAACCTTATCGCCACGTTCAAAAAACCGGGTCATAGCCTTGGCTTTGACCTGATAATCATGCGTATCAATATTAGGACGCATTTTGATTTCTTTAACATCTTGCGTTTTTTGGCGTTTTCTGGCGGCGGCCTTCTTCTTTTGATTTTCAAACCGAACTTTTCCATAGTCCAAAATTTTAACAACCGGTGCTTCCGGATTGGGTGCCACTTCTACCAAATCAAGTCCTGCAGCCGCGGCAGCCGCTAAGGCTTCATCGATCGAGACTTTGCCGCGCTTTTCGCCGGTTTCTGTAATGAGAAGGACAGTGGGGGATGTGATATCCCGGTTGATGCGTGGCCCTTTATTTTTGGGGGGCGCAGCGAGGGGTCGTCTAGCGATGCCAATATCTCCTTAAGCAGTTCATCGTGAAACAAGGAATATGCGATAGTAAAAGAGAATTTTCAAGCGTCAAATCACCCTTTCAGAGTTTTACCTTAAGCCGGTCTTTATAAACAGAGAGAGTTTTGCGGCACATTTCCGTTATAGGGTATTGCTTTCGAATAATATGTTTAGCTTCTTGGCTCTTAACAGCGCGCCCTTTCGGCCCCAAATCGCGACCCATTCGTATAGCTGAACGCATGACATGAGGATCACCCGGGCGAATAAGCGTGCCCAATTGGCCGTTTCGTAAAATTTCAACCGAACCCCCATGGGCCGTAGCAATTGTATATCGCCCCATCGCGCAAGCTTCGGCTGTAACTCGGCCGAAAGCTTCTGGGTCTGTGGATGCGGAGAGAACCATATCCGCGGCGCTATAGGCGGCGGGCATGTCTATATGGTGCGGGGCGATAATAACTGCCTCTGGGGCATAGTGCGCAATTGCGCGCTGCAATTCTTGCATATATTGGGTCCGGCCCTGCTCATCGCCTTGCAGAACCAATGTCACGCCGCTTATCCCTTGCATGGCTTGAATCGCATCTAATTGTCCTTTCCAGCGTGTTAAGCGTCCAGGCAGCAACAGAATAGTATGATCAAGAGGCAAAAGGCCAAATGCCCGCCAATGAGCCCGAATTTTATCTATCCGGCCTTGGGGTACTGTTTCCGTAAAATGGGATAAATCAACGCCGCGCGGAATAATACGAATACGCTCATCAGGCACGCCATGCGTCTGGGAAATATGATTCGCCGTATAATGCGAATTTGCAATAACAAAATCACCACGGGCCATAATACTATTGTAAAACCGTTTTAGTTTAGACTGACCATTATAAACCCCGTGATAGGTAGTGATAAATCCTATCTGCATTTTCTGCGCAGCATAATAAGCAGCCCATGCTGGTGCGCGCGAGCGGGCATGAACAATATCAATATTGTTGCGTTGAATAATGGCACTCAGATATTTAATATGCCCAAGTAAATGCAAAATATTCTTACTGCTTGCATTATAGCGATGTAACTGCCCCCCCATAGTGATCAATTTCTGCTCCATCCGCCCACCTGAACTACCAATATGAGCCCCATGGCCTTCATCAATAAGCGCAGCGGCAATTTCTAGGGTTGTACGCTCTACCCCTCCCGCATTAAGTTCGGGCGCGATTTGCAAAATATTCATATGCCCTTATTAGAGCCTTTACCATGACGGACAAGCGAGAGTTTTTACAAGCCCCCGGTTTTGCAGGAAGCCAATACGAAACCATCGCTTATAAACGCCACATGGGCGCAAGCCCCACCCTCATTTGGTGCGGCGGTTTAAAATCGGACATGAAAGGCGGCAAAGCCACTCATCTACATAATTGGGCTCAAAAAAATAACCATGGTTATATTCGGTTTGATTATTTTGGACATGGGGCCAGCACAGGACAGTTTCGCAATGGTACCATAAGTCGCTGGAGCCGCGATATTGTTCAAATTATTGACGATTTAACAACAGGCAAGATTATATTAATTGGGTCTTCTATGGGCGGCTGGGCGGCAATATTAGCTGCGTTAGACAGACCAGAACACATAAAAGCACTTGTTCTCATCGCCCCGGCTCCAGATTTTACAGAAAAATTAATATGGGAAAACTGGAGTGACGATAAACGTAAAATCTTAGAACAAACTGGTAGCGTCTTTGAACCCTCTGATTATGGCGAACCTTATGAATATAGCCAAACACTCATAGAAGATGGCCGAACCCGGCAAATATTAGATAGCCCAATTAACTTTACTGGCCCTGTGCGTATCCTGCAGGGCGGGATGGACACAATTGTTCCGCCCTCACACTCTCGTAAACTCGTTGACGCGATGGAAAGTACAGATGTGACTTACACGCTGGTTAAATCAGGCGATCATAGCCTATCGCGCACCAGTGATTTATCTAAACTGACAGCATGCATTGAAGAGATATTAAAACTGCCGCTATAATATCACAATAAATTGAAGGGCTAATTAAATCTGCCAGTGTTACGATACCGCAAAGGATATTTTTATGAAAAACCATCTAATTTTGCCAACTATCGCCATTAGTATGATATTAGGGGCTTGTTCCCAAGCAAACACATCAACTCAATCTGTTAAAGACACGACTGCAACTGTGCAGACAGTTACAAATGCGAAAACAAAAGCGGTTTTAATTTACGCGGATTGGTGTGGGAGCTGCAAAGTACTCGACCCAACCGTCAAGGTAGCGCAAAAAATGATTCCATTTAACACTGTAGAGTTTGTAACACTGGATTATACGGCCAAAAATGATAATGAATTTTATCTAGCTGCAGAGGCCGCAGGCGTAGGTAAAGCTGTCAAGACCTATTTAAATGGAAAGGTAAAAACTGGGCAATTATTATTAGTGGATATCGATGATCAAACTGTTTTGAAAAAAGTTGATAAATCCTTTAATGCAAAAGCCATTGTTATGGCTGTCAAAGAGGCTGTTGCAGCCTCTTAACCCTCAGTTTAAAGCGGGGCATGATATCACTCCCTGATCTATGGCTTCGCTTTGACTCATTTCAAGCACTGGATTTAAAGTCAGCCTATTTGCATATCACGCGTTTATTTCGTGCCGCCGATTTCGATACGCCGCAATTAGATGCTCGGCTGTTAATTATGGCCGCTACTGGCATTGACCACGCAGCCTTAATTGCAAAAGAGACCGATCCGTTACCTTCTCAAGACATTGATATTCTTAAAAAATATATCCAGCGCCGCTTATCGGGCGAGCCCATCGATTATATCTTAGGCTATCGTGAATTTTATGGGCGCAAGTTCATTGTGAATCAGCAAGTTCTCTCCCCACGGCCGGAAACAGAGCTCTTAATCGATTTAGCTGTGCCAATATTAAAATCCAAAAAAAAACCAAATGTTCTTGATATGGGCACAGGGAGTGGCGCTATTATTCTAACCTTACTATCCGAATGCCCCCATATACAGGCCCATGCAACTGATATATCGCGCGATGCAATAAAAACAGCCCGTGAGAATGCGGCTTTACTCGAACTGACCAATAGAGTTGCATTTACGCAGAGTCATTGGTTTAACCAAGTGACGGATAAATATGATCTTATTATATCCAACCCTCCTTATATTGATAGTAAAGCTATGGCGGTATTACAAAAAGAGGTCGCTTGTTTTGACCCAATCTTGGCCTTGTCTGGCGGTGATGATGGATTAGAGGCTTACCGTATAATTGCAGCACAAGCCGCAGCTTATTTAACACCGAAAGGGCACATAGCTTTAGAAATTGGATATGATCAAAAAGACAGCGTTACTACACTTTTAACTACAAATGGCTTTAGAGATATTACATGCCATAAAGATCTATCAAATCATGATCGGGTTATTTGGGCTACAATGCCTATTAAGAAAATTCTCTAAAAAAAGACTTTGCAGCAGGCAAAACATTTGCTACTTAAAAAGTGTAAGAGGCATCGATATTAGCGATGGCCCTGCACAACCCGAACATTAAAATGGTCTACCAAAGGGTGGTGAGACATGTCGGGAATCTATCACAAGGTAGGACGTTTTATGAAACGCCAACGCGGCCGAGGCCGGAATAATAATAAAAACCATGGCAATCGCCAAATGGATAGCAGTGGACCCGATGTAAAAGTGCGCGGCTCGGCTACACAGGTTCACGATAAATATGTTGCCTTGGCACGGGATGCCGCTTCTTCAGGGAATCGAGTTAAAGCTGAAAATTTACGCCAACACGCCGAACACTATCTACGTGTGATGAATGCACAAGAAGAAGCCAAACAGGCGGCTCGGGAAGAAGCCGAAGCAGCTCGTGCTGAACGCGGGGATAATAATAATGACGATGACTCGAACAATAATCGCGAGAACAATAAAGGGCGCCGTTACCCGCCACGTATACGCAATAAATCTACGGAAGAGAATACGGATCAAGAAGCTCAAAAGACGAATAAATCGGACAATTCGGGATTAGACGTTATTGAACCGCAACTAGATATAGAAAGTGACGCCAGTGACGCCCAGTCTGAGAAACCAAAACGTCGACGCCGAGCTCCTACCCGAAAAAAAGCAGAAACCGAAACCGTGGATGCAGCAGAGTAAATCGGTAGACCAGAATTTTCTACTCGGTTGATAAAATATAGCACCCTTTCGGGTGCTTTTTTATGGTAATTGGGCCGCGCGTCTAGATAACCTATTTTCAGAGATAGCCTGATCAATATATTGGCTTTGATTAAAACTCCGCAAAATATTTAAAAGCTCGCCCTGTAATGTAACATCGAATGTAAAAGGCTGCCCCCCAAGCACCTGTTTGTTATAACCATTAAACACTAAACCAATATCAATTGATCCATCCAAAGGCCCATCCACTGCGGCCCATAATTTATCATACTTAAACTCGCGCAACGCATCGAACGCTAAATCAGATATTTGAACCGATCCATCGGTTGTGTTGCCATCTGCTATATCTTTATCTTTTGAAATTTGTCTAAATAAATTAACGGCCTCTTGCACGATTTCCCGATTTTTATCTTGTTGCGGTAAATTGGGAGACCGTGGCCCTTTATAGCGAATAACACCACCATTTTTCACATCAATCCGCCCACCTTCAACCCGCACATCAATGCCGCGCATAACAATTGGGAAAACGCCAGTAATATTACCGGTCGCATCTAATTTACCCGCTCCAAGCGTCTTGATAAATTCACCTAAAGCTACATCAATAATGCGCATGGTTACGCGGTTTTCCTTTGCACTATAGCGCCATATCAATGGGTCCAGAGATATTGCACCATTGCCAAGTGGCCATTGTGCGGAATATATTTTAGCTCCATCCGGAATAATTTCAAATTCGATTTCGCCATCTGCTAACGGAATTCCCGGATCAAAATTATCTAAAGCCATGTGTTGTCGTCCCCGGGTTTTCAATGGGAAGAGAGAACTGAATTCTAATTGCGTATTCATTCCCGAAAGCGGACCCGGCAAAGTTCCCATCGCCATATCAACCAGAGAAGCACTACCATGTGAAATAAGCGGCATACCCGGTTCATAACGTATAAAAAACTTTGCCTCGGCACGGCCAGAGACATCAGCAATCTTACCCCGTAAGGCCGAAATAAGCGTTTGTGGTTGCAACCCTTTTGGTGTGAAAAACAATTCATTAATCAAAACATCAGCTTCAGCAATACCATCTTGAAATGTATAGAGAATATCGACAGGCGTTTCAGGGGCTTTAGGCAGAAAAGTTTTCGCATTCCCGCGCCACACTCCGCCAGTATAAACGGCCTGTCCGGTCACGGGTAATTCAGGCAATTCATTGGTTGGAAAACGCGCCGTCCCTTTATCATAATCCAAAATAAAATTATCAGGCGTTCCTGAAATTGATACGGACATATTATTAGCCTGAATGGCTCGCGTTTCCGCTTTCACATTAGGCGAGGTTAAATCAAACTCAATTGCTTTACCTTCAACTCGCTGCAGGGTTAAAGCTCCGTAATCAGCGAAAATATTGGTTCCCGGTCCCGGTAAGGTATCGGAGGTCATATGCGTATCAGCAGCATTCAATTGCCAATATTGATCTTTGCCTATCTCACCTTTGGCTGACAATGTGGTCATGTTAAAATGTAGCGCATGACCGTCTTCAGGGTTTCTCAGATCAAAGGACATATCCTTGAGGTCTGCCACAATCAAAAGACCGTCGTCATTTTTACGCATTAATCTATCTGTTCCATCCAAGTCAAAAGCGAGATTATGCGCAATCCATCCCGTTTGCGTGTCCCACTTATCTATTGCAATACGGGGGAATGAACTAGGCGCATAATATAAATCTGTACCTGTATCCGTCATATGGGCCTTCATAGTTCCGCCCGTTTTCAACCCTGCCGTAACCCCCCCCGGCAAAGGGCCGCTATAATCAATTTTTCCCTCCATAGTTATTATGCGGACACCATTTTGTGTTTTAAAATTAATATCAGCATCGAAAGGAGCAAGACGGTATAACATAGCGTCGCGGCGAGCGGTCCATGTCTCATATGAACGAGCTCTCGCAGAAAACTGGTCAACCCCTATAAAACGAAACCTATTATCTGATTGCACTGACAAGCGCATATCGGAAAGGGATAAAGCCTGCTGACCTGTAATATCGAGGTTAAAATTCATCTGGGCTTTACGCGTATCTACCTCAAATACAAAAGCCGGCGCATCAGTTTTATCGGGGTATATTATTAAAGATGGTTCGGCGGTAAACTGAACCGGCGATATTAAATAGATATTTAAATCTTGTTGGTCATAGTCTATTTTCCCTGCACCTGTTATAGCGCTTCCGCCTATAATCTTATGCAGGGACCGTGTGAGTGACGGACTAAAACCATCTGTAATCGGTGTCGCTTTCAATATCTCGGACAGTGTCAATTTTTGTGCCAAATCTGCCTGTAAATCGGGGTTGATAATAGCGAGCGTTCGCGCGTGAACCTCCCAGTCTCCAAACGCCTTATTAAGTTCGAAACCCGAACGCGATAGGACTAAAGCTCCATCCCACTGAACTTGTCCGTTTTGACCCATAAAACTATCAGATTTAAGTGTATCAAAATGTGCAGAAACCGGTCCTTTAATATCAAAACTGTCTTCCGTGAAAGCAATGTTCAATGAGGTTGTTAAAACAACGTCCGTTCCGTCCAATCGAGGATGATTTATGTGCCGGACATTTAAAACTGATGGAATATTAAGCCGACCCTCTGACTGCTTGATTGTAAAATTCCCTGTAATATCAGCCTGTAAACCTTCAAACTTAACCGCCGCAGATTTAAGTGCTACATCCGCCTGAAATTCATCATTAGAGTAAAAATACCCTTCAAGTGCCCCTAAGGCCTGTCCATAGGGACTTTTAAGGTCAATTTCGCCGCCGCGTATAATAATGCCATCAGGTGGGGCTTTAAATTTCTCCTTTTGATTATCCGTACTATTATTTGGCGGAATCCATCCTTCAATAATATTGCCGTGAGCATCAAGCTTTGTCGTAATTTTAGGCCCGTCCAATATCAATTTGGTCATTTGTCCGTTCAATGCATCACGCCAATTATAATGAGCCGTAATCATCTCTGCCTCAAAAAAAGGCTCACCATTGGCTATTAAGGAAATATTTTTCAAAACCGCCTGATTACGATCAATATAGTCAATTGATAAATCGGCCTTTACCCCCTCACTCGCGAAGATATCCTCAGCAATGTTCTCTAAAAGTGTGTACCGGTTCGACCAGACCCATAAGGCCGTTATAGCCAGCAGGATAAGCAGCAAGGCCAAAAACCAACCGATAATACGTAAAATACGGCGGCGATGGCCCTGTTTTCTCATAGAAAGCATGACCATTGGTGCATCGGAAACAGCATTCATTCTCTGCTCATAACTGCTCTTGGTGTCGTTCACCATTAATTTGTTGTGAATTTTACACTTGAAGACTTATCGTTAACGAAAGATAAGGACATGAGCGGCAGGGTGCGGGCTGCTATTGAAATATGACCCTAGCTGAGATTTGTTTCCATGAATGATAAAAATAGTGAAACCCCTTCTTTGGATGCCCGGTCTGGTCATATTGGGCATCAATTTGCTATTCGTTTAAAAGCTTTCTTTTCCATGAGTAATACACGCCTTTATAAAGAAAACCGTTTCCGTTTTTTGGCGGTTGGTTTTGGCGCTCTATTAATCGGCGCAGCTATCTTACCGCAGCGAGGCCCTACGCCAACACCTGAATTCACGACAGCCGCCATACCAAAAATAGATCCAATTGACATTTCACGCCATGATCTCTTTTTGGAGAATGAGTTAATGCCATCGATAACGCATAAATCTGTTACGCTAAAACCCGGAGACAATTTGGGCCCATTATTGCAACGCAATGGGTTAACAGGCCAGAAAAGTCACCGAGTTACAACGGCGATGGCAAATGTGTATAAACCTCGCAATTTACGCGCCGGACAAGTATTTAATTTATATTTTGAGGCTGGCAATCTGTCTCATATGATTTTCAAACCGAGTTTAGATCAAACAGTCTTCGTGGCCTCCCAGGGCGATAGTTTCACAGCAGAAATAGTGGACGCCGAATTCAAAATGGATCGCGTAACAGTTCGGGCTGATATTCAAAACAGCCTATATCTGGATGCAAGCCGTCTTGGCGCTCCGGATAAAGTTATTCAACAATTTGCAAATATTTATGAATATTCCGTCGATTTTCAACGCGATATTCAACCGGGTGATAATTTTGAAATGTTCTTCGAAGTCGCGCGTGACCATAAGGGGCAAATTATAAAATCAGGTGATTTACTCTATACAAGTTTTAGTCCACGCGGGAAAACAATGGAGTATTACCTATTCACAGATAATAAAGCTCGTGAAAATTTTTATGACGTCAAAGGGAAAACAGCCAAACGCAAATTGCGCGCAACCCCAATTAATGGCGCGCGGTTATCGTCTAGCTATGGACGCCGTAAACACCCCATTCTTGGGTATCGTAAAATGCACGCAGGTGTTGACTTTGCCGCGCCCCGCGGCACACCTATTCTTGCAGCAGGATCTGGTACTGTAGAGCGGGCCAATCGTTATGGCGGCTATGGAAACTATATTCGTATCCGTCATACGGATGGATATAAAACAGCTTATGCCCATTTGAAATCTTTTGCCCGCGGAGTCCGAGCCGGAAAATATGTAAAACAAGATCAAGTCATTGGGTATGTCGGGACAACAGGCCGTTCAACTGGGCCACATTTGCATTACGAAGTCCATTTAAATGGCAAAAAAATAAACCCTCGTCGTTTATCACAATTATCGGGTAAACCGCTGGCTAAAACGCAAATGCCGGCGTTTAAAGATCGCCGCATACAGATTGACAATCTGCGTTCCAAGGCCGAAGTCATTGAATTTGTACCGCAACCTTCAGCCGTTATGAGCGCCGAAACAATCAATCCCTAAAGCAGAAGACTTGCAATTAATTGTAAATTAGGCCATCCATAAGAAAAAAACTTCTGGAGCCACCTATGTCAAATTTGCTCAACTTCTTTTTCTCTTTTGATAAATTAATGAAAGAAAAATTGGTTATTGCCTTTTACTGGCTTGCCATCATTGTCGCCGGTATGAATTACTTTAGTGAAGCGCTTAGTGCTATTAAGCTTGGACCACTCGCTAAAATTGTCGGGTTTTTTAATTGGTTTCTATTAATTGTCTTAACACTCGTCACCCTTCGGCTTTTATGCGAAATTGCCGTGGCCGTTTTCCGAATTAATAATAATCTTTCCCCTGATGGGGGGCGTTCTGAAACAGCTGACATTGATCCTATGGCTGAAGCTCGTAAAGCCGCCGAAGCGGCAGCCGCGCGTGCGCGCGAAGTGACAAAAACGGCTGGAGAAAAGGCCAGCGCCGCAACGAAAACAGCTGTCGAAAAAACACGTCATGCAACTGATGGGGCTAAGGATTCTGTAGATAATGTTGTGAGGAAAGCGGATATAACCAAATCACCCAATAAACGCGGACGCCCTGCCGGGTCTAAAAATAAAAAAGCGGTCACAAAGGCTACGAAAACCCAAATAAAATCTGAAACGGCTCCGAAACGGCGCGGACGACCAACGGGTTCAAAAAATAAAACGGTAAAAAAGAAAACACCACCGGCCACAACATCTACTGCGCCCAAAAAACGCGGGCCCAAGCCCGGAACGAAACGCTCTGTGAATAAAGACGGTATACGATTAAAAAAGGACGGTACGCCCGCTAAAAAACCAGGACCACGTAAAAAATAATATCCAGTATCAACCGGTCATTAACAGAAATTTTAAAAGGTTAGGCTACCAAGCGTAACCTTAATCATTCCGACCTGCCTTGCGATCGCGTGCTTTTAACAAACGCAAACGCAAAGCATTAATTTTAATGAACCCACCTGCATCGGCCTGATCGTAAACATCGTCTTCTTCAAAGGTGACATGTTCTTGAGAATAAAGCGAGTAAGGGGATGTACGACCCACAATAGTAACACTGCCCTTATAGAGCTTGAGGCGAACCGTTCCTGTTACCATTTCCTGACTTTTATCAATTGCGGCCTGCAACATATCGCGTTCAGGACTAAACCAAAATCCATTATAAATCAGCTCAGCGTAGCGCGGCATAAGCTCATCTTTAAGATGTGCTGCACCTTTATCCATTGTTATTTGTTCAATACCCCTGTGCGCCATGAGTAAAATTGTTCCGCCAGGAGTTTCGTAAATGCCACGGGATTTCATACCGACAAAACGGTTTTCCAGCAAATCCAGTCGGCCAATGCCATTTTCACCCCCCAATTCATTAAGGCGTGTAAGCAAAGTTGCCGGGCTCATCGCAACACCATTGATGGAAACGGCGTCGCCGCGTTCGAATCCCATTTCTATATAGGTCGCTTTATCAGGAGCGGCTTCGGGCGATATTGTTCGCTGATAGACAAATTCCGGGGCTTCCTCGTTGGGGTCTTCCAAAGCTTTACCTTCAGATGATGTGTGTAATAAATTAGCATCAACCGAAAAAGGGGCTTCACCGCGTTTATCTGTAGCAATTTCAATGCCATGTTTTTCAGCATATTCAATCAGTTTCGTACGCGAATTTAAATCCCATTCCCGCCACGGCGCAATAACTTTAATTTGCGGATCCAGAGCATAGTACCCGAGTTCAAAACGTACTTGGTCATTGCCTTTACCAGTTGCGCCGTGACATACTGCATCAGCGCCAACTTCATGAGCAATTTCAATCTGGCGTTTAGCAATCAACGGACGCGCAATGGATGTACCAAGCAAGTAAAGCCCTTCATAAAGCGCATTTGCACGAAACATTGGAAAAACAAAATCCCGCGTAAATTCTTCCCGTAGATCATCTATATAAATCTCTTTCACACCTTGCGCCTCGGCTTTGCGCCGCGCCGGTTCTAATTCTTCACCTTGTCCTAAATCAGCCGTAAAAGTAACAACCTCACAACCTTTTTCTTCTTGCAGCCACTTTAAGATAATCGATGTATCCAGCCCGCCAGAATAAGCGAGAACAACTTTTGTAGGTGTATGCATAATAATACTCTTCTGAAATATAATAGGTCTGGTTGCGCTATACGTAAATTATGAGCCAAATAAAATCATTATTCAGCCGATGATTTGGGGACGTAGCTTATGCGGTCTTTATTTTCAATTAACCGTCCCCAAAAGAAATTATAAGGATGCACATAAACTGTGCCCCCATTTTCATTCTCAAGTGGGTGTCCATCATTATGCCACCCAAAAATACCGCCTTCTAAGTTCATGACCTTTGCAGCTCCTGCTTCGCGGGCTCTGGCTTTTACTCGTTCTCCAAACTGTGAGGATCGTCGCCCGACTGAACAATATAAAACGACATCATTACCGGTTAAAACTGAGCTATAAACCGCGGCAAAATCATCCGCATTCATGTTTGGGTCAATCTGTAAAGCCCCAGGAATATGACTGACATTGAATTCCCGTTCTGGCCGCGTATCTAAAATAACAAGGTTAGAATCACCGGAAAGTATTCTCATATATAAATCATCCCCTTTAATGTGAGACAACTCGGGGTAATCCATCGTAATTTTCGTATGGATATCCGCTAACGGCGTCTGCCCTGAAGCTGGAACACTCAGGAAAGCGATAATCATCAACATTATTGTCAAAATAGTCCTATTCATAAACCTAATCTAACCCATCTTCACGTTTACAAAAGGGCTAACACGTCATAAAACACAGCGAATTTTAAGGAGGGCGATAGCGTGTTGTGGCAGCGAATTTCTAACCTGTACCATATTATTATGGTTATAGGTTTAATAATTATATTGGCTACGCCTACACTCGCGCAAACGCCCCAGGTGCCAGAAAACTCTAGCACAGCTACCACAACACAAACGCCGGCAACTCAGGATAAAGCCGAAACCCCGTCTTTATCACAATCTGAAACCGATAAAGAGCCTGATATATTAGGTAATTTGGATTTAAATGATCCAACAATTCAAGAGGCAATCGCAGCTAAAGAAGCGGCGGACAAAGCTTTAGTCAACGCTGTTTTAGCTGCACGTGACAAGGCTAGCGATATTGAAATACCGCAAGATGCAAATACACCGCCAGCCAAAAAAAGTTTATTTCCAACCAATCCTGACACTATAAAACAGATAGCGGAAAATTTATTGAGGAAAATAATAGGCTGGCTAACCAGTCCATCCTTTTTGGCGCAACTCGGGGCCATTGCGATCGTTTGGTTTTTGGCGCCACTTTTGACACGCTCTCTTATTAAGCGTGTTTTTCTGTTTCGGGATCCACCTTCTGCAGACGTAAAATTATATATTGTACGCGACTATATTTATCGGTCACGAGATTTTCTGCGTGCCGCTATTCAGGTCGCTTTACTAGCCTTATTTGCGATTATCTTAAAAAACATTCCACTACTCGGACAAGATTGGCTAGTGAAATTGGCCCAAGGTTTGGCCGTGGTCTTCCTGCTTTACCGCGTTATTAAAACTTTTGTCACCAATGATATGGTTCAAAAACTCGCAATCTGGATTATTATTCCGCTCGCCCTATTGATGGTTTTTGGTTATTATGATGACTTAACCCAAAGCCTCAATAATATGAAATTCGGGGATGGTGACGGAGCCATCTCCGCTATGACCATTGTTAAATTAGCTATTTTTGGATCAATATTTTTCAAACTTGGCAATATTTCTAATACCAAAGGCCAAGATGCCATTCGATCTCAAGAAACATTGGATATGGCCACACGGGAAGTTGTTGCCAAAATTTTTCAGATTATTTTATTTGCCGTTGTTGTCATACTGGCTTTTACCGCCGCGGGAATATCCCTGTCCGGTCTGGTTGTTATTTTTTCAGCCCTCTCACTTGGTATTGGCCTAGGGTTACAACCCATTGCCGCTAATTTTGTATCCGGCCTCATCATTCTTTTTGATCGTTCTGTGAAAGTCGGCGATTTCGTCAATATGGAAGGAGACCAGTTCGGGCGTGTTAAAGCGATTAATATGCGTTCGACAACGGTTATGACAGCCGATGGTAAAGACATTATAGTGCCCAATACTTCTTTTACTGAAAATGCCTATGAAAATTGGACACACGATAGTCCGCTCCAACGCTATGAAGTTGATTTCGGCGTGGCCTATAACACGGATTTGGATGCACTGGTCCCATTGGTTAGAGACGCAGTTTTAACCCATCCCGATGTGCTAAGTGAACCTGACTTGCCAAGTGTAGAGTTTCGCAGTTTTGGTGATAGCGCCATTGAAATGTGCGTTGAATTTTGGTGCATGGGCGTTGATGATGGCCCGAACAAGTTCACCTCTGATGTTGGATTTATTATCTGGCGGACACTTAAAAATAATAAAATAGAAATTCCATTCCCACAGCGTGTTGTTTCAATGAAACAATAAACCTGTGCGGCATTGTAATTTGTGATCTTTACGGCATAGGGCAAATCGGATTAGGAAAGCCTTCATAAACATTTATGGGGGGCCTTATGGCTGATTTTTTAACGCTCGAAAGTTTCTTCACACTCTTTATGCTTATTATGCTGCAAGCGGTATTAGGCTTTGATAATCTTCTGTATATCGCCATTGAAAGCAATAAAGTTGGTGACCCGAAACAAGCTCAGAAGGTTCGCAAATTAGGAATCGGGATTGCTGTCGTTTTCCGTATTGTGTTATTATTAGTTATTGTGAAACTCGTTTCTGTGTTGGCAGAGCCGCTTTTTGACTTACATTGGGGTAATGTTTTATCGGGTGAATTTACGTTGCAATCGATTGTCACGCTCGGCGGCGGGGCATTTATTATCTATACGGCCGTTAAAGAAATTAATCATCTGCTTGTTGTCGATCATATTGAACATAGTGAAGGTAGTTCGCGTTCATCTTTTGGCAAGGCGCTCGCCATGATTGTCGTCATGAACCTCGTATTTTCTTTTGACTCTATTTTATCGGCTATGGCCATTGCCTCTGAAAAAACGGCAGACGGGACAACAACCTATCAGGTGCCACTCATGGTGATTGCCGTTGTATTATCAGGAATAGCTATGATTTTCATGGCTGACGCCGTAACGGAATTTCTTAAAAAGAACCGTATGTATGAAGTACTAGGACTGTTTATCTTGTTTCTTGTCGGGGTTTTATTGGTTACAGAAGGAGCCCATTTAGCGCATCTAAAACTCTTTGGGTTTACGATTGATGCGATGAGCAAATCCAGCTTTTATCTAGTTATTGGCGTCTTAGTTGTCACGGATGTGCTATCGAATAAATATCAAAAACGGCTATGGGCACAACGCGAAGCTGAAATCATTAGCGAGAATGCAGCGGCCGGTGGGTTAGCGGCTGTGAATAAAATTATGGGTAATAAATCAGCAGAACATTAATGCCAAAAATTGATCCAAAAGCTGTATCAATAAGCATCGGGTCAAACTATCCGCTAGAGCTTGGCATCCCTTGCTCTGGCCGGGTGACACAAAGGTTGGGAGACGCAGGCGGATTAACGCAATTCGGTGCTAACCATGTAACTTTACCGCCGGCTCTTTCTGCAGGCGAAACATGGGCATCACAACGCCATTATCATAGTGCGGAAGATGAATTTATTTATATTTTATCTGGCAGTCCTATTTTAATAGACAATAATGGGGAGGTCCAACTCTTACCTGGCGATAGTTGCGCGCATCCGGCGGGGGATGGTAATGGTCATCACCTTGTAAACCGAACGAATAGTGCTGTTACATTCTTAGTAGTTGGAACACGTAAACCACAAATTGATCATTGCCAATATCCCGATGTTGATTTGGACTTGCCGCCCGGTGAGATGCCGGAACGTCCGTGGCACCATAAAAACGGCTCGCCTTATATAAAGTGATAGGTGTTAATTGTGCGCATAAAAAAAGCCGGGGAATACCCCGGCTAATATTTGTAACAGCTTAAAGTATTTATTCTTCAACCTCTTTTTCCTCAGCGGTGGTTTCAGATGTCGCATCTTCGGCAGGCACAGCTTCCTCTTCTGCCGGAGCGTCTTTTGCAGCCGCTTCGGCTTCTTTAACCGCTGCATCAGCGGCATCTTTCGCCTCTTTAGCCGCTTGTTTAGCTTCTTCTTCAGCCGCCTTTCGTGCTTCTTCTTTCTCTTTCTTTTCAATCAAAAGCTGTTCTGCTTTGGCTCCGGGCTTACCTTTATTCGGGTTATTACCCGCTTTCCATTCCCATAGACCAGCTTGACCTAGAAAACGAGCAACACGATCTGTTGGCCGTGCACCCTTTCCAAGCCATGATTTTATTTTTTCAACATCTAATTCAACGCGATTTTCAGCCGTTTTAGGCAGCATAGGGTTATAACGGCCAACAATTTCGATGAACCGACCATCACGCGGGGCACGCGAATCGGCAATAACAATACGATAAAATGGGCGTTTTTTAGCGCCGTGACGGGCCAAGCGAATTTTGAGAGCCATGAGTTTTCCTTTTAATCTAGCAATCAGTTTATTTCTTTTTCCCGAAGGGGTTACCTCCGAGACCAGGTAGTCCACCGCCCAAACCAGGTAGTTTAGCACCGCCCAGCCCGGGTAATCCTTTTGGCATTTTTCCAGATGCCATTTGTTGTTTGATCTCTTCCAGCATTGCCGAATCCATATTAGCCGTGTTCGGCATTTTGTTCCCTTTGGGCATCATACCTTTTGGCATGCCGGGCATACCGCCCATCTGCGCCATCATATTAGCCATGCCGCCTTTACCCATTTTCTTCATCATATCTGACATTTGGCGATGCATTTTCAAAAGTTTATTAACCTCCTGAACGCTCATACCCGAACCTGCGGCAATCCGTTTTTTGCGCGAAGCTTTCAACAGTTCTGGTTTCTTACGCTCTTGGGGCGTCATAGACAGAATAATAGCCTGTTGGCGCTTAAGTAATTTGTCGTCAATGCCGCCTGCTGCATCAAGCTGCTTTTTCATTTTCCCCATGCCTGGCATAAGCTTCATCAAACCGCCCATACCACCCATTTTTTGCATTTGGCCAAGTTGTTTGCCAAGGTCATCCAAATCGAACGTACCTTTTTCCATTTTCTTGGCCATGCGCTCGGCATCTTTTTGATCGAGCACTTCACTGGCCTTTTCAACCAAAGAGACAATATCGCCTTGACCTAAAATTCGGCCCGCCAGACGTTCGGCATCGAACATTTCAAGATTGGAAAGCTTCTCACCTGTCCCTAGAAACTTAATAGGTAGGCCCGTGACAGCCCGCATGGACAATGCGGCACCACCGCGGCCATCACCGTCAATCCGAGTGAGGACAAGCCCCGTCAAAGGGAGCTGAGTATGAAAACGCCGTGCCGTTTCCACCGCATCCTGACCCGTCAAACTATCGGCAACTAATAAAGTTTCAATCGGGTTTGTCACCTTTGCGATGGCTTCAACCTCGGCCATAAGATCATCATCAATTGTTGTCCGTCCCGCCGTATCTAGAAAGACAATATCAAAACCGCCTTTGGCACCTTGATCCATAGCCCGTTTCGCAATAGTGACAGCATCTTCTCCCGCAACAATGGGTAGAAATCCGACATCCACTTGCTGGGCTAGAATAGCTAATTGTTCCATGGCTGCGGGTCGGCGTGTATCCAGCGAGGCCAGTAGAATTTTTTTCTTGGCTTTTTCCTTTAGGAATTTCGCTAGTTTTCCAGTTGTTGTTGTCTTACCAGAACCTTGAAGGCCTGCCATTAAAATAGCGATAGGCGGACGCCCTGCTAAATTAACCTCAGAGGCAGCGCGGGCTTCATCTGTATCACCGCCCAACATATCAACAAGGCCGTCATGGACGATTTTAACAATCTGTTGCCCGGGCTTTATAGATTTTATTACTTTTTCACCGACAGCCTCGGCTTTAATTTTCGTGATAAAACCTTTGACAACCGGTAAGGCGACATCGGCTTCGAGCAGTGCCACACGAATTTCGCGCATCGCCGCCGATACATCTTTTTCCGACAACGCGCCACGGCCTGTTAGGCCATCAAACACACCGGTTAATCTATCTCCTAAAGCTTCAAACAAGCTTGGCTCCAAAATTGGCGCATAACCCAAAAAGCTCCGGTGGATGATAACATCGACCCGAGGACCCTGCCTGCATCGTCCCGTCCGGTTTAAACCAGCGTAGGGTGTCGCACAGTTCAGAGCGCAATTTGACTGCGCGTGAGTTTGGGGCGCCTATAGCGGGGGTTTAAAGTGCTGTCAAATGGGGAATTACCAAAAAAGGATTGTTCAGGATGTACGATAATAGCTAAACTATACATTTAATTTCCATTCGGACAATATTTTACGATGAGGCCCGCAAACACATCTTCGGAAAAAATGATCAAAGTTGATCACGCCGGTGAAAACAGGGCGGTCAATATATAGATATCAAAAATTAGTCTCCCGTTTAAGAGTGCCTTCCATCACGGCTGAATTAGCAAATTTTCAAAACCATGAAGAAAGCCATCGTAAACATTTGCACAATATCTAGAAGCCGAAGAAATACGACGGTGTGATGTGCCCCAGCTTTTGTAGACACCTTGTTTGGTAAAACTGGAAGCAAGGAGA
>CAZZKV010000017.1:0-60532 GCA_964654665.1 uncultured Caulobacterales bacterium | reverse complement strand
ACTTTTAACGCAATTTGGTTAAGCGGCCAATTCCACGGTGTTATCATACCGACAACACCAACGGGCTCATACATGGCCACATAATTGTCTTGGGGCTGAGCAAATTCAAATGACTTTAAAGCTTCAATCGTTCCTATAAAGGCACCGAGCCCTGCCGGCCCTTGCGCAGCTTCGCCAAAGCTGACAGGTGCGCCAAGCTCATTGGCCAAGGATTGCACAATGTCTGGCATACGCTTTTGATACTCTTCGACAATCCGCCCGAGCAAGGCTACCCTTTCTTCCCGGCTTGTGTTACGAAATGTTCTTAGAGCATTTTTGGCAGCCACGACTGCTGCATCAACATCGGCCGGCGTACCAAAGGTGATTCTTGTTACAGGTTCTTCAGTCGCTGGATTAATAACATGGTGAGTCGTCCCTCCAATAGAGTCGATCCATTGGCCATTAATGTAGTGCTGCTCGTAAATATCCATTTTAGGCTCCTATTATATTGACCTTATAAACAATATCGAAATATGCAAGATTATGGTCCCTAGCGCGAGATAAAACACGCACTATATCGTGCCTAAAACGCCAATATATCCTCTGCGGTTACGATGATTTCGTCTGAAACTTGAGCGATGACAGGTGCAGACACCATGAATGTCACAATCGCTAAACTTCCTATAAAACTGATTTTTTTTAGCTTTGGAAGAGTTCATTTTATTGTCCATTTGCGCAATGAAGATTCTAATTATTTTTAAGCGTGAGTAGTTTTAGCTTTGCTATGAAGTATATCGACTACGTCAGGCGAAAATGCTTCAAAGCCGCCTTGGCAACAGGTTCACCATATTCTTGAACAAAGTGAGCTGCATCCTCAACTTTCATCGGAGTTGGACATCCTTTGATAAATGGATGTACCGTTTTCATTTGCACCTCTTCGTGCAAAACAAAGTCCCGCATACCTATGGCCATAAAACTCTCACCGGACCATTTTGTCGATAAATATTCTCGAGCTGCAAGTCCATGATCGATACCTGCCATACCCGGGTCGCATGGCACATTTTGCGGAAAAGCACGAACGCCTGCTTTGTAAGTATTATCTGGAAAAGGGGCATCATAAGCCAGCACATCCATGATATCTATTTCCGATAACGCATCACCAGCAATAAGGCCGGCTACTGGAATTTCTGGGGCGTTGGCACAAAATTCCTTCCAAAAATCAAACCCATCTGAAAAGCGCTCCCCAACCGGAATAACTGTATTCATAACCAGAAGACGATTAATACGGTCCGGCATTTCCATTGGCAAAGTTAGCCCAATAATACCGCCCCAGTCCTGCATAACTAACGCCACACCATTGAGATCGAGATGCTCAATTAAACGGATTATGGAGTTTCTGTGAAAATCAAATGTATAGACAGCATCCTCTACCGGTTTGTCAGAACGTCCAAACCCAAATAAATCCGGTGCAATGACGCGGCAACCAGCTTGCGTAAACACAGGAAGCATTTTGCGATAGAGGTAGCTCCAAGTCGGCTCGCCATGAAGGCAAAGAAACACAGTTTCGGCATCTTTAGGCCCCTCATCTATATATGCCATCCGCAAATTTTCATAACCAGGGAGGTTATCAATATAATGTGGTATATAAGGAAATTTAGGCAGAACTGAAAATCGCTCTTCAGGCGTTCGCAAGATATCTTTAGGGGCAATTTGATTCATTCTTACTAATCTCCAATTAAAAACCTGTTTATTATTTCGTTAAAATAAAATAGGTTACATCACCTATTAATTAGGATATTTAACCTATGTCAATAAAAATCTTCCTATTAAGTACATTAAATATATGAAGACTATAAATGTAGGAAAGAATGCAACCAACCAAACCAAAGGCAGACCCTAGCTAAGGATTATCATGCTTAATGCGACTGTAAAAACGGATGTAAAAACATACATTGTTGAAACGGCTCTCGCCCTCTTCAATGAAAAAGGATATGGCGCCACAACAACCGCCGCCATTGCCGAAGCCACGGGTAAAACTGTAGGCAATCTATGGTACCATTATAGAACCAAAGGTGATTTATTGGATGCCATTTCGGATTTAGCGATTGAACGCTTCGAAGAGCGAATTGCTATAAGACCGCTTTACGGCGAAAACATATTACATGAATATGCAAAAATGCTGCGGTTTTTTGCGAAAGAGCTCCGGGACTTTAGGTTTATTTATAGAGATCAATCCGATTACGGAGAGAGCGCAACAAAAATCCTAAACGTGACCCCTCGTATATACAGAGAAACACTCGCTCAATTTGATCTATACTTTAACATCATGATAAAAGAGAAATATCTAACAGATAACCCAGACCGTATAGATGTTTTAATGCAAGCATCTATTATTATCATCCGCTATCATCTGGAAATTCGTAGGGAGCGTGGGATAGAAAACGAACCCGGCTCGGGGGCCATTCAAGATGCATTTGAGCTTCACCTAAAATTGTTCGAGCCATTACTTACGCCTGAAGCCATCAACATTCTTCGTTCAGAACTCTCAGATCAAGGTTTCTAACGACCGCGACCCCAAAGCATGTATTTCTGGAATCTAAAGGATAAACTCATCGTCAAGGTCGTGAACGGGATAAACAAATCTCTGACTGGACGAAACATATATTTAAACACCCAACAAATCTGTGGCAAAGGCCCATGAAGCCGAAACCACCTCGATTCAGACCGAAAAACGGTGTCTAACAACGCGATACTTGGGTGGCCTCGAACCGAAGTTTACATTATATTTCAGGGGTTTATAAGTTATTTTCGACCAAAATAAGTGGATGGTGGGCGGTAACGGGTTCGAACCGCTGACCCTCTCGGTGTAAACGAGATGCTCTACCAGCTGAGCTAACCGCCCTATCCATACTCTGTCAGGGTGAAACGCTTAATGCGCTGCTTGTCCCCCAAGGTCAACCTTTTCTCCCAGAATAATTCCGGCTAGATCGGCCTCATCAGAGGAGGTCCACTTAATTTTCTTTGGCGGTCGGGTCAAGGCTTGTTTTAACACATCTTCAACCGTGGAAACCGGAATAATTTCGAGTGCATTTTTAACGTTTTCCGGTATATCCGCGAGATCTTTTTCATTATCAATTGGAATTAAAACCGTGTTCACTCCGCCGCGCAGTGCCGCCAAAAGTTTTTCTTTAAGGCCGCCGATCGGCAATACCCGCCCGCGCAGAGTAATTTCGCCTGTCATCGCAATATCTTTGCGGACAGGAATTTGTGTTAGCACCGATACCATTGCGGTAATCATCCCCACGCCGGCGCTGGGTCCGTCCTTGGGTGTCGCTCCTTCAGGCACATGGACATGGATGTCCGTGCTGCGGAATTGACGCGGACTAATCCCCAAGGATGGCGCTTTCGCTTGTACATAGGAATTGGCCGCGGAAATCGACTCTTTCATAACATCACGCAGATTACCCGTTATCGTCATTTTCCCGCGCCCCGACATAGATACCGCTTCAATTGTAAGAATATCGCCGCCCGCTTCGGTCCACGCCAATCCGGTAACAATACCAACCTGATCCTCTTTATCAGTCTGCCCATAACGGAAAATTTTAACACCTAAAAACTCTCCGATATTATCGGCATTCGCCGTGATCGTTTTCGTCTCGCCAGCAACAATACGCTTAATGGCCTTACGGGCTAATTTAGCTAATTCTCGCTTAAGGCTACGCACGCCAGCTTCGCGTGTATAATAGCGGATAATGTCGCGGATCGCGTCATCACCGATGGTTAGCTCCCCCGCCTTCAATCCGTGATCTTTAACAAGGTCCGGAATTAAATGTCGGCGGGCAATCTCTATTTTCTCTTCTTCGGTATAGCCCGGAATGCGAATGATTTCCATTCTGTCCAATAGAGGCTGAGGCATATTCAAGGAATTGGCCGTAGTCACAAACATAACGTCAGATAGATCATAATCGACATCAAGATAATGGTCGTTAAATGTGTCATTTTGCTCTGGGTCCAACACTTCTAAAAGCGCAGCCGACGGATCGCCGCGAAAATCGGACCCCATTTTATCAATTTCATCAAATAAGAAGAACGGATTACTATATTTCGCTTTTTTCATCGATTGAATAATCCGGCCTGGCATAGAGCCGATATAGGTGCGTCTATGCCCCCGAATTTCGGACTCATCCCGAACGCCGCCCAATGACACACGAACAAATTCCCGCCCTGTAGCCCGGGCTATGGACTTCCCGAGCGATGTTTTACCCACACCCGGCGGGCCAACGAGACATAATATAGGACCTTTTACCTTATTCGTGCGGGCATGAACAGCCAGATGCTCAATGATCCGGTCTTTGACTTTATCAAGACCATAATGGTCAGCATCCAGAATTTCCTGCGCGCGTTTCAAATCTTTTTGAACGCGTTTTTTCTTGCCCCATGGTACAGAAAGCATCCAATCCAAATAATTGCGAGATACATTAGCTTCAGCCGACATCGGACTCATTTGCTTGAGCTTACGCAGTTCTGCTTCGGATTTTTCGCGAGCCTCCTTGGTGAGTTTTGTTTTCTTAATACGGTCAGCTAATTCATCAAATTCAGTATTTTGATCATTTCCCAATTCACCCTGAATCGCTTTAATTTGCTCATTCAAATAATACTCGCGCTGGGTCTTTTCCATTTGGCGCTTTACGCGGCCGCGGATTTTTCTATCCACTTTTAAAATACTCATTTCGCCATCAATAAGATGTAAAATCTTCTCCAAGCGTAATTTAATATCTGCTTCAGCCAGCAATTCCTGCTTTTCATTGATTTTGGCATTGAGATGAACAGCGATTAAGTCAGCAACTTTTGATGGATCTTTCGTCTCCGTAACGGAGGTAACGACTTCCTCGGCAATTTTTTTATTGAGCTTACCATAGTTTTCAAAATTAGCTGTCACTTGTTTCGCTATGGCCACGATATCAGATTTATTTTGCGAAACTTCGGGCGTAATGGAAACATGGGCCTCAAGAAATTCTGTTCGCTTTGTAAAGGTGGTAACATGGGCCCGCTCAGCGCCCTCAACCAAAACACGAACCGTGCCGTCTGGCAATTTCAATAGCTGTAAAATTGTTGCGATACACCCTTTTTGATGCACATCATCAATCCCCGGCGCGTCAGTTTTTGGATCTTTTTGTGTAAGCAAGAAAATCCGCTTCTCACTTTGCATAACCTCTTCAAGCGCCTGAATTGATTTATCCCGCCCCACAAAAAGCGGAACAACCATATGCGGAAAAACAACAATATCGCGTAGCGGCAATACCGGTAAAATCAAACTATCGGTCATTTGTTGTCCTATCTATTTTTCAGACCTTTCATCAGGCGTGATAAAACACAGCCTTATATTTCTGATACGTGGGAAGAATAGGCATGAGTTTCAACCCGGCGCAGCTTAAAAACCTCCGCAAATCACCTATTTTAGCAGATATTCTGCTTTTTTATGACGCCTTGTCAGCAACCTTCTTACGGTCGGAATAGATCAAGAGCGGAACCGCTTGGCCATTCACGACCTCACCGTTAATCACAACTTCTTCGACGCCTTCAAACGAGGGAAGATCATACATAGTATCAAGCAATATCCCTTCCATGATAGAACGCAGGCCCCGCGCGCCTGTTTTGCGGGCAATCGCTTTTTTAGCAATAGCCTTTAAGGCATCATCGGAAAAGCTGAGGCGAACCTGTTCCATATCAAACAGTGTTTGATATTGTTTGACCAAGGCATTTTTGGGCTCTGTCAAAATCGTAATCAAAGCCTCTTCATCCAAATCTTTCAGCGTGGCTATAACCGGCAAGCGACCAACAAATTCGGGAATAAGGCCAAATTTCAAAAGATCATCAGGTTCGACTTCCATCAGAATATCGCCCAGACGGCGCTCATCGACTTCTTTAATGTCTGCGCCAAATCCAATTGTGGACCCTTCCCCGCGGTTTGATATCACTTTATCAAGCCCGGCAAATGCGCCGCCAACAACGAATAGGATATTGGTTGTATCGACTTGTAAAAATTCCTGTTGTGGATGTTTACGCCCGCCCTGCGGCGGAACCGAGGCTACTGTGCCTTCCATAATTTTAAGCAAAGCTTGCTGCACACCTTCGCCCGAAACGTCGCGGGTAATAGAAGGATTGTCTGATTTCCGAGAAATTTTATCAACTTCATCAATATAAACAATGCCGCGTTGTGCGCGTTCGACGTTGTAATCTGCGCTTTGCAGGAGTTTCAGGATAATATTTTCTACATCTTCGCCGACATAGCCCGCCTCTGTTAGCGTTGTCGCATCGGCCATTGTAAAAGGAACATCCAAAATACGCGCCAGAGTTTGCGCCAGAAGGGTTTTACCGCACCCGGTTGGCCCGACCAAAAGAATATTGGATTTTGCCAATTCAACATCCGGAGCATTCGTTGCATGGTTCAATCGTTTATAATGATTGTGAACAGCAACGGCGAGAACCTTTTTCGCATAGGATTGCCCAATAACATAATCATCCAGCGTATCGCAAATTTCTTGCGGGGTTGGCACACCTTCTTGGGCCTTTGCCACAGAGCTTTTGCCTTCTTCGCGAATGATATCCATGCATAATTCGACACATTCATCACAAATAAACACGGTCGGTCCCGCAATAAGCTTTCGAACCTCATGTTGGCTCTTGCCACAGAAGGAGCAATAAAGCGTGTTTTTCGAATCTGTTGTGCCAGTTTTGCTCATTTCGCCATCCGTTTTCTTACTTTTTGTACGATGATTGCCACCATTGCAAATGTAATACCGTATATTTCACATATTTCTCGACCCAAAATATAACAATTTCCTTACAATTGCCTTATCAAGATCAAGAGAGTTCCATTTTAGATCAATTTATGCCGCATCACCGCGTTTCATATAAACATGGTCAACAATTCCAAAATCTTTCGCCTCTTCAGCTGTCATAAAGAAGTCTCGATCCAGCGTTTTTTCAATTGTCGCGTATTTTTTACCTGTATGTTTCACATATATTTCATTCAAGCGCTTTTTCATCGCCAAAATATCATTGGCATGGCGCTGAATATCGGAGGCTTGTCCTCGAAAACCGCCGGAGGGTTGATGAACCATAACGCGTGCATTGGGCAGTGCCACGCGCATATCTTTCTCGCCGGCACATAATAACAAGGATCCCATAGAACAGGCTTGACCGATACATACGGTTGAAACCGGACTCTTGATATATTGCATTGTATCGTAAATCGCCATGCCAGAAGTGACCGACCCGCCCGGCGAGTTAATATACATGGATATTTCTTTTTTCGGGTTTTCACTCTCAAGGAATAAGAGCTGCGCTGTAATCACGCTTGCCATGCCGTCTTCAACAACACCATTTAGAAAAATAATCCGATCACGGAGCAACCGCGAGAAAATATCAAAGGCACGCTCGCCCCGGCTGGATTGCTCGACCACCATAGGTACGAGGTTCATCATTACATCTTGTGGGTCTTGCATTATCTTATCCTCAATGTATCAGCCAACGAATGTGCCATAGTTCTCTATAGCAATGGACTAAAAGTGTTACTTCAATATTGATACAGCATGAATTACATTCAAGAGGTAAATAAAGGATAAGACATAAAAAAGCCCGCTACGACGTATTTTATCGAAGCAGGCCGAAAATAGTTATTTCGCTAGCGAGACTAAATCATCTCATCTTCTTTGAACAATTCGTCTTTTTCGACAGATTTATCCGTTACTTTGGCCTTTTCAATAATTAGGTCGACCACTTTTTCCTCAAAAATCGGCGCACGTAGCTGTGCAATTTGCTCCGGGTTTTTCTGGAAAAATTCGATCACTTGCTGTTCTTGGCCCGGATAACGGCGCGCCTCGGCGATCATGGCTTCTTGTAGTTCTTCATTTGTAATTTGAACATCTTCCTTTTGCCCCACTTCAGCCAGCACCAGACCAAGGCGAACACGGCGTTCGGCTATTTTGCGGTAATCTTTTTCAAGCTGCTTATCGGTTTTTTTGGCATCCTCTTCATCCAATTGCCCCGCCTCTTTTTCACTTAAAACCTGTTGCCAGATATTAGAAAACTCGGCTTCAACCATGCCGGGCGGCAGTTCAAAATCATGTTTTTTATCAAGCTCATCAAGAATAGCGCGTTTTAACTTCAAGCGGGATTGTTGTTCATATTCGCCAACCATACCCTCTTTCACTGTTTCTTTCAGCTTATCGAGCGATTCCATTCCAAATTTCTTGGCCAGTTCATCATCAAGCTCTGCGTCTTTCGCGCCTTGTACTTCTAACACTTCCGTTTCAAAAACGGCTTCTTTACCGGCCAAATCTTTAGCTTGGTAATCTTCAGGGAATGTAACGGTTACGTCCTTCTTTTCACCGGCTTTTGAACCGATGAGTTGATCTTCGAACCCCGGTATGAATGATCCTGAACCAAGAACAAGCTGGTGATCTTCCATAGTGCCGCCGTCAAAAGCTTCACCATCAACGCGGCCGACAAAATTAATCAAAACCGCATCGCCGTCTTTGGCTTTAGCTGTTTTGGCTTTCTTCTTATATGTCTTTTGACCTTCAGAAAGCATTTTCAGACGCTCATCCATGGCCCCGTCATCAATATCGCTTGTCAGGCGTGTAAATTTCAATTTTGAAATATCTGTCGGTTCAAACTCTGGAATCATTTCCACCGTCATTTGGTATTCAAGATCAGCTTTACCCTTAGTGACGTCAGCACCATTGGCTCTTAAATCTATCTTCGGTTGCCCCGCAGGCCGGATTTTATTATCCGCCATAGCCTTTTGAGATGTTTCAGCCACAACTTCCTGAACAATATCATTCATAATAGACTGGCCAAACATTTTGCGAATATGCTTGGGCGGGACTTTTCCGGGACGGAAACCCTTTAATGAGACTTGCGGCTGCATTTCTGTAATTTTTGCAACAAGTTTTTCTTCTAACGCGTCTTTAGGGACCGTAACAGCATAAGTGCGTGAGAGGCCTTCGGCTTTGATTTCTTTAATCTGCATGGTCTTATCCATATTCTTCAAGTGACACCATTTTTAAACAACTAAAGGCACGCGGGCGAATATGCCAAATCCCGGCGAGCCTTTACAGTTTAAGCAGTGATTTTCGGCGCGCTTATGTCACGCTATTTTTGGGAAAGCAATAAGGGGTTGTCGTTAAATTCACGAAAATAGGCGCTTGTGACTTGTCATTGGCCGCAATATCAGCCAGTTCAGACCTTTAGCGTCCAATTTAGACAGGGTTTACAGTAAAAATATGGCTGATTCTAATTTACCCCTCTATATTGGCGTTTTTATCGGACCCTTTGTACAAGAAGATGCCGCAGTATTAACGGCGGCCTCTTTATCGACTAATGAAATGGCCAAGCCCGTTCCTTTATTTTTGACAATTTTGATTGGTCTCTTCTTAAGCGACATCTGGAAATATTGGATAGGCTGGGCAGCGGTTCGCAATCAAAAAGCACAAAATTTTGTTGACCGCCGGAAACATATAGCCCTGATGAAAGAAAAAGTGCGCAGCCATACGATTCCAACGCTTTTCGCAGCGCGGTTTCTCCCGCTTGCGCGCATCCCCGCTTATGTGGCCTGCGGCTTATTTGGGGTCAATTACCTTAAATTTTGTGCCATTATTTTTACCACGGCGCTTGTCTATGTCAGTGTTATTTTCGCCATGTGCCATGTACTGGGCGAAATTGTTGGAGAGAATGATAAATGGATGGTACCGGTTATCGGCGCCGGCATATTGCTTATTTATCTGGGGTATATATTCTGGAAACGCGATCCTAAAAAAACGGACGCATTGGAATAAGCTGAACACTGTCTCCGGCATTTCGAGCGCCGTCCCTCACGACCCGCTTGATCAAACAATTTCCTTCGGTAAAAGGAGACAATAACGCACTATCTTGGCGGCTTTCAGGGAGCACCCATATCTGCCCTGTTTCATTTAGCGCCGCCTGTCCTCGCATATAGCTTTCCCGCCCGCCATTCGCCCCTATATCCTCTGTCAATATCGCTGGAATACATGGCGCTTCGGCCCGCAGAAGCGCGCGCAAAAATAGCTGGGCGCAAACAAGCGCCGAAGCCGGATTACCGGGCAAGCCCAAAACATAGCGCTTGCCTATCTTACCAAACCATGTCGGCTTGCCGGGGCGAACCGCAATTTTGCTGAAAATCATCTCACCGCCGCTGGCTATAAAGGCTTTTTTGACGACATCATAATCCCCTACAGACGCCCCGCCTATCGGTACGATAACATCTGCCATACGACCCTTTTCAAACATAGTCTGAACAGATTCGACTGTATCGCCAGCCCGGCCTAAATAATGCGGCACAGCCCCTGCATCCTCGATAATATGTGAAAGGCCATAATGGTTAGAATTTATCACTTGCCCTAGCGTTATCACATCACCCGGTTCTGCCAGTTCATCCCCATTGGCAAATAAGGCCACCCTCAGCGGGCTATAACATGGCACAGCGGCCACATTGGCAGCGGCAAATAAGGTTCCATGAAACCCGTTAAGCCGGGTTCCTTTCTGTGCTAAACATTGACCGGCATGAAAATCTCCGCCCGCATACCGTATATGCCGGGCAGATGACTGCGGCTCATCCACTGTGATAATATCAGATTCCCGCGTCACATTTTCCTGAATAATGACCGTATCCGCCCCGCTGGGGATAACACTGCCCGTAAACAACCTGACCGCCTGCCCTGCTGCAACCTCTCCTTCAAAGGGTTGACCCGCTGGCGCTTCGCCGATCACGGTAAGCTGAGCCCCAGCTGCATAAATATCACAGAGGCGAACAGCATAACCGTCCATAGCAGAAGCCGCAAAGGGAGGCTGGGTAATATTCGCGGTAACATCTGCCGCCAAAACCCGGCCAAGCAAATCCGGCAAAGCCGTAAGTTCGGAAATTAGCGGCATATCCGCCCTGCGTAGATGGGCCAGCGCGTCGACCACGCTAATCACGGCGGTAATCGCCAGATATCCCGCCTGATTTCCGAAGCAACATAATATCGTCTATTATCATAGCTTTATCTACCGCTTTAGCCATATCGTAAATCGTTAAACAGGCCGTTGTGACCGCTGTTAGTGCTTCCATTTCTACGCCTGTTGGCCCTGTTGTTTTCACAATTGCATTAACCCGGTAGCTATGACGTTCTGGTTCAGGCGTTATAGTGACGGTTAAACCGGATATCGGCAAAGGATGACATAGGGGTATCAATTCAGCCGTGCGCTTTGCCCCCATAATACCAGCCAATTCTGCAATCGAACCTATATCGCCTTTCTTGACGCCACGGGATTGGATGTGATCAAAACTTGCTTTGGAAAACACAACACGGCCCATAGCTTCGGCTTCGCGTTTTGTTTCGATCTTTGCCGAAATATCAACCATACGCGCCCGCCCCTGCTCATCAAAATGCGTCAAATCCTGTCCCATCAGCGTTCCATAAATCGCGGTATCAGATCAACAAGGTTACAAGGCATATGACGGCTATCAAGCTCAAAGACGATAATATTGTCCCAGCCATCTTTCACCGCGCCGTTCGACCCGGGCAGACAAAAGACAATTGTACCTTGTACCACACCCGCCAAGGCCCGCGATTGCAGTGTTGCCAGCCCAACGGTACCAAAACTAACCTGATGAAAAATAACGGAAAAGCCGTCTATTTCCTTATCAAATAAAGGCCTAACCGCTTCAGGCGTAATATCGCGCCCCGTGAGCCCCGTGCCGCCCGTTGATATAATAGCATCAATAGCCGGATCGGCGCTCCATTGCTTCACTTGCGCCTGAACCTTTGCAATATCATCTGTAATAATAGTCCGTCCGACAAGACGGTGTCCGGCCGCCTCGATGCGCGCCGCTAATAAATCGCCCGATGTATCAGTATCCAGCGTGCGCGTATCGCTCACGGTCAAAAGCGCGATATTAAGCGATTTAAATGTCAAATTTACATCAATACCCATATTAATCTCCGGCGGGCCGCGATCTATCATTCCAGCGCGCCTTATCTTTATAGTCTTCTGCCCGCGGTTCAATCCACTGCGAGCGACCATCGCATATTTCTTTCTTCCAGAACGGGGCTTCGGATTTCAGATAATCCATCAAAAAATCTACAGCGTCAAAGGCTGCGCGTCGATGAGCACTTGCGGCGCAAACCAAAACAATAGGGTCATTTACAGCGACCCTGCCGATACGATGGATAACCAGCACATCATCAATATCAAATCGCGCGCGGGCCATGTCGATAATGGTTCCGATTTCGCGCTCAGTCATACCAGAATAATGTTGCAGTTCCAAAGCCTGAACCGTTTGCCCATTAGCGTGTGGTCGTACCGTCCCTAGAAATGTGACAATCGCGCCGGTAGATTGCGCGCTAAACGCTGCGATCTGGGCCGCTGGGTCAAAGCTATCAGGCTCTAGCCTCACCATATCACCCCCCACTCAGGGGCGGCAGAAAAGCAATTTCGTCATGGTTGGATACCGTCGTGCTGCGCGGAACAATATGGGTATTAACGGCTGTCTTAATACTAGGCTCTAACAGGGCATGTCCGAGAGCACCATTATCAGCGGCTATCAGGCTTATAACAGCGTCAAGCGTATTGTTATCTATATCTATATCTATATCCACACTCGCCACGCCAGCGATATCAGCCAATCGTCCAAAATAGAGAATTCTGGCCATTGGTTGACTATCCTAGCGTTTTTCACGCGCCTCAAAGGCGGCGAGCTGTTCAGGCGTTGCGGGTGTTTGATACTTATCTTTCCATTCTGAATAAGCCATGCCGTAAACGCGCTCTCGGGCTGCTTCATCGCTTATATCTATACCGTTTTCACCCGCCGCAGTCTTATACCATTTACCCAGACAGTTCCGACAAAAATCCGCCAAAATCATCAAATCGATATTTTGCACGTCTTTGCGGTTATCCAAATGTGATAACAACCGGCGAAATACAGCCGCATCCAATTTATCTTGCGTATTCTGATCCATAATTCCGCTTACATATTAAGGCGTCTTATTTTAAGCGCGTGATTTTTACACCCACGCCCTGCGCCTCGCCTATCGCTTCCAATTTCATCACCTGTACGTCAACGCGCTGTGCCCGATCATAGTTTAAGCACAATACTGAAATATCTTCAGCCAGAGTTTCAATCAAGTCAATATGGCCATTAGCCAACCGCGTTTTTATATCAGAAATAATATGGTCATAGCGTACAACATTACTAACACTATGGTCATCCATAACCGGCAAGGGGCTAATATAGACTTTGACATCAAAGCGGACTTTTTGCGGCGCGTCATATTCATGTTTAAACACACCAATGAAAGCCTCTAAAACCAGATTTTCAATCAAAATTTGATCAAGCGGCTGATCTGTAGACACTTCAGCGCTTGCTGCTGCCATATTATCATAAACTTTAAGCATAAAGGTCTTTCTCTACCGCCCTATATTCCACTCCTTTGCATGTGACGATCCAGAAGTAAAATTACAAGCCCTTCTCTGCGCTACTGACTATAAATTGACCTAATAACAAACTGCGACCATTCGCACTTCCCCTGCCTACCACTTCTGACTATAGCTAAAACGTGATTGTTGAAATTGGACATATCCTATTAATCATGGCGGGCGTGAGTGCGCTGTTTCAGTTTGCTGCGTCTTTTTACGGCCTAAAAAACGGGGCATTCGCTTATCGTATAATCGGGGCCCGTGCCGCGATCTTACAATTTATCTTACTGGCGCTATCTTTTGCGGGTCTGACATATGGTTTTATTATTTCAGATTTCAGCGTAAAGCTTGCGGCCACACATTCCCATAGTGCCAAACCCCTTATATATAAAATATCGGGCGTATGGGGTAATCATGAAGGTTCGATATTATTATGGACCCTCATGATTGCGCTTTACGGAGCCTTTATTCCCATTTTCGGTCGTGCGTTACCCAGCGGTTTACGGACGCGGGCTATTGGCGTGCAAGGGTTGTTATCGCTTGGGTTTATTGCTTTCATTCTCTTTACATCCAACCCTTTTGAGCGGCTCAATCCAGTGCCAGCAGATGGGTTAGGACTGAACCCCTTGCTGCAAGACCCGGGTCTGGCAATACATCCACCCTTTCTTTATATGGGATATGTCGGATTTTCTGTTGCCTTTAGCCTTTCGGTTGCCGCCCTGCTTGAAGGGCGCGTGGATGCCATCTGGGCACGTTGGCTACGCCCTTGGGTCTTGGTGGCATGGAGCTTTCTAACGCTCGGTATTACAATGGGTTCAGTGTGGGCCTATTACGAGCTGGGTTGGGGCGGTTGGTGGATGTGGGACCCCGTTGAAAATGTATCCTTCATGCCGTGGCTATTGGGGACAGCCCTCTTGCATTCTGTAATGATTTTAAGCCAGCGTAACGGCTTTGCCAATTGGACAGTCCTGTTAGGAATTTCTACATTTTCTCTAAGCCTCATCGGGACATTCGTGGTCCGCTCTGGTGTCCTAGTAAGCGTGCATTCCTTTGCCGTTGACCCTGCGCGCGGGGTCTTTATTTTAGCAATGCTATTATTTTACACAGGCAGTGCCTTAGCTCTTTATGCTATACGGGCCAAAACCCTGCGCGGTCCGTCTGGCTTTTCGCTCCTATCGCGAGAAGGCGGTCTTGTCTTCAATAATGTGCTCTTGGCCGTTGCAACGGCAACCGTCTTTCTAGGCACATTTTACCCGCTTTTCATCGACGCTATATCAGGCGACAAGCTCACCGTCGGCAAACCTTATTTCGATCTAACATTTGCCCCTATCATGTTGTTTTTAGTGCTGTTTATGGGATTATCACCTCTATTATCCTGGACCGGGAGCACGTGGTTTAAACAAAAAAAGTTCCTTCTGGCTATGCTAGGGATCAGTTGTATCATCACCGCCCTTACCGCAATATGGGGCAAAACAGTCTGGGGCGGAATTGCCTTTGCCATTGCCGCTTACCTTGCCTTTGCGACGCTATTGGCCGTCGCACGGCGCAGCCGCTTTCGCCAGATACCTTTAAAAGAAAGCCTGAAATTATGGCGATCCCAGCCCGCAGCTTTCCATGGTTTCACAGTTGCGCATCTGGGCATGGCTTTATTTATCGCAGGAGCAACGGCCATGTCTGTATGGCAAAGCGATGATATTGGGCAATTGCATATCGGCGAAAGCCTGACCGTTGCTGGATATGATATGACGCTGGAGTCAATTCATAATGGCAAGCACGACAATTATGAATTTCTTGCAGCGACAATTAGCGTTCGTAAAAATGGAAAATTCATAGACCAGCTTAAAACCGAGAGACGGTTTTATCCCGTCCGCGACATCATCACAACCGAAGCCGGGTTTCATTTCACTTTAGGGCCAACCCTATTTGCAGCCATTGGCGAAGGGACACCCAAATCCGGTTGGGTTATCCGGGCGAATTACCATCCGCTTGTCACATGGATATGGTTTGGCGCCCTGATGATGGCGCTGGGCGGTTTTATATCCTTGGCAGATGCCCGTATGAGAATTGCCAAACCAGCAATCCCAACGCCTAAGCCCCTCGCCGCATGACAGGGCGTAGCTTTATTCCTCTGATCGCATTTTTAATAATTGCGGCAGGGCTAGCTATAGGGCTGACCCGCGATCCGAAAATCCTGCCCTCGCAATTGATCGACAAGCCCTTCCCGAGCTTTACCCTGCCAGCTTTGAGTGATCCAGATACAATGCTTACGTTGCAAGATGTAACCGGTCAGGTAGCTATGGTAAACATTTTTGGCTCTTGGTGCGTAGCCTGTGATGTCGAGCATCCTTTGTTGATGGAATTGGCGAAGCAGGAAACAGTAACGCTTATTGGTATTAATTGGCGCGATGATCGCAAGAAAGCCCAATTTTGGTTATCACGCCGCGGCAACCCCTATTCTGATATTATTTTCGACGATAAAAGCCAACTTATTTTAAACCTTGGCGTTACCGGAGCGCCCGAAACCTTCATTATCGATAAAGAGGCCCGCATTCGCTATAAACATACAGGGCCTATCACGCGGGATATATGGCACAGAAAACTTCGCCCGCTTATTATTGAATTGCAAGCACAATGACCCGCAAGGTTATGATATTGCTACTGGCCCTATTGACCTATGCGGTTAGCGCGGCTCAATCCATCGACGCTGAACCTGCCGAACTTAAGGCGCGGGAAATTAACCGCACATTACGCTGTGTTGTTTGCCAAAATGAATCACTTGCAGAATCCAATGCACCCTTAGCGGCCGATATGCGCGAGCTTGTCCTTACCCGCGTTAAAGCCGGAGATAGCGAAGCTGAAATCATCGCCTATATGCGCGATCTATATGGCGATTATGTTCTTCTGAAGCCGCCCGTGCAACGCAACACCTTCCTGCTTTGGAGCCTGCCATTTATCCTATTAATTGCCAGTATTTTTTGGGCCGTATTACGCCGGCAATCCGTCCCTATATCCCGCAGCCCCGCTCCGCTCTCTAATAGTGAGACACAGAGACTCGAAACGCTTTTCAAAGAGCTTGACCCATGATCTGGATTACACTGCTTATACTCTGCCTAATTGCTCTGCTTTACCTGACAAAACCTCTCGCCCATGAAGCAGAAAATGCGCAGGAAAGAGCCCAGGAATTACGCCAGTATAAAGCCGAAATTGAATATTTACGCCGCACCTCTGATGAGAGCGCAACAGCGCAAATTCGTGATCTGCAACACCGCAGCTTGGCCGTTAATAAAACCATGGCACTTACGGCTGTCCCGCGCCGCTCTCTTTTAGTTTTATTTATAGGTTTCATAGGCTTAGCAGCCGGTATTTATGCGATAACAGGCTCTCCTGCGCTCACACAAACAGGGGCTTTAAAACCGATATCACCCGGGCCAACACAGGCCGATATCGCGGCTGCACAGCAAATGAGTCCAGAAGACCGCACAGCCATGATTAATGCGATGGTTGAAAGCCTTGCCGCCAAAATGCGAGACAACCCACAGGATGCCGATGGCTGGATACGGCTTTTGCGTGCCCGTATTGTTATGGGCCAATTAGAACCGCTTAAAGCCGATGTCGAGGCCATGAAAGACGCATTCAAGGATGACCCGAAAACGCGTGACCGCATATTGGCAACATTACGGCCACCAAACCCGTAAGTGAGGGTCGTTGCCTTAGCCTTACTAGCCGCGGCGGCGATTCCCCCGACGTCCCCGGCGACCTTCACCTTCGGCTGGCGCAGGGCGATAATGTTTAATCCAATTACCGCACCCCGGATCAACGCCATTTAAAACATCAGCAGCGCGCACAGCCGGAACCAATCCATCATCCAAAACATTAACAATAGCTGACGTCATCCCGGCACAGGATAACATCGGCAAAAATGCATTGTTAATTGTATGTCTGTTAGGTAATCCAAACGCTACATTGGATGCTCCGCAGGTTGTATTTACGCCAAGCTCATTGCGTAAACGATGTAAAAGCTGGAACACATCCTTACCGGCACTATTGACCGCTCCGACCGGCATCACCAAAGGATCAACAACAACATCTTCTGGCTTAATACCGTAATCAGATGCCCGGTTGACTATGCGCTTGGCCACGTCGAACCGCACATCCGGGTCTTCAGAAATTCCCGTATCATCATTTGAAATCGCAACGACTGCACAGTCATATTTCGCAACAAGCGGTAAAACCCGTTCCATGACTTCTTCTTCAGCGGTTGTCGAATTAACCAGTGCACGTCCTTTATAGGCCGCCAGCCCTGTCTCCAAAGCTTCAATGATCGAACTGTCAATACACAGCGGCACATCGGTCAGGCTTTGGATAAGAGGGATAACCTCGCCCATAATCGCCGGTTCATCGGCCAGCGGCACGCCAACATTCACGTCCAGCATTTGCGCACCAGCCGCAACCTGTGACTTAACCTCCTTTTTAACGCGCCAGTAATTTCGTTCTTTCAATTCTTTCGAAAACAATTTCCGACCCGTAGGGTTAATCCGCTCGCCAATCATTACAAAAGGTTGGTCAAACCCGATAACGACTTCCTTTGTTTCAGAGGCAATGATAGTTCGAGACATATAAATCCTTAATATTTAACGGTTTTTACCGATTAATGCTTTGGCTAATTCCGCTGATATAGCGGCATCGCGCCCATATTCCGTAGCGTTGATCGCATCAGCAAATTCTTGATTGAGCGGCGCACCGCCTACCATCACTGCTAATTCCTTCATCAATCCGCGTTTTTCCAATTCTTCAATCACAACGCCCATATAAGGCATTGTGGTCGTCAACAAAGCCGACATACCTAATATATGCGGCTCATGGTCATCAATCGCTCGCAAAAACTCATCAATATCCGTATTGATTCCCAGATTATGAACCTCGAATCCGGCGCCTTCTAGCATCATTGCGACAAGATTTTTACCAATATCGTGAATATCCCCCTTTACGGTTCCGATAATGACCCGTCCTGTACTACTTTGGTTGTCACTTTTAGCCAAAATAGGCCGCAATAGTTCCATGCCGCCCTTCATGGCATTCGCACTTTGCAAAACCTCTGGCACAAACAGGATTCCATCGCGAAAATCATCACCCACAATACGCATAGCTTCGACAAGGGCATCATTGAGGATCATATTGGCATCCCATCCCCGTTTTAATAGGATTTGCGTGCCTTCCGTTACCTCCGGTATCATCCCGTCATATAGATCATCTTGCATTTGCAAAACGAGATCATTGTCATTCAGGTCCGCCAGTATGATCTCTTCATCTTGCTTATCATTCATGGCTTATCCTTATAATGATTACAGCTAATATAAAGATTTCTTTATATTTTTATATAAAAAAAGTCCACGGCTTTTTACCGCCAAAACGGCCTATACATAAAAAAAGAAAAAAAGACGTAAATGGGCGTTGACGGACTCGGCGCTTATAGCTAAACCCCGCACACATCTTAGCGGGTGTAGCTCAGTTGGTTAGAGCGCCGGCCTGTCACGCCGGAGGCCGCGGGTTCGAGTCCCGTCACTCGCGCCATTCCTAAATTTTAGGATGGCAATAAGAATATTGTCTAATATTGTATACGCTATAGCTTTCTTAACATAGCCATGTGATCATTACTTAACGCAGCAACCGCCAACATCATAAATACCTAGCTAGCCTGCTTGCGGACTTCGTCCAACACATTCATGAATATTGCCTTGGGTTGTCCCCCTGATATCTGGTATTTTTTGTTAAATATATATGTCGGCACACTGTTAATATTATTTTGGCGCGCGAAATCTAATTCCGATTTCACCTTATCTTCATAAGCATTTGAATTTAAAATTTCTTTGGCTTTTTTTACATCCAGACCAACATCGCCCACACGTTTCAATAAATCTTCATGGTCACTCAGATTTCCATGATCTTGAAAAAACAAACGGAAAAAACCCAATTTCAATTCTGTTTGCAAGCCAAATTCTTTGGCCCAAAACAACAAACGATGCGCGTCAAACGTATTATAAATACGAGGCGGGTCTGGAAAATCGATATCAAACCCGACTGCCGCCGCGCGTCTTTTAACATTATCAAGAGAGGCGGCCGCCTGTTCGGGCGTGCGACCATATTTTTCACGGCCATAATCAAGATAAGTCTTCCCCGCTTTGGGCATATCCGGATTAAGTTCAAAAGCCTTCCAATTCAGATGAACAGAGTCCGTTAAGCCAGATTCATCAATTGCGGCCTTCAATGAATGATAGCCAATAAGACACCACGGGCAGGATACATCCGATATAATATCAATATTTAATGGGGTCATCATTTACTTTCTGGGTCAATATCTGAATGAAATGTTTCTTGGGTGAACAAGAGCAGGTCAGTCTTTGATCTTCAAGAAAACAGAGCCTGTACGCCAAGTCAATGTTTTCCCTTCACACCTAACTATCAATTTATCGTCAAATATTGCAAATTTGTTCAACACTTGTTTGAAAATGGACAGACCTGTCCCTTCATGGTTATATAACATAAACAGATTAGGGACGCCACATGACCAACCACTTTCTTCTCACTACAACGGCCATATTGCTGACAGCCTGTTCACAAGCTGATAATACGCCTGCCAAGATAATATCTGAAACTGTGCCTGACATTTCTCTCTCTACTGACACGGCCCAGCTTTTATCCACGAATACGCTGTCTGCCGATTATGCTGGCCCTTATGGCGGCGTACCGGCATTTGATAAAATGGACCTGGCTGACCTGGCACCAGCCCTAAACGCCGGTATGGAAAAAAATCTTGCCCAAGTGGATGCTATTGCCAATAATCCAGCAGCCCCGACTTTTGAAAATACAATTGTCGCCATGGAACGCACAGGCGCAGAGTTGGATAATATCTTTAGTTATTGGGGCATCTGGAGCAGCAATAAATCCTCGCCCGAATTTCGAGCTATTCAACAAGATATGGCCCCTAAAATTTCGGCCTTTAGCTCGAAAATAACGCAAAATGCAAAACTTTTTGCACGCATAAAAGCCGTATATGAGAGTAAAGAAATGAAGGCTTTACGACCCGATCAACAACGGATTGTCAAACTTTCCTATGATGGTTTTGTGCGCAATGGTGCACTATTGGACGAGGCGAATAAGGCACGCTATGCGCAAATCAACCAGCGTCTTGCGCAGCTTCACACACAATTTGGGAATAATGTACTTGCTGATGAAGAAGGCTATGTCACCTTTATTAGCCAAGACCAACTATCCGGACTGCCCGATAGTTTCATAAAGGCCGCCGCCGCAGCAGCCGAGCAGCGCGGTAAACCCGGCCAATATGCAATCACCAATACGCGGTCATCTATGTCGCCATTTTTGACCTATTCGGATGAACGCGATCTGCGCAAAACCGTATGGACACATTATTATTCGCGCGGCGATAATGGCGATGATAAGGATAATAATGCTGTAATTGCAGAAATTCTAAAACTGCGTCATGAGCGCGTTAATTTATTAGGCTTTAAAAATTACGCCGAATGGCGGCTGGGTGACCGTATGGCAAAAACGCCGGAACGCGCGCAAGCCTTAATGGAAGCTGTCTGGCCTGCAGCTATTGCCCGTGTCAAAGAAGAAGTGGCCGATATGCAAGCCATTGCCGATAAGACCGGCGCAGATATCACAATCAAGCCGTGGGATTATCGGTATTATGCCGAGAAAGTACGTAAAGCCAAATATGATTTAAACTCTGATGAAGTGAAACAATATCTGCAACTCGATAAGTTGACAGAGGCTATGTTCTATGTGGCTGGCGAATTGTTTGATTTCGGTTTCGCCCCTCTGCCTGCCGGCGAAGTGCCGGTCTTTCATGAAGATGTAAATGTCTGGAAAGTGACAAACCGCACCAGCGGCGATCTGGTCGGTTTGTGGTATCTGGATCCCTTTGCCCGCAAGGGCAAACGCTCTGGCGCTTGGGCAACCAGTTACCGCTCGCACACCAGCTATGACGGAAAAAAGACCGTACTCTCTTCTAATAATTCCAATTTTGTCAAAGCGGCCCCGGGCGAACCGGTTTTGATTAGCTGGGATGATGCAGAAACATTTTTCCACGAATTTGGTCATGCCTTGCACAGCCTGTCATCAAAAGCCGTTTACCCTAGTCAAAATAGCGGCGTGCGTGATTATACCGAATTTCAATCGCAATTGCTTGAACGCTGGTTGTCAACCGAACCCGTTGTTAAAAACTATCTTGTCCATGCCAAAACGGGCGAAGCTATCCCGCAAGCACTCATTGATAAAATCAATAAAGCGGCCACTTTTAACCAAGGTTTTGCGACAACGGAATATTTGGCTTCGGCCTTGATGGATATGAAATATCATACAACAGACCCTGACGGTCTTGACCCTGATAGCTTCGAGCGCGAAACCCTCGCCGCTCTGGGTATGCCCTCTGAACTTGTCATGCGACACCGCTCGCCCCATTTTGGCCATGTCTTCTCTGGCGAAGGTTATGCCACGGCCTATTATGGCTATATGTGGGCCGATGTTTTAACCTCTGATGCTGCGGAATATTTTAAAAATAGTCCCGGCGGTTTTTATGATAAAGACGTCGCGGCCAAGCTACGGAAATATCTATTCGAACCGCGCAATGCCATGGATCCAGCAGAAGCTTACCGCGCCTTTAGAGGACGGGATGCCGATATTTCAGCCCTGATGCGTGATCGCGGTTTTCCTGTACCGCAATAACGCCGCGCCTTAAGCCCTACCAACAATAGAGATATAGTTGTTCGGCGATATATTTTGCACAGAATTGGGATTGTTTGATAGGCTCATAGAAAAAGGAGTCGCAATGCGTATCTTAGTCCTGAGCATAATCGCTATTTTCATGGCAACCTGCACGCAAAAACCAGCTTCATCCAATCCGCTAGCCGGACTGGATCACAGGCCGGGATTTATTGATCTTTATGTTGATAAAGCCAAAAATAAAGTGCTCGCCCGATTACCGGCTCCTGACGATACTGGCCTGTCCTTACGGCTCATTCATACGGCACGGCTCACGGCGGGGCTGGGGTCTAATCCCGTCGGGCTCGACCGCGGCTGGGGTGATGGCGGTAAAATTATCCTCTTTCGCCGCATCGGTGATACAGTCATTATCGAAGCTGAAAACCTGCATTATCGCGCCAACCCTGATAATCTACAGGAAGCTCGCGCCGTAAGCGAGAGCTTTGCCCGTTCCTTTATTGCCAGCACACCTATAATCAGCAATCAAAACGGGCTTGTCATTGATTTAACCGGTTTTTTGACCAGCGATGTCCTAGGCCTTGTTCAATATTTAAAGGATAGCGGCCAAGGCAATTTCACAATGGCTAAAGATCGAACATTAGTTGATGCCAATAATATATTCGCTTTCCCTGACAATATCGAATTGGATGTCTTCTTTACGCTATCTTCGGCGAAACCCGGGCGCGAAGTAGCCACCACAGCCGCCAATGGCAAAGATGCCACCCTTATTCAACATCATAGTTTTGCACGTCTGCCGGATGATGGATATGAACCGCGGCGTTCTGATCCGCGTGTGGGCGCGATTGAACGGGTTTATTACGATTATAGTGCGCCGCTCTCTGGCCCGATCGAAACGCGGCTAGCCCGCCGCTATCGCTTGCAAAAAGACAGCGATGGAAAAACAATTAATCCGATTATATTCTATATTGATAGCGGCGCACCCGAACCTATCCGCTCAGCCTTAATTGACGGCGCGCGATGGTGGGAAGATGCCTTTGCGGCAGCCGGTTATCCTGATGGATACCGCGTCGAGCTTTTACCCGAAGACGCACACCCGCTCGATATCCGCTATAATGTTGTGCAATGGGTTCACCGGCAAACACGCGGGTGGTCTTATGGCGGCGGCGTGTCCGATCCGCGAACAGGAGAAATGCTCAAAGGTCATGTCAATCTCGGGTCTTTACGCGTGCGCCAAGATCGTATGATTTTCGAGGGCCTTGCCGGTACGGCTAAAACCGATACTGGCGCGCCCGATGACCCTGTGCAGCTTGCCCTTGCCCGTATCCGTCAATTATCGGCGCATGAAGTTGGTCATGCCCTTGGTTTTGCTCATAATTTTGCCGCCAGCACCTATGATAAAGGCTCGGTCATGGACTATCCCGCTCCTGATGTTCGGGTGACAAATGGGCAGATGGATTTTAGCAGAACCTATGGCGTTGGCGTGGGCCCTTGGGATAAATTCGCAGCGACATGGCTTTACGCCGATATGGATGAATCAACGCGCAATAATCTGGTACAAAAGGCCTTAGAGGACGGCCTAACCTATGTCGCCGATAGTGATGCGCGCAGTGCCGGCACCGCCCATCCCGACGGCAATATATGGGACAATGGGCCAGAGCCTGTTGCCGCGCTTGATGCGGTATTAGCCGTAAGAAAACTAGCTCTGGATAATTTCGGACCGGACCGTATTCATCCCGGACAACCGGTAGCAGATTTAAATAAAGTCATTGTGCCGATCTATCTATATCACCGCTATCAAACGGTAGCAGCGGCCAAATTGATTGGCGGGATGCGGTTTAACTATGGTGTGAGCGGTGATGGCCAACCCAGTGCCGACATTGTTTCCCCGGCTCGCCAACGCGCAGCCTTAGCGGCTGTGCTGCAAACCCTTGACCCGCGCACCCTTGATATAAAAGATGAAACCTTAGCCCTATTGACGCCATCACTTGTCAGCTATTCCTTTGCCGATAGTGATCGGGAACTTTTTCGGCGGACCGCCTATCCGGCTTTTGATGTTACGGCAGCGGCCGATACCGCGGCTGATCTTACCTTTGATGTGTTGCTTGATCCGCGCCGCGCAGCCCGGCTAATAGAATTTAAACGCCGCGATAGCCGCAATCTAGGTTTGGTCGATATGTTGCAAATCACTCGGCAATTTATCATGCGCCCGCCAACACCGGGTCGGCGCGCCGAAATTAGCAAGGCTGTGCAAGCTCGATTTATTTTTGCACTCATGGATCTGGCCAATAGCGAGACCACACCGGGCGTAAAAGCGCGAACCGATAAAATGTTACGCTTGCTCCAAGATGATTTAAAGGCGAAAAATTCAGGCCATGGCCTATGGCTTATTTCCTTGATTGACGCACATTTGGAGCGCCCCGCCACCCCAGCCACACCGGTGACACAGGCCAAAGCCCTGCCCCCCGGCGGGCCGATTGGATCGGCCAGTACTCCCGCGGGTTTGCGCGAGAGTTGTTGGCATTGTGATGCTGGCCCGTTTTAAAATTTCGAGCTAAGCGACAAACGGAAATTACGACCCGGCAGCGGCACCACATCTTTTAGGAAAGATGTATGTTGCCGCCCCTCGCTATCAAAGAGGTTTAATGCCGAGGCACTAATTTTTACAGGATTGTCAAACGCCTGAACCGTCCATGAGGCAAAGATATTGATTCGGGTAAAGTCCTCGGTCGGTGTTTCGCCAAAGGCCAATTTATTCTGCCGTGCCGTGTAATCAACTTCAGCCCGGAATGATAAATCATCCCGCTTGGCATCGATACCGGCCAAAATAGAAAGAGGCGGAATACGCGGCAGGTCGTCATCATCCGTTTTAGCCCGTACAAATTCGGCTAAAGCGTCAAGTTTAACGTCAAAACCGGAATATGATCCAATATCGACACCACCCTGTATTTCAAATCCGGAAAATTGCGCATCGGCACCCGTAAATTGAAAGACCGGCAAGTCGTCTTCAATAGCCCCTGTTTCGGCTTCGAAAATATAATCGCTGTAATCCGTATAAAATAGATTCACCGTTAGAAAATGACCCGCAGCACGATGACGCAATGCGGCTTCTATACCCGTCGCGGTTTCAAGTCCCAGATCGCTATCACCCTGTTCGAATTGGCCCGTTGCCAAATGCGGTCCATTGGAAAACAGCTCTTCCGTTGTCGGCGCACGTTCGGTCCGAAAGACGGTACCACCCAGACGCACCGTTTCGCTGACATGAATATCGCCGCCTGCTGACAGGCTGATGCCATTAAATCGGCGGTCATCTCCCGTCACACTATCTTCTTGTTGTGTCGTTTCAAAGCGTGCCGCCCCTTCAAGGTGTACATTGCCAATTTCTTTTTCATGGAAGGTATAAACACCGAATTGCTGCGTTGTCGTTGGCGGCACAAAAGCTTCTTCGCCAATGGCCGCAAAATCACGCTCCCGGATTTGGAGGCCATAGGCTGCGGCCCACCCATTATGCTCGCGTTGTATTGCCTCTCCCCGAATTTCAAAACCTTCATTGGTAAAAACGGTTCCTGCTTCGCCGGGCGCTTCAAATTCCGTATGTTCATAATCGGCATAACCGCCAAATATTTGCAATTGTTCAATAAAGCCGTCCAGTTCAATAGCCCCGTTCAAGTCGATGCGTGTCTGATCCAGTGAAATTGTCACCGCCTCTTCATCATCGCCAGGAACGCCGTAATCCGATTGATAGTCATGCACAGCAACGCCAAGGTGCCCACGCTCGCCAATATAGGAAAGTCCGCCTGTCAAAGATGATGCCTCTGCCGCAGAATTGGGTAATGTATCTGAGGCTCCGGCCTCTTCGCCCGGCTGCGCGCGCAATGCTTCACTTTTGGCAAACCCCGGAATATCGTAATCTTGGGCCTCTTTAAATGTGCCGTCCAAATGCAGGGCAATTGTCTCTCCGAGCGGCACATCAACAGATCCAGCCGCCTCGAACCCGTTATCCACTGTGGAGCCGCCAATCCGGAAAGACCCGTCTATACCATCGGGCATCTGATCCGGAATACGTCCATCAATAACATTAACTACGCCGCCTGATCCTGAAGACCCATAGCGCAGTAATGATGCTCCGCGTAAAACTTCGATACGTTCAGCCTGCGCAGGTTCAGCAGCCACCGCATGATCGGGTGAAGCGGATGAGGCATCAATAGACCCAATACCATTATTGAGAACCCGCACACGGTCACCGCCTTGCCCGCGAATGATAGGCCGCGAAGCTCCGGCTCCGAAAAAGGTCGAAGACACACCGGGTTCTGATTTTAATGTCTCGCCAATTGTTGCAGCTAAACGGTCTGATAATTCATCACCCGTGAGGACCGAAACCCCGGTGATCGCTTCGTCAATAGAGCGTTCTAAAGGGGAACCGGTTACGATAATTTCATCAGCAGGGCCATCTTGGGCCAATGCGATAGTACTTGTAGAAATAAGAAGGGCAGCGACTGTTGCGCGGCCAGTAAAAAGGACGTTCATTGTAAACTCATTTAATAATAGAAGGAAAGGCCGCAAATGCGGCGGGCTTAGGCTATTTGAATGAGTGATGGCGGACCGCGCGGCGGCGGAGCCCGGCCTTGAGGCAAACTAACAGTAATCTGTCCGTAAGCCATAGAATAAACGGGTGTATAGGCAAAATTGACGCGAACAGGCAAAACAGGTTTTGACAGAACATCACCCTGTTCATCTTGCATAACCGCCCCGATGAAACAGATTTGCTCATCATGGTCATGAGGTGTATCTCCATAACTGGTAGCATGAGCCAAAGACACACTTTGGCTAAACAGCATAACCATGACCAAAAAGGCCTTAAGACAGAAATATGCGCGAGACGCCAACATAACCGCCTCTAATAATAAAATCCAAACCAAGGTCAAGGATTGTATAAATAAATAACCGCATAAACAGGCAAGCGTGTCAGAGGGCCTGTAAGCCGGGTTCTGTACGCCAAAGGCGTGACAATCATTCATCTAGCGATGTTGTTACCAACATCGTCGCGCGACCGACCCGGATGACAACGAAAAGGCTCGTCATAAGTCATCCCTATTTGGTCTTGCTCCGGATGGGGTTTACCTTGCCAGTTTTGTTGCCAAAACCGCGGTGCGCTCTTACCGCACCCTTTCATCTTTTCCTCACAAGGAGGTAGTTTACTTTCTGTGGCACTTTCCCTGGGGTCGCCCCCGCCGGGCGTTACCCGGCATCCTGCCTCTCTGGAGCCCGGACTTTCCTCAAAGCTTACGCCCTGCGACTGTCCAGCCCTCTGACGAAGGTTTAAAAGCCTGAAAGACCTGCTCCGTCAAGCGTCATGTGGATGTAAAACCACCTTCACGGCCCAATCTCTGTCACGTGATAGAGGGTGATTGGTTTTGGCTACCCTATTTTTGTAAGACGATTACATCAAAGAAGAAAGGAAAGACAATGATAGCATTTATGAAAAACCGCCCCTGCCTTCCGCATGATCTGACGATACGGCATTTGGAAAATAAACTGGCCCGCTATGAACGCAAAACGCAAAAGCCGAATGCTAAACAAAGCGATTATACAACGCGTAACCGTATCGCTAAACAGCTTGCCGAAGCCCGAACCTATCTGTGCTAGCCTTATAAAGGGCAATTTCTACGGCCAAACCGCGCCTAAACTCGCCTTGCAACTGCCGCCATATATCATATGGTTTCCCCATTCATTATCATGGCGGCATTTATGGCAGTTAAGACAAGACACAATCTATTGACCGGGCTTGGCTTTGCCATATTTGCGGCATCCTGCAATCAAGCTATACACCCCCCCGTTCAGAGCGATATTACGCTCTATACAGCGGAACATATCGTCACCCTATCCGACGTCATGCCAAAAGCCGAAGCCGTTGCCGTAACAAAAGACGGTCAAATTGCGGCCGTCGGGACGCTGGCAGCGATAAAAAACCAGTTCAAAGGGGCGGATATCAATGATCAATTTAAGGGTAAAACCATCATACCCGGCCTGATCGACCCCCATGTTCATATGACACTGGGGGCCATGATGTATGGCCTAGATTTTATCCCACCGTGGGATATGGAAACGCCAAAGGGTACGGTTAAAGGCTTACCCGACAAGACATCACTTCTTGCAAAAATTGCTGCATACGAAGCCGCAGCTCCCGCAGGTCCGCTCATTCTCTATGGCTATCACAATCTTGTGCAAGGTGATTTAACGCGGCAGGATTTGGATACAATATCAACCACGCGCCCGCTTTTTATCTGGCATTATTCCGGCCATGATTTTTATCTGAATTCCGCAGCAATCAATATGGCTAGCCTGACGCCTGATCTGGCGCAAAAATATCATGGCATTGATCTGGATAGTACAGGCGCCTTGACAGGCCGTATTTATGAGGATGCTGGATTGGCTCTCTTTACGTCCATTGGCCCTTTGTTGCTAAATCCGGCCCATATTGAAAAGGGTTTTACCGGATTTGAATCTATTTTGGCACGTTCCGGCGTCACGACAATTGCTGAAATGGGATATGGGATTTTTGGCCGGAACATGGAAGATAGCTTTATTGCCCAACATTATACAGACGATGATAGCTACCGTCTTTATCTAGTGCCAGAGCACCGCGCCTTTATAAAAGAATTCGGCGACCAAACAGCGGAAACAATCATAAAGATGAACCGGAATGAAGCGCTCTCGCCGCCCGTCTTAAACCAGGTCAAACTCTTCACCGATGCAGCCTTTTATTCACAAACCATGAAAATGGCAGCCCCCGGATATATTGGCGGGCAATCCAAGGGAACAGACGGTCTTTGGGTGACTCAGCCAGAGGCCTTGCCCCAACTCATGGCATCTTATTGGGATAAAGGCATTGATATCCATATCCATTCTAACGGCGATGCAGCGCAAGACGCAACACTGAATGCCTTTGCTGCCATGAAACCCGGAACCGCGAAGCAGCGCCTTATCATCGAACATGCCGGCCTTGTGACGCCCGCGCAAATTCAAAAGGCCGCCACATTGGATATCGGCATTTCAGCAGCCAGCCATTACGTTAATTATATGGGTGATGATTACAGCGAAGCTATCGGCGAAAAAACGGATTACATAACACCGCTCGCCTCTGCTATTCGCGCCGGCATTCATACAACGCTGCATTCCGATGCTCCGCTCGCTCCGCCGCAGCCATTAAAAGCCGCGAGCGCCCATATGACCCGCACCACGCGCCATGGAACCATTAGCAATGCATCAGAACAACTAACCGCAATGGAAGCACTCAAAGCTATTACTTTAGACGCTGCCTGGTCATTGGGGCTAGATGACACCCTTGGGTCTATCGAGGTTGGAAAACGAGCCGATTTTACTATTCTGGCGGATAATCCACTGACCACAGCGGGACCGGATTGGCCTTTAATCAAAATCGAAGGCACTATGATTGACGGACACTGGCATCCGGCGGGGACGCAATAATGGATATGATGGCTCTCGATAGTTTCCAATTAGAACTAGGCCGCAGTTCCGAGATTGGTATGGCCATTGTTCTTGCGATCATGATGTTTGCTGTTGCGCTGGGCTTACGAACAGAACATTTTGCGTTTTTAAAACAACAGCCCCGTGTTTATTTTGCTGGCGTTTTCGCGCAAATAATCGGTCTGCCTTTGTTAACTCTTGGTTTGTGCTTTGTCTTTACTCCTCCGCCAAGTGTTGCGCTGGGCATGATTTTGATTGCCTGCTGCCCCGGCGGCAATACATCCAACCTTTTATCGCTTTATGCCCGAGCAAACACAGCCTTATCAGTCTCTCTGACTGCGACCAGCAGCCTTGCTGCGGCGTTTATCACCCCGATCTCTATTATATTTTGGTGTTCGCTTTATCCGCCCACCCGTAATCTTTTAACCGAAATTGATTTCGGCATTATCAGCTTTCTCTTGCAAACCCTTGTGATTTTAGCCCTGCCATTGTTATGCGGTATGACCTTAGCCATTAACACACCAAAACTAGCCCAGACGATCCAAAAACCATTAGCCATTATTAGCGGCGTTGGTCTGTCGCTTATTATTATCATTGCCTGTATTAAATATATTCCGATTGTCCTTACAATCGGGTTTGGCCTGATAGGCCTCGTGATTTTACATAACGGCCTTGGGTTTCTTATGGGAAATATAGCCTCGCGCCTTGCGGGCGGTGGCGAAGGTGAAAGACGCGCACTCACCATAGAAGTCGGCATTCAAAACTCCGGTCTAGGTATTGTTATATTACTCACACAGTTAAACGGATTAGGCGGCGCGGGGGCTGTTGCCGGAATTTGGGGAACATGGCACCTTATCGCTGGAACGGCCCTTGTGCTATGGTACCGCAGTAAAGATAAGCGAGAGCAATATGTTTGATCTGAAAATAACCGAGGGCTTAATATTCGATGGTAATGGCACGGACCCCGTTCACGGGCATATTGCTATAAAAGACGGATATATTGTCGATATTGGAGCTTGTGACGGCCCTGCCCGACATGAAATCTCTGCCCAAGGCCATATTGTAACTCCCGGATTTATTGATCTGCATACACATTATGACGGGCAAATAAGCTGGGATGAGGAATTAAAACCCTCGGTTAATCACGGGGTTACAACGGCGTTATTAGGCAATTGCGGCGTAGGGTTTGCCCCCTGCCGCGCCGCGGATAGAGATAAGTTAATCCGCCTGATGGAAGGTGTCGAGGATATCCCCGGCACAGCCCTGCATGAAGGCCTGCAGTGGAACTGGGAAAGCTTCCCTGAATATATGGATGCGATTGACGCTATGCCGCATACAATTGATTTTGCTGTTATGGTTCCGCATGACCCGCTGCGTGTTTTTGCGATGGGGGACCGCGCGGTTTATAATCAAGCGGCAAATAGCGAAGACATTGCCGAAATGCGCCGCCTTACCCGTGAAGCCTTAGAAGCAGGCGCCTTGGGATTTTCCATCGGACGCAGCGATTTTCATAAAAGCTCTGATGGGGATTGGACACCGGGCAGCGAAGCCGGAAAAGAGGAATTGGTCGGCATTGCTGGCGCATTTGAAGGCTTATCTCATGGTGTTTTGCAAGTCGTGAACGATTTTGACATGCTGCGCCCCGGTGAGAGCTTTGAAAGTGAGTTTGATCTTATGGAAGCTTTCTTTCGGGCAGGTCATGGCCGTCCCGGCTCTATGTCGCTAATGGAACGCGACTTCGCCCCGGATGACTGGAAAAACATCATCCGGCGTACAAATGCCATGAATAAAGACGGGCTGGATATAAGTTTGCAAGTCGCCCCACGCGCCATTGGGTCCTTTATCGGATTAAATTGCACATTCCACCCTTTAATGGCCTATCCAAGCTATCTGGCGATACGCGAGAAACCCTTATCTGAACGTGTCGTAATTTTGAAAGACCCCGTTTATAAAAAACAATTACTTAGCGAAACCCCGATTAAACTTTCTGGCGACGGCAGTCCCGTACCCCCTGTCGTTGATGTCATGATCGCAGGCTTCGTCCAAATTGCCGAAAAACTTTTCAAATTAGATTATTCGGGCATGGTGGATTACGAACAAACCGCTGAAACCTCTCTTGCAACACTCGCACGCAAAGACGGGGTAACGGTCTGGGAAAAAGCCTATGACATGTTGCTCGAGGATGACGGAAAGGCATTGATTTATTACCCTGTCTATAATTACACTGAAATGAATTATAATAATGTTTTGACCATGATGCGCCACCCCAAGGCTTTGCCGGGGTTATCGGACGGCGGGGCCCATGTCGGAACAATTTGCGATGCCAGTTTTCCAACCTATCTATTGGCCCATTGGACCCGTGATCGTTTACGGAAAAACAAACCCGGTATTGCCTTGGCGCGGGCCGTACAAATGCTAACAGCGGACGGCGCTGATTATCTCGGTCTGACAGACCGCGGACGGTTAAAGGCCGGACAAAGAGCCGATATCAACATCATTGATTATGACGGATTATCGCTCTCTATGCCTGAAATGGTGCAAGACTTACCCGCTGGTGGACAACGCCTAATACAGCCTGTCACGGGCTATAAGGCAACCTTTGTCAAAGGCGAGCAGGTTATTGCCAATGATCGCGTCACCCAAGCTCGGCCGGGACGCCTTGTTCGAGGCGGTCAAACTGCGGTTTAATCGATTTATAGGGCATGGGGCCGCCCCCATTATGGCCTGATGATTTCAAACCAATATTCCGGTTCCTCTACTAAATCAAACAAGGCTTTGATTTTAAGCGGATTACCAGACAGTTTGACATCCCCGCTTTTACGCAATTGGGCAACCGTAGTTTGCTGTGTATTCAGGGCATCAAGCCCGGCCCGTGTGATTGATAATGTCGGGACACCCTCTTTCACCGTATCCATACGGTGATGCAGCGCCCCGCCCGATAAAAAGAGATAGGCCTTTTGTCCTGTATCCGCTATTTGGAAATTAATTTCGAGGGATTTCTTGGCGGCTTTCTCCCCATCAATACGAACAGCTAGAAGGTCAAAATAAAGCTCAAGCGGAACCGCTTTAACAACATCGGGGCCATTGGTTCGCGGGGCCGGTAAATTCAAAATACCACGCGTTAATTCTTGTGCCCCTGTCAGGTAGAAATTGCGCCATGAACCGCTCTCAGATTGATAGGCCAGTTGCCGATAGACTTTAGCCAGTAATATTTGGGCCGCCTTATTATCAGGCTCAGCAAAAACAAGATGATTAAGGGCTGTTGCAGCGTATCGAAATTCACCGGCATCATAATCGGTTTGTGCCTTATCTAATACAGCCTCGGCGCCGCCAACATAGTCAACAAATTTCTGGCCAGCCTTACGCGGCGGTAGAGGGTCAAGATTAGCCGGGTTACCATCAAAATATCCGAAATAAAGCTGATATTGCGCTTTGGAATTATGACTGACGGTTCCATAATAATCCCGATTGGCAAAACGGCTGGCAATAGAGTCGGGCAGGTTAATTCGCTCTGGTATTTCGTGCAGTGTATACCCCAGATTAGCAAGGCGCACAGTCTGGTCATGAACATAACGGTACAGATCGCGCTGGCCTTCCCACAGGTCGCGAATATCCGCCGCGCCCCAAACAGGCCAATGATGGCTTCCGAAACTCACATCGGATTGATCGGCATATTTCTGTATGGCTTGGTCTATATACCGAGACCATAGCCGTCCATCGCGCACCTTGGCTCCGCGCGGGGTCAACAAATTATGAAATGTGTGATTGATAATTTCGGCCTGACAGAAAGCCCGCTTCGTTGGCATGTAAAACATGAATTCGGTTGGCGCTTCGGCCCCTAACGTCAACATGAATTCGATAGGAATGCCGTCAATTTCAAAACGTTCAAAGGCCTCTGTAACTTCGCGCGTTGGAAATAGCATCCCCGGTGTTCCATTTGAAATGGCTTGTCCAAGGCCAACGCCGACTTGTCCAGCCGGACCTTTTGGCAGAAGCGGCCCGAACATATAGGTTGCCCGGCGTCCCATGGCATTACCGGCAAGTATATTTTCGCTTACGGTTTCAAGCACGAACCCTTTAGGCGTAATAATCTCAAAATCATTCGTATCGGATAAACCCCGAATGCCGCCATAATGATCAATATGGCTATGAGTAATAATCACGGCACTAACGGGGCGAACGCCCAATTCGCGGTCAACAAGGGCTTTGGCCCGCGCTGCTGTTTCTTTGGTGATCAAAGGGTCGACAACAATCCAACCCGTTTGACCTTCAATAAAAGTGATGTTGGACAGATCAAATCCGCGAACCTGATAAATTCCGTCTGTAACTTTGAACAAACCATGTTTCGACAATAGCTGGCTTTGTCGCCACAGGCTGGGATTAACGCTATCAGGCGCTTCCGCTGTCAGGAAATCGTAATCTGTTGGATCATAATTCGGAATGCCATCATCAAAACTGGCAATAAACCCTTTTTCTGCCCGTTCAAAATCACGGCGGTCAGAAAAGTCCAAGGCTTTGACCGAGGCTTTATTCGCAGCAATTGTTGCCGGATGAACGGATGTATTAACCTCCTCTGTTGCGGGTACCGGACTTGTATTGTGTGAACTCTGTTCAGTACATCCGGCTATAGCCAAAGATAAAACCAGCAGCATCCATATACGTTTCATAGGTAATCTTTCCCTTTTAACCTCATTTCATGAAGCAATCGCATCGGCCTTGATCATATCAGCGCCTTTTTCTGCAATCATAATTGTCGGAGCATTGGTATTGCCCGAAACAAGATTTGGCATGATAGAGGCATCAATAACGCGCAAACCTTTTATTCCGTGAACTCTCAGGCGGTCATCGACCACAGCCATATCATCATGGCCCATTTTACACGTTCCAACCGGGTGGTATTCTGTATCCGCGCGGTTACGAATATCCTCGCGCAGTATCGCGACATCATCCGTATCTGATGCATAAATCGGTTTACCGCGCACCGCATCAAATGCCGAAGCTTTCAAAATTTGTTGTGTTTTTTGCACACCCCGCAGCAAAGTTTCCATATCACGATCATCTTCCAGAAAGGCCGGATCAATAGCAGGCGGAGCCATAGGGTCAGCCGATTGTAACTCTACGCGCCCTCGGCTTTTAGGGCGCATAAGCGTCGTATGACAGCTATACCCATGCCCCCAATGTAATTTACGGCCATGATCATCCACCATGGCGCGCACAAAAACTAATTTTACATCAGGTGAAGGTTCAGAGCGGTCCGTGTAAAAATACCCTCCGCTTTCCGCAATATTGGACGCCATCAGTCCGCGCCGATTACGAATGTAATTAACAATTTCCCCGATCATGCGTATCCCGCCCATAATCGAAAACCCGAGGTTATCTTTCACCTTGGAACCATACCCCATGATATAATCAATATGATCCTGTAAATTCTCGCCAACACCGGGCAAAGCATGGGTTTGTGTAATGCCAAATGGGTCTAATTTTTCTTTAGCCCCCACACCGGAAAGTAGTAAAATTTGGGGTGATCCAAAAGCCCCAGCCGCCAGAATAATGTCTCGTTTAGCGCTAACAGACCGGCTTTGTTTTTTAGCGCGATATTGCACCCCCACAGCCCGTTTATTTTCGACAATAACCTTTTCGGTATGCGCGCCTGTGATTACAGTTAGGTTTTTCCGGTCCTTAGCCGTATCGAGAAAAGCCCGGGCCGTGGACCACCGCTCACCATCTTTGATAGTCGCATCATAATAGCCCATACCTTCATAGTCTTCGCCATTAAAATCATCGAGAATTTTATATTGATTTTGCCGCGCGGCTTCGAAAAATATATCATTGATCGACCCTGGATTTCGAGGCCTTGAAACATTAAGCAAACCACCTTTCGCGTGAAAATTATCATCACGGCTCGCGTGGTTTTCTGATTTCTTGAAATAAGGCAGAACATCATCCCACCCCCACCCTTTATTTCCAAGGCGCGCCCATTCGTCATAATCCTGTTTATGGCCTCGAATATAAATCATGGCGTTTAGGCTTGATGATCCGCCCAAAACCTTCCCGCGCGGTTGATACCCCCGCCGGCCATTCAGTCCTTTTTGCGGGACAGTTTCAAACCGCCAATTGCGCTTTCCCGTTACCAAATTAATCACAACTGCCCCCGGAACCCATACACTCCAGTGTTTATGAGACCCACCCGCTTCTAATAAACAGACCGTAACATCGGGGTCTTCGGACAAACGATTAGCCAGTGTGCAGCCCGCCGAACCCGCACCGACAATAACATAATCATAGCTATTCATGCTTACATGATTTTCTTCATAAGATTGACCATCTTGGTCGTCGCCGGGCCATAAGGCGGGTATAATTTTTTACCTTGGCTTAACTTGCTTTGATAAAACACACCTTTCATATGGGAAAAGCTCTTAAACCCGGCTTCGCCGTGATAAGCGCCCATACCGGATGGACCAACGCCGCCAAAGGGTATATCTTCTTGGACAACATGCCACGCACAATCATTGATCGTAACGCCGCCCGATATTGACTGGTTTAAAACTTTATCGCGTTTTTTCTTGTCCTGTCCAAACCAATATAACGCCAGAGGCCGATCATGGCTTTGTATATAATTCAGCGATTCATCCAAGCTTTCAGAAGCGACAACAGGTAGAAGCGGGCCGAAAATTTCTTCGCGCATAATCCGCATATCCGGTGTTGTATTGGTCACAACCGTCAGAGGCACACGGCGTTCTTTGGCCAGTTGCTGCTTATCATCATCACCAGCCACACGAATATGCGCACCTTTATTTTCGGCATCTTCGAGCAAATCTTGCAGCCGCGCATAATGAGCATCCGCGATAATAGATGTATAATCATCATTGCCCGCAAAACGTGGATAAAATGTCTCAGCCTGTTTAATGATCGCATCGGAAAAAGCGTCAATTTTCGCACTTGGCATCAATACATAATCAGGCGCAACACAGGTCTGGCCTGCATTGAGTAACTTGCCATTTGCAATACGCGGCACGGCCATAGCTAGGTTCGCATCTTCATCGATCAAGGTTGGTGATTTTCCGCCCAATTCCAAAGTACATGGCACAAGATTATCCGCCGCTGCTTTAGCAACAATCCGGCCAACAGCCGTAGAACCGGTAAAAACAAGATGGTCAAATGGCAGGGCTGAAAACGCCTGCGCCACATCAACACCGCCTGTTGCCACATAAACTTCATCTTCAGTAAAAATTTTCCCTAAAACCGATTTCATAACGTCAGATAGGCGCGGGGTATATTCGCTGGGCTTGATCATCGCTCTATTTCCGGCGCCCAATACGCCAATCAAAGGCATTATGGCCAGTTGCAACGGGTAATTCCACGGACTTATGATTCCGACAACGCCAAGCGGCTGAGGCACAATCTTGTTCCGCCCAGGTTTAAATTGCAAAGCTGTTGGTGCTTTGCGAGTCCGCATCCAATGCGGCGTATGTTTAATGGCGTGGCTAATTCCGCCCTGAATCACCAAAATTTCCGCGATAATTGTTTCCATCGCCGCACGATTACCAAAGTCTTCGCTTATGGCGGCAATGAAATCCGCCTCATGAGCTTTGATCGCCTTGCCCAATTTTATCAAATTCGCCTTACGATCCGCCCAAGGCATATTGGGAACCTGATTAAAAGCCGCTTTTTGCCGATCCAAAATAGCCGCTAAGGCGAGTGGGTCGCTCCCGTTCATTTTAACTGTTTTTTTTGGATTGATTCTAACCATTTTTCCCTCTTGATATAAACTTAATTCAGCCAGTCCTGCAATATTTCGCTATTTAAACGCATCTATTTATCCGGTTGGCCCAATTTCGTCTTTGGTCCTTCTCCGAACATATTTATTTTACTGGTTGTAGCCTCACTTACAACAAACCTATTCGTCAAGGCCTATAGAGAGCAAGAATACTGCATTTATACTATACTATAATATTCATCGATCTAGATATAATATTGAAAGTGAAATATTGACTGTCTTATAAAGACACAGGCATACGCACAAAAAAAATTGTTTGTCTTGATCTTTTACCGCTCAGGTTTCATGGATAATCGAAAATCAAAGGATAATATTGGGGATATGTATTAATGGCTGGTCAACATACACCTTCCTTATTTTCAAGGGTCATTTCACGCATTCATCGGTATATGGATTATCGATTTGATCTTAAGTATAATATCGAAACATCGACGAATATATCCATATCAGAGCTTCAGGATAAATTAGATTTCACGGATTATGCTATAGATGAACTCTATAGCGGGACACCAACTTTATTGTTCAAAGCCTGCCACGAACCCATCATGGGGCCAGGTAAAAAAAATATGACATATATAGATATTGGCTGTGGTAAAGCGCGCATAATGATCCAAGGCATTGAAACCGGGTTTAACAGGTTAATTGGGGTTGAGCTTGTCCCTTCTATCGCAGACCTTGGGCGCAAAAATATTCGCAAAGCGCTCACGCAAATGAATAAAACGGCTAATTGGGATATTGTATCACAAGATGTTCGATCTTATGCCTATCCGGACACAGATCTGGCCTTATATCTCTATAATCCATTTGATCCTCCAGTTTTTGAAAAATTTTTAGACAATTTAATCAATAACTTAAACGCCAATCCACGCAAAATGACATTAATTTATCATCATGCCTATTGCGCCGACTTACTTGATTCCTGCCCCGTTTTAGAGCGTGTGAAATATTCATTTTGGTCGAAAACAATGCTGAAATTATTTTCAAATCACTCCTATGGAGCGTGGCACTACACCCCGCCTGCCTCTTTGACAGACAACCACGGCCTCTAGATCAAGGCACAGGCTTGTAATGAAACGTTTTTATTAAGTATAAATATACAGTTTTCTTATATTCAATCTTTGGATCTAAAAAATGGGATAATTCCTAAATTTACAGATCGTAAATTTCGCGTTTATATTTTGTCTCTAAGAGCCCCTTACTGTGTCAGATCGATCAATTCTAGAATATCTTCCTGTTAATCTGGCTAATATTTTTATTAGTTTCGGTACTATAATGATATTGACGCGCCTATTATCAGGCGCAGAATTTGGTGTTTATGCCTTAGCTGTCATTACTGTCGAATTTGTCCATATGGGGGTCTTTAGCTGGATTGAATCTGCTATGGCCCGGTTTTGGGCTCGCGCCGATAAAAATGGAAAAATCAACGATTTTACGAAAACACTATTCTCCTTTTGTTTGATTTTTGGAACGCTGATGGTGATCCTTGTACTGGCTATTCTTTACATTGTGCCTCTTGATACGCACATCAAAGTTGTTTTGGCCTTTGCGCTTGGGGCTCTAAGCCTACGGAATTTGTCTTGTTTAATACTAGAATCGCATTTAGCCGCTAATCGCAGCCGCCGCTATAGCGTGGTTTATACGCTCATTACACTTGGCGGATTTTCTATCGGAATACTGTTGATTATGTTCACGTCTTTACGCGAATCTGCCCCCTTTATCGGCATTCTGATTGCGCTCTCGGCCAGTATGTTATTTGAAATTCCCTTCATGACTAAATTCATGAAGGGCGGACAATTTGAACCTGCCCGCATAAAACAGTCATTTCGCTATGGCTTTCCCATAAGCATAGCCCTGATGCTTGGATATATGCTCAATTCAGCTGATATGTATTTTATTGCCCATTTCCTTGGCACGGAATTTGCCGGTCAATATAATGCAGGGTATAATCTGGCTAACCGATCGCTTGACGTCTTATTCGTCTGGATCAGTATGGCTTTGACTCCGGTCATTATCAATGCCGTAGAAAAAGACAGCCCTGATAATGCCTTGAAAATTCTTAAATCCTGCGGGGCCGGCATGCTCTGGATCGCCCTGCCCGCCGCAACGGGGATTGCCCTAGTAGCCGAGCCCGCTGGTATCATTTTAGGTGAGTCTGTCAGAGCCGGGGCTATTACAATTATGCCTTATATTGCCTTTGCCGCCGTCATGAATGGAATGCTGACTTATTACGCCCATAAAGCTTTCATTATTTCAGAACGTACCGATATATTTGTCTGGATTTTGATCCCGCCAGTCATGATAAATTTGATCCTCAATGCAATCCTAATTCCAGATTATGGCCTTATTGGCGCCGTTATTGCGACATGTATTGCCTATGGTCTCGGATTTTTTCTCGCAGTGCTGGTCGGACGGCGATATTACCCTTTACCGCTCCCTGTAAAAGCTTTTTTGCAAATCGGGCTATCCTGCCTCGTTATGGCGACTGTCGTTCTGGCGTTACCGATTCCTAAATCCTGGCCCGATGTGATCGAATTAGCTTTAAAGGGAACCGTCGGAGCTCTCGTTTACGGCTTGACAAGCTGGGTCATAAATTCAGCCGAATGTCGCAGTTATGTAAAAGAGTTTTTAGCCTCCCGGCGATCTTAATCATTTAATAGATAATTTGTGATAATAGCCGCGCTGTTCGGCAAAACGAGCAACGAATGGTTTGTATAAATATTGGGTGGGGAACACATGCGGAAAAAGAGTAAATTTAGAATTTTTTACAATAAAATTATCATGAAGATTCATAGTATTGTTGATGCTAATTATGATAAAAAACGAAATATAGAGACTTGTGAACTGGCCTATATTTCCCAATTAAGTGATGATCCCGTAGATTTTTCCGGATTTGAAATTGATGAATTATACGGCGCTCTGCCGGTTTGGTTGTTTAATGCAATCCATCGTCCTGGTGATCACCTTTCGCGCGAGACATCAACCTATATTGATATTGGTGCCGGAAAAGCGCGCATGTTGATTATAGCCGCCGAACGCGGGTTTAAAAAAGTTCTGGGTATTGAATATGTTCCCTCTTTGGCTCAGACAGGCGTAGAGAATTGCGAAATTGCCCTCAAAGACATGGATGTCCAATGGGCTAATGAAGCGATTGACGGAACGACAATGCGATATCCCGATCACGACTTGTTGATTTTCGTAAACAATTCTTTTGACCGGCCTATGTTTGATGATTTCCTCAACAATCTTCTTAAAGACTTAAAAGACCGCCCCAGAGACATGGTGCTAATTTATAATCATAGCATATGTTCGCATGTCCTGGACGAAACACCTGAATTGGAACGTATAAAATATAGTCTTTTTGATAGGCTTTACATCCATTTACTCAACCCGCACCCGTATGGTGCGTGGCGGTATAAGAAAGATGCTGCGTAAATAAACACGGCATATAAATACACCACGACCTTTAAACCAAACTCTCGTTTGACTCATGTGCATTGCTCCGGCATGTTCGCCTTATGTTTTCAACGGCGATTTTCTATGCCTTAATTGGCGGTTATCTTTTGGGCTCTATTCCTTTTGGTTTCTTAATTGCCCGGGCAACAGGGCAAGGGGATATTCGGACTATCGGGTCAGGCAATATTGGAGCAACCAATGTATTGCGGACAGGCCGTAAAGATTTAGCCGTCCTCACCCTTGTCTTTGATGCCGCCAAAGCCGGCCTTGCCGCTTGGGTGTTTAACACTGTGTTCGGCGCGCCTATAGGGCTTTACGCAGGGGCTGCCGCTTTGATCGGGCACTGTTTTCCGGTTTGGCTTAAATTTAAAGGCGGCAAAGGCGTCGCTACATTCTTTGGCTGCCTGTTTGCGGTGGCTTGGCCCGTAGGCGCCGTCGCCGCTATTATTTGGCTCGGCACAGCCCTTATTACGCGGTTATCTTCGCTCTCCGCTTTGGTCGCTGCTGCCTTATCCCCCTTTATAGCCTATGGATTAGGCTCCAATGCCGTCAGCCTATTATGTATTATTTTAGCCTTCATCATTTTCATTCGTCATAAAGACAATATAGCCCGTATAATAAACAGGACAGAACCAAAAATTGGCGCTGCAAAAACCAGAAAGACCTGATAATGCGCGCTGAGCTATCGTTTTCCGAACGCCGCGACTGGCTCCGCCTTATCCGTACACCCACTGTTGGCCCTGTTGCCTTTCGTGACTTACTCGCCCGCTATAAAACCGCTGATGCAGCCCTAAACGCTTTGCCGTCTATTGCCCGACGTAAATCTGTAAACATCCCCGCCTTGGCCACCATAGAAGCTGAAATGGAAGCCACAGAGGCCCGAGGGGCGCGGTTGATTGCATCCTGTGAGCCTGATTATCCGCCATATCTACGGGCTATAGACCCCTGCCCGCCCCTTATCAGCGTCTTAGGGCGCACAGATATTTTACACCAAGCCAGCGTCGCAATCATCGGGTCACGCAATGCCTCGGCCATTGGCCAGCGATTTGCCCGGCAAATAGCCGGCGAGTTAGGAGAGGCCGGATTAATTATTATTTCTGGCTTGGCGCGCGGCATTGATACAGCGGCCCATCAAGGTGCCTTAAACACTGGTACAATCGCTGTATTAGGCGGCGGCGTTGATCATATTTATCCTCGCCAAAATACTGATTTGTACCATTCTATAGTCGAAAAGGGAACATTGATATCAGAAAACCCGTTGGGGTACCGCGCAACAGCCCGGGATTTCCCGCGCCGCAACCGTCTTGTATCGGGTCTATCACTCGGCGTTATTATTATCGAAGCGGCCGAACGGTCTGGCACGCTAATCACCGCACGTTATGCTTTAGAACAAAACCGCGAGGTGATGGCTGTTCCCGGTTCCCCGCTTGATCCGCGCACTAAAGGCTGCAATCGATTGATACAACAAGGGGCCGCATTGATAGAAAGCACGGCAGATGTGCTCGATGTTCTTGAGAACACACCACCCCCGCATATAGCCGAAGCTGATGAGAATTATGATCAACCTGAATTTGATTGGGAAGGCGCCGCCGATAACATTGAAAAAGCGCGGGCTAAACTTCTGCCTCTGCTCTCTCCAACGCCGACCCAGCGCGATGAAATTATTCGGCAAAGCGGCATTATAACCGCCATAGCCAATGCTGCCTTGATGGAAATGGAAATCAGCGGTGAAATTTTGGTCGAACCCGACGGGCGCATAGGGCTTAATTTGTTTCGTTAGACCTGACCAATGACTCTTGGCCATATCCCTAAGTTTTAACCGTTTTCTATAGCCGCTTTTGCCATATGCAAAACGGATTGCACTTCAGATAAATTCGCGGCGCCAGCAATGGCTGATAAAGAATGCAGCATATCTGCTATGTAACTGCGCACCGCATCATCCGGAATATCAACAGATTCCGTATGATCTAAACCCCCTTGCGCTCTCGCACTATTTTTTACGTGCCCCATAATTTTGCTCCACCTATAAAACAATTTTAAGTATAATTATATAATTATAGACGTGTAAAGTGTATTTTTATATGTTCCTAAGCAGAGTTGGCCGAATATAAAGGCCAAAACATAAGCCGTGTTGACAAGCGAGAAGGCTTCCCCCATGTGTGCGCCCGATTTAGGCACGCCTCGGCTTGCTGAGCGATCGCTGTATTACTTAGTTATTTGGATGCGCTATGAGCAAAAATCTTGTCATCGTGGAATCGCCAGCGAAAGCGAAAACAATCGAAAAATATCTCGGCAAAGATTATAAGGTTCTGGCCAGCTTTGGTCATGTCCGCGATTTGCCGTCCAAAAATGGATCTGTAGACCCCGAGGCTGATTTCCAAATGACCTGGAATGTGGATACAAATTCCAAAAAACGCATTAAAGATATCGAGACAGCCCTCAAGACGGCCGATAAACTCATACTCGCGACTGACCCGGATAGAGAAGGGGAAGCGATTTCCTGGCATTTGCTGGAAGTTCTACAAAAGAAGAAAGCCTTAAAAGACAAATCGATTGAACGTGTTGTGTTCAATGCAATCACAAAAAAATCTGTAACAGAGGCCATTGCCACACCGCGGGCGTTGGATATGGAACTTGTCGAAGCCTATCTTGCACGCCGGGCTTTGGACTATCTGGTCGGTTTTACTTTATCCCCTGTATTATGGCGTAAACTCCCCGGTGCGCGGTCTGCCGGACGTGTGCAATCCGTGGCCTTGCGCCTTATTTGCGAACGCGAGACAGAAATTGAACAATTTAACCCCCGCGAATATTGGACCGTAGACACGCTGATCAGCAATGAGAAAGGTGCGCCATTTAGTGCTAAGCTGATTTCGTTAAAAGGCGAGAAACTTGATAAATTCACGCTAAACACCGAGGCCTTGGCTATGGATGCCAAACGCGCGGTGGAAACGGCTCCTCTTTCCGTAAAATCAGTTGTCGCAAAGCCTGTCAAACGCCGCCCCTATGCGCCTTTCCAGACATCAACCTTGCAGCAGGATGCCTCTCGGAAATTAGGTTTCTCTGCAACCCGCACCATGCAAACAGCACAAAAGCTGTATGAAGGCGTCGATATAGGCGGCGAAACCGTCGGCCTGATTACCTATATGCGAACCGATGGAATTTCGATGGTCGGCGAAGCGATAGCCGAATGCCGCGGTATGATTGAGGATAGCTATGGTCAGACTTATCTGCCCAAATCTCCGCGCATGTATAAAACCAAAGCAAAAAACGCACAAGAGGCCCATGAAGCTATTCGCCCTACTAGTTTTCGTCGCCATCCATCAAAATTGAAATTATCGGGCGATATGGCAAAACTCTATGAGTTGATCTGGAAGCGCGCCATGGCCAGCCAAATGGCCGAAGCACAATTAGAACGTACCACCATTGAAATTGGGGATAATGATAATTCCGTTGGCTTGCGGGCTTCTGGTCAGGTGATCCGGTTTGACGGATTTCTTAAACTTTATGAGGTTGCCAAATCGGCTGAAGATATCGAAGAAAGCGATGCCGTTCTGCCGGCCGTCATAGCAGGTGATAACGCCCGGGCCGGTGATGTGAATGCTGACCAGCACTTCACACAACCGCCGCCGCGATATTCCGAAGCCAGCCTTGTTAAACGTATGGAAGAGCTTGGCATCGGACGACCATCAACCTATGCCTCCATCCTTAAAGTGCTGCAGGATCGCGGCTATGTAAATCTTGATAAACGCCGCTTTACACCTGATGACAAAGGGCGTTTGGTTACAGCTTTTCTCGAAAATTTCTTCTCGAAATATGTCCAATATGATTACACAGCCGACCTCGAAGAACGGCTTGACCTCGTATCGGCCGGCGATCTGGGTTGGAAAAAACTCTTACATGATTTCTGGAATCAGTTTTCGGCCCATGTTGCCGAAACAAAAGACCTGCGCGTGACCCATGTTTTAGACGCGCTTAATGACGCGCTACGTCCATTGGTCTTTCCCGATAAAGAAGACGGTACGGATCCGCGTAAATGCACCCGATGTGACGATGGGCAACTCAGCCTTAAACTAGGAAAATATGGCGCATTTGTTGGCTGCTCTAATTACCCTGATTGTAAATTCACACGCCCCTTTGGACAAGGTGATGGAGCCAATGATGGCGGGGATGATAAATTATTGGGGCAACACCCGGATACCGGCGTCGACATTATGCTGAAAAATGGCCGCTTTGGGCCTTATGTAGAAATGCCAACTGATAAAAAGCCAAAACGCACATCCTTGCCGAAAAACTGGCCCTTTGATTCCATCGATTTGGAAAAAGCCCTGCGGCTTCTGTCTTTACCGCGCGAAGTCGGCATACATCCGGATGATGGTAAAAAAATCTCCGGGGCCTTGGGACGTTTTGGCCCTTATATTTTGCATGATGGAATTTATGTGAATTTACCAACGGCTGAAGAGATGTTTGAAATTGGCCTTAACCGCGCTGTTGTTATGTTGGCTGAAAAGAAAGCCAATCCGGGGCGGGGACGCTCTGCGGGGAAGGTTCTCAAAGACCTTGGCAAACATCCCGCAACGGAGAAACCGATCAAGATTATGGATGGGCGTTACGGGGCTTATGTCAAATATGAAAAAGTAAACGCCACAATTCCTAAAGGCACTAAACCCGAAGATATCACTATAGAGATGGCTTTGGAATATATTGCAGAAAAGGAAGCTAAATCCGGTAAAAAGAAAAAACCGGCCGCAAAAAAGAAATCGACCGCTAAGAAAAAACCGGCCGCAAAAAAGAAACCCGCAGCTAAAAAAGCGGCTATTAAGAAGTAAATCTATTGACCCAAATACGCGAACATATCTTAAAGGCTGTTCGCGAATTTCCGGACCGCCTAGACCGCAAAGCTCTTGCGCGCCGTCTGGACATTCGAGGTGAAGACCGGCGAGAATTGCGTAAAATTTTGCGCGATATGATTGATGATGGTACGTTAATCCTCTCATCTAAAAAAATGTACCGCCAAGCCGGAGCCCTGCCCTCTGTTATGGTTATTCGCGTAACGGGTCTGGATGATCATGGCGATATGATCGGTATACCCGAGCCATTTAAAGGCAGCGGCGAACCGCCGAAACTTATTATTCGCGAAGGCGGTGCATCCAAATCCAGGAAAGCACATCGCTCCGCTACTATAGGCATAGGTTCTCGGGCTTTGTGCCGCATAAAAGACAAAAATGGACGCTTGGAAGCCAGTGTTCTGAAGAAACTCGGAAATGGACCCTCTCAACGCTTGGGCGTTCTGTATAAGGACGGGCGCGGGTGGAGTATTAAACCCGTTGAAAAAAAATCCCGTGATGAATTTCGACCGAGCAATATCCCGGAAGGCATTGAAAACAATAGCCTTATTATGTTTTCAAGCTTCGGTGGACGCAAAGGAAAATATGACCGAACAGCAAAAATAGACGCTGTCATAGGTCCCGCAGATGGACCCAAAGCCGCCTCGCTTATATCCCTGCGCGCCCATGATATCCCCGTCGGGTTTTCGGACGAAGTGATAGCCCAAGCGCAATCACTTACACTGCCTAAACTCTCAAAATATCGCGAAGATTTACGAAGAATTCCACTTATCACGATTGATCCCGTCGATGCAAAAGATTTTGATGATGCTGTCTTTGCTGCACCTGATGAGACCCCCCAAAACAAAGAGGGCTGGGTTATTTGGGTCGCAATTGCCGATGTGGCTGCCTTTGTTACGCCCAACAGTGCTTTGGATAATACAGCGCGTGAAAAGGGAAACTCGGTTTATCTGCCGGATAGAGTCGAACCTATGCTACCCCATGAGTTATCGTCAAATCTCTGTTCCCTGCGTCCCCATGAAGATCGGGCCTGTCTGGCGGTGATGATGCGGTTTGATAAAACCGGACGCAAAATTGACCATGTCTTTAAACGCGGCATTATGCGTTCTCATGCCCGGCTCACCTATGGGCAAGCCCAAGAAAGCTTCGATGGCCACCCTGGCAAAGCGGCACAGCCCGTCAGCCATATTCTTGACGACATTTATGCGGCCTATAAAATTCTACGCAAAGCCCGCCAAGATCGCGCGCCGTTAGAAATTGAACTGCCGGAGCGCCGCGTCCATATTAACAAAGCCGGTGATGTTGAGAAAATCACCCTTCGTGACCGATTTGATGCCCATAAACTAATCGAAGAATTTATGGTACAAGCCAATGTCGCGGCGGCTGAAGCTCTATCTGAGAAAAACACAATATCAATCATTCGTGTTCACGAACCCCCTGCCCGCGATAAATTACAAAGCCTATCGGATTTTCTACCGGCTATTGGCCTTAAATTTTCTATGGGTGATCGCGCCAGTACATTGCGGTTTAACACATTGATGAAACAAGCCCGCGAAAAAGACTTAACCGAAGCCGTCAGCCTATCGATCTTACGCAGTCAATCCCAAGCCTATTACGATACTGACCCCAAAGGGCATTTTGGCCTGAACCTCACCCATTATGCGCATTTTACATCGCCCATTCGCCGCTATGCCGATTTAGTGGTTCACCGCGCGCTGATCACAGCCTTTAATCTGGGCGAAGATGGAACAACGCAGACGGAACAATCCCGGCTCAAGGAGATATCAGAACATATATCCTCGACGGAACGCCGGGCTATGGCTGCAGAACGCGATGCCAAAGACCGGTATATTGCGCGCTATCTTGAAAAAAATATCGGTGCAACATTTGACGCCCGCATTTCTGGCGTCACAAAATTTGGTTTATTTATCGCCTTGGACGAAACCGGCGCAGATGGTTTAATACCTGCCAGAGAATTAGGACAAGAGTTTTATGTATTTGACGAAAAAAGCAAATCACTCATTGGAGCACAAAGCGGAGATACCTACCGGTTTGGCCGCAAGATCAAAGTGCGCCTGAAAGAAGCGGACGGATTGACGGGTAGTCTTATTTTCGAAATCCTGACAAAACCCGAGGCTGGCAAACCACCTCGCCGAAATCGCGGCTATTACCCAAAGGGCCGAAAACAATACAAAAGAGGAAAACGGTAATGACAGACGATACCTTGAGCCCCTCAACCCTTGGCGAAATACGGATGACGGAAAAAGAACGGGCAAACCGAGCGGTTTTAGCCCGCGCCCCGCGCCCGCGCGTAGCCTCGACAATTGTACTCACTCATGGCCCTCGCGATAATCCGTGCATTCTCATGGGACAACGCTCTAACCGCCATGATTTCATGCCCAGTGTCTATGTTTTCCCGGGCGGGCGTGTTGATCGCGGCGATAGCTATGTCCCCTATGTAGGCGATCTTTCGCCGCGCAGCGAACGGATATTAGAAGCGGCCTTTTCGCCCCGACGCGCCCGCGCCGTGGCTCTGGCCTCTATTCGCGAAACCTATGAAGAAACCTCGCTGCTTTTAGGGTCTAAAACCGATAAGCCTCTGCGTAATATTAATAATACGACATGGGATGCCTTTCGAAATGCCGGTATGATGCCGGATTTAACCGGGATCGAGGTTTTTGGCCGCGCAGTTACACCACCCCATCGCCATAAACGGTTTGATGCCTGGTTTTTTGTCAAACATCTGGAAACTCCGACCCTGCCGCAAATAGCCGATAGCGCTGAGCTTTTGAATGTTGGCTGGTTTACCTTTGAGAAGATTAAATCCCTGGAAACACAGCGGGCGACAGAAATGATGCTGACCGTATTACGCCGGTATCTTGCGCATGATAATCCGCCAAAGGATATTTTTTACTCACATGCCAAATATGGCAAATTCCTAACCGATAGTTTCCCCAAATCCGGCTGAGACAATCCGACTAAGATAGCATAAGGCAAGGCTGTTGACACCGCTCACTTTATGCGTATGTTCCGCGCTTAAAATTTATATGGAAGGCTCGTCCCATGGCGAAACCAACAACTGTTAAAATCCGCCTGAATTCAACCGCTGGCACGGGTTATTTTTATGTGACAAAGAAAAATTCCCGAACAATGACCGAAAAAATGGTCAAACGGAAATATGATCCTGTCGTGCGGAAACATGTCGATTTCAAAGAAGGTAAAATCAAGTAAATTGACAGGGTATAAATATAGAAAAGCTGCCTCTCTAGGCAGCTTTTTTTATGTCCGCTGATAACACTTTGTTGCGTCCGGCCTGTTTGGCTCGATACAGCGCACCATCGGCGCGTTTGAAGACATCTCGTAATTTTTCACCCGGTTTGACCTGAGCAACGCCAGCGCTGGTTGTTATGTGTAATGCCTGTCCGTCAATATATATTGGCGTACCGCCTATCAAGGATCGAATACGATCAGCCGCAATCAAAGCTTGTTTGGCCTTTGTACGCGGCATAGCAATCATAAACTCTTCGCCGCCATACCGCGACACAATATCAATCGCCCGCATATTGGAGGCTAGACGAGCCGCGATCTCTTTTAAAATCTGATCCCCCATATCATGCCCAAGAATATCATTCACCCGCTTGAAGTGATCAATATCGAATACCATAATAGAAAACGGCTCATTCTTGCTTTCAAGCTGGGCAAAAAGCGGAGCAATAGACCGATCAAAAAAGCGTCTGTTACCAAGTCCTGTTAAGGGATCAGACAAGACCATTTCAAGATTTTCACTGAAATTTTCACGCAATGTATCCGCATAAAATTTTCGGCGTAATTGCGACGATGTCCGGGCTAATAATTCCTGCGTTTCAATGGGACGCATAATCGTGTCATTCACCCCCAGATCATAAGCCCTGACAAAACGGTGCTCATCCTCCGGATCTCCATATACCAATATAGGAATATCACGGCATGCTTCGTCAAATCTCAAACTCGCGCAGATACGCAAACCATCAAAATTTTCCGAAACAAGGCTAATAATGATTAAATCTGTATTTTTCTTAGCTATCTTCAGCGCTTTACGCGGATCAGAGGCTATGGTTATTTCATGGATCGAGGATAAGGTTTTTTCAAATTTTGATGCACGGGATGGATGGTCCTCAATAATAAGAATATTCCCTTTGCGCCGGTCCAGCTTTTCAATCATTGGCCGAGAATTAGCAATCGTGTGCCCCGTATGGCTTAATAGTTGATCCGTGACCATTTTTAGGCGCAGCAATGATCGGACTCGCGCCAACATATTAAAATCATCAATCGGTTTTGTTATAAAATCATCGGCTCCGGCTTCAAGCCCGCGGATACGGTCTTTTGTTTCTTCAAGGGCCGTCACCATAACAATCGGAATATGCCATGTTGCGGGATCAGATTTCAACTTTTCACAAGCCTCAAACCCATTAAGCCCAGGCATCATGGCATCCATCATAATCAGGTCGAGCCTTTCTCGTCCGGCAATTTCCAAGGCTTCATATCCGCTACGTGCCGTCAGGACATCGTAATATTCAGCCGAAAGCTTAAGTTCAAGCAAATGAAGATTGGGGGCGAGGTCATCGACAATGAGAATCCGGGCGCTCATTCGGGCAGGCCAACCGGTCTAGGCGTCGACGAATTTACGGACAGTCGCCAAAAAGGACGACACCGTAATCGGCTTAGCAATATAGGCTTCACAACCTCCATCACGAATACGTTTTTCATCGCCCTTCATGGCAAAAGCTGTCACAGCGACGACAGGAATATCGGCCAAAGCCTTGTCATCTTTTATCCACTTGGTCACCTCAAGGCCTGATACCTCGGGCAACTGAATATCCATGAGAATTAAATCGGGTTTAAAGCTACGCGCCATAGAAATGGCTTTAAGCCCTTCACGTGTCTGACGCGTTTCATAACCATGAGCATCCAGAAGATCCGCAAACAACTTCATATTGAGTTCATTGTCTTCAACGATAAGTACTTTTTTTGGCATGACCTTCAGCATAATCCCGTTTCACCTATTCACTTATGCGATTCTACCGATCGCTATCCTTTGACTGAGGTTATATAGCCCGATATCCTTAATTAACGGTGTGTCCCGCTTTAGGAATAGATTAACCATGACAGGTCTGATAAGATAGGAACGTAACAGGAACGCATATAAAGGTTATCCATTGAATAACACCCCATTGCCACCTGAAACTGTTCCGGCATTATGTCGAGATTGCGGTGCGCCAGCAGAACCGTCTTTCTGCCCGACTTGCCGCTCACACCGTATCCTTAGCCATCCTGAAATAAATACACTTTCCATAGCCCATGTTGATTGCGATGCTTTTTACTGTTCGATTGAAAAACGGGATAATCCCGATATCGCCAATAAACCGGTTATTGTTGGCGGGGGCAAACGCGGTGTTGTCTCTGCCGCCTGTTATCAAGCCCGTATTTATGGCGTTCACTCGGCCATGCCTATGTTCAAAGCCCTAAAAGCCTGTCCGCAGGCCGTTGTGGTGCGCGGTGATATGGCTAAATATTCCCGCGAAGGTTTGCGCATACGCAATATGATGCGAGCGCTGACACCACTTGTTGAGCCGCTCTCAATCGACGAAGCTTTTTTGGACCTAAGCGGTACCCAGCGCCTGTTTGGACGCTCCCCTGCACAAAGCCTTATTGATCTACAAAACCGTATTTTAAAAGACGTCGGTGTAACGGTTTCTGTTGGACTATCCCATAATAAATTTTTAGCCAAAACCGCATCCGATCTCGACAAGCCTTATGGATTTGCAATCTTAGGAAAAGAGGCCCTTGACTTCCTAACCGACAAACCGGTTGGATTTATCTATGGCGTCGGGCCCGCCTTTGCCCGAACCCTGAAAAAGCACGGTATCATAACGATTGCCGATGTAAGGCAACGCAGTGATAAAGATATGGTCAAATTATTTGGCGACTTAGGGCTGCATCTGGCCCGCCTCGCCCGCGCTGAGGACTTTCGCCCCGTTAAGCCTGACAGTGTTCGAAAATCGGTATCCGCAGAAACAACTTTCAATGAAGATATTAGCGACCTCGAACATCTGAAAGACAAGTTATGGCAGGTCTGTTTAAAGACCGCAGATCGCAGTAAAACCAAAAACCTCGCTGGCAAAGTTGTGACGCTTAAGCTTAAAACCAAGCAATTTGAAACGATCACCCGCCGCCGAACACTGCCTCAACCTATACAGCTTGCCGATAGTATTTTTCGGGTCTGTGAACCCTTGCTGGAAAAAGAAGCCAATGGCCGGAAATTTCGCCTTATTGGGGCGGGTATATCCGGCTTATCCCACCCGGTCGGCGATAGCGGTGATTTACTTGACCCGGGCGCGCTCAAACGCGGAATAGCCGAGAGAGCCTCCGATAAGGCCCGCGCCCGATTTGGCACGCAGGCAGTCATGACAGGACGCGGGTTTAGGCTATCCACGGCAAAACGCAGCGAAGCTGAATCCCTGCCCGATAAAATCAAACCCGATGATTATCCCGATGATAGTGATGACCTATAAAGTCTTTACGCTTCACCCCCAATAAATTTTGAAGGGAGACCTTTTTCTAGCCCTCCAATTATCGCGGCCATCAGCAAAAATACGGTCAAAGCCGTAAGTGCCAGCGGCGCGCCTTGAGGCGTTAAAGCATGGTCATAAGTACCCGCCTGAACCGCCAACCCTGGCATAACAATACTATAAAACTGCAAACCTGCCATAAATAGGAAAAACACCCATAAACCGGCTGTATATCCCCAATGTTTGGCCGTCGTAATTTTCTGCCAATACAAAAACGCAGCCAAGACCAACCCCATTTCCAGAGCATAGGCCAACCAAGGGAAATTCCAGAGCGCAAACCCCAACATCACTGTCCCGCCCGGATAAAGCGGCAGATCGGGGCGATGAACAATAAGATCCATAACCCAATGGGAAAAAACCAGCCCCGCAATAACCCAAAATCCGCGCCGCCCCGCCTCGGGCTTCAGTCTACGAAAGACAGCGCCCGCCAATATGGCCAGCACAATCGAACTGAGCAAAGAATGCGACCAATCAATATCAAAAAATGGAACGCCGTTAATAGCCACCGCGCCTTCTATGCCGAAAAGTGAGAGAATAGCCCATAAAATATCAATTAATTGAACCGCTATAAAGGCCTGCCATAAAGGAATAAGCGGCTGTGCCTGCCCGCGCCGCGTATCCCATATGGCGGGTCCATAATGTCCCATGAACATGACTAATTCTCCTGCTTATGCGCAAAGCTGCGAAAATATTTCCATGTCTCGTCTTCGGTCCGGCTGGCGGCATTACGCCATGTTGGTGCCGTATCGAAATTAAGGACCTTGCCGTCTGAATCTGTAATAATCACGGTTGGAGTCCCGACAACAGCGTCAAGACCAAAGCGACGAGCAATATCAATATTACGGTTTTTTTGTCCCACATCGACATAAGCTATTTTATAATGGCTCCGTAAAAGGGATTGAAACTGCGGTTTTTCAAAATGAGCCGCCAGTGCCCGGCTGTCATGGCACCAATTGGCCCCTAAAATAATCATCCCTAATTTATTATAGCGCGCCGCATCGGATAATACGATATCAACATCACTCTGCGCATTGGCTTTAGCATCATAAGGCCTTGGCTCATTATGTACAGAAGCCGCAGCATGATTATCTACAGGATCATGCGAATTTGCATATACGGTCTGGCAAGCTGACATAAGCCCCGCCAACCCTATCATTAAAACAATACGCGCATAAACCATTGAGCTATTCCTCTTTCAATGTGGCTGTGTATCCCTTACCACAAAAATAATCTAAGAGGATAATGAAAATGCCCTTTCCATTTTGGCCCCGCCGCAGACCCCCTGCCCCTTCGCGGCCAATATCTTCGCATATGACTCCGCCGGAAACAGAACAAAGTCCAAACGCCGGGCCGCATATGCCAAATATACGTCGTCATTTTTATAATGAACCCGGTTTCCAATGTTATGCCAGTTTTTTCACCCTTTGGAATGGCTGGGCCACAGCTGGCCATTGCCTGACCGAAGCAGCGGGCCTTATACCACCCTTTATACCAGACCAGACTGTGGTCAACTGGCCCGGCGGGCTGGATGCAGCTTTAATCGGATGCAGCCTTCCTGATAAGCGTCCATCACCGCCTATTATCGGACAGCGCGTTTCAGTCCACGGCTATCCAGCCGGATGCCGGACTTTGGAAATTCGCCACGGCCATATCTATATTGAACGGGGCACCGGTTCCGGAACGTGGATTGTGCATATCGAAGACCCAGATGAGCCGGTTGTAACCGGTATGAGCGGCGGGCCTGTCATTGATAGGGATAGCGGCCTGCCAATTGGCATTCTGATTACCCGAAATTCTCCGGCTGATTTGAACCGTGACCGCGACCCCGATGAGAGCTGCGATTTCATCGCGCTATCAGCCATTTGGGATTTCATGAAAAACGCCCAAGATATCGCTTGACTATTTAGGCTTCAAGCCGCCTGTGAACGCCAAGGCCATAGCGATCAAACGCATCCGTTTTTCATCATCGCTAAATATAGTGGCATCGGTTTCCACCAAGCCTTTCATCGGGCTTTTGGTAAACGTCAAAACTTCGACCCCATCTATCGCTAGTGCATCGGTGTAATTATCAGGGCCAACCCGAAACATTGCGCCGTCTTCACTGCGGTTTTTTGTTTTATGAACACCGCACAACATATGCCCTTGGTGCTTGAACAATAACCCACCGAACATTTTAACTTCGGATATCGTCTGCCCATAATCGGTTAGATCGTCGCGAAATATTTGGGCGAACCCTTCGTCATAAGCCATGGGTATTAGATCATTTTAGCCACAACACTACACACCATAATAATCAATAAAATCGTCGCAATTGCAAATAGGCTGAACCGGATTATGACCTTATTAATTGTCACTTGAACCAGACTATGTATTACTCTGAGCGCAACGTAACCCCACGCACAATACCACAATAGTGGACTTGTCATCTCCATCAGATAAGCGGCAAACATCAATGCGTAAAACACCGTTGGTTGTTCCATCAGATGATTATAATTATGCGCCGCCCATTGGGTCGGAAGCGGCAACTGGCTTTTCCATCCACTATCGGGAGTTTGCGCACTATCAGGTGGAATATTAAGTTTGGTCATGGCCGGTATACGGCGCATATACATGAGGACCCAAATAATGAGTGACCAGAAAACAAGCGCGATAACAGGCGCCAAAAAATGTGACATGTGTCTCTTCCCTCTTTATTTTTATTTATAAAAGAGACTTACGCAATTTAAGCAGGATGTCCAGATGGACATCCTAATTTGTAAAATGAATCTGCTATTCAGCCATTGAAATAGAATCAACAGCCGAACGGCCTGTACGCTCATTCACAGCTGTATTGAACTGGACTTTATCACCTTCGTTCAATCCTTGCAGGCCGGCTTTTTGCAGGGCTGTGATATGAACAAACACGTCGTCGCCGCCGCCGTCCGGTTGAACAAAGCCGAAGCCTTTTGTTGTGTTGAAAAACTTGACCGTACCGGCCTTCATTTCTTCTGACATGGGTATTTCCTTTCACGTCATTTATCGCGTGCCCATAGTAGGCTCGCAGGGGTGTCGAGGAAGGAAGTCATTCTGTACTCTGTCAGCGTTAGGTCCTCGCGCCGTCATTAGCCGGATCGTCTGGCCATCATCGATAATTCTCCCCTACGCCCGGAATGGCCCTCTGGCAAGTAAATGTTTACAAAGCTTAATTGGCAAAAAGGTCCCCTTGCCCTGAAATATGGGCCGGAATCCGGAAAAGACTGCAATCTAATCGCTGATGATCAAGGGGTTCCGAATGGGCGCCGCTGCGGGCGCCCTCTAGCCCTGTTCGCCGCCGTGCATAGGCATAACGCTGGGCGATTAATTGCGCGAAAGGGGTTCTAATATCTTTCCCGCGCGACCAGGTCGGATCATAATCACGCCCGCCATTTATTGTCCGTATATGGTTCATAATTCGGGCGGCCCGCGCCGGTGCAAAGGCTTCAAGCCACTCTTGAAACAATGGCGATACCTCTAAGGGGAGACGCAAAATCGTATAAGCCGAATAGCAAGCCCCAAGGTCAACAGCGCGTGCCATAATGCTTTCCATTTCGCTATCATTAAGCCCCGGGATCATTGGACCAAGCATAATACCCGTCCGTATCCCCGCTTTGGCCAAAGTCTCTAACGCTGCAAATCGGCGTTCTGGCGTCGGACACCGCGGTTCCATGGCACGGGCCAGCCCCCGGTCTTGCGTCGTAATAGAAATCATACAGCGCACGAGGTTCTTTTGCGCCATAGGCACAAAAATATCGAGATCCCGCACAATAAGGTTGGATTTGGTCAAAATAGAGACAGGATGATTAAAGTCCGATAACACCTGCAATACTTGGCGGATAATCCGGTATTCCCGCTCTATGGGTTGATAGGCATCCATATTCGTTCCTATAGCAATGGGCCGAACGCGATAACGCGGGTTGGACAACTCTTTGATCAATAATTGCGCCGCATCGGGTTTGGCAAAAAGCTGGGTTTCAAAATCCAGTCCCGGGGATAGCCCATGATAGGCATGGGTAGGACGGGCAAAACAATAGATACAGCCATGCTCGCAGCCCCGGTAAGGGTTAAGCGTCCGGTCAAACCCAACATAGGGCGAATTCACTCGGTTTATAATCGTTTTAGGCCGTTCAAGCGTTACGGTTGTTTTACGTCCTTTTCGGCTATCGGGCTCATCGTCCCACCCGTCATCAAACGGCATGCGCTTTTCCATTTCATAACGCCCGCTGTCATTACTGCGGGCTGCCCGCCCCTTTTCACGCAGCGGAATGTCTCGTTTTGGAGGTTTGAACTTTATGAAATGCGGATTAGCCATAGGACTTATATCCTAGGATTATAATCCCCTAATCGTCAAGAACAAAATAAGAACATATAAAATTATTGATATCCCACCGTTAATTGGCCTTGGTAAATGCTCGCTTTTATCACATAAAGGGTGTGTATTTGGAGACCTCTATGATCCGTTTTTTGCTTATCGCTTGTATCATCAGCCTTTTGGCAATGCCCAGTGCGGCGCATGAACCGGGCAAAGCCCATTATATCGCCAATGAAGGCCTTTTAATAACGCAGGGTGATACAAAAATATTATTTGATCCCTTTTCAGCCTCAGGATTTGGAACCTATGCTGAACCCACAGAAGCCGTTGTCAAAGCCATGATGACAGCCCAACCGCCCTTTGATGGTGTCGATGCTGTCTTTATTTCACATGCCCATGGCGATCATTTTGATGCGGACGACATGATAGCCTATCTCACGGCGCAACCGACCACAAAATTAATTGCCCCAATGCAAGCAATAGAGTTGATGCAAAAAGATCCACAGTGGGATGAGGCGCTGAGCCCCCGTATCACATCAATCAATATGGATTATGGCCAAGCTCCGCAAACCCTCACCTTTGGCGATATTACGGCAACGGCTGTGCGTATTCCCCATGCAGGATGGCCCGCGCCGCGCCGCGCATCTGTGCAAAACATGGTCTACCGTGTTACATTAGGGGACAAAACCACGGTTATGCATATGGGCGATGCTGATGTGAACCCCGATCATTACACTCCCTTTACCACCCATTGGAAAGCCTTGCGCACACAAACCGGATTTCCGCCCTATTGGTTCTTGGGGTCGGAAAAGGGACAAACAATATTGAAAGATATCAATATCGGTCATGCCATTGGTATTCATGTACCAATTATTGTACCCAATGATTTAAAGATCAGCGGAACGGATTATTTCTCGGTTGCAGGGGAAACACGAACGATTAAATAACTTGCTGACACGCCTCTTAGGGCGCATAAAGCTTTATCCGAGGGGTGCCGCGAGGCTGAGATATACCCTTATAACTTGATCCGATTAACATCGGCGGAAGGACGGAGGCGTGAAATTAAACCAAGTCACAGTGGGCGTTAGCGACGTGGAGCAAGCCATAGCGTTTTACGAAACCTTGGGACTTGTTCTGATTGTGCACACCCATGATGAATATGCCCGGTTCGAATGCCCGGACGCGGGAAGTACCTTTTCCGTCCATTACGTCGATATTGTCACTCCCGGAACTACCCTTATCTATTTCGAGGTTGAAGATGTAGATGAAACAGCAAGACGGTTATTATCAGCGGGTCTTGATATTGAGCAAATGCCAACAGATCAAACATGGCTCTGGCGTGAAGCCCGCCTAAAAGATCCTTTTGGGAATCCATTATGTATTTACCACGCAGGAGACAATCGTCGTTTTCCGCCATGGCGGAAAACCCGGGGTGATACGGTATGAAAAAATTTCGGTTTTTTACGATTTTAGTCTCTGTGATCAATATTATCGGGGAGCTTTACCGCTCTAATATTGGCTTTGGCGGCGATGGCCGCCATATAGTCTGGGTGCTGGATGATGTGATCTCGGGTGTTATACTTATTATTGCCGCTCTCGCCTTTACCCAAGATACGCCGGCGCGCCGCGCGTTTTTTGCGGGCGCTTGGGGTATAGGTCTGGGCATGATCTACCCTAGTTTTTTTGCCAGCCTTTATGGCGGCGCAAACTTTAATTCGGGTAATCTGGACTGGCAATTTTTATTGGGCGTAAAAGGGTTTATTTTTGTCTTGTGTTGTACGGCTGTTATCCTCGCTATCCGCCTGCCTTACGGGGAGGAAGCATGAAGAACCCATTTTCCAAAAAAACAGTGACGCCCGACTTGCAGGCGTCTCATATGACAAACCAACGCCTCGATGATCTTATCCGGCAATCGAGTAATTCGGTCACGGGAGCACCGGGGTATTGGCAGTTTAAAATAAGCGGGCGGGATGTATTGGCAATAACCGACACCAACCATAACCGTATGCGGATAATGAGCCCCGTGGCCACCCAAGACCAATTAGATAGAGATGAATTAATCCGGCTTTTAGAGGCCAATTTCGCCAGCGCACTGGACGCAAAATATGCACTGCGCGAGCAAACGCTCTGGTCTGTCTTTACACATCCTTTGGCCGAGCTTAGAGACGAACAATTTTTAAATTGTCCGGCACAGGTGGCAAATCTCGCCGATAATTTTGGCCAGTCTTACGCCAGCAGTAATTTAACCTTTGGTGGAGGGTGAAAATATGACCGATACAAAACGTCGTAAGGTTCTGAAACTCTCGGGATTGATTTTGAGCCCGCTGGCCTTAAAGTCGGCTGCGTTAGCCGCGCCGCAAAAGGCCGACCTACCACTCACCCCAACGCCGCCGGACGCCGAGGGGCCGTTTTATCCGCGCGGGGACCGCTCGAAAGACAGTGAAGATTTGCTGCGGGATATGATCTCGCAGCGCGGCGAAACTCTGCGCTTTGGCGGCAGTGTCGTCAATACACAGGGACAAGCGCAATCCGGTCTCATTGTCGATATTTGGCACACTGATCCCGAAGGGCGTTATAACCATCCCTATGACGGCTCTGCGGGCGAAAGGTTTGACGATTTTGCCTATTGGGGCAAAGCCACAACTAATGCCAACGGACAATTTTCTTTTCGCACCTATGTCCCCGGCGCCTATGGCGGACGGCCCGCTCATATCCATTATATCATCTGGAACGGCGAGACTCGCCTACTCACCTCTCAAATCTATTTTAAAGGCTTTGACGCAGGCACCGGCGCGGTCATAAAAAGCACCCGCCATGATTTACGTCAGGCAAAACTAATACGCGCCAATGCAACAGATTTTGCAACCGACTTTCGCGTGGTAATTTGATGATGAAAGCGTTTCTTTATATGTTTATCTTTTTGATTTCCATCATAGGAATTTTGTTTGGCCTAGTTCCATTTATTGTCGGTTTTTCGCCAGACATCCCGTTACATGAACATCAATCATATCGCGGGGTTGCTATTACAATCGTTGCGATCTCATTTATTGTATCAACCATCAGTTTTTTGAAACTGGTTAAATTTCAGAAGAAGCGGAAGGAAACATCATGAACAAACCTATCAACCCATCCGAATTTAAAACCCCCGAAGTAACGACGGGCGCTCTGCCATCCTCTTCCAAAGTCTATACCGCGCCCACATCTGCGCCCGATTTGCGTGTGCCGCATCGCTTGGTGCATTTACATCCTACGGCCAATGAGCCGGACGTGCCTGTCTATGACACGTCTGGGCCTTATTCCGACCCTGATATTGCGATTGATGTCGAAACGGGTCTGGCCCGTCCGCGGACAGCTTGGGTGCTGGAGCGCGGCGGCGTGGAAGAATATGAGGGCCGCGATGTTAAGCCGGAAGATAATGGCGGGGCGAGCGGGAAATATCTTGCTCGCGAATTCCCTATTAAAAATGCGCCTCTACGCGGGCTCGATGGCCATCCTGTCACGCAATATGAATTCGCCAAGGCAGGCGTCATTACCAAAGAGATGATCTATATCGCCGAACGTGAAAATCTGGGCCGCAAGCAAATGGTCGAAGGTGCAGAAGCACGCGTCGCCGCCGGCGAGAGTTTTGGCGCCAATATACCCGCTTTCGTTACGCCTGAATTCGTCCGCGCCGAAGTCGCGGCGGGGCGCGCCGTTATCCCGTCTAATATCAATCACCCCGAGCTGGAACCGCAAATTATTGGCCGCAATTTCCTTGTTAAAATCAACGCCAATATCGGCAATTCTGCTGTCGCGTCTTCTGTCGAGGAAGAGGTTGATAAAATGGTCTGGGCGA
>CAZZKV010000016.1:44316-61664 GCA_964654665.1 uncultured Caulobacterales bacterium | reverse complement strand
CTTTATCTTTCCGGTCTTTCGCTTTTTTAGCTACGCGGGCTTTTGCAATTAGAGCGGCACGATTGGCGACATTTGAAAAGACCGGGCGTGCTTTTTCAGCCGGAAGAGGTGTTATCAAAGAGGCTTGATCCGTATTTTGATCCAATAAGGCAGGGTCTTCTATAGAGACACGCGGATTATAAGTTTGCCAATTGACGTTGCCATACGCTCCGCCATGAAAGCCGCAGGCATAAGCTGGAAGCGCCAATGCGGATGTTATTGTTATAACAGTGCCAAATACAAAAGTTTTCATCATAGACACATCCTATACGATAAAAACTATTAAGTCAAAATCACGAATATGTGGGTTGTATTTCAATTCGCTAAGAATATTCAAATCAAGCGACCTTTTGGACGATTTTCTATTTATAGATAAACGGTTTGAAACCGGTCTGGATACAGGTTGCTATGGTGCTATGCTTAATCTCAAAAAATAATTAAAAACAATACTATGGCGAGATAAATGGTGCCCGAACCTGGATTTGAACCAGGGACACACGGATTTTCAATCCGTTGCTCTACCAACTGAGCTATTCGGGCCTAAGCCATATAGACTTATATGTCGCCTTGTCTGACGAAGCGGCGTTATAGGCAATGACCTTATGGCTGTCTATGGATAAATACGTCATTTTTTGGCAAATTTTCTCTCTGATAAATTCTGAATTTTCTTTTGCATATGAGAACCGTTCGCAGTAAAGCCCTTTCTATGACCCTCGATAAACTCAGGAAAAACCAAACGGCACGTATTATCGGCTTTGGCGGTGATGATCCGGAGCTTATTATCCGGTTGCGCGAAATCGGTTTTGCTGAAGGCGATCATGTCCAAGCACTGCATTTTGGTCTTTTTGGGCGTAACCCGATGTCTTTGCGCCTTAACGGAGCTTTGATTGCGCTGCGCCGCGGGGAAGCTTCGGCTGTGGTTATAACACCGGAAAACCATAATGTCTGAGGCGGGCGTTGCGGTGCGGCCTGTGCGGCTTGCGCTTTTAGGGGCGCCTAATTGCGGGAAATCATCCTTGTTTAATGCGCTGACCGGAGGGCGGGCGAAAATAGCCAATTACCCCGGCGTGACAGTGGAATATCGCAAGGGCGAATTTACATTACCGAATGAACAGACGGTTGAACTTCTGGATTTACCGGGCGTTTATGGCAATTGCGGTCACTCTATGGATGAACGAGTCGCTATTGATGCGGTCAACGGCAATCTGGAAGGGGAGCGTGCACCAGATGGCCTACTCATGCTCATGGATGCCTCTTCGATTACCACTCATTTACATAATGTGTTACAGGCCAAAAATTACGGCCTGCCCATGGTTCTTGTGCTGAACATGATGGATATGGCTGCGCGCGATGGTATTGAAATCGATGTTCAAACCCTCGAAGAGCGCCTTGGCATTCCGGTGATTACCTGTGTGGCTGTTCGGGCGTCTGGCCGGGCGCATTTGCTTGAATTTATTGAGGAATGGACGGGCGATATTATTCATGGGTCTGCAGCTTTGCCGGATATGGAAACGCCTGATCTTAAAGAACTGCAAGCGCGATCGCGCCGCATTACCGGTCTTACCGTAAGCCGTATAGCGCGCGCCGAAACCTTTACGGAAAAAGTTGACAGTTATGTGCTCCACCCCGTCTTAGGCGTTGTCATATTACTGGGTTTGCTCTTTGTGATGTTCCAGGCGGTCTATACATGGTCGGGACCTGCGATTGGCTGGATCGAGGCCTCCTTTGTAATATTACAGACCGGCGTAAGCGCCGTTTTACCCGAAGGCTGGATACGCTCTCTTGTTTCGGATGGTATATTGGCGGGGGTCGGTAGTGTATTGGTATTCCTGCCACAGATTATTATTTTATTTGCCTTTATTCTTTTGCTTGAAGCCTCTGGCTATATGGCGCGTGCAGCTTTTTTAGTCGATACATTGATGGCCAAGGTTGGCTTGAACGGTCGGGCGTTTATCCCGCTGCTCTCTAGTTTTGCCTGTGCGATTCCAGGCGTTATGGCCGCGCGTACAATCGAAAGCGAGACAGACCGTATCACGACAATTATGATTGCCCCGCTTATGACTTGCGCGGCGCGCTGGCCAGTTTATTTCCTGATTATCGGGGCTTTTGTTCCGGCCAATACAGTCGGTATTTTTAACGTACAAGGCTTGGTTGCCTTTGGCCTTGTCATTGTGGGTATTGTTTTTGCGATGATCATGGCTTTCATATTCAAGCGGACGTTAACGCGGGGGGCGAAATCATCCCTGTTGATTGAACTGCCTAGCTATAAAGCTCCTGTTTTCAAAGATTATCTTATGGGCTTGTGGGAACGTGCCAGAATATTCATTAGCCGTGCAGGCCGAATTATACTGCCGGCATCGATTATCATCTGGTTTCTTGCTAGCTATCCGGCAGGGTCATCTACAATTCGGCAAACATTTGCCGGACGAATTGGTAGTATTCTTGAGCCTATTTTAGCTCCCATCGGCTTTAATCTTGAAATTGCTATCAGTCTTATCCCGGGCATGGCCGCACGCGAAGTAGTGGTCGGTGCATTGGGGACAATTTATGCCCTTGGCGATAAGGCTGATACGGCGCTTGCGACAACATTGCAAAATGCCTGGTCTCTGCCAACGGCCTTGGCCTTTCTGGCTTGGTTTGTGTTTGCTCCGCAATGCCTGTCAACATTTGCTATTATCCGGAAGGAAACAAATGGCTGGAAATGGCCTATCTTTGCGTTTGGCTATCTCTTTATATTGGCCTATGTGGCGGCGGGAATAACCTATCATACGGCGCGCGCTTTTGGGCTTTAATGTGATGATCATACAGGCTCATCCACAAGACTGCGCGGCTTGGCTCTAGTATCATAAGCTGTGCCATGGCATGAGCAGGAAAAGGAATCAAAGCTGCGAAGACAGCCGATTGTAAGGTGAATGATATGTCCGGTTTATCCAAATCCGAATTAGAACATAAACAGATGAGTAATGCGATTTCAGCATTGTCCATGGATGCAGTGCAAGCCGCTAATTCGGGACATCCGGGTATGCCTATGGGGATGGCAGATGCTGCTACGGTGTTATTCTCGAAATTTCTCAAATTTGATCCCAAAGACCCCAATTGGGCGGATCGGGATCGCTTTATCCTTTCAGCCGGCCATGGTTCCATGTTGATATATTCAGTGTTGCATCTGACAGGTTATAAAGCCATGACGATGGAGCAAATTAAAAATTTCCGTCAGCTTGGTTCGATTACAGCCGGACATCCCGAATATGGCCATGTACCCGGCGTAGAGACCACAACAGGGCCGCTGGGCCAAGGTATAGCCAATGGCGTCGGATTTGCTCTGGCTGAGCGCCATATGAATGCGCGTTACGGCGACGAACTGGTTGACCATTATACCTATGTCATTGCTGGTGATGGATGTCTGATGGAAGGTATTTCGCAAGAAGCTATTTCATTAGCGGGGCATTTAAAGCTGAACCGACTTATTGTTCTGTGGGATGATAATAATATTACAATTGATGGCTCTGTTGATATTTCCGATAGTACAGATCAGAAAAAACGGTTCGAGGCTTGCGGCTGGTCCGTCATTGCTGTGGACGGACATGATGCCCGTAAGGTTAGTAACGCACTGCGACGGGCCAAGAAATCTGATAAGCCGACATTGATTGCCTGCAAAACAACGATTGGCAAAGGAGCTCCAACCAAGGCGGGAACGTCCAAGGTTCACGGCGCGCCTTTAGGCGAAGAGGAAATTGCCGGTGCCAAAAAAGCATTAGGCTGGGATTATGGCCCGTTCGAAGTACCGGCCGATATTTATAAATTATGGGCGCGTCCGGGCCGCAAAGGTCGGAGAGAGCATCGAGACTGGAAAGCGCGCCTTGGCGACCATGCCCAAGGCGCAGATTTTAATCGTGCCATAGCCGGGGACCTTAACGCCGGGTGGAAAGAGGCCATGCAAGCCTATAAAGACACACTTGCTAGTAATCCGCCGAAATTGGCGACGCGCGCGGCCTCTGGCAATGCGCTGAAAGTTTTAACGGAAAGCGTGACCGATATGATCTCGGGATCGGCGGATCTGGAAGGTTCCAATAAAACCAAAACGCCTGCAACAGCCTCCGAAATTCAAGCTGGAAATTATGGTGGCCGTTATTTGAATTATGGCATTCGCGAACATATTATGGGCGCGGCGATGAACGGTATGGCGCTGCATGGTGGGATTATTCCCTATTCTGGAACTTTTCTTGTCTTTGCTGATTACTGTCGCCCGGCTATCCGTTTATCAGCCTTGATGGGTAAACGGGTGATTTATGTGATGACCCATGATTCCATTGGTGTGGGCGAAGATGGGCCAACCCATCAACCGGTTGAACATATTGCCAGTTTGCGGGCTATTCCGAACCTTTATGTTTTTCGTCCTGCCGATGCTATTGAAACCGCCGAATGTTGGGAGTTATCGGTTGAGCGCAAAGCGGGGCCTTCGCTTCATGCCTTAACACGCCAAGGGTTGCCGCCTGTTCGTATGGATGCATCAAAAAATGAATGCGCGCGCGGTGGGTATGTACTGGTGCCGGGGGCGGGCCGTGATGACATTGTTCTGCTGGCCTCAGGGTCCGAAGTCCATCTAGCGGTTCAGGCGCATAAGACTTTGGCTGAACAGGGTATATCAGCTCGTGTTGTATCAATACCCTGCATGGAATTATTCCTTGAGCAAGGTGAAAACTATGTACGCTCTGTTATTGGTAAAGACTTGCCGAAAATCGCTATTGAAGCCGGTATACGTCAGGGGTGGGACAGGTTGATTGGCCGCGAAGGCGAATTTATCGGCATGAACAGCTTTGGTGCGTCGGCGCCGGGTGCAGCTTTGTTCGAGCATTTTGGCATTACCGCAGATGCGGTTACAGCTAAAGCTAAGGCCATGTTAGGGCGTTCATGAAAGAATTGCCCGGAGATGTTTTTGTAACGGGACAGTTATTACCAGCCCAAATGCAAGCTTTGGCCGAGCAGGGGGTGATGAGTTTTATCAATAATCGTCCGGATATGGAAACACCTTTACAGCCATTGGCCGAAGAAATGGAAAAGACTGCGCAGGATTTGGGGGTCGATTATTGCCATATTCCTATGGCTGGCAGCTTAGCGGCGGGTTTAATCCAAGCGTCTAATACGGCTTATGAAAATATGCCGCGCCCGATTGTTGCTTTTTGCGCCAGCGGCACACGGTCAGCGGCGCTCTGGTGTTTTGCCCATGTCCGCTCGTTAGGCGTTGATGGCGTATTGGCTGGAGCAGCTCAGGCGGGTTATAATCTGGAACAAATCCGCGGGGCGCTGGACGAGTATATGGGGGCTTGTCTGGAGCCTGATGATGGTCAATAAAGTCCCGCCGCCAATGCTAACAGTTCTAGCCGTTATCCTTGTTTATTGCTCCGCTCGCTTTATTCCCTTCGGACATATAGATGTCCTTGGTCAAGATTGGATAGGTACATGTGTATTTACCGGCGCTATTATTATTATGGCCTATGCGGCTTTCTTGTTTAAACGGGCGAAAACAACGGTTAACCCGTTTAGGCCTGAACAGGCTTCAGTTATCATTGATACGGGCATTTATAGGTTGTCACGCAATCCCATGTATTTGGCCATGGCCCTTATTATCGGCGGTGCGAGCCTGAAATGGGGCCAAGGTCTGGGATTTTTAATTTTAGCGGGCTTCATCATCTATATGACTGAAACACAGATTAAACCGGAAGAACGCGCCTTGGCCGAAAAATTCGGTGCGCCTTATATTGATTATACCAACACGGTTCGGCGTTGGATATAATGCGGATAAATCTCGGCTATCTTGTTTTTTTGACTGAATCCTGACATGGATTTACCATGAGCGGCGCAACCCCCACATCACCTCCTAAAAAACAGAGTGCCATCATGGTGCAATGGTCATGGCTGAAGGGGTATAATGGCCGGGTTTTCTCGGATGATCTGGTGGCTGCCATTATTGTCACCATATTGCTGGTTCCCCAATCGCTTGCATATGCTTTATTGGCCGGATTACCGCCGCAGGTTGGTATTTATGTCTCTATTTTTCCATTGCTGGCTTATTCTGTATTTGGATCATCCAATTACCTCAATGTCGGGCCGACGGCTGTGATTTCTTTGATGACCGCCGCCTGTATCGCTGCATTACCTGATGGGACGCGTCTCATCAGCGCCGCAGCTTTGGCATTTATGACAGGTGGGATATTACTTGTTGCAGGGGTTTTTAAAGCAGGATTTGTCATGAATTTTGTATCTCGCCCTGTTGTCTCTGCTTATATTACAGGTGCTGCGTTGTTGATTGTGTTTAGTCAACTCAAGCATATTTTTGGCGTGACTACGAGCGGCGGTACAGTAATAGCCCTGCTGCGTGAATTATGGGCGAGTCTGGGCCAGATCAATAAAGTTGCATTGGGCATAGGTTCATTGGCTATGGTAATTTTATGGGGTATTCGTAATTATCTCGCCCTTGGGCTTGTGCGTCTACATGTCAAAAGCCGCCGGGCGAAAGTGATTGCGCGGACCGCCCCTATTGTCATTATTGCTGGGTTTATAGCCTTGAGTGCCGGATTAGGATTGGCTGACACATATGATCTGCGGGTTGTTGGAACTATTCCGGCAGGTTTGCCGCCATTTTCATTTCCGGTTCTGCCCGTGCCAGATTTTCAAGCTCTTTTTATGCCGGCGCTTGTGATTGCTATTGTGGCTTTTGTCGACAGTACCTCGACAGCGCAAGAGCTGGCTTCGCGGGCACGGGGGCGTATTGACCCTGATAAAGAATTATTAGGTCTGGGGGCGTCTAATGTTATTGCAGGATTAACCGGCGGTTATCCGATTAATGGCAGCATGTCGCGCTCGGCTGTAAACTTTTCTGCAGGTGGCAAAACCCCGGTTGTCAGTATTTTAGTCGCGGGCATGATGATGATTGCGGCCTTGTTTTTGACGCCTGTTTTAAAAGCTTTGCCACTCGCCGTATTGGCCGCGTTAATTATTGTCGCCTGTTTCAGCCTGATGGATTTCAAGGGTTTGTGGCGGACATGGGTTTATAGCCGCGCTGATGGTATGACGGCGCTTGCAACTTTTTTTTCTGTATTGATTTTTGGTGTGCAATGGGGGGTTTTGGTTGGCGTCGTTCTCGCTATGGCACTGCATATACGATCGACGCTTCGCCCACATTTGGCTGTTGTTGGACGGTTTCCCGGAACAGAACATTACAGAGATGCCGAACGGTTTAATGTTGAAACGAATGAATTTGTTAAGACCTTGCGGATTGATGAGAGCCTTTACTATGCCAATGCGCGATATTTGGAAGATAAGGTTGCACGGCTGGTTGCCGAAAGTCCGCAGATGACGGATTTAATTTTAATGTGTACGGCCGTAAACCGGATTGATGCCAGCGCGCTATCGAGTCTGCAAGAAATCAATAAGCGCCTCATGAGTGCCGATATCCGGCTGCATTTTTCGGATATGCAGAGCCGCGTTAAAGAACGGCTTTTTCGGTCAGACTTTCTATCTAAACTTTCGGGGCAAATCTTTCTCTCCCAACACGAAGCTATGGAAACATTAGAACCGGAACCGGATTGGAGTCAGCTCTCCGACCATATTGATATTCATTGACACTCTGGTGGACCGGAAAAGGCTTTGCCATTCCCTTTTATTCCGTTAGAGTTCTGGGGACAGGCGATTGCGGCGCAATTTTTGCGACCTCGCCGGAAAGAGTAGGAAGATGTCGGACGATCTTTCGTCCGCTGCTGGGGTACAACCTGAAAAGGTGTCGCCGCCCCAGAACCGGACGCGCAAACGGCGCCGTAAGAGAACCCGCAAGGGACGCGGTGAGAATATTTTTGCGGCCCTAGATTTAGGGACGAATAATTGCCGTCTTTTGGTTGCGAAACCCGCTGGCGAGCATTTTCGCGTGATAGATAGCTATTCTCGTGTTGTTCGGCTGGGGTCTGGATTATCCACGACAGGCCGGCTGTCAGATGAATCGATGTCGGCTGCTATTGAAGCGATAGGGGTTTGCGCCAGTAAAATGAAATCGAAAAAAGTGACGCGCTGGCGCTGTGTTGCGACACAGGCTTGCCGCCAAGCCGATAATGGGCAAGATTTTCTTAAACGCGTGAAAGTGCAAACTGGTATAAACCTTGAAATCATTTCTCCGCGTGTTGAAGCGCGCCTGTCGGTTATGGGGTGTTTGAATTTAGCTGATACGCGCAAAGATGTGGCTTTGGTGGTTGATATTGGCGGAGGATCGACGGAGCTAAGTTGGGTGGATCTGCGCCGTCTGCGAACGCCGGGAGGGGGGCGGCGTGTTCATCGTCCGCCGATCAGCGCTTGGGCCTCTTTACCCGTCGGTGTAGTAACGTTATCCGAACAGATACCGGAACATGATGATAAAGTTACATGGTATGCAGATTTAAAACAGGCCGTGGTTGATGCCATTCATCAGGCCGGGTGTGAAACGCGCTTTACCAAGACCTTCGAAGACGGGAAGGGTCATTTAATCGGCACCTCCGGGACGATTACATCTTTGGCAAGTGTGCATTTGAAGCTGCCTTATTACCAGCGTAATAAAGTAGATGGATTATGGATGCCATCCGATGAGGCTATCGCTATTGCCCGCCGTATGAGCCAGTCATCGGTTGAGGATCGGGCCCGTGAACCGAGTATAGGGGAAGATCGCGCCGCTTTATTGGTGGCTGGGTGCGCTATTATGGATGTTTTATGCGAAATGTGGCCAAGCCAGAGAATTCGCGTAGCCGATAGGGGGCTGCGTGAAGGGATGCTCATAGGGTTAATGCAGCAATCGCGAATTTCCAGCAAGCCGAGCGTATCCACTCATAATGGGGGCGATGTATTATGAATAAAAAACACTCCCCACAGGGAAAAATGAGCGGCAGTAAGCCCGATGGAGCAAAACGAGGGCGTCGGACGGACCGCCTGGATAAAACCAATGCCACACGGATGATGACCCATAAGGTCAAAACAGCGCGCGGACGAAAATTATCTTCCAAACTTTGGATAGAGCGGCAAATCAACGACCCCTATGTCAAAGAAGCCAAAATTAAAGGATATCGGTCTCGGGCTGCCTTTAAACTGATTGAACTGGATGAAAAGTTTAAGTTAATTAAACCGGGGTGTTTGATTGTGGATTTAGGCTGTGCGCCCGGTGGATGGGTGCAAATTGCACTAGAACGCGGGGCGGGGCGTGTTGTAGGAATAGATATATTGCCAGTGGATATGGTTGCCGGCGCGGATTTGATTGAAATGGACTTTATGGATGATAAGGCGCCTCAAGCGATTAAAGATTTGCTTGATGCGCGGCCACATTTAATTATGTCCGATTTGGCGGCGAATACAACGGGACATCGACAAACGGACCATTTACGAACAGTTGCGCTTGTCGAGGCGGCGGCTAATTTTGCACTGGATAGTCTTGCGCCTGGAGGGCATTTTATCACAAAGGTTTTCCAAGGCGGAGCAGAGGGTAATTTGCTGAGCCTGTTAAAAAAACGATTTAAAAATGTTCGCCACGCAAAACCCAAATCATCACGTTCGGGCAGTCCTGAAATTTATTTAATTGCGACAGGTTTCAAAGGATAAGCCGTATTTTGCTCATTATTGTACTTCGCCCAAAAGGCTAATCGTAAAACTGGGAATATCGCCGCTATCATTTGGATTGAGTATTCCTGTGGGAATAAAGCGGATATGGGTAACGGTTGCATCGGAAGGGGAGCTGGGTGTATGGGAAAAATTTGTACCATCGAGTGAAAACTCGACACTGTCGCTCATATCGGATGGGCCGCCATAAGTGAAACTTAACCCCGAGGTAACAGGGCCATCCGTAAAATTAAATGCTCCGCTACCCGTTACGAGCAGAGAGACATTTGGCGGAAATATATCGACAAGAGATAAGCTAGAAGAATCAATGGCTTGCCCCGGATTGCTAACGGTTAAATCATATCTGACGATAGCGCCGGGTACGGCATAGGGGGAGGGGCTGGATGAATCTATGTGGACCGTTTTTGAGGCATCAAGAACGACACTGCAGCTTTCAGGTGCAGCCACAATAACGGCAGCCGATGTGGAAATACATTGTGCGCCTCTGAGCGGAAAATTAGCCGATGATAAATCTTGGAAACTGCCGCCAGGTGCGCGAGCCTGGAAGCCAACGGCGCCATCGCAACACCCTTCAAAGCCTAAAGCTTCATACCGATGCCAACCTACGGGTAAAGTAATACTCCCCTCTAGGGTTTGAGCCGGGTTGGCATAGGTAAAAGCCCAGAATAAATCACTGTTCCAGTCTTCTTCCAGCGCTTGTCCGCGGACATAAAGATGTCCGCCGCGGCCAAAATCTGCTCCATATCTAAATTCCCACAAACCAGCGGTCGCTGGTGTAACATTTAAAACAGCACTCACGCACCATCCAAAATTACCATTACTGCCGCCTAGGGCTTGATTGTTTAATCCTGTTATTGACGTGCGAACGCTATTATCCACATCTGTCGTTGCGGCAGCAAAAGCGGTTAGAGCCTCGGTCGTATTTGTCGGGTTTGCGGATGAAACGCGGCTATGTAATCGAATGCCTATATCTGGAAAAACAATGGGGGCATTACTCGCAGTACCCAGATTAGTATCACCTAAATATATGTAGACAAGCTCTGATTCTCCAGCGGCAATCAGGGGATGGCGGACATAGATTGTTGCTGTTCGGGCGCTATCATCCCATCCAGTCACGACGAAATCAACAGGGGTTATGTCATCATCTTGAAAAACACGTATATCATCGCCGGCGGCAGAAAATATATAGTCCGCAGGGAAATCGGAATTGGTTAAATCAATACGGGTTTCTTCGGAGTGTCCTGCCGAACCAGCCGTAATGGTGACAGGAATACGGTGAGGCGAACTGCAACTTTGTTCCGGCCATTCTGCGTGGGCTATAATTGGGTAAAATAGGAAATAAACCACAAGACAATAGAACCCCAATAAACAGAAAATATTCCGTTTCATTGGATTTATAGTGTTCCTAAATGACATAGAGAGTGCCTAATCCACATAAAACACCAATAAACGAATACTATAAAAAAAAAGTTAAACACTTAAAGTAGTGTTATGGGGTTTAAATCGTCTTATAGCGTCACTGTTTATGGGCGATGAAATGTGTCCAGCCATCGCCGTGCGGATAGGGGGTGAGTGTAAATCCAGCTGTTGTGAAGGCTGTATCGATGGCGGCTGCGCGCATATCCTGAATTCCCGCTAGAATAACATATCCGCCTGAACGGGTTGCGATAGCAATGTCAGGGGCAAGCTCAATCAGTGGTCCGGCGAGGATATTGGCAAAGATAAGGTCAAATGTCTGGCCTTTCAGGGCGCTGTGTTCAAACCCGTTGGCCGTGATGGCCCTGACATAATTTCCAACCCCGTTTTGCGCGGCATTTACGGCGCAGGTTTCGACAGCATCCGGGTCTATATCTGTGGCTAAAATTTCGCGGTTGAACACTTTGGCAGCGGCAATAGCCAATGTTCCGGCGCCGCAGCCTAAATCAAGAATAGTCTGGGGGCTGTGTTGTCCGGATAAATTACCGACATTCAGTAAATGATCAAAAAGCTCCAGACAACCCGCCGTTGTACTGTGATGACCCGTACCAAAGGCCATGCCAGCATCGATTAAAATAGGAATTTCAGCGCTTTTCGGGATATTATCAGCGTCATGGGAGCCATATAAAAAGAATCGGCCAATAGGAACAGGCGGCAGGCCTTGCTGGCTCAATACGACCCAGTTTTCATCGTTCAATTGCTCGATAAATCCGGTCATATTTTCTGGAATTTCAAGGTTTTCAAGACATGTTTGTGCCTGTGCTTTGGTTTCAAATAAAGCCTGCACACTCATTTCCGTGTTATTGATTTCAAAAATAGAAACGGAGAGCGCAACCATATCACTATCCATGCCGAGCGTATCGGCCATATCAAAACAATCAGCGCGCGGGCCTTTTATCCAGAGAGCATAGGGTTGCGTATTCATGGGGTTTTGTCTTTTGTGATGAATTGTTTATCCAGCGCCAGACATTTATCGCTGCGCCGGTTTCCTGTTTCAGCTCCGCAGAGAATATATAACATCAACTCGGGCTCACGTTCATGGCCGCCATGGGCTTGCAGCGGATCAACGAAGCCTTTGAGGATGGGGATCAATTTATCAGCAAACTCCATTCGCATATCGACAATATTAAACCCGAGGTCGCGGCTTATCTGCTCTCTGACGGCCAGATCATTAAAATGTGCTTTCTGTCCTGTGCGGGCGGAGCGTTTCCAAAGCTGTTCCATGAAAGGAATAATCTCATAAGTTAGAAAATCATTTAGTTCGGACATGGCGATAATTTTGGGGCGTAACGATGGAGGCGCTGGCGGGGCTATGGCTGTCCCCGTTTCAGACAGATCAGAGAGGCTGAGCAAGGCTAATTGATTGGCGAGCATATAGATTTCGCTCCCTTTAATCATCTCATCATGAATTGTATCTTGGTTATCGGTTAGCGCTTCGCGTAAAACATCAAAGGTGATTTTGCTGCCAAGGCTTTCGGCAATAAATGCAAATTGATTGGTTTGAATGGATGTATTACTTGCAAGGCGGCAGGCCTGTTCATAATTCACGGCATGGGATTGTTGCTGGAAACTAAACCCTGCCGCGTCCAGCGCTGCGCTGCACATGGCTCCGCGGACGGCATTACGAATTTCCGCGCCTGCAGGCCCCAAATACATGACAGCATCAGAGAAGCCGTAATTGACAAGCTCGTCTTTCAGGCGGCGATTATATTTGCGCCGTAATTTGGCAAAGGGACGCGAGGAACCTTGAGCATCATCTTGTCCGACATGAGGAAATTGCAATTTGTTCCAGAAAATATCATCCCAAAATATACGGTAAACGACGAATTCCAAGGTTTCATCAATATCAAGAACTTGTTTGTCCATACACACAAGTTCATCGAGTTTTAATTTAGAGCCGGGCAGGGCACTGTCGTAATATTTGGGTTCTGGTGTCGTGATAAAAATATGCTGGGTTTGTGCAGCGGCTTTATTCTGGTCTTTTTTCGTATCCCCGCAGGTGGATTTAACAATCTGTCCTTCGACAGTGCGGCCATAAGCTTGGGCAATACCGCCTAGAAAGTCACCGGCGAGGGCATCGTCATCCGGGTTTTCGGTCCAGCCAATGCCGTGGAGATAAAAGACATTCACGCGGTTTTTAAGCCGGCCCGGAATTGGATCGGCCAAAAACTCTAACCCCTGAAAAGAGCCTGTGTTTTTTTCAAGCGAGGCGAGGGACGAAATTTCATGAACCTTTAACGGGACAACGCCCGATGTGGCACAGGCAGAGAGCATCGCCATAGCGCCAAGCGCTATGAACCGTGTTATTCTGAACATAATAAACCCTAAGCTTTGGACGCCACCCAAGCATCCACACGTTCTTCGAGAATGTTAAGGGGGACAGGGCCTGCCGCCAGAACGACATTATGGTATTCCCGAATGTCAAATTTCTCGCCTAAAGCTTCTTTGGCGGTTTCGCGCAGTTCCAGAATTTTCAACATTCCGATTTTATAGGCTGTGGCTTGTCCAGGCATGACAATATAGCGTTCAATGGCTTTAATACAGTCATTCTCCGGATTGGGGGTGTTTTCAATGAGATAATCAATCGCCTTTTCGCGCGTCCATTGTTTATCATGCAGCCCGGTATCGACAACAAGACGCGCCGCGCGCCATAACTCCATGGCAAGACGACCAAAATCCGAATAGGGATCTTCATAGAACCCCATCTCTTTGGGTAAGAACTCTGTGTAAAGCCCCCAGCCTTCTGAATAGGCTGTATATCGTCCAAATTTGCGGAACATCGGTACATTTTCAAGTTCTTGTGAAATTGACAATTGCATATGATGACCCGGAATACCTTCATGATAGGCCAGAGCTTCCATTTGGTATTTTGGCATATCGGTTATTTTATATAAATTAGCATAATATATACCGGGGCGAGAACCATCGGGTGCCGGGCGATTGTAAAAAGCTTTACCGGCGGATTTTTCGCGGAAAGCCTCAACGCGGCGTACGTCCAGATCAGCCTTGGGTTTAACAAGAAATACATCGTCAAGCCGTGTTTTCATAACATCGATAATGCGTGTGGCTTCTTTCAGATAAGCCTCGCGGCCAGCGTCTGAATCCTCATAGGTAAATTGCGGATCTTCTTGAAGAAATTTAAAAAAGGCTTTTAAGTCACCGTCAAAACCAACTTTTTTCATGATGTCGCGCATTTCACCATGAATACGCGCGACTTCGGAAAGCCCTAAGGTGTGAATATCCTGAGCCGACATATCTGTTGTCGTCATTTGGTTAAGGCGATAGGCGTAAAATTCCGCACCCTCCGGTAATTTCCATACCCCGTCATCTGTATTCGAGGCGGCCTTTTGTGTTTCCATCGTTGCAATCAGGCGTTCATAAGCCGGCCCAACAGAGGTTTGAAGTGCGAGAATTGCCCCTTCATAGAGTGTTTCTTTTGTTGGTTCATCAATGTCGAGTTTCTCGACCTTTTTTTGAAAATCTTTCAAGATGAGGTTAAGCTCTTCACTATCCTCAAAAGGGGCACCTTTTAATATATTATTCGCGTCGCGAATGACATGATCATAAACGAAGGTTGGCGGCAAAATGCCTTTTTCGGCACTGACCTGTGTGTTTTTAATAATCTCGCCCAAATACGCCTGCACACCTTCTAGGCGTTTAATGTAGTTTTGCGCATCTTCAATATTATCAATACGATGTTGGTTGATAAGGAATGTTGGAATACCGGATTGCGCCCCGAACATTTGGTTAAAACGGTAATTATGATACCACCATTTTTCGCCAGCCAATGTGTTTTCAGCGCTATTGACATATAGGCGATAGGAGAGCTGATGATCGGCATCAAGGTCTTCGGGGTTGAAGTTGGCTTTTAACTCTTCAAGGTCTTGGCGGGTTTTATCAAGCTGTTCCAAGGCAAAGGCACGGGAAGGGTTGTTCCACTCATCTGTACGCTCTTTAATCCCTAATTGCGCTAAAAACTGCGGGTAATCACGCACGCCTTCCATGAAGTTTTCTTGAAACCAAGCGTCAAGCCGTGTGTTGACATCCGCATCTTTACCGACGGAAATCACAGCTTTAGAGGCGGCTTTAACCTCGGTTTGTGTTTTCGGTGTCGTTGCATCGCAGGCAGTCAGTAAGAGCGCGGCTGAGGCCGTGAGTAAAAATACAGTTTTCATTATCCTGTCCTTCTGTGTTTCCTTTGGGTATATGTCTTTGGGTTATGATTGTTTCTGGGCAATCCAGCTATCCACGAGTTCCTCTAATATAGTGAGCGGTACAGAGCCATTGGCTAGAATGACGTCATGAAATTCACGAATGTCAAATGTATCACCCAATGCCGTTTCGGCCTTTTTACGCAAAGACTGAATTTTAATCATCCCTATTTTATAGGCGGTAGCTTGCCCCGGCCAGACGATATAACGGTCTATTTCCGCGCGCACATCGCCTTCGGAATTGGCGGTATTATCCAGCATATATTGAACCGCTTGTTCGCGGGTCCATTTTTTTGCATGAATGCCTGTGTCCAGAACAAGCCGTGCCGAACGGAAAATTTCCATGCTTAATTGACCAAATTCCTGATAGGGGTCAGTAAATAAACCTAGTTCTTTGGGCAAGCCTTCGGAATAAAGCGCCCAGCCTTCGATATAGGATGTATGTCCGCCGAGAGTTCTGAATTTCGGTAAACCTTCAAGCTCCATACCGATAGCGATTTGCATATGATGCCCCGGAATACCTTCGTGATAAGCCAGCGCTTGCATTTGATAAATCGGTAATTCATTCATATCTTTCAGATTAATGTAATAGGTGCCCGGGCGTGATCCATCCAAAGCAGGTTGATCATAAAAGGCTCCAAAAGCCGTATCTTCGCGAAAGGGTTCGACCCGTTTAACAATCATATCGGCTTTGGGTTTTGTAATGAATAAGCCGTCGAGTTCACGCTTCATTGTATCAATCATTTCTGTGGCTTGCGCTATATAGCTTGCGCGGCCAGTATCATCATTGGATAGCGTAAATTTTGGGTCAGTTCGCAAATGGGTGAAAAATTCGCGCAATGTTCCGTCAAAACCGACGCGGCGCATGATGACACGCATTTCATCTTGTACGCGGGCAACATCTTTCAATCCAATTTCGTGGATTTCATCAGCGGTCATATTTGTTGTTGTGTAATGGTTCAGCCGGGCTTGATAATATTCGGCCCCCTTGGGGAGTTTCCACGCTCCGTCATCCTCTGACGCTTGCGCGCCATGAATTTCAAACATTGCAATCAAATCGTTATAGGCGGGCTCAACAGAGTCGCGTAATGCGGTTTCGGCTTGGGCTAGTAAGCTATCTTTTTCGCTTTGCTCAATTGCGAGCGCTCCGACTTTCTTTTTTATGTCGGCAAACAGCGGGCTATCATCGGGGCCGTTAAATGGCGCGCCGGAAATGACATTTTTCGAAGCGTCAATAATTTTCGGATATACAAATTTAGGCAAGCTCACCCCATTATCGAATTGGGCCTGTGCCTGTTTGGCATATTCACCAAGAAAGGTCTTAAATCCGCCTAACCGCGCGATATAGGCTTTGGCGTCATCACTATTGCTAACGGCGTGGAAGTTAATCATGAAAGAAGGCAGGTCCGAATGGGGGCCGCTCATATGCTGGAAAACATAATCATGATCAGCATATGAATGTGTGCGCAATTTATCTTCGCCAGCATATTCAAAGAGGCGATATGAGAGTTTACTTTGGTCATCAAGACGATCAATATCATATTGCGCGCGCAGTTCTTTAAGCCAGTTTTCCGTCAGGGTCGCACCTTCATCGAGCGCGAGTTTAGAACTGTCATCGAGCATATTTTGCATTTGCTTTTGCCCCAAATAAGTTTGGGTCATTGGGGACCGGGCTAATTCATCATCAAAACGGTCTTGAAACCATCTATTGAGAGCTTCGGATTCATTAATTTCACGTTCCGCCTGTGATGTTTCATTAGTGCTGGCCGGATTACAGCCCGATAGGCAGAGTGTGGCGGTTAAAAGGGAGGCGCTTAAGTATAGAAGAACTCGCATGATCATGTTCCAAATTGTTTGTTTAAATATAGCCTATCCCTAGTTCATATCGGAAGGGCACAATGGGGTAAATGCCTATCTAGGGTAAACCAGAGCTTATTGGTCAGAGTTTATTGGCCAGAGTTTATTGGCCAGAGTTTATTGGATTATATCAAGGAT
>CAZZKV010000016.1:0-44216 GCA_964654665.1 uncultured Caulobacterales bacterium | reverse complement strand
CAGAGTTTATTGGCCAGAGTTTATTGGCCAGAGTTTATTGGATTATATCAAGGATGGGTATAACATGTCGGTATTGCCGTCGTATCGGGTATAATTTTACGGTTTGGGCTATATTTATATAGGCTGTGTCTATGCTGTGGGGTTATGGTTGGGGCATGGTATCAGTGATTCGAGACACGCATGAAGATTTTCAACCGGTTAAAATGCGGGCGCTGTCCAAGATTGTTATCACGTTTCTGGTTTTATTTGTATTAGCCTGTGTTGCTTTTGCAGTCTGGCAATCTCGTATTTTAGGGTGGCCGGCATTTATTTTTATCGCCGGATTGGGTTTTGCAGCCTTATTTGGCCTCTTTGCTATATTGGCCGCAGGCAAGGCCGAAATGCCCGATGTCTTTGTCGATGATGAAACGGGACCTTTTATTCAGGCTTTTTTACATAGTCCTGATGCGGCCTTGTTAATGCGCGGAGGGAAACCGTGGAAAGCCAACCGGCAATATATGGATTTGGCTGTACGACTGGACTCGATGGGTATTAGCAAAACGCCGCCAACTATCGACCGTTTGTTTCAGGCGAGTGAAAAAGAAACAGCATCGGCCATTTTCAGGTTACATCATTTGCGCGGAGACCGGAGTCAGGCAGAGGAATTTATCGATACACTAACGCCGCAAGGGCAATTACGCCGCTATCACATTCAGGTCGCCGGGCTTGGCAATAGCCAATTATGGCAGATAAATGATGTGACCGAAGCGCATGGCAGTGTTGATGCAACATTGGTCGGGGCGCCTGTAGGTTTGATGAGCGTAAATGAAGAAGGCCAGATTGTGGCCACCAATAGGGTGCTGAATCGATGGTTAGGCATAGAACATTCCGTAAGGCCGGATTTTATGCGCGAAGTTGTAGAGGATATAGCCCCGATTATGGAGGCTCCGCGTGTTTCAGGGCGTATAATACGGGCAGATACCCGCTTAGTGACGCAAAAGGGTATTGTCACGCCAACTATTATGACCGGAACCTGGAATGAGCTCGATAGCGGTGAAAAAATTGCCAGTATTGCATTTTACGGACATTCCAGTTTTGGCGCACCGCCAGCGGCATTGATTCCCGCCAAGGGAGAGCAATCAGGCCAAGCGATGATAGGCCAGTCATCACAGGCCGCCAATGATGTTGGCAGCGGCGGATTTGATCGAGGGCCTCTGCCCTTGGTGCAAGTTTACGGCGAGGATTTGAAAACCGCAAAAATTATATCGGCCAATCATGCGTTTGAAGCTTTATGTCCGGGATTGTTTTGGCGTGATATCGGATTTTTAGAGCTGTTTACAGCATCATCGCGCGATACGGTATTGCGCCATATAGGCCAGCTTGCGACGGGGGCTATAACGGCTATTTTGGCGAAGGATGAAAAAACGCCAGTACGGGTTTATGGTGTTCGGGACCCGTCTAATCCGCATGGCTTATGGATCAATCTGGTAGAAAATTCGGCCCATAAGGACCTTGAAGACCAATTGGCGCAATCTCAGAAAATGCAGGCTATCGGGCAATTGGCCGCTGGCGTGGCACATGACTTTAATAATTTGCTGACAACAATCCGGCTTAACACAGATGAGCTTATGGGGCGTCATCCTGTGGGAGACCCCTCTTATAAGGAACTCCATGCCATTAATAATACCGTGAATAGAGCGGCCGGGCTTGTGAAAAAACTTTTGGCGTTTTCTCGTAAACAGACCTTGCGAATGGAACCGCTGAATTTGACGAATGAATTATCAGATTTAACCTCAACCTTACGGCAATCTTTGGGAGAGCGTGTGTCGCTTAACGTTATTCATGGTCGGGGGTTGCCGCCAATAAAAGCCGATAAAACGCAATTGGATCAAGTCTTGTTGAATTTATGCGTGAATGCCAGAGACGCCATGGAAGATCAGGGCGGGGGCAAGATTACAATTACCACCTCTGAAGTTAAGCGTGACGCTATTCGTCATGGGTTGTTAACAGAAACCAGCGGGGAGCGGTTTGTGTTGATGGCGTTTTCCGACACAGGCACGGGAATGACAGATGCGGTGAAAGAAAAAATATTCGAACCGTTTTTTACAACTAAAGAACAAGGCAAAGGCACAGGGCTGGGGCTGGCAACAGTATATGGCATTATCCAGCAAACGGGAGGGATATTGGATGTTGAAAGCGAGCTTGGCGTTGGAACAACCTTTCGGATTTTCCTCCCTGTGGCTAATCCAGACGATACGGCGCGGCGTGAGGAGATTGTCGCCACACCGGCCAAGACCGAACAGCCCAAACCGCGTGATCTGGCAGGACAGGGCACTATTCTCTTTGTTGAAGATGAAGTCTCTGTGCGGACAATTGCGGCCAAGACACTCCGAAAACGCGGCTATACGGTGATAGAGGCCGGTGACGGCGAAGAAGCTTACGAAATTCTCGAAGATGATGACCATACATTTGACTTGATGATTTCCGATGTTGTTATGCCGGCTATGGATGGGCCAACATTACTTAAAAAAGGGCGTGATATGTTGGGTGATGCGCGGATTGTTTTTATTTCGGGATATGCCGAAGAAGAGTTTTCAGACCTCTTATCCGAGGAACCGGATGTGACCTTCTTGCCGAAACCTTTCACGCTTGCGCAATTGGCCGAAAAAGTGAAAGCTGAGATCGGTGAAATGCTCTAATAATGTGGGGTTTATTGCTGAAATTTATCAAATGTTCCAATTTTGTTCTTTTTGCTTGCGCAATGAGAACAAAACAGATACATGTGATTCACGGCAGTCCAATAACAGCCGAAAATTTAAGTGACATCCGAAGGGCTCCGGTTGTCTTTACTGGAGTTTTCACATGGCCAGAAATAAAACACCCCTCAAAATCGTTGAGGGTAATTTGAAAGATAAAGATAAGTCAGACGCGCTTGATGCCGCGCTTAGCCAAATTGATCGGGCCTTTGGCAAAGGGTCGGTTATGAAATTGGGCCAGCGGGCCAGTATGGATATTGAAGCCGTCTCTACAGGGTCATTAGGGTTGGATATCGCTTTGGGTATTGGCGGATTACCCAAAGGCCGGATTATTGAAATTTATGGCCCTGAATCATCGGGTAAAACAACACTGTCCCTCCATTGCGTGGCAGAAATTCAAAAACAGGGCGGGGTTGCCGCTTTTATTGATGCTGAGCATGCGTTGGACCCTGTTTATGCGGGTAAGCTGGGCGTTGATGTTAATGAGCTATTGATTGCACAGCCCGATACAGGGGAGCAGGGGCTTGAGATTGCCGATACGCTTGTGCGCTCCGGCGCGATTGATGTTTTGGTTATCGACTCTGTTGCGGCTCTAACGCCGCGTGCTGAATTGGAAGGCGATATGGGGGATAGCCTACCGGGGCTACAAGCTCGGCTTATGAGCCAAGCATTGCGAAAATTAACAGGATCGATTTCAAAATCAGGCTGTATGGTTATTTTCATCAACCAAATTCGTATGAAAATTGGGGTTATGTATGGTTCACCCGAGACAACGACAGGCGGAAATGCGCTGAAATTTTATTCATCTGTACGACTGGATATCCGCCGTATCGGAGCGATTAAATATCGCGATGAAGTTATTGGCAACCAAACTCGTGTCAAGGTGGTGAAGAACAAAGTTGCCCCACCGTTCCGCCAAGTTGAATTTGATATTATGTATGGTGAAGGCATATCCAAAACCGGCGAGCTTATTGATTTGGGCGTCAAAGCCGGCGTTGTTGAAAAATCGGGATCATGGTTTTCTTATGGCGAAGAACGCATTGGACAGGGCCGTGAAAATGTACGAAAATTCTTGAAAGACAATCCTGATATTGCTGAGCGTCTGGAACAACAAATTCGGGTCAATGAAGGTTTGATTGAAGGCGAATTGTTAATGCCAAAAGAAGAACAAAGTGAAGATGATGGAGATATCATCGGATCTATCGGGGCCTAATCACACTTTATATAGCTATATAGCTGTCGATTTGATAATTGATTATAATTTCTGATAGAGGCGTTCGAAACACCCCGTTCTTCCCTTCATGTGTCGGGCATCACTATCAGTTTTACCCAAGAGCCTTTAGTATACTAAAGGCTCTTTTTATTTGACCTCTTTTTATTTTCTACACGCTGTTCTATAGGACGGCTCCACGCTATGTAGGATGTTATGGCCAGTTTAAATGATATACGCGCTCAGTTCTTAGACTTCTTCGGAGGAAGTGGTCATAAGATTGAAAAATCCAGCCCGCTCGTTCCGGATAATGACCCAACATTATTATTCACAAATGCGGGAATGGTGCAATTCAAGGACTATTTTACGGGGGCTGTCACGCCTAGCTATAACCGGGCCACAACGTCGCAAAAATGTGTCCGGGCTGGCGGTAAACATAATGATCTTGATAATGTTGGCTATACAGCCCGCCACCATACATTTTTTGAAATGCTTGGAAATTTTTCTTTCGGGGATTATTTTAAGGACTTCGCCATTGAGCAGGCTTGGAAACTTGTCACCAAAGACTTTGGGCTAGATCCCGACAAGCTTTTGGTTACGGTTTACCATACGGATGACGAAGCTTTTGATTTGTGGAAAAAAATTGCCGGACTGCCGGATGAAAAAATTATCCGTATTCCAACATCTGATAATTTCTGGGCTATGGGTGATACGGGGCCTTGCGGGCCGTGCTCTGAAATATTTTACGATCATGGGGATCATATTCCGGGCGGCCCTCCGGGTAGTCCTGATGAAGATGGAGACCGGTTTATCGAAATCTGGAATCTTGTTTTTATGCAATTCGAACGCTTTGCCGATGGCCGCGAAGCACCGCTACCTAAACCGTCTATTGATACGGGAATGGGACTTGAACGAACAGCTGCGATTCTACAAGGTCAACATGATAATTACGATGTTGATCTTTTTAAAAACCTTATTACCAATTCAGTTGAGTTAACAGGCGTAAAAGCTGAGGGTGACGCTAAATTTTCTCACCGTGTTATTGCTGATCATTTGCGAAGTTGCTCTTTTCTTATGGCAGATGGCGTTACCCCTTCTAATGAAGGACGGGGCTATGTTTTGCGCAGGATTATGCGCAGGGCCATGCGCCATGCCCATTTGTTGGGGACAAAAGATCCGTTAATGCATCGCTTGGTTCCCAGCCTAATTACGGAGATGGGAGAGGCCTATCCACAGCTTGGACGCGCCAAGGCCGCCATTGAGACAACATTTTTACAAGAAGAAGACCGGTTTCGGCGTACATTGGGACGGGGTACAGCGCTGCTAAATGAAGCAGTACAAACTCTATCAGAAGGTGATACGCTGGACGGGGAAACCGCTTTTAAATTATATGATACCTATGGGTTTCCGCTTGATTTGACCCAGGATGCTTTGCGGGCCAAGGGCATTGGAGTTGATGCCGAAGGGTTTTCTGCGGCAATGGAGCGCCAGAAAAATCTGGCTCGCTCCGTGAAATTTAACTCCGGCGATAGCGGAACAGATGCACTATGGCAGGATTTACGCAAAACGGTGGGAGCAAGCCGTTTTACCGGCTATGAGGATTTAACCTTGGAGCAAGCCGCAATTGCTATTATTGTCGGCGGCAAAGCCGTGGACCAAGCCGCAGATGCAGATATTATGTTGATTACGCAATCCACCCCCTTTTACGCAGAGAGCGGCGGGCAAGCTGGTGATAAAGGCGAAATTGTTTTTTTAAACGGTGCTATTATGACTGTTAGGGATGTGCAGAAAAAAGCAGGCGATATGCATGTGCATATTGGAACATTAACGGGTGCAGTTTCCAAAGGCGATGTCGCTGAATTACGTGTTGATGCGGATAACCGGACGCGAACAAAACGGAATCATTCGGCCACCCATATAATGCATGAGGCTTTGCGCCGTATTCTAGGTGATCATGTCGTTCAAAAGGGCCAGATGGTGGATGGGGAGCGCATCCGGTTTGATATCTCTCACGGGGCGGCTATTTCGCGCGAGGAGTTATCCCGTGTTGAGGCACAAGTGAACCAAATTATCCTTCAAAATGCCGAGGCTGAAACACAGCTTATGAATCCGGAAGCGGCGATAGAGGCAGGGGCTATGGCACTGTTTGGCGAAAAATATGGCGACGAAGTCCGTGTTTTATCACTGGGCGCGCCGCTGGGTGATGATACAAAAGCCTATTCTGTTGAACTATGCGGCGGTACCCATGTTGCGCGCACGGGTGATATTGCTGTATTTAAAATTATATCCGAAGGCGCGGTTGCAGCCGGTATTCGCCGGGTAGAGGCGGTAACAGGCGAAGCGGCGCGAGATTATCTGGAAACACAAGCCGGTTTTGCACGGGCCAGTGCCGATGCGTTGAAAATTAAGCCCGAAGATGTTCCGGCTCGTATTACCGCAATGATAGCGGATCGGAAAAAACTTGAAAAGGAATTGTCGGAAGCCAAAAAACAGCTCGCTCTGGGCGGCGGAGGCAACGCCTCTGCGGCAGAAGATATTCATGGGGTTAAATTCATGGGACGGGTTTTGAACGGCGTATCAGGAAAAGATTTGCGCGCTATGATGAATGAACAAATGACCGCTATAGGTTCGGGTATTGTTGCTTTTGTCGCTGTTGACGGCGGCAAAGTAGCTGTGGCTGTTGGCGTGAGTGATGATTTGACGACGCAATATTCGGCTGTAACATTGGTGAATGCGGGAGCCGAAAAAGTAGGGGGGCGCGGCGGTGGTAAGCCTAATATGGCGCAAGCTGGCGGTAATAATGTCGCGGGAGCGGATGATGCGCTGGCCGCGATTAAAACGGCTATTGCTGGGTAACGGGTGCTATGTGAAATGAGGACTATATGAGCCACCATCATCATTTTAATTATGTTGAACTACCGGCGGTGGATATTGCTGCAATGAAGGCTTTTTATACGGCAGCATTTGGCTGGGACTATGTAGATTATGGCCCCCGCTATGCCGCGATTACGGGGGCCGGGGTTGACGGCGGTTTTGATGCAGATAGTACCCGTAAACCCTCCGACCAAGGCGCGCTTATTGTATTATATTCCGATGATTTGGAGGCGAGCGAAACTGCGGTAATTGCGGCTGGCGGGCCTATTACCGTCCCTATATTTACTTTTCCGGGTGGCCGCCGGTTTCACTTTAAAGACCCGAGCGGAAATGAACTGGCAGTGTGGGCGCAGGCGGCCGAAGCTTAAGATAGAGTTTTAGCAGGATGCCTGCCATCAACATGGCCCATAAAGGGTGCATGGATAGAATAACCAATAAGTTCTTGGGCGCGTTTAGGTAGTTGCTTGGCCGTTTCGGCCGGCACAGCCAGCACCATATTTTCAAGTTGTCGTGCCCAGCCCATACAATATTGCGGCGTAATAATTGTGCGCGGTTTATCCGTCTTATTGGCTCCGCCGCGATGCCATATTGTACTTTTGGCAATCATGAGCGATCCTGCGGGTAGTTCCGGGGTCACAATATTCAATTCTGTATCTTTTTGACTGTAATCTCTGCCGTGCTTTTCAAAGACGGGTGTGTCCAGCGTCATCGGGCTTTTATCATCGCCCCATAAATGGCTACCGCGTAGAAATTGCGTTGCGCCGTTTTCCAACGTTGTTGCATCTATTGCCCAGAAGGCCGACAGGCCAGATGCAGCGCGGGGACGCGGTATCTGTAAATAAGCATCGTCATAATGCCAAGGTTGCACGGTTTCTCCGCGGTGAAGCTGTATTGCCAGACAAGCTGACAGGCGAAGAGAGGGGCCAAGATCGGACTCCGCGAAGCCTAAGGCGAGGGGATGAAGGGCAAGTTCTGCAAAGATAGGATCTTTGGCAAGCATAGCATAGACACGGTTGGTCTTCGTTCCTTCAAAATCATTACGGCCTTTAAGCGGCGTACCAAGATAAGGTGATAAGGCGCTGCGCAATTGGGCCAGTTTTTCGCTGCCGAGTACATTCTCAAATACCATATAACCGTCTTGGTCATATTGAGCTTTGGTTTCGATAAAAGACATGCCGTTTAGCCAGGGGGAGAGATCGGTCACTGTGCAAAATTTCCGATGAAATTAACGAGAATAATTAAGCCGGTCCCAATAAGTGATGGGAAGAGAAAATCTGTCATAAGGTCTTATATCAGACAGTTTTCATAAACCCAATATAGTCATTTTCCGGTCAAATTTTGACCCTGGGTTATGTTAAGGGGGAATATGAATTTTAATCCGAGAGTATTTCTGCATCAGCAGCGCGCCGCCTTTCATGGCCGGTGTGTTACGGGTTGGAAAAGTCAGGCGCTGTTCGAATTTATCTGTTTCGGGATCAAGCAAGGGTGGGCCTGTCTCTTTGGCGGGTTGATGCTGGCCATATTATTGGGGACATATCTGTATTATCCAGAGACGGCATGGCTCGCGCGCTATGATTTCATCACGCTGGCGGCGATTGGGATTCAGGCGCTGCTTATGATTTTCAAACTTGAAACATGGGAAGAGGCGCGGATTATTCTGATCTTTCATATTGTCGGCACTGTCATGGAAATTTTCAAAACTTATATGGGATCATGGATCTATCCGGAAAGTGCAATGCTGCGGATTATGGGCGTGCCGCTTTTTTCCGGTTTCATGTATGCCTGTGTCGGCAGTTATTTAGCGAGGGTTTGGCGTATTTTTGACTTTCGGTTTAACCGCTTTCCGCCGTTAAAATGGCAGGCTTTACTGGCAGGACTCGTTTATATAAATTTCTTCGCCCATCATTATCTGCCCGATATACGCTGGGCGCTTTTTGCCGGGATATTTCTTCTTTATGGCCGCACGATAATTATGTTTAAACCGGATGAGATCCATAGACCAATGCCATTGGTTATAGGATTGTTTCTGGTTGCGCTTTTTATTTGGTTTGCCGAAAATATAGGCACATATGCCCGCGCCTGGAGCTATCCGGGCCAAAAAGATGGATGGCATATGGTGTCTATCGCCAAACTAGGGTCATGGTATCTGTTGATGTTGATTAGTTTTGTACTGGTGGCATGGGTGCACAGGGAAAAGAAAAACCCGCCTCAGATGTAATATCTGGAGCGGGTTTTTGATCGGATATATCTGATAGATTTACGTCATTTTGCGTTCGAAGTTTTCGGCAATGGCTTCAAGATAACCGGTTGTGGTAAGCCAGCCTTGCTGATCCCCAACGAGCAGTGCAAGGTCTTTAGTCATCTGGCCGCCTTCAATTGTTTCGATAACCGTTTTCTCAAGACCGGTTGCAAATTTCACAAGGGCTTCATTGTCATCAAGCTTGCCCCGGTGGGCCAAACCACGCGTCCACGCAAAGATAGAGGCGGTTGAATTGGTCGAAGTCGCTTCGCCCTTTTGGTGATTACGGTAATGACGGGTCACAGTACCGTGGGCGGCTTCGGCTTCCATTGTTTTTCCGTCTGGTGTTAGCAAGAAGGACGTCATGAGACCTAAAGAGCCAAAGCCTTGGGCCACGGTATCAGATTGCACATCGCCGTCATAGTTTTTACAGGCCCAGATATAACCACCCGACCATTTCATTGCGGCCGCGACCATATCATCGATAAGGCGATGTTGATATTCTCCGCCAAACTCCGCGAATTTATCGGCGAATTCCGCATCGAAAATCTCTTGGAAGAGGTCTTTGAACCGGCCATCATATTTTTTCATAATTGTATTTTTAGTCGATAGGTAGACAGGCCATTTCCGTTGGAGGCCATAGTTAAAGCTGGCTCTCGCAAAATCACGGATGGACTGATCCAGATTATACATGCCCATAGCCACGCCGGCTTCGGGGAAATCAAATACTTCTTCTTCGATTCTCTGGCCGTCTTCGCCTTCCCATGTCATAGTCAATTTGCCTTTACCGGGAACAAGAAAGTCTGTGGCCTTATATTGATCACCAAAGGCATGGCGGCCAATAACAATAGGCTGTGTCCAGCCCGGTACAAGGCGCGGGACATTTGAACAAATAATCGGTTCACGAAAGACAACACCGCCCAGAATATTACGAATTGTTCCGTTGGGAGATTTCCACATCTTTTTGAGAGAAAACTCTTCAACACGCTGTTCGTCCGGTGTGATGGTGGCGCATTTAATGCCGACATTGCATTTTTTAATAGCATTAGCGGCATCAATAGTAATTTGATCGTCGGTTGCATCACGGCTTTGGATCGAGAGATCGTAGTCTAATAATTCAATGTCGATATACGGATCAATCAGACGCTCAATGATCATATCCCAAATAATACGGGTCATCTCATCACCATTCATATTGACGACGGGATTATTTACCTTGATTTTAGCCATAATTACCTCTGTAAGCACAAGCGAATTTGAATTTGGCGGGGTGTAACATCCGTGCGCAACATTTTAAAGGGAGAAATAAGACAAGACGATGGGAAAAACGATCAAAGATCAGTTAGGGCAAGTGATATCGCCTGATAGCCGTATTTTGCCGGCTGTTATTCTTGTTCGTCCACAATTGGGTGAAAACATTGGGGCGGCCTGTCGGGCTATGTTGAATTTTGGTTTAACCGAGCTTCGTCTTGTTGCTCCGCGTGATGGCTGGCCTAACCCGGCTGCTGACTCGATGGCAGCAGGCGCGATCACTGTGCTGGAGAAAGCGGTTGTGTATCCGGATACGCACAGTGCTGTGGCTGATTTGAAATATGTTTTATCGGCGACCGCGCGGCGGCGCGAGATGGAAATTCCTGTAATAGGGACAGGCGAGGTCGGGGCAGCCCTCCAGACCTATGCCTCAAGCGGGGTGAAAACAGGTATATTGTTCGGGCCAGAAAAGGCGGGGCTGACTAATGCTGATGTTTCGTTATCGGATGCGATATTAACCTATCCCGTCAATCCGGCGTTTCAGTCGCTTAATCTTGCGCAGGCGGTCAATATTTTTGCCTATATCTTTCGCTCTGCTGAAGGGACGCAGCCGCCTGCAATATTTGACCCCCGTGTTAAGACTATGGCTAAGCGGGAAGATTTGATACGGCTTTATGAACATCTGGAAGATGAACTTGATAAGGCCGGGTTTTTCTTTCCTTTACAAAAACGCGCGCTGATGCAGCAGAATATTCGTGCACCTTTGGGACGGGCCAATATGACAGAACAAGAGGTTCGTACATTTCGCGGTATCATAAAAGCGCTTGCCATCGGGCGTGGCAAGGCACGGCAAAGACAGGCTGAACAAGAAACGGTTGGACAGGAAGAGATTGGGCAAAAAGATGTATAAATTGGGATATTTATTGATTGGCCTTGCAGGGTTTTTAGGGTGGGTTCGTATCCACCCTTGGATTGTATTACCGCTGGCCTTGATGGGCACCTATGTTTTTGCCAAGGCCCGTCGTCAGGCCGTGAAAGGAGAGGCAATAAAACCGGGGGCGTTAACCGACGGTATTTACCTTCTGGCTATTCAGATATTGATTATGTTTACCGCTTTTGCTGTTGGGTATTTTTTATCAGCAGCGAATATTCCGCTTCCTGTGGCCTAGACAAAGAGTTTGGAAACGCTTTCGTCATTGGCAATACGGCGAATGGCTTCGCCTAAAAGTGTTGCGACGCTGACTTCACGAATTTTGGGGCAATCTTTTACTTTTTGTGGTTGGCCAATGGAATCCGTAATGACAACTTCGGTCAGTTCGGATTCCGTAATACGTTGCACCGCCGGATCTGATAAAACGCCATGGGTAATATAGGCTGATACAGAGTTGGCACCGTGATCTTTCAACGCCTTGGCCGCATTGCATAATGTGCCCCCTGAATCGATAATATCATCATATAGGATGCAAGAGCGTCCCGCGACGTCGCCAATGATATTCATGACTTCGCTCTCGCCTGCTTTAGGGCGGCGTTTATCGACAATGGCGATATCGGCGTTAAAGGCCTTGGCTATAGAGCGGGTTCGCACAACGCCGCCAGTATCCGGGGATACAAACATTAGTTGTTCACGATCCTTTTGGGAAAACCGGTCTTTAATATCGTCAACAAAAGCAGGCTGTCCGAAAAGATTATCGGTTGGAATGTCGAAAAACCCTTGTATCTGGCCGGCATGTAAATCCATGGTTAACACACGATGTGCGCCCGCTTTTGATATAAGATTGGCAACAAGCTTGGCGGAAATAGGCGTTCGTCCGCCGGATTTCCGGTCTTGGCGCGCATAGCCATAATAAGGAATAACAGCGGTAATACGTTTGGCTGAGGCACGGACAAGCGCATCAATCATGATCAGCAGTTCCATTAAATGATCATTAGAGGGGGCCGAGGTGGGCTGAAGGACAAAAATATCTTCGCCGCGGACATTCTCATTGATTTTGACAAAAATTTCCTGATCACGGAACCGTTCAATATCGACATTGGTTAAAGGTACATCGAGGACACCGGCAATATTTTTCGCCAAAGTTTCATTGGCGGTACCGCTAATCAGTTTCATGAGATCACCTAGGCTCTATAAGTTTCGCGTGTCATAATCAGACTGTCGGCAAATGTAAATCACTCTGTTAGGATTATCGCGGAAATATTGCGGCCATAATCGTCTACATTATGATGTGTGTTATATCGGTAACTAAAATAGCGCTCAGGCTGGGAATAGGTACAATCGGCCAATGCATCGATTCGGGTCACACCTGCGTGCCGTAGCTTTGCCGTAATAAAGCCTTTCAAGTCGAAATGGGGTCGGTCTATCCCCGTTGAAATTTGCGACGGGAATGTCGCTTTATGCTGGGGATTCAGGGTAAAGAAACGATCATAGCGCTCGTCTTCTGCGCAAAAACTATCACGAAATTTAGGACCAACCTCATAAGCGGATTGGCTGATACACGGGCCCAATACCGCGCGGATATCGGGCCGGTTTGCGCCCAGACTTTCCATGGCGTTGATTGTTTGATCTGTAATACCAGCCAGCGCCCCGCGCCATCCCGCGTGACATGCGCCGATGGTGCCGCTGACCGGGTCATGAAATAAAACAGGCCCGCAATCAGCCGCCAGAACTGATAGCGCAAGACCGGGTGTTTGCGTTACTAATCCATCAGCTTTGGGACGGGCTGTACCGAGCGGTGCATCAACAATTAATACATCCGTGCTGTGGCACTGCCATAGGCTGAGCAGTGGTGTGGTTTTTGAGGTAAGGCTTGCGGCAATCCGCTTGCGGTTTTCGATAATATGATCAGGATTGTCATTGGACCCGCGTCCGGCGTTAAGGCTTTCATAGGTGCCGCGCGATACACCGCCTTGGCGACTAAAGAACCCGTGCCGCAGGCCGCTGCTCTCCAACAATTTATGGGTTTTAAAGGGTAAGGGGTTAGAAGCCAAGAGCGCTCTCCATATCCGTTGAACCAAAACAGACAGCCTTGAAAAGGGATCCCATTTCCTCTTCATCCATAAGCCGGTGCAATTGGCGCAAGATTTTTGATTTGCCGTCGGGGTGTGATTTTGTCAGGGCTACGGCTCGCATTTCAATGCCGAGTTTCGACAGTAAAGCCCGCTGTGTTACAGGGCCAAGAACACGAAGTTCAGCGGCTTTTGCTGTATCTATCAAGGCATTAAAATCAACGCGGGCAGTTAAATCACAATCACCGGGCGCGGCGAACACGCCTGTTTTTTTGTGTTGTTTAAGGGCTTGCAGGCTATCTCCAAAGTCTGTGATGTGGGGGCCATAGTCAATAAAGAGTGCCCGCCCCGCGGCATTGTTAAATCTATGGCCGATCGCATCCATTATCAATGCATGGGCCGGGCAGACTTCAAGCAGATCATCAAGACGTGCGCTGGATTGCCCCTCGGGTAGTAAAGCTTGAACCGCCTTGCTGGCTGGTTCCGGCGATATACCAAAGGCCAGCCTACCGTTATCATCGAGCATGATCATACGTTCTTTCCATCCAGCGCGGCCTGCAAAAGGATCGGTCTGGATGAATTGCCGTATTGGCAGGCAATCCAAAAATTCATTGCCAATGATCAGGGAAGGGCCGGCAGGAATACGGAATAAATCATCGGCCCATGTGATTGGCGCTCCGCAATTGGCCAGTGTGCGCCCTTGTACTGCTTCGAGTGCGGCGCTGGCCTCAATCAGAGTTACAGATAGAGCGTTAAAGAAAGCTGTATCCAGACGGGCTGTGCGCAGAATGTCACTCATCATTATGCCGCGGCCCGGACCTAGTTCTATGAGCTGTATCGAAGCTGGCGCGCCCATATCCCGCCAGCTTTGTATCGCCCATAACCCCAGAACCTCGCCAAACATCTGACTGATTTCGGGAGCCGTGATGAAATCTCCGTCACTGCCCAGCGGATCACGGGTTGGATAATATCCCATTACAGGGTCCAGAAGACATTGCGCCATATAGTCAGAAATTGTGATCGGCCCTTCGGCCTTGATCTGGCGTATCAGGCGGTCCTTTAAGGGCGTCATGTGAGAAACATGCTCATGCAGGGTCTTCGGTAATCCGCTTGGGTGCAACCGGTGGACGGCGGGCGGCCCAGATAAAGATAGCCGCGCCGATAATTACCATGGGTAGGGAATAGGCCATGCCGCGGGTTAGCGGGCCAAAGAGGCTGGCATCGGGTTCCCGAACAAGCTCGACCGACATACGAAACAATCCATAGAAAAAGATGAAAAGACCGGCACAAATGCCCGGACGGGTGAGGGCTTTGAATTTATAAGCGGCAATGGCGAGAATGATAAATATCCCAAGGCCTTCCAGTCCGGCCTCATAAAGTTGGCTGGGGTGGCGCGGATAGGAGCCGGGATCGGTTTTAAAAATAACCGCCCATGGGACGTCCGTAATACGGCCATAAAGCTCCTGATTGATAAAATTGGTGATACGTACCAGCCCGATACCTATGGGCGCGCCGCAAGCAATGGTATCAGCTAGCCGCCAGACACCGATCTTGCGGGTTTTGGCCATATAGAGAATTGCGAGGCAAACGCCCAGGAAACCGCCATGGAAAGCCATACCGCCTTCCCAAATTTTTAAAACCCGAATTGGGTTTTCCAGATAGGTAGCTGTGTCATAGAGCAAGATCGAGCCAATACGCCCGCCAATGATAATACCGAGAAGAGCAAAAAAGATAAAGTCTTCAAGTTGGCGTTTCCCCGGGATAAGCGAATTGCCACGCGTTAATCCATTGGGTTGCCAGATGACCGTATTTTTAGACAAACGAACAGCCCAGAGATAGGCCAACATAACCCCGACGACATAGGCAACGCCGTACCATTTTATACTAAATCTTCCAATTTCGAAAATATTGGGGCTAATCCAATCTGGGAAAGGTATGGCCGGCACAGGTAGGATAGGCAGAGGGAAGGCCGAGATAAGATAAATCATGAAATATCCAAATGATGAGTCGGTTTGGTTTAAACTGCATCTTCGCCTCTGGCAATTCGGTTGTCGGCCCCTATATTGATTATATACCCCAAGGCATGCGACAGAAAATAGGGCCACACAATGAATAATAAATCCAAACCGCTTGATGATATAACCAATTTGATGACAAATGCTGTCGGGGCCATTAAAGGTGTTGGCGATGAGGCCCGTGCGATGGGCCGCGCTCAGATGGAACGTGTCATTGCCGATATGGATTTGATAACGCGGGATGAATTTGAAGTTCTGCAAGCCCGGTACGAGGCGTCATTGGAACAGATTGCCGCGCTTGAAAAAGCCGTGAAAGCTCTAACCGTCAAAGCCAAAAAATAAATTTAATAATCTATATTTAGTTATGCACAAGTCCTGAAGCTCTATATCTTGTCATAATTACTACCTGAGTTACCGTGTAGGTAATAAGAATCGGTGGTAATATTATGAGCTTTGCTGATACGCGATGCGTCCGGCCCAATCCGTCCATACGGGGAATGCAGTCTGTTCGCGGCAATCCTCTTGATGTATTTGAGCGTTTATCTATTGCAGAAAACTATGATTTTGAGCGGGTGAATCCGGGAGAAATTCATGTCGCTGTTCCGGGGTTGTGGCGTGACCATGATATATCGATAACTTGGCAGGCTACAGATGAAAAATTGCAGCTTTTTCTATTATTTGACGGCCGGGTGCCGGGCGGGCGTACGGATGATATTTGTCGGCTTATGTCCTTGATTAATGAAAATCTTGTAGCCGGTCATTTTGATTATTGGACCAAAGAGGCTGCCCTTGTTTATCGTAATGCTATTAGTCTGTCGGGTGGGGCGGATTTGAAAACCGAGCAGGCGATGGATTTGATAGCCTGTGCTATGGATGCAGCCGAGCGCGGATATCCGGCGTGTCAATATGTCGTGTGGGCCGGAAAATCGCCAGAAGATGCTTTGACATTGGCTTTGGTTGATATTGCAGCACGGCCTTAGGATGGGTGCGGCGCGCTATATGGTTGTCGGAGCGGGACGGATGGGCGGCGCGCTTATGTCTGGCTGGATATCGAGCGGATTGGTAAAGCCCGCCGAATTATTAATCATAGACCCAAAACCGGGCGCACAGGCCCAATCCGTGATCGAACAGGGTGCGGTTCAGGGTCAATTATCCGATAAAGCCGCAAAAAATCGATATAGTCATATTGAAATGGTACTTTTATCAATAAAACCGCAATTATTCGGGACGCTTGGCGCGGATATTAAGGCAGTTATCCCTGATAAGGCTCTGATTATTTCCATTATGGCGGGTACCTCTTTGGCCAGTTTACAGGATATTTTCGCCTCAAACCCCCTTATTCGAGCCATGCCGAACACACCCGCCGCTATCGGAGCGGGAATCACTGCGTTTACGGGTAAGGTATCAGATGCGCATAAATCACAGGCGCAGACACTATTGTTGGCGGGCGGCGCAGTGCATGAAGTCGAAAATGAAACTTTAATCGATGTCGTCACAGCGGTTTCAGGCTCTGGGCCTGCTTATGTTTTTCATATGGTTGAAGCATTGGAATCAGCCGCTATTCGCGTAGGAATGCCGCCAGAGTTGGCGCCGGACTTTGCACGTCAGACCATTATTGGTGCCGGAGCCTTATTAGCTGCATCCAGCGATAGTGCTGGTGACTTACGGGCGGCGGTGACATCGCCTAATGGTACGACACAGGCGGCTTTAGACATTTTGATGCGGGATAATGGGTTAATAGCTTTGATGCGCGAGACGGTAAAAGCCGCCTTGGACCAAGCTAAGGCGCTCGCAAAAGCGTAAAATACTTATTGCGGCAGACTGATTTGTGCCTTTAAACCGCCCATTTCGCTTTTTAATAAATTAAGCCGTCCGCCATGGCTGCGAATAATATCGCGAGCGATGGATAGCCCTAATCCGACGCCTTCTATATTTTGATTGCGAGCCGTATCAAGACGATGAAAGGGCCGGAATGCATCTTTTATTTTTTCTTCGGGAATACCCGGCCCATTATCGTCAATAGTTATAAATACGTTAGGCTGAGTTTCACGAAGCGATAGTTTAATTTGGTCGCTATATTTTGCTGAATTACTTAAAAGGTTTTGTATGGCCCGTTGCATGGAACTTGTTTTGATATCAACCATAACGGGTTTATTTGCGAGGTATAAATTGATGTTCAGAGCCGTGTTTATATGAGCGATGTTTTTTAAAAATACATTTAAATCAACCTGTTGCGATGTTTCATTAACATGACCTCTCGCAAATTCAAGATAGCCGTCCAGCATGATTTCCATCTCGCATATATCTTTTTTTGCAGCCTCGGATTCAGCCGTTTTGGGTTGCATGGCTAAATGGAGTTTGAGGCGGGTCAAGGGTGTTCTCAGATCATGGCTGACCCCGGCTAAAAACATAGTTCTTTGTTCGACAAACCGTCCAATGCGACTTCGCATTTTTAAAAATGAATGTCCGGCCATTCGCACTTCTGCGGCGCCGGATGGTTTAAAATTGGCTATATCTTGTCCCTTACCATAGGCATCGGCTGCATCTGCGAGCCGGATAATCGGGCGGGCTTGGTTACGAATGAACAGAACACTTACAAGGGTTAAAAGCGCCGTGGCTGTAACCAGCCAAAAAATGAAAACAAAACCTGTGGGCGCGAAAACCCGTTCACGGGCTGCGATAAACCGTAGAACGCCTTCGTCAACGGCTACGCGAATATCAATATGATTGGGATAGCGTGTGGTGTCGAACCAAAAGGGCATATCAAGGCTTTGGTTCAAGGCCGTCCTTAATGTACGGTCCAGTGTGGAGAAGAAAGAGTCACGCGTGGTAAGCGGTAATGTATCCCCTGTAACCAGTGCTACCGATAATTCCATATTGGGCCGTAGCATACTGTCCAGCGCCTCGGCGCGGGCACGACTGGGCGATTGCCGATAAAGCTGGGTTGCGACTGACACATCTGCTGCAACGGATTCTGAAAGGCTTGCCGTCACAGTCGCCCAATGAGCATTGAAAAAAATGTAACTGACCAGCATTTGCATAATAATAATGGGTAGAATAATAATAAGCAGGGCCCGTCCAAATAGGCCTTTGGGTAAAACCCGCTTCAACGAGGCGCTTAGAGACGACGTGGGCCTAGATGGCATCGGTCAACAAACGATATCCCAGACCGCGCACAGTCAGCAGATAAGTAGGTTCTGCGGGAACCTCTTCGAGTTTACGACGCAGGCGTGTGATTTGCACATCGACAGCGCGTTCCGAACCGGCGCTAATTTGTTCGGACAATGCATGACGTGACACGGGAGTATCAGGCCGTTTAGCCAAAAGGGTCAGCAAAGCCTCTTCTCCGCTCGTCAGGCGCATATGATGCCCCGATTTTGTTAAAACCTGACGTTCTATATCGAATTGCCAAGGGCCGAATTGCACAATGTTTTGTCGAACTTTACTGCCAAGGCGTTTGAAAATCGAATCAATGCGCAGGACAAGCTCTTCGGGTTCAAAGGGTTTAGAGAGATAATCATCACCGCCGGCTTTCAGGCCCGTAATACGGTCTTGCGTTTCCCCGCGGGCTGTTAGCAATATTATAGGAACATCATTTTCTTGGCGCAGAGACTGTGTGAATTGAATGCCGTCCTCGCCGGGCATCATAATATCCAAGACAATCAGATCAAAGGCTAATGTATCCATAAGCCGCCGGGCGGCATCTGCATTTGCAGCTGTTGAAACACGGTACCCTTGTGCTGATAAATATTGACGTAAAAGATCGCGGATACGGTCATCATCGTCAACGACCAGTAAATGAATATCTTGGCGCTCTAATATTTTAACCTCTTTTCCCAAAAAAATTCTCCAATGATTGTAAAGGCGTATTGACTTCTATCGATCTTAAATCAGAATGCCGCGAAATTTATAGCACCGCAAGCACTGTCTTCTGGCGGGCTGTGTAAGGATAGACCCTGATGATTGAAAAAGCATATCATGACCGTGATGGCGAAATATGGATTGATGGCGAATTTATTGATTGGCGCGAGTCCAAAGTTCATGTGTTGACGCATTCCCTGCATTATGGGTCTGCCGTCTTTGAAGGGGACCGGGCTTATAACGGTCAGATTTTCCGGTTAGAGGACCATACGGACCGGCTTTTTAAATCAGCACAACTTATGGGATTTGAAATTCCTTATACGCCGGAATTGATTAATGCGGCGTGCCGCGAGACATTGGCCAAGACAGGGCTGGGTGATGCCTATATTCGTCCCTTTGCATGGCGCGGCTCTAATATGATGGGCGTTGCCTCCAAAAACAACCGTATCCATGTCGGCGTGGCTGCGTGGCATTGGGGGAATTATTTCCCCGACAAAATGAAAGGTATTCGCTTGATGATTTCCGATTGGAAACGTCCAGCACCGGATACTATTCCCTGTAAATCAAAAGGGGCAGGTCTGTATATGATTTGCACCCTGTCCAAGGATAAAGCAGCCGCTATGGGCTATGATGACGCATTGATGTATGATTATCGTGGCCGGGTGGCTGAATGTACGGGAGCGCATATATTCTTTATTCGGGACGGCGCATTGCATACACCAACAAATGATATTTTGCTTGATGGCATTACGCATGACACGGTGATGAAGCTGGCTGATAAACGCGGATTAAAAGTTTATAAGCGCGATATTTATCCCAGTGAGTTGCCGCATTTTTCCGAATGTTTCATTGTTGGAACAGCCGCAGAGATCACGCCTGTACGCGAAATTGCCGGGCAGGGATATGTGGTAGGCGATATCACGCAAACATTAGCGGCAGATTATGATGCTTTGGTACGGGGCCAAATCAGCTTGACCTAAGCGCTGATAGCCGCTTTGAAATAATGATACCCTGTAAAAACAGATAGGCTTGCAGCGATCCACAAGATAACGGCGCCGACTATACCCGTATAAGAGACTATAACAGGTATAGTGTCATCAATCGGGGCAAGAGCCTGGGCGGCAACCCAAATGAGCAAAATAAATATAGACAGCATTTCGCAGGCTGTTTTCCATTTCGCTAGTTGTGTTGGCGGCATAGCACGGTTTGATAAGGCGGCATGTTCGCGTATGCCTGAAACGAATATATCTCGGAAAACAATCGCAATACCGGGGATCAAAATGATCCAATTGCCTTTAGAGACAATAGCGAAGGCTATAATACAGCCCGCCACCAGTAATTTATCGGCAATCGGGTCTATCATACGACCAAAATTAGAGGCGACATTCCAGCGCCGCGCCAAATAACCATCAAAAAAATCCGTAATTGCGGCGAGCAAAAACAGGGCAATGATCCAAGACGGGCGAATGACAAACCCTTCGGTAACACGCGACATGGCTAAAATTCCCCAAATAATAATGGGAATAGACAGAATACGGCCCGTCGTTAAGGCGTTAGGCAGCCAGCTTAAAGGATGTTTTGACGATGCCGAAATCTTAGCTGTCATTGGCAGCTCCGGACGGATTAGCGATAAGCCGAATACCTGTGATTAGTGACAGAAGCGCTGCCAGCCACAATAAGACCTGTCCGGCGATCCATATATGTGGCGAAGCACTGACATAGCGATCAACAATATTACTATCGGATTGAATAAGGTTGTCGGTCCATGTTGTCAGCCAAGGGGTCGCAATTAACAGGCATATAGAAAACATTAAAAGGCCCGTTTTTATATTTCCCAATTTTGTTTCTGGCCATCCATTTTTTTGTAATTCGAAACCCCGTGTCAGTCCGACGATAACCTCGCGCAGGACGATCACGGCGGTTGGGATAAGGAACCACAAACTCATTATACCCGCTTTGTAAATGACCCAGGATAAAGCCAAAAGAGAGCCAAGAACTAGAATTGTATCCGCAATATCGTCGAACCAGCCGAATTGACGATGTATGGCTGTTTCCGGCCCACCGATCAAATCATCGGCAATATCACTCAGGGCGGCGATAGTGAATAAAACTGAAGCCAGAACAGCCATGTCATTTTTGGGCCAGCCGACTATAATGACGAACATAATTACCGGAGTTAAAAGCGCGCGGGCCAAGGTAATGCCGTCTGATAGCCATCCTTTTGTTTGTGCGCTGTTGATTATTTCGTCCTGATCAATATCCATTATCCCCTCACTTAGGCTTTATTCATGGAAATAGCCATGAATATGTTTGGCGAGTTTTATACTCACTCCCTCGACTTTGGCCAATTCTTCAATGGCGGCTGATTTCACCGCCTTGGCAGAACCAAAATGGGCCAGCAGAGCTTTTTTACGGCCCGGTCCGACTCCTTTAATACCATCGAGCGGGTTGCTTATCATCTGTTTTTTACGGCGTGTACGGTGGGTTCCTATTGCAAAGCGGTGGGCTTCGTCGCGCAAGCGTTGCAGATAATACAGGGCGGCCGTTTTGGGGGGCAGGGTAAAATCATCCCGTCCGTTCATATAGAATGTCTCTCGGCCCGCGTTTCTGTCAGGTCCTTTCGCGATGGCAACCAAACATACACGGTCAATCGCCCCAATTTCGCGCAACGTTTCAGTCACGACAGAGAGCTGCCCTTTGCCGCCATCAATCAATACAAGATCCGGCCAGATAAGGCTTTCATCCTTCATAAGACGAGAGAAACGCCGCCGGAAAACTTCGCGCATCATAGCGTAATCATCTCCGGGCCGGGTTTCGACGTCTTTTATATTAAAGGTACGATATTCGCGCCTACTCATACCCTGCGGGCCAGCCACAATAAAGGCGCCAACCGCATGGCTGCCTTGAATATGGCTGTTATCATAGACTTCGATGCGTTGCGGTTTTTCGGATAATCCGAAAATATCTGCAACATCTGCCAACAGCTTTTCCTGGGACGCCGTTTCGGCCTGTTTACGGGCCAAAGATTCTTGTGCGTTTTTAACAGCGGTATCAACAAGCCGTTTTTTTTCACCCCGTTTGGGGATTGCAACCGTAATAGTGCGCCCGGAGCGTTCAGAGAGTGCCGCTTCGAATAAAGATTTCGTTGGCAGTTCTATATTAACAAAAATGGCTTTGGGGATAGGTTTATTTGTATAAAACTGGGCCATAAATGCGCCTAATATATCTGCAGGATCATCGTCTTTACTGTGGCGCGGGAAATGGGAACTATTGCCCCAATTTTGTCCAGCGCGAAAAAAGAAAACTTGAATGCAGCTTTGCCCGCCTTCATTGTAAAAGCCAATGACATCGCCTTCGGTAAAGCTTGTCGGGTTAACGCTGCCAGTTGTCCCTGTGACTTTTGCCATGGCCCGAAGCCGGTCACGTATATCGGCGGCTTTTTCATAATCCAAAATTTTAGCTGCCGCGTCCATATTCTGTGTTAGTCGGTGTCGCAATTGGTCAGATTTACCGTCCAAAAATGCTTCGGCGTCATCAATTAACGTCTTATAGTCATCAAGAGAGATTTCGCCGGTACATGGCGCAGCGCAACGCTTGATCTGGTGTAACATACAAGGCCGCGTGCGGGCCTCGTAAATGGAGTCAGAACAATTACGCAAGCGAAAGGCGCGTTGCAATGTGTCCAGCGTACGGTTCACAGCACCGGCACTGGCAAAGGGGCCGTAATAGTCGCCCTTAATATTACGCGCGCCGCGATGTTTCGTAATTTGCGCAGCAGGATGGTCTTTGCGAACCAGTATATAGGGGAAGCTTTTATCATCCCGCAGTAGAATATTATAACGGGGTTTCAGGCGTTTAATCAGGGTTGCTTCGAGTAAAAGCGCTTCGGTTTCGCTATCGGTAATGACAAATTCCATAGAACATGTGGCGCGGATCATGCGCTGGATGCGCACTGTATTACGGCTGTATTTTGTATAGCTGGATACACGTTTTCTCAGGTTTTTGGCTTTGCCGATATAGAGAACATTCTGATGGGTATCGAACATTCGGTATACGCCGGGCTTGGCAGGCAAGCGCGAGACGTAATCGGCGATCAGTTCGGGGCCGAAATCAGGTTTTGGATCGGATGATTCAGTTTGTGACACAGATCATAGATAGGGGCACATCCATTTTTACGCAAATATCTTTACCGCGAGAATGCGGTCTCATCGGCTCTGGATTTGAAAGATTAGTCCATTAACATTTGACTGGCATCATAATGTGGTTTGCTCCGTCCAAATCGCAGATAGCGGGCAAAACTAATTTTACGTGCCAACATAGGCTTTTCAATAATATGCCATGACAGATAGGCGAGAAAAATTGTAATCGGAAGTGTTATAAATAAGAGTGATATCATGCCAAGGTTTGGCAAGTATAGAAAGACGGTTTGCAGAATGCACCAGTGATAAATGTAAATACCATAAGAAATATCACTGAAATTTTGCATCCATTTTAGTTTTGGCGCAATGACATAAGCGGCCCAAAATACGGAATAAGCAAGCCAAATGTTCATCGCGACTTCGAAAAATGCTGTGCCATTGAACATTGCGGTTAGAACGCCGATAAGGGGAATGCCGAGCAGATGAAACTTAAGCCGGTCCCGGTAAGCATAAATGGCTGCGCCGAGGCCGTAAGACACGCCAAAACGTAAGAGGCCTTGCACTGTCGCGGGAACACTGTCAAAAAACCCGCCCAAATTGACGCCAACCCATAATAGGGCACATCCGACAAATTGGCACAAAATCATCCATTTACGGCGCATGAACCCCAGGGCAAAGGCTAAGCCTGTGCCAATATAGGCCAAAAGCTCATATCGCAATGTCCAGAGAGGGGCCGAGCCTAATTGTTCGGCATTGGAGGTAAAGGCCCCTGGCATAACCATATTGGTCTCGATGAAGGTGAGGACTAATAAGGGCTGTATTAACAGTTGAGGATGCTCCAGAAATTCATGCAACGGCAGCGATGTTGCTAATGGGCCAATAATGAACATGACAAACAGAACATGGACAATGAGAGCCGGATATATACGAAGCAGCCGTGCCGATGAGAATTCAGCGCTATCCCCCCGATATAACATGCTTTTTGTTACTAAAAACCCGGAGGCAATAAAGAACATATTGACGGCGAGATAGCTAAATGTATAATGATAAAAGATATGGGGTTCTAGCATTGGATCGCGCAGAGCCACAGCATAGCTGTGTCCGATCACGACTAAAACGGCAAAGAGTAGCCGTAATGGCGTGAAGAAATTATCGTGACCGTCCCGTATTTTGACTGCATTTAACATGGTTTAAACCTTTTCCCAATTTTTTATCGCATAATTTGATTAAAATGCTGCAAATAACGGGCCAAATAACGGGCCAAACATTGAGGGTGTTTTTCGCTTTAATGATGCATTATTTGCAAATAGAGGGTTGTTTTCAGCGCTAAGAAAGACCATTTTCCGGCTATGGCCACACTTATCGACACTATCGGGAAATCGGCAGAAGTAACGCCGCGCGACAGGCACCCTGAAAAGGCCAACCGTCCAGATAGCGCGGTCTTGCGTAAACCCAAATGGATACGGGTGAAGGCCCCTACCTCGAAAGGTTATGCGGCAACGCGTAAGATCGTCAAAGACAAGGGCCTTGTCACCGTTTGCGAAGAAGCAGCCTGTCCTAATATTGGTGAATGCTGGGAAAAGGCCCATGCGACCTTTATGGTTTTAGGCGAAATATGTACGCGGGCTTGCGCTTTTTGTAACGTAAGTACAGGGCTACCGCAGGATGTGGATGCCTATGAGCCGAAAAAAATTGCCGAGGCTGTTACGGAAATGCAATTGCAACATGTGGTTATCACTTCTGTTGACCGGGATGATCTCGCTGATGGCGGTGCGCAGCATTTTGTTGATGTTATTCAGGCTATTCGGGCCGCGTCACCGACAACAACGATCGAAATATTGACGCCTGACTTTTTGCGTAAAGACGGGGCTGTGGAAACAGTCATCGATGCAGCGCCGGATGTGTTTAATCATAATCTTGAAACCGTGCCGCGACTTTATTTAAAAATTCGCCCGGGAGCACGTTATTACCATTCACTCCGCCTTTTAGAACGGGTTAAGGAACGGGACCCGAAACAATTTACAAAGTCAGGTTTAATGGTTGGTCTTGGCGAGACCAAAGAAGAAATCATGCAAGTCATGGATGACATGCGTTCTGCCGGTATCGATTTTCTTACGATTGGACAATATTTACAGCCAACCCGTAAACATGCACCGATTGATCGGTTTGTAACGCCGGAAGAGTTTAAAGCCTATGAAACCATTGCGAAAGCCAAAGGGTTTTTATTGGTGTCAGCCAGCCCATTAACGCGGTCCAGCTATCATGCCGATGCTGATTTTGCGAAATTGCAAGCTGCGCGCCGTGCCCGGATGGGGGGATAATATGGCCAGAACACGCCTGCGCCGTCATCTTGGGTATAATGCGGGCGATTTGTACCGTCTGGCTGTTGATGTTGAAAAATATCCACGGTTTATCAATTTGCTTACGGCGGTTCGTATTTCAAACCGGCGTGCTGTTACCGCGCATCACATGCGTTTTGAGGCCGATGCTAAGGTGTCCTATAAATTCATTAGCGAGACCTTCCGCTCTCTTGTTGATTGCTATGCCAATGAACACCGGATTGTCGTCTCCAAACCCTCGCAATCGGGCGCTGTGAAGATATTGTCGGTCCATTGGGTTTTTCACCCGCTTTCAGATGGAACAACCTTGGTGGATTTTGATGTCGAAGTTGAGCTTAAGTCGAAAATGCTTAACGGTCTTATGCGCAGCAAATTTGATAAGGCCAGTGAATATATCATGAAATTGTTTGAGCAGCGCGCCTCTGTTATGCTCAAGCCTGTTGCAGGCGGTGATTTGAATATGGATACGGAATTGGATCGTCTGGGGTTAGACAAGCGCGTCAGCTAGGGATTTTAACGCTTCAAAACAGGTGACGTCTCGAACTTTATTGCGGCCTATGTCACCAAATTGATGTAAGTGTGTTCTCACGCGGGTTTGATCTTTTTGTTTATAAGCCAATCCCATCCAAACAGTGCCAATAGGTTTATCGGCTGAGCCGCCGCCGGGACCAGCAATTCCCGTGACAGATATTGCTATATCAACGTCCAAGAGTGTGACCGCGTTCAGAGCCATGGCATGCGCTACCTCTTGACTGACAGCGCCATGGGTTTGAAGAATATCTGCCGGAATGTTCAATCGATCGCGCTTGATAGTATTATCATAAGCTATAATGCCGCCTTTAAAACAGCCGGATGAGCCGGGAATGGCGGTGATAGCGGCGCCAATAAGACCGCCTGTGCAGCTTTCCGCTGTCGCTATAGTTAGGCCTGTCTCATTTGCCGCTTTTATGACGCGGGCTGATAAGGCGAAAATATCTTTGAGGCTAGGAGTATTCATTCCGGCAGCTCGATAGTCGCTATGGCGTGCGCCGCAAGTCCTTCTTCTCGGCCTGTAAATCCCAGTTTTTCGGATGTGGTAGCTTTGACAGAAATACGCGAAAGCGACAGGCCTAAAATTTCAGACAGGCGCGCCCGCATTGCCTCGCGATGGGGTTTGATTTTGGGTTTTTCGCATATGAGTGTCAGATCAACATGGTGCAGCCGTCCGCCCCGTATAGCGATGCGATTAACCGCTTCTTTGAGAAATATGTCAGAGGCCGCCCCTTTCCACTGCGGATCGCTGGGCGGAAAATGATCGCCAATATCGCCTTCTGCCAAAGCCCCGAAAATAGCATCTGTCAAAGCATGCATCGGCGCATCAGCGTCGCTATGGCCCAAAAGGCGATAAGGGGCATCAATTTTAATACCGCAAAGCCAAATGCCATCCCCATCGGTATAGCGGTGAACATCATAGCCAGAACCCGTTGCTATATATGTCGTGCCTGTTGTCATGTTCTCTGCTTTAGCGAAATCTTCCGGATAGGTCACTTTGAAATTATCGGCATCGCCCGCTGTGAATTTTATCGGCAGCCCTGCATCATAAGCAATGGCAATGTCATCAGCAAAGGATTGACCGGGGTTAAGGCGTTCAAATGCAGTGAGGATGTCAGTATAGTGAAAGGCTTGCGGAGTTTGCACACGCCGGATGGTGCTCCGGTCTATAGCTTGGCCGTCCATTGTTTTGCATGCATCGGTAATCGGCAGAGCGGGGACGGCGGCAGGGTGTGTGTCAAGGGCAGCTAAAAGCGGGTTGATAAGGACTGGCGTCACAAAGGGGCGGGCCGCATCATGAATGAAAACATAATCCGGGACATCGGTTTTTAAGGCTATGAGGCCGGCTTTAACAGAGTCTGTGCGCGTCGCTCCGCCTGTAACCGTTTTGAAATCATATGCGGTGTTTTGCATAGCTGCTGTAAAATAGGGATCGTTTTTTGCAATCACAATAATAGATACGGCGGGGTCCAGTGCCTTTGATAAGGCGTCATGCGTGCGGCGGAGTAACGGTTTTCCCCCAATAAGACGATATTGCTTGGGGATATCGCCCCCTGCGCGTGCACCTATGCCTGCGGCGACTAAAATTTGTGCAATTTTTGCCATTTTACCTCGTTTAAGGGTGATGAAATATTGTGCAGCCTTACGGCATGGGGTATCGCCCTAACATGACAACTTCGCTCTACATCGGCAAGCATAGATTGGATTCGCGCGTCTTTGTTGCCCCTATGTCGGGGGTGACAGATTTACCATTTCGTCGTGTTTTACAACAATTTCGCCCCGGTTTGATTGTATCGGAGATGGTCGCTAGTGAATTTTTATCTAAAGGTGATCCTGAAGCCGCCGCGCGAGCTGCGGGTAAGGGGGATATCGACCCTTTGGTCATACAATTGGTCGGACGAGAACCCGACATTATGGGGCAAGGTGCAAAATTGGCCCAAGCAGCAGGGGCCGATATTGTAGATATCAATATGGGGTGCCCGGCGCGTAAGGTAACATCTGGATTGTCTGGATCAGCATTAATGAAAGACCCGGCGCTGGCCTGTTCGATTATAGAGGCCGTTGTAAAGGCTGTTGATGTCCCCGTGACTCTAAAAATGCGTCTCGGATGGGATGATAATCAGTTAAATGCGCCAGAGCTTGCAAAACAGGCTGAAGATTTAGGGGTGCAATTGATTGTAGTACATGGTCGCACGCGATGCCAATTTTACAAAGGTACAGCCGATTGGGCGCAGGTGGCCCTGACGAAACAGGCCGTTAGCGTACCCGTGATTGTCAATGGCGATATTGGAACGCCGCAAGAGGCGCTTATGGCTATGGAGCAATCAGGGGCTAATGGAGTGATGGCGGGGCGGCATTTGATTGGTCAACCATGGCGCCTTAAAGCCCTGATGGCTGCGGTCGATGGAGACATAGCGCCCGATCCAATTAATCTGGTGCAAGCCTTTGAGGTTATTCGAGAGCATTATGCGGATATGTTATCGTTTTATGGCGAAGGGAAAGGGCTTCGCGTTGCCCGTAAACACCTTGCAGGCTATGTTGAATTTGCCGCTCAACGGACAGGTCAGGATTTAAAAACCGTACAATCGGATATTTGCCGGTCAACAGATCCGGATTTTGTTATTTCGGCCTTGGCTGACATTTATTTAGAGACAGCGGAGGCGGCATAGTGAACGCGCAATCCACGCCGCAGCCAGATGGGTTTTTAGATCATTTATTGGATGATTTACCGATGCCTATTTTTTTACTGGCGGAACAGTCTTTAGAGATAATGTGGGTGAATACCACAGCACAAGAATGGTTGGAGCGCGGGCGCCGGACTCTCATTGGCCGCCGACTGGATGATTTTATTACCAGTGCTCAAAATCTGGATGAAGGTCGTCAACGCTGCCAAGAGGGTGCCCGTGTCATTACTTTGCGCCATATTGTTTTAAAGACAAAAAAAACTGCCGATAATGTTTATCATCTGACATTTTTTCCAAGCGGATCGGGTATCGGGTTAATGGTAAAACCGGCCCATATTCAGCCCAATGCTGGAGTGTCCGATGGCGGGTCTATCGCAGCTATGGGGCGTATGCTTGCGCATGAAATAAAAAATCCTTTGGCGGGCATAAACGGCGCGGCTCAATTGTTGCGCGATGATATTAATACGGATGAAGGGCAGGATTTAATCGACCTTATCGGTTCTGAAATTGGCCGTATACGGCGATTAGCTGACCGTATGCAGAGCTTAGGCGATCATAATCCGGAAACTGTTGAGGCCGTGAATATTCATGAAATTTTGCGGCGCGCCCGGCAGATTATACAGTCATCCGTATCAAATGACATAACATTCACCGAAAATTATGACCCGTCTTTGCCCGATATGGCCGGTGACGCCGATACCCTTATGCAGGCGCTTTTAAATCTGATTAAGAACGCATCGGAGGCGATATTAACCAATGGCGGTTCTGGCGATATCACGCTGGAGACAGCCTATCGTTCGGGTGTCAGGCGTGCCGTTAATGGAGTCACAGGGCAGCAATTACCGATTGAAATCCGAATTATTGATAACGGTTCGGGTATTCCTAAAAATTTATTGCATGATGTGTTTCGCCCCTTTGTTACCAATAAACCATCCGGCCAAGGGCTGGGTTTGGCCCTTGTTTCCAAAGTTGCGCGCGCGCATGGCGGGTTGGTTGAAGTTAAGTCCCGTCCGGGTCACACCGTTTTTTCCCTGTTACTGCCTGTGTCTAAAGGAGACATAATATGAACTATGAAATCCTCTTGGCGGATGATGATAATAGTGTGCGCCTTGTGCTATCCAAAGCCTTAACGCGCGCTGGGCATACTGTGAAGGCAACGGATAATGCCGATACGCTGATAAAATGGGCCGAAGCAGGGGTTGGCGACATAGTTCTGACAGATGTCATGATGGGCGGGCGTGAAGTGTTCGAAGATTTACCGCGATTATCCGATGCCCGGCCGGCTATGCCAATCATAGTCATTAGCGCCAATAATACGGTGAACACAGCGTTGAAATCCGGTGAGCATAATGTGTTTGAATATGTGCCGAAACCATTTGACTTGGAGGATGTAACACAGGCTGTATCGCGGGCAGGGATTAGTGTGAACCCGCGGCGTCATAAAATAAGCGCAGACCGCGGAAAATTACCAATGATCGGACGCAGCGCTGCGATGCAGCCCGTTTATCGCGCCGTATCGCGGTTTGCGAATGGGGATTTACCGATTTTGATTCACGGAGCTGTAGGGACCGGAAAAGATCTAGTGGCGCGCTTGCTACATATTGGTGGCCCGCGCAAAGAAAAGCCGTTTCTGCGGTTGTCCGATTTCTCGAATACGTCACTAACGCTGCAAAAGGTCAATGGTGGAGATATCTATATCGATGAAATTGCGGAATTATCGGCCCTGCAACAAGAACATCTCTTAGCCGTCTTAACCGAAGCAGAAATGATAAATCCGAAAGATCGTCCGCGGTTGATTTCGGCAACGCGGAAAGATTTGCGAAAACTGGCGTCTGATGGTTTGTTCCGGGATGATTTGCTTTATCGGATTAATGTAGCAGAAGTCCGTATTCCGCCATTATCCGCCCGTGACCGGGATACATATGAGTTGGCTGAAACATTTTTATCGCAAACATCAGAAGCCGGTAATCGCCGGTTTGATTCAGACGCGCTCGATATTCTGCATCGGCATAATTGGCTTGGAAATGTCCGGGAGCTTGAGAACCTCGTCAGGCGTTTAGCCGTGCTGTATTCCGATGACGTTATTACAGCTGATATGGTTTTGCAGGAATTTTCAAAAAACCTCAAACCCACGCAATCCGCAGAAGAAACGGATAAATTGAGCAGTCTGCTTGAAGAGGCCTGCCGCCGTATATTAGCGAATCATAAAGGCGATGAAGGCGAGGATACGCCGTATCAAACTGCCTTGGCATGGGTTGAAAAGCCTTTGATTATAGAAGCATTGCGCCTAACAGGGGGTAATCGCGCCAAAGCCGCAGAACAGCTTGGGATACACCGAAACACATTACGCACGCGGCTGAAGTCATTAAAAATTGACTAAACTCTGGAAATTTTCCGATATCGCCTTAATTTGACCATCTTTTTTATGGCCTTGTATTTATGCAACACTGATGTAAAAATGTAGCGATCAGCGTATTCTATGACGCGTTATTTGCAGGTCTGATGACTATAGACTCAACAATAAAATTGGATATGGATGCTCCATCGATCCCATCTGTAATGCGATCGTCGCGGACACTGCATTTTGTTCAATCTGCTATTTTCGTCGGGCTTTTTGTTATTGCCTTTGCTCTGGTTGTTTTGGGGGCTTTATTTGCATTATCCAATAACCCGGTGCGGGCGGCACAGGCCTATCCAATCTTGCTTTTTAATTCGGGGATTATCGGATGTTTCGGTGTTTATTTAATTGCACGGGTCTGGACTATATTATTTTCAACGCGACGGCGATTATCCGCCCCCTTGCTGCATCGCCGTTTCGTTCTGATCTTTAGTCTAGCTGCGCTTATGCCGGCTATTTTGGTGGGCCTTTTTTCAACGTCACTCATCAGCCGGAATATCAATGATTTATTTGGCGAGAGCGTGCGTTCTAATCTAACGAATGCGCAAGAGTTCTATAATGCCTATGTGAAAGAAGAATTCTCTGATTTAGGCCGCGATATAGCTAGCGTACAAAGTGCAGTGAACGGAAGCCGCGGATTTCTTAAAAACCGGATAACCTATTCAGCCTTTTTACAAAGATTGGCCCAATCACGCGGGCTGGATGCCATTTATATTCTAAACCGGAAGGGTATGGTCTATGTCGAGGTTGAAAGCCCAACCGCACCAGTGTTTCAATTACCGTCCCAAGCAGCGTTTGATCAAATCGACAGACAAGATTTTATTTTTAACGGGCAGGGGGAAATTGATTTTCTGGTCGGGCTTGGCAAGCTGGATGTGACCGAAAGCGGGCTAGAGAACCCTGAAGATGTTTATCTTTATGTTGGGCGTTATCTACGCTCGGATAGTCCGGTTCTATCCAGCTTGAACGGGATTGACGATGCGGGGCGTGCGCTTGATCGTTATAACCAGAATCAGGCTTTTCTGAATAAAACATTTTTCCTGACATTTGTTGAAACGGCGCTTTTGGTTTTATTTGCTGCGATTTGGTTAGGTTTTGCACTTGCTAACCGGATTATTGACCCTTTGGGCCGTCTTGTTGATGCGGCTGAGAAAGTCCGCGAAGGTGATTTTACAGCCCGAGTGAGTGTGGAAGGTAATTGGGGCGAAGTGTCTGATTTAGGGAGCGCCTTTAACAGAATGACGCGGCAATTGAACTCACAGCGGGATGACCTTATCCGGGAACATGATATTTCTGAACAACGCCGGCAATTCTCCGAAGCTGTGCTGTCAGGTGTGCGGGCTGGTGTGATTGGTCTTACGCAAGAAGGCCGCATTACCTTGCTTAATCAATCAGCGGCACGTTTATTAGGACAGCCTGCGGCTCACATGTTGCAAAAACCGCTCTCTACAGTTCTGCCTGATTTTGTACCGGCATTCCGTGCGGCGCGGGATAATATTCTTGCGACGGCTGAAGATCAGGTTGATTTGGATATGGGTAATGGCGTTAAAAATTTCGATTTACGGGTCTCGGCCTATGAGGGGCCGCGACAAGATACGGGTTGGGTTTTGACATTTGATGACATGACGCGGTTGGTGGCGGCCCAGCGTCATTCGGCGTGGCGAGAAGTAGCCCGACGTATTGCTCATGAGATTAAAAATCCGCTGACGCCCATTCAGCTATCCGTAGAACGGCTTAATCGGAAATATGCAAAAGAGGTCAAATCGGATCCTGACGTTTTTGAAAACTGTACATCAACGATTATTCGTCAAGTAGAAAGTCTGGAACGAATGGTGGATGAATTTTCGGCGTTTGCCCGTATGCCGGCTCCGATTTTTCAATTTGTAGATTTACAGTCATTGCTGGATCAAGTGTTATTTGCCCAGCGTGTATCTTTGCCGGATGTAGATTTTATTCTTGAAGATAATATTACTGATGTTGCTTTAGTGCGATGCGATGAGCGTCTGATTAGTCAGGCTTTGACCAATATTTACAAAAATGCAGGCGAAGCGATTGTGCGGCGTATGGATGAATCGGGGCATTATTCACCTGCGGGGGAAATTATTACGCGGTTGGAAATGGCGGGGGAATTTATCAAATTATGTATTTACGATAACGGAACCGGGTGGCCACTTAAGGATAAAGACCGTCTTTTGGAACCCTATATGACAACCCGGAAATCCGGGACAGGGCTAGGCCTTGCCATTGTAAAACGGATTGCAGAAGACCATGGGGGAGATTTGCAATTGGATGAACGGCCCGATGGCGTATCCGGTGCCTATTTGGAATTAACATTACCGCAAACCAAAGAAACCGCTGATTTAAAGCAGAGACAAAAGGTATAATCATGAAACATGATATTTTAATCGTCGAAGATGAGGATGATATCCGCGAAATGATCGCCGGCATTCTGGAAGATGAAGGATATGATGCTCAAGAGGCTGCGACCAGTGATGCGGCATTAAAATTGATACAGGGGCGTCGGCCATCTCTCGTTGTCTTAGATGTCTGGCTTAAAGGCAGCTCCATGGATGGTATTGAGCTCTTGGCCCGGTTAAAATCTACTTATGCTGATTTGCCTATTATCATTATCAGCGGGCACGGAACGGTTGAAACCGCTGTGTCGGCTATTCGTAAAGGGGCGTATGATTATATTGTGAAGCCGTTTAAAGCGGAGAAGCTTTTAAATACAATCAGGCGGGCCTTGGAGAGTGCGCGTTTGCGACGTGAAAATGAGGAATTAAAAGGCAAGACGCTGGGAGATGATAAATTGGTTGGTAAATCGTCCCATGTTACGCAATTGCGCCAAAAAATTGATAAGATTGCCGCGACAAATAGCCGGATTTTAATTACTGGCCCTTCTGGGGCGGGTAAGGAATTGATTGCGCGTTTACTACATCAAAAATCAAACCGGTCCAAAGGGCCCTTTAAGGCTGTGAATGCCGCGTCAATGGTACCGGAAAGGGTAGAAGAGGAATTATTTGGCACGGTTGATGAAGAAGGGCGAATGATTAAACGCGGGCTTTTGGAAAAGGCGCATTATGGCACGCTATATTTAGATGAAGTCGCGGATATGCCACATGAAACGCAAGGGAAATTATTACGGTTGTTGATTGAACAACGGTTTCAACGCGTGGGCGCACCCGACGATATACAAGTGGATGTGCGCGTTATTACATCGACGTCGCGCGACTTGGAAACTGAAACCCGATTAGGCCGGTTTCGGGAAGATTTATATCACCGGCTTAATGTGATGCCATTGGCTGTTCCGGCGTTATCGGATCGTCGGGAGGATATTCCAGACCTTGTTGACTATTTTATTGAGAAACTCGCCGCCTCGACCGGATTACCGGCCCGGCAAATCGGGGATGACGCAATGGCTGCATTGCAATCCCATGATTGGCCGGGAAATGTACGGCAACTCCGTAATAATGTTGAACGCTTGCTGATCTTGGCTACCGGAGATCCGACACAACCGATTACACTGAAAACTTTACCCGATGAGGTGAGTGTTGTTCGCACAGCGCAGGGTAATAAAGGAAGCGAAAAAATTATCGCTATGCCTCTGCGGGATGCGCGGGAGCATTTTGAACGCGAATATCTGCAAGCCCAAATCGAACGGTTTGGAGGTAATATTTCGCGTACAGCCTCTTTTGTAGGGATGGAACGTTCAGCCTTGCACCGAAAGCTTAAGTCTTTAGGTGTCAATACCCTTGGCCGGACTGACAATAAGGCGTAAGAGCTATAACGGATCAAAAGCTCAGCAGGCCCAGAGCCGGCGGCACTGCACAGAGGGGAAGCCAGAATGAAAGTGATCATTTGCGGCGCTGGACGCGTTGGTTATGGAATTGCCTCCCGTTTGGCCAAAGAAAATAATATGGTGACGGTTGTTGACCTGTCAGCCGAACTTATCCGTGATATTACACTGGAACTTGATGTGCGTGGAATTGTCGGCAATGGCGCGCACCCCGAAGTACTCAAACGCGCAGGTGCCGATACAGCGGATATGATTATTGCTGTGACCTATTCCGATGAAGTGAATATGATTGCCTGTCAGGTGGCGCACTCGCTTTTCAAAACACCAAGCAAAGTGGCCCGCGTGCGCGCTCAGCAATATCTCGAAAGCGAATGGAATGATCTCTATAGCCGCGAAAACATGCCAATCGATATTATTATTTCCCCTGAAATTGAAATTGGCAAAGCTATTTTACGTCGGCTCAGTACACCCGGAGCCCTTGATGTAGTCCCTTTCGCTGATGGGCGGGTACAGATGATTGCTGTGAAGATAGAGGAGGATTGCCCTATCGTTAACGTGCCGTCCCATCAAATATCGGAATTGTTCACAGGGCTGCATTCTGCCGTCTTAGTGGTTAAACGTGATGATGAGGTTTTTGTGCCCAAATCTGATGATCCTTTAAATGTCGGCGATACAGCATATTTTATGACACGGACGGAACATGCCGGACGGTTACTGGAAATTGTTGGCGCGCGGGCGGATAAGGCGCGTCATATTGTGATTATAGGCGCTGGTAATGTCGGGTCCTATGTGGCCCGGGATCTCGAAAAAGTATCGGGCGTGCGTGTTCGGGTTATAGAAATCGATCAAGCCGTCGCGGAAAAGGCGGCTGAAGTTTTAAAGAAAACCGTGATTTTGAACGGCGACGCTATGCGGGAGGAAATACAAGGCGAGGCCGGGGTTGCGGATGCGGAAATGGTTCTATGCCTAACGAATGACGATAAAATCAATATTCTGGCTGGCGTGTTGGCTAAAAAAATGGGCGCACGCCGGGCGGGAAGCTTGATTAATGACATGTCGATGCAAGCGCTCAATTCAGAGCTTAAAATTGATATGGTGATCGATCCGCGGGCCAGTACCGTTTCATCTATTTTACGTCATATGCGCCGCGGGCGTATTATTGATGTCTTTAGTATAGAAAATGGCCGCGCCGAGATCATAGAGGGCGAAGTTCTGGACAGCTCGCCTTTGGTTGGCAAAGTTATATCCGAAATCGTTCTTGAAGATGGCATGGCGATTGGCGCGGTCTTACATGACGGGCAAGTGCGGGCACCGCAAAGTGATAAAATTATCAAAATCGGGGATCAAGTTGTTTTGGTCGCCGAACCCTCTGCCATGAAAAGTGTTGAGCAGATGTTTAGGGCCAGTTCGGAGTTTTTCTAACGGATGGCTTTTACCCGCATCATATTATGGTTGGGTAATACATTTATCCTTTGCGCAGCTTTGATGGCTCTAACGGCTATTTGTGCCTTGGGTTTCGTTGAGATACCCCAAGCTGTAACCTTTGGCGGATTGGCGTTGGTCATGGGGGTGTTGGGCGTTTTATTGGGGTTAATCACAGCCAAAACGCCGGGACGAGAGAGTAATTCCGATGCTTTGATCTTTTTATTGCTCTTTTGGATAGTCGTGCCTGTTGTTACGGCCATTCCTTATGTGGCGAACGGGGCCACACTTCCGTTTTTAACCGCTTATTTTGAATCGGTTGCGGCCCTGACGACAACAGGGGCTTCAACCCTTGTGCCCGATGACTTGCCGCGTTCTATTCTTATCTGGCGTAGTATTTTGCAATGGTTTGGCGGCGTTAGCGCGGCAACATTTGCCGTAGTTATATTAGCCGCGTTGAATTTGGCGGGGACAGGTGTGCATCGATCCCTCTTTTTTACCCTTAAGAAAGGGGAACTTTTCGAACGGTTACTTGATATTGGACGCCTCATAGCCGCGATTTATGCTGGCGTGAGTTTTATATCTATGATGGTTCTGGTTATTTCCGGAACGCCATTTTTTGATGCTTTTTGCCTGTCGCTCTCAGCGGTTTCAACCGGAGGTCTGACGCCGCGCGGTGAACCCATTAGTCAATATGTCAATCATTTCGGAGCCATTATGCTGGCTCTAACCTGTATTTGCGGAACGTTTAATATAGCCGTTTTATGGGACTTTTTTCGAATTAGAAACAAAGCAGCCTTCATTGGTATTTTCCGCAATGTCGAGCATCGCGCTTTTATCGTGATCGCTTTTTTATTGTTTTGTACCACTTTGATATTCGCGGGTTTCGATCATGGGGTGACAGCCGGTTTCGAGGCGGTGTTTTTTGCGACATCGACTGGGTTTGATTATGATATCATCGGGGTTGATTTGCTGCCTCCTGCTGTATTAATTGCGATTGCTTTGATCGGCGGGTCGGCTTTATCGACGGCTGGTGGCGTCAAATTAATTCGCATGCTTTTATTGTTCAGGCATTTATCGACAGAGCTAGCGCGGTTGACCCACCCATCGCGTATTGTGCCTGTGACGTTCCGTGGCCAGATATTACCCGACCGAGCTTTCTTGTCCATTTGGATGTATTTTTTTGGATATACTTTAGTTTTTGCTGTTTCAATCTTGGCCTTAGGAGCCGTCGGTCTTGATTTTGAAACCGCGACTTTAGCCGGAGCGGCGGCTTTATCAAATATGGGGCCATTATTGGAAACCGGCGTGTCAACGCTCACATATTCTGACTTTCTACCGAATCAATTAACCCTGCTTAGCGTCATTATGCTTATTGGACGTATCGAAGTGTTGGCAATTTTAGCGGTCTTTTCGCGACAATTGTGGTTACGGTAAAAAATTACACATTGATTACTATAATCCACTTGCATCATTAATCGAACCTCTTAAATAAGTTTATATTGTGGGTTGTGATTTTACGGTCACATAAAATTAATAGGGAAGCGCGCGATGACCTCTGATAAGAAACAACAAAATTTGCAGGACACATTTTTGAATGCGGTCCGTAAGTCAAAAACCCCACTGACAATTTTTCTGGTTAATGGCGTAAAGTTACAAGGGGTTGTCACATGGTTTGACAATTTTTGCGTGCTTTTGCGCCGCGATGGCCAAATACAATTGGTTTATAAACATGCCATTTCAACAATTATGCCCTCTGGAACGGTTCAGCTTTTTGACGCTGAGAAAGTGGATGAGTAAAATAACAAGCTGCTTTACAGCTTATGCTTGACCGCGATCAGCCGGCTCTGCGGGCATTATTGTATCATCCCCGTCCATCGCAGAAAAAGCTGCAAGAGGCAGAATATGAGTGTGAAGAGTTAGAGAACCTTGCCGTGGCTCTTGAGGTCGCTGTTATTTCGGCAGAAATTGTACCTTTACGTGATGTTAAAGTTAGCAATTATTTCGGTAAAGGCAAAATCCAAGAGATTAAGGCCGCCGTAAAAGGCAATGACGCTGACCTGGTTATTGTCAACGGAGCGCTTTCCCCTATTCAACAGCGCAATCTGGAACGGATTTGGCAAGCAAAAGTTATTGATCGCACGGGACTTATTCTTGAAATTTTTGCTTTGCGGGCTGCAACCAAAGAAGGGCGGTTGCAAGTGGAATTGGCCCGCCAAGCCTATGAGCGCTCCCGGCTTGTGCGTACATGGACCCATTTGGAACGCCAGCGCGGCGGGCAGGGGTTTTTGGCAGGTCCGGGGGAAACGCAAATCGAAGCAGATCGCCGGATGTTAGCCGATAAAATTCGTAAATTAAAACGCGATATCGAGCAAGTGCGCTCGACCCGTGGGTTACAACGCACGAAACGTCGCCGTGCCCCTGAGCGGGTTGTCGCCCTTGTGGGTTATACCAATGCCGGAAAATCAAGCCTATTCAACCATCTGACAGCAGGCGGGGTCATGGCTAAAGATATGCTCTTTGCGACATTGGACACAACCCATAGAATTATGCCGCTGCCCAGTGGTAAACCGGCTGTTCTGTCCGATACAGTTGGATTTATTTCTGATTTGCCGACCGATTTGATTTCTGCCTTTCGCGCGACACTGGAAGAAGTCAAGGAGGCCGATCTTATCTTGCATGTGCGTGATATTGCCGATCCGTTATCCGAACAGCGCAAGGATGATGTTATGGATGTTTTAAACCGTATCGAGGCGGGGCCTGATAATGGTCAAAGCTTGTTGGAAGTGTGGAATAAGATCGATTTGCTCTCCGTGGATCAAGTTGATGTTTTAAGCGAACGTATGGACGCGCAAAACATGTTGAACGGTGATGCGCCTGTGGCGATGATTAGCTGTCTGAGCGGGGTGGGTATGGAGCCCCTTTTACAGCAAATCGAAGCTGTCTTATCGGCCTCGGATGTTACGCATGATTTTGTCGTGCCGCCGTCTGATTACGGCCAGCGCGCATGGCTGTATGAACATGGTCAAATTTTGGAAGAGTTTATGAGCGATAGCGGAGAATATAAAATTACTGCTCAGCTTTCGGATGTTGATTGGGGGCGATATCGCGCCAAATATAAAGCCAATAATATTTAGCCGGGATTGCCGCTAAAATTCTTGATACATGACATGGGCATGAATATATCCCTTGTCTGGATGTAAAAAAACATTGGGGATAGTGCCAACAATATCAAAGCCTAATCGCTGCCACAGTCGTATGGCGCCTTTATTAGTTGATAGAACACAATTATACTGCATGGCCTTAAACCCGAATATGGGTGCCTGTTTGATGGAATGTTCACACATTGCTTTGGCGATGCCGCGTCCCCGTGCTTTTTCATCCGTTATATAGCCGCAATTACAGACATGGGCTCCGCCGCCGGCTTGATTGGTTTTCATATAATATGTGCCCACAATATCTGAGCTGGTTTCAGCCACAAATGTCCATTTTTCGGGGGCCATCCAAAAGGCCATGGCCGCCTTTTGGCTCATTTTCCGGTCAAGAGCATAGCTATCTCCGGCCCTAATAACAGGCTTTATAATTGACCAAATTGCGGGTTCATCAATTTTTGTGGCACGCCGAATATGTATCACGGTAAATTTCACGTCCATCATGTGGGTTTGACCATTAATATCAGAGCCATGATAAAAAGCTATAAAATACATAAGGCACACTCTGGTTCAATGCGGGTAAGCTAGGCCTTTGTATTATTAACGGTAAGCGTGATAGCCGTCACTTCGATAGCCGTTGCGAATATTTATCATAGTCGCCGTTAAACAAAAACGGGGCAATTTTATGAAACAGATTATACCAACTGAAGTATTGACAGCTTTTGGCGCAATATACCTATCGCAAGAATTAGCACAAAGCGCGCGTAGATATGACAAAGCCAATTCAGAGCTTTCAAGCTTAATTAAATCAATATCCGAGAAAAGTAAAACCGAGGCGAAAAAGCGATTGGCGGAAAATCCATTCGATGTTGAAAAGACGGGATTTCAAGATGCATTGGCCGCATCAATGGAAGACAGGTTTTTAAATGTTATTGATTTAAATCCGGTCGATAAACCGGGTCGAGACGTGCCTCCGGGTATTGAAGAGGCTGCCCGGTGCCATAAAATAGTCGAAAATTTGGAAATGAAGACAGGCGAAATGTTGGAACTACAAAGTTTGGTCCGATCTCTGACAGATTTGATAGAACTTTTTTCGACAAGCCGAAACCCGTTTAGCATCATATTTATAGCGTTGTTGCAGGCTGCGCTTGAAAATGCTCGCGAACGTCTTGATGTGGTCATTGACGAGCGAGAATTTTATCTTGCTGCGGCGATAGATAATCAATGCGATACACCGCTTGTTTTTACGCCGAGACTCTATCCACGACAGCGCATTAAAAAATAACCCTCGGAGCTGATTGCCAACCGGATACGGCTGGCTCGGTAACATCTATCGGTGATAGCCATAATTTGTCCGTTTATGAGGTCCAGAAACGATACTTAAGCGGAGGGAGGCGAGCGATGCGTGTGGGATGAAGCTCGACAGCGGGCAATGCAAATGTAATTAGGAGTGTTCTCTCATAGCGTAAGTGTTATTATGACTGACTTTCTTTTAATTGCTTTCATTTTTCTGTGTGCAGGTGTCATTGCGGTTCCCATTGCATCGCGGCTTGGTCTAGGGTCTGTATTGGGATATCTGCTGGCCGGAATCGTGATCAGCCCCGTTTTGACCCTACTGCATGTGGATGTTATTGCCATTCAACACTTTGCCGAATTTGGCGTTGTAATGATGTTGTTTTTAGTGGGTTTGGAATTAGAACCCAAATTACTCTGGCACATGCGGCATCGCCTTATGGGACTGGGCGGAGGGCAGGTCATTGCGACGACATTGTTGATCATGGGTATTGCCATGCTGTTTGGTCAATCTTGGACAATCGCCTTGGCCATTGGTTTGGTTTTGGCTCTCTCGTCGACAGCCATAGCCTTGCAGACATTAAATGAAAAAGGGTTGATGAAAAGTGATGGTGGGCAAGCCAGTTTTTCAGTGCTCCTCTTTCAAGATATTGCTGTTATTCCGATGCTCGCTTTAATGCCATTACTGGCCATACCCGAGCTTATGGATAGTACTAATCATGCTGTTTCGGGCGAGGGGGGGCATGAGGTGGCTCTGACGTTAGTTGCTGGTCTTAATGGCGTGCAAACAACCGGCGTTACGCTCGGAGCGATCGCCGTTATTATTTTAGGCGGTAATTATCTTACGCGACCTATTTTCCGTTTTATCGCAGCCGCCGGTTTACGGGAACTTTTCACCGCTGCGGCTTTAATGTTGATTGTGGGCATTGCGCTTTTGATGAACCTTGTCGGTTTATCACCCGCTTTGGGAACATTTCTTGCTGGCGTTGTCTTGGCCAATAGTGAATATCGCCATGAGCTGGAGGCTGATATTGACCCGTTCAAAGGGCTGCTGCTCGGTCTTTTCTTTATGACGGTTGGGGCCAGTATTAATTTTGGACTGATGGGAGATAATTTGACCGCTATCCTCGCGCTTACAAGCGGATTAATAGCGGTAAAGATCATAATTCTCTTGGTCTTGGGGTATATTTTTAAAATCCGCGGAGCCGATAAATGGCTCTTGGCTCTTGGTCTGGCCCAAGCCGGTGAGTTTGGATTTGTCCTCCTTGCGTTCTCGGTCGCGAATGGCATTATTCCCGAAGTCCTAGCGGACCGACTTTTATTGGTTGTCGCCTTGTCTATGCTTGTAACACCAGCGCTTTTCATCCTTTATGACAAAATCATTGCCCCGCGTTACGCCAAAGGCCAAGATCGGGTTGCGGATACGATGGATGAGGACAGCCATATTATTATTGCGGGCCACGGCCGGATTGGCGGGATTGTGGACCGAATGCTCAGAGCGGCGGGCTATTCTTCAACCGTTATCGACTTTAGTTCCCGTCAATTAGATATCATCAGAAAATATGGTATTTCCCATACTTATTTTGGCGATGCGACGCGGCCCGATTTGTTACATTCTGCCGGTATAGCCAAGGCCAAGCTGCTAATTGTGACAATTGATGATAAAGACCAAATCAATACATTGGTTAAATATGCTGTTCATAATTATCCGAATTTACATGTTATTGCGCGCGCCGTTGACCGGAATCACGTCTATGATCTTTGGGCGCATGGGTGCCGGGACATTATCCGCGAAACCTATGATAGCTCCCTTCGCATAGGGCGTTCAGCCTTTGAGGCACTAGGCTTTTCACGGCCTATTGCTGACGATATGATAGCAGCATTTAATGCTATGGACCGCAAGACAATGATCGAGGTTGCTGGGGCTTATGATATTAATATTCCTGCTCATGAAAATGAGAACTATGTAGCAAAAGTCAAATCTATGACCGCTCAATGGGAACCAGAATTAAAGCTTCATATGCAACAGATTATGCGATCGGAGCCTTAAGGCCTTTTGCAGGGTTGTGGGGCACATTTATGCCGAACTCTTTTCGAATATCGGCTAAAGAGCGGTTGGAATAGCCAGCGTAATCATCCCATGGCCATAATTTGGTCATCCTCTTGCACCGCCAGAGGGTCACAGGCGCGAAGCCGAGGCTATTAATAATCGTTTTGAAAATATCAATGATTTTAAGCTGGCTATAAATATCTTTTGATTCGGTTAAATTATATCCTGTGAGCACACGCCATTTGGCGGTTGTTCCAAAAAGACTACACAGTTTTACAATCGCTTCATCGGTCAGGCTGATATCGCAGCCAAAGATAACATGCGCCGTATCATGGCAGCGAAAAAACTCGCCCGCTTCCGGTGTATTTTCGCGCGTATTAAAATGGACCATATGAACATCAAAATATTCTGCTATACCTTCAGTTAACGTCTGCCGCGAATTTTGAAATTGATAGGCATGCATAATCTTACTTTGGGCTTTTAAATCTTGAACCGTTTTATCGTCGAGACGCGTCATTGCCAAGTAAAACACGATAGTGTGTGCCAGTTGAAACATGGCACTTTTGATTAAAGCAGGACAGGGTTGACCAAAGTATCAAAAGGGCTGACCAAAGTGTTAAAGCCCCATTTAGCCTCGCGCACACTCGCGGTCATTATTTACATAAAGTCCTTATCTATGAGAACGGTCAGCTCTGCTAGATGCAAATGGGTTTTATGTCCAATTCGGGAAAAATAGAAATAAGTATTCCACCTGCCTGTGATACTAAAATTCTAATGGTAAGAATGTGTATTTGATCCGCAATACCTATCGATCTAATCATTCCGGCATCTTATCTAGAGAATTTACGGCGAGAGATCATGAAAAAAGTAGATATTGTAAAATGGATTGCAACGGTGATTCAATTAATAGGGTATGGTCTAACGGGATTAAATTATACGCCTTGGAATGTATATTTTTTCCTAGTCGGAATCGTTCTTTGGTTTGTGGTAGGCATTATGTGGAAAGACCGTGCCATTATGATTGTGCATATTGGAGCATTTCTGTCATTATTAATTGGCTATTTAAGTGCTGCATAATCCAAGTTGATTATTATCATACGATGTCTGCAATGGTTCGGATAGTGATTGAATTTTCATCGTTCGCGTCTACACTCTCTCTATATCATCTAATCCCCGCCCCTCCTGCTTTAGCGGCCCGGCAATGCGGGATGTTTTTAAAACTCT
>CAZZKV010000015.1:25786-66550 GCA_964654665.1 uncultured Caulobacterales bacterium | reverse complement strand
CTTGCTTCCAGTTTTACCAAACAAGGTGTCTACAAAAGCTGGGGCACATCAGTCAGAGCGGAATTAATGACGCCTGTATCTAGTTTATCTGGCTCAGTCTTTCACTTATATTTCAAAAATAAAAAGGCCGTTCTATTGAACGGCCTTTTTTAAATTAGGAGAAATGTAGTGCGAGGCTACATCATGCCTCCCATACCACCCATTCCGCCCATATCAGGCATGGCTGGGGCAGCGGTTTCTTTCTTAGGGGCTTCGACGATAGCAGCTTCTGTTGTCAAGATAAGGGATGCGACGGAGGCAGCATCCATTAAAGCAGTGCGAACAACTTTAACGGGGTCAATAATACCCGCTTTCACCATATCAACATATTTGTCATTCTGAGCATCATAGCCATAATTTGCTTTATTTTCTGCTAAAACATTACCGACAACTACAGCTCCTTCAACGCCTGCATTATCGGCGATTTGGCGCAGTGGGTATTGTAAAGCGGCTTTGACAATTTCAATGCCGGATTGTTCATCATCATTCAGGCCTTTGACGTTAATGAAGCGTGACGCACGCAGCAAGGCTGTGCCGCCGCCCGGTACAATGCCTTCTTCGACAGCAGCACGCGTCGCGTTTAGCGCATCGTCAACGCGATCTTTGCGTTCTTTCACTTCAATTTCTGTCGAGCCGCCAACTTTAATAACAGCCACGCCGCCAGCGAGTTTAGCCAGACGTTCTTGCAGTTTTTCCCGATCATAATCAGAAGATGTTGCTTCGGCTTGCTGGCGAATTTGCTCAACGCGGGCGTTGATGTCTTTTTTCTTACCAGATCCATCAACAATGACAGTGTCGTCTTTTGTGATATGAACATGTTTAGCGCGACCTAAATCTTTCAAAGAAACATTCTCTAATTTGATACCAAGGTCTTCGGAAATCACCGTTCCATTTGTAAGAATTGCGATATCTTGTAACATTGCTTTGCGACGATCCCCAAAGCCAGGGGCTTTGACAGCTGCAATTTTTAACCCACCACGTAATTTGTTGACTACAAGCGTAGCAAGGGCTTCGCCTTCAATGTCTTCAGCAATGATTAACAAGGGTTTGCCGGTTTGAACAACAGCTTCGAGAATAGGCAACATGGCTTGAAGAGAGGATAATTTACCTTCATTGAGTAAAATATATGGATCATCCATTTCAGCACGCATTTTTTCGGCATCTGTAATAAAATATGGAGATAAATAGCCGCGATCAAATTGCATGCCTTCAACAACTTCTAGCTCAGTTTCAGCTGTTTTGCCTTCTTCAACCGTGATGACACCCTCATTACCCACTTTGCCCATCGCATCGGCAATCATTTGCCCAATAGAGGCTTCGCCATTCGCTGAGATTGTACCCACTTGCGCGATTTCGGAAGATTTTGAAATCTTTTTAGCCTTAGTTAATAGATCTCCTGCAACTTCTGATGAGGCTTTGTCGATTCCGCGCTTAAGATCCATCGGGTTCATACCTGCGGCAACGCGCTTTAGACCTTCGCGAACAATGGCTTGAGCGAGAACAGTTGCTGTGGTTGTACCATCGCCCGCTTTATCATTAGTCTTTGACGCGACTTCGCGCAACATCATTGCGCCAAGGTTTTGATAACGGTCTTCAAGTTCGATTTCTTTGGCGACGGAAACACCGTCTTTGGTAGAACGAGGAGCGCCGAAGCTACGTTCGATCACTACATTACGGCCTTTAGGGCCTAGTGTTGTTTTAACTGCATTGGCGAGAATGTCGACACCCTCAAGCATTTTTGCACGGGCATCTGTCCCGAATTTGACGTCTTTAGCCGCCATAATTAAATCTCCTTAGAGAATAAAGTGTTATTTTATTGAAACGTAAAATGGATGTTAATTTAACCAATCACACCCATTATATCGGATTCTTTCATGATCAACAGCTCTTTGCCATCGATCTTGACTTCAGTGCCGCCCCATTTACCGAATAAAACGCGGTCACCTTTTTTAACATCCAGCTGTGTGAATTTACCGTCGTCGCCGCGTGTGCCAGGGCCAACAGCAACAATTTTACCTTCGGAAGGCTTTTCGGTTGCCGTATCCGGAATGATAATCCCGCCGGCCGTCTTAGTGTCTTCCTTCACGCGCTCAACGAGCACGCGGTCATGTAGAGGACGAAATTTCATAGTTTCTCTCATACTTTAGAGTTGATGATAATATTTAGCAGTCAAGTAGTTCGAGTGCTAACAAAGGGGCATGTAGGGTCGAGAGAAGTGAGCGTCAAGGGATAGATAAATAAAATATGCCCTAAATTGATTAAAATGTTATCTGACATAGCTCATTAAAAAATACTAGCTCATGATAGTGCTTTGGTGAAATTCTATTGGTGGTGAAATTCTATTGGTATCGACATTGGTAAAATTCATCCTGAACTTCAAAAGCAGTTCTCAGATACCCTTAATCCACCTGTTACACACCGTGCTCAACTTTGGGTTTTCTGCAAACTGATGAATTTGATGGCAGCCATGACAGATATACCTGATGATGATGTCGAAATTAATGTAATCAATTTGCATAATTGTCAGGTACGGGTATTTAAGCCCAGCGGGGTTTTATCAGGTGCCGATCTATTGTGGCTTTATGGAGGTGGTTTGATTTTAATGACTGCAAAAAGTCGTGATAATGATTGTCGATAATATGTAAAATTCATAAAGTTATCATCGTTTCAGGGATTATCCTTTAGCGCCAGAACATCCTTTCCCGGTTGTTGGAACGATATTTGTTCAAGCTAACTTAATCGAACATTGTCAATTGTCCGAGCGATAGTAATATAGTATTTATCATATTCAACCACAGGGTTATTTGATTTTCACCGACTATATAAGATTATACTTTGCTTTGGTGTATATATGCAGATGAAATAGCGATTCTGAGAGATTGGCCATCTGTATGAGGTTGATTATTTTCGGTGATGCGCACCATAAGAATAATTTATTCTATGAGGTGGTTTTCTCCTGATTTGTGACAAAAACAGCGCAGTTTTGAATTATTTTATGTGAGTAGTTGTAAATATTAGAGATTGTCTCGCTCTATGATTTGATATTTCTAATAATGTTGATACAGCAATGTTATAAAAATCTCTCCGCGCCCGGAGATCACCTTAAGGGGATAAATAATGAGCAAAAACCAATTACTTACTTGTAGTGCACTGAGCATAGTTATGGCAGGAGTGCTGGCAGCACCGGCTTATGCTCAACTTGAGGACGAAGTTATCGTCACAGCGACAAAGCGTGCGGAAAGTGCGTCAGATATTCCAATTGCTGTGACTGCCTTAGGTGAGCAAACGCTTGAGGAGTTAAATGTAAATGTGTTTACGGATTATCTCGTTCAATTGCCTGGTGTATCTGCTGGTGGTTCCGGACCCGGTCAGAGCACAATTTATATTCGTGGTGTCGCATCTACGACGCCTACTCTCTCTATTGCCGGTGTTGCGGGACTTGCGCCTAACGTAGCTTTCTATTTGGACGAACAACCTTTATCTCAACCTGGACGAAATCTTGATGTTTATGCGGCTGATCTTGAACGTGTTGAGGTGTTGTCTGGGCCACAAGGCACATTGTTCGGAGCGAGTTCCCAGGCTGGTACAGTCCGCCTTATAACCAATAAACCTAAAATTGGTGTTGAAGAAGCTGGTTTTAAATTTGGGGCTTCTTTCACTAAAGGCGGTGAGTCGAGCTATAATGCTGAAGCAGTTTACAATGCCCCTGTTGGTGAAAATACGGCAATTCGAGCGGTTGCCTATTATGATGATCAGGGCGGTTTTATTGATAATGTACCGGGAACTATAAATTTACGAGAATCGGCTCGTTTTCGCCCTGCGGGAACAGTCCGGTCAAATGGTGTACCAGTGGCACCATTTCGTGGTGGTTTCACGTCTAGCCCTGCTGATATTGCAGCCCTTAATGCGGGAGATGTGACTTTCATTGATGCTGATAATTCCGCGATTGCTGAAGATGATTTCAATGATACACAATATTTTGGGTTCCGCTTGAGTGCGCTTCATGAATTTAATGATGATTGGTCTGTTAGCGTTGGATATGCTCATCAAGAATTGGATAGTGAAGGTGTTTTCTTCTTCGATCCGAGTTTAAATGATGGTTTGTCTATTAATCGATATGAGGATGAATTCCTTAATGATGATTTTGATAACTTTAATTGGACTCTTAAGGGGCGTGTTGCTGGTCTTGAGGCGCTATATACGGGGGCTTTTACGGATCGTGATACAGATCAGAGGATTGATTATACTGATTACTTATTTGTTGGGCAGTATCTTCCTTATTATATCTGTGAAGGTAGCGTAACATATGCAAGCTTTTATACAGGGACACCATCGGGGACCTGTTTTGCGCCTAATTCCGCCGTTCCATCAATTTCTCGGACAAAGGTGCAAACGCATGAATTTCGTGTCAATACACCATCGGATAGACGGTGGCGGGCAACAGCCGGTGTGTTTTATAGCGATCTAGAATTGCGCGAACGTAATGATTTCCAATATTTTGGCTTCTTAAATCCCGGCGTAGCCTTTGGAGCCAATAATGTTGAAAATTTCGCGCAAACAAATGGTCGTCCAGACTTCGTTACGCCCGGAGCGTTTCCTGCTGAAACAGTTTTCCGGAATGATATCCAGCGTACAGACGAACAATTTGGTGTATTTGGTGAGGGAACCTTTGATCTGAACGATCAATTTGCGCTTACCGTTGGCGCGCGATATTACGATGTTGCCGTTGATTTGGAAGGGAGCGCAAATGCAACCTTCTGTAACTCGGGCGGAACGGATGAGAATGCCTTTGGTACAAATATTTCCGATCTTTATGATGGGGATGGATCATTCACATTTATTGGGTCTTGTGATCAGTCACTTCACCAGACATTTACTTTGGCCGATACGTTAGCAACGATACAAGCCGCTGGTCTTTCTGAAGGTCAAGCGACACAAGTGTTTAATGCTCTGCGTGCACCAGATAAAGCAGAAACATCTGGCGTTATTTTTAAAGTCACAGGCACTTATACACCGACCGATGATTTGCTTTTCTATGGCACATATTCTCAAGGTTTCCGTCCCGGTCTTTTGAACCGTCCTGGCGGTGCGTTCCAAGCGGCGACGAACTTTACCGTACCATTTGAACTTGATACCGATGATGTAGATAATTTTGAATTAGGCTGGAAAACAACATTAGCTGATAATCAATTGCGGTTCAATGGTAGCGCTTTCTACATTGACATCAGTAATTTACAGACGACAATCTTTGATACATCAATTGTTAATCTATTCTTCTCAGATAATGCGGCTGATGCGCGTGTCCTTGGGGTGGAAGGTGATTTCACCTATGCACCACGATCTTTAGCTGGGTTAACAGTTACGGGGGCTTACTCATTCCTAGATTCAGAAATTACAAATGTCATAACACCAACAGGTGATGTTGTTCAGGGCGATGAACTAGCTTTTGCCCCAAGCTTTCAAGGCAACTTGCGGGCTCGTTACGAATGGGAAACGGGAGCAGACCTTACGGCTCATATTATGCCGAGCATTGTCTATTCGGCGGCGTCTAATAGTGATATTTTACGGCAAAATACAGACCGTGTTCAAGGCTATACGCAAGTAGGGTTATCTGCTGGTTTAACGGGAGACAATTGGACAGCCGAAATTTACGCCAATAACCTACTGGATAGTCAGGGTGAATTATCGCGTTTCTTTGGTAATGATAGAGAACGTGTAACCCCTATCCGCCCACGGACAATTGGAGCACGCGTAGCTTATAATTTTAAATAGCCATTTCATTCGCTAAGAAGATTAGATAAGTAAAAGCGTCCCGAAATCGGGGCGCTTTTATATTGGGTAAATATGTCAAAGATTGATGCAAATACTACCAATTCGCGGAATGTTGACACTATTCAGGCTGTGCAAAAGTTAATGTATGAAAGCAAGTTTGCTGAAGCTTTAAACGCCTTACATCCAATTATTGAAAATGATCCAACGCATATTGATGCTCTTTATATGAGCGCGGTTTGTTACCGTTATATTGGGCAAAGTGCCGAGGCGATGGATGTTCTAACCCGTATTAAATCTATCACACCTGAATTTGGGCGCGCTTTTCAGGAAGAAGGACATCTTCATAAAACTGTAGGCGCATATGATCTTGCTTTATTAGCATATCAACGGGCTGTTCAGTTTAATCCTGCTCTTCTGGCGAGTTGGAAATTCCAAGCTGAAATTTTAAGAAAGCTTGGACATATGACCGAAGCCAATCAAGCTGAGGCTCAGGTAATACGGCTTAAAAAATTACCCCGAGAATTAATTGGAGCTATGAATTTTTTGCATGAAGGCAAACCGGTTCAAGCAGAAGCAATTTGTCGTAGTTTTTTGCAAAAAAATACAAAACACACAGAAGCCATGCGCCTTTTAGCGCAAATTGGTGAACGGCTAGGGGCTATGGATGAAGCTGAATTTTTGCTGGAAAGTGCGGTAGAGTTTGAACCCGAAAACATCCAGCTTAGGCTTGATTATTTGCAAATTTTACGTAAACGGCAAAAGTTTTCAGCTGCAATGACGCAGGTCGAAGATCTATATGCAAGAGATGATAACAATCCGATTTTCCAAACGCAATATGCCATACAGAAAATGCAGGCAGGAGATTATGAAACGTCATTAAGCCTGTTTGCCAAAGTGCTCGCAAAAAATCCAAATGACCCGGCAACACTTACCTCCATGGGACATGCTTATAAAACTTATGGCATGCTTGAAGACGGTATTAAATCCTATCAGTGTGCCGCTGAAGCACGGCCCGAATATGGAGAAGCTTATTTTTCATTAGCTAATTTGAAAACATATGAATTTTCTGAAAAAGAAATGACAACAATGCAAAAACAGGTTGATAGTGGGAACCTTACGTATCGAGACCGCATTCATTTTCTTTTTGCGCTGGGTAAAGCTTATGAAGATCAAGGGAATTATGCGGAGTCTTTTAAATTCTATAAAGAGGCCAATGATCTTGGCCGCAAACAAATGCGGTATGATTCTGATAAAATGAGCGCTGAATTGAAGGCGCAAAAACAAATATGCACATTAGGACTATTTGAAAGCCAAAAAAATAAAGGATGTTCTATTGCTGATCCTATTTTTATTTTAGGGCTTCCGCGCGCAGGTTCTACATTGCTCGAACAAATTATAGCGTCGCATAGCAAGGTTGATGGTACGCAAGAATTGGGAAATATTTTATCACTGGCACATAAATTACGCGGTCGAAGACGAAGGACGGAAGAGTCCAAATATCCAAAAATTCTTCATGATCTGAGTGCAAACCATCTCCAAAAACTTGGAAAACAATTTATTGAGGATACGCGTATTCACCGCCAAGGTGCACCGTTCTTTATTGATAAAATGCCGAATAATTTTAGGCATATTGGATTGATCCATTTAATTCTTCCGAAAGCTAAAATTATTGATGCACGGCGACATCCTATGGCGTGTTGTTTTTCTGGCTTTAAACAACATTTCGCTGAAGGACAGGAGTTCACTTATGGCCTTGAGGAAATTGGCCAATATTATCGAGATTACATTGAATTGATGGATCATTGGGATGTTGTCATGCCGGGGAAAATATTGCGTGTGCAATATGAGGATGTAGTTGCCGATACGGAAACGCAAGTCCGCCGAATTCTAGATTATCTGGAGTTGCCTTTTGAAGAATCTTGCCTTGAATTTCATAAAACGAAACGATCCGTAAGAACGGCGAGTTCTGAACAAGTGCGGCAGCCAATTTTCAAGTCAGGTCTCGAACAATGGCGCCATTTTGAACCATGGCTTGATCCTTTGAAAACGGCGCTCGGTTCAGAAGTCATGGCTCGTTATCCAATAGAATAGGAACATTTTATGTCTGAAACGCAAATGAATCTTACAGATATTCATAATCTCGCGAAAGAAACATTAATGGCCAATGGCTGTGATAATGAGAATGCTTCTGCGGTAGCAGATATAATCACGCGCGCGGAAGGTGATGGGTGTCATTCGCATGGATTGATGCGGTTGCCAGGCTATGTTGCAACACTAAAATCCGGTAAGGTAAATGGTAAAGCTCGTCCAACCATTGAAAAACTTGCTCCTGCTGTTATACAAGTTAATGGGCATAATGGATTTGCACCTTATGCTCTAGCACAAGGACGAGCGTATTTAATTGAAGCGGCCAAAACCTGCGGGATTGCTGCCATGCCACTCATAGGGATACATCATTTTGCGGCTCTCTGGACAGAGGTTGAGCCGGTGGCTGAGGCCGGCCTTGTTGCCTTTGCGTGTACGTCTTATAAACCAGCCGTTATCCCGGCAGGGGGGACAAAAGCCCTTTATGGGACAAACCCAATTTGTTTTGGATGGCCGCGTAAAGATAATCCGCCGATGGTTTTTGATCAAGCGAGCTCGGTCATGGCTCGGGGCGAGGTAATGTTAGCGGCGCGGGAAGGGCATAGGCTTCCTGAAGGCGTAGGAGTAGATGATCAAGGGCAAGCGTCTACGGATCCAAATGAAGTTCTTAAAGGTGCATTATTAGCATTTGGGGGATATAAAGGGAGTTCTATTGCTATGATGGTTGAGTTGCTTGCTGGCGGATTAATTGGCGAGAGCTTTAGTTTTGAGGCTGCTATTCGGGATAATGGTGATGGAGGACCGCCGCAAGGTGGGGAGTTTATGTTGGCGATGGATCCTGCTTTGTTTGGAAATGCAGGTGGTTGGGCTAACCATGCCGAAAAACTATTTGATAAAATCCAAGAACAAGATGGCGCCCGCTTGCCGGGGGCAAGACGTCATGTAAACCGAAGCGAAAATGCGATTGCCGGTGTTTCCGTGTCTAACATAATTTTAGATAAAATAAGGGCTCTTTAGCCTTTAACATAAGACGCGTAACGCTAATAAAGGCGTGAAAGGAATAATTATGACAGATATTTACGGACAATTGATTAACGGGGAGTGGTTTGACGCCGGACCTCAGACCGCAAATATCAATCCATCTGACATTTCAGACCTTACAGGCCATATGGCAAGTGCTACAACCGATCAGGTTAATGATGCGGTGTCGGCAGCTCGTATAGCTCAACCCGTATGGGAAGCGGTGAAGCTCGAAGAAAAGAAAAATATACTTCATGCAATCGGTCAAGAGCTCATTGATCGGTGCGATGAGATAGGCACTTTACTTTCGCGCGAAGAAGGAAAACCTTTTGCAGAAGGGCGTGGAGAAACGTTTAGGGCAGGTGAATTTTATCAATATTATGCAGCGGAATGTCTAAGGCAAATTGGCGAGAGTGCGGCATCAGTACGTCCCGGAATTAATATTGATATTTCGCGTGAGGCCATTGGGGTTGTGGGATTGATTACGCCATGGAATTTCCCAATTGCGATAGCGGCTTGGAAAATGGGTCCAGCGCTAGCCTATGGGAATACGGTTGTTTTAAAACCCTCCGAAGTTACACCGGCTACGGCGCATGTATTGGGGGAAGTTTTAGACAAATATCTTCCAAGAGGCGTATTTAATTTAGTTCAAGGTGGAGGCGATGTCGGGGCGGCTTTATCTTCTGCGAAAATAGATGGCGTATCTTTTACGGGCTCAGTTGCGACAGGGCGTAAAATTGCACAAGCAGCCATTCAAAATATGGCAAAGGTGCAATGTGAAATGGGAAGTAAAAACCCAATTGTCGTTATGGATAATGCTGATATGGATATTGCTATAGCGCAATCTATCCATGGAGCTTTTGGGGCTTCAGGTCAGAAATGTACGGCCTCATCACGTTTAATGGTCCATGAAAACATTCATGATGAATTTGTTGAAAAAATGGTAGCCGTCGCTCAAGCTAAAAAAGTTGGACATGCGCTTGATGCGGGAACGGAATTAGGACCAGTCGTTTCAAAAGGGCAAATGGACAAAGTTTTAAAGTATATGGAGCTAGCTAAAGATGAAGGCGGGGAGCTAGTAACAGGTGGAGTTCGTGTTCAATGTGATACGGAGGGTTATTTTTTAGCGCCAACGATTTATATAAATACGACAAATGATATGCGTGTAAATCGTGAAGAAGTTTTCGGGCCTATGACTTGTGTGCAAAAAATTGGTAGTTATGACGAAGGTCTAACGCTTGCTAATGATACAGAATTTGGATTGGCTGCGTCCATTATAACCAGTAACCTTAAGCAGGCAGAGCATTTTAAACGCAATGCTAAATTTGGAAGTGTTTTAGTAAACCTTGCAACAGCAGGCCTTGATTATCATGTTCCATTTGGTGGACGAAATAGTTCTAGTTATGGCCCAAGAGAACAAGGTGAACATGCAAAAGATTTCTATACGATAATGAAAACAGCCTATACGAATCCAGGGTAATCATGTTAATTATTGATGCTCTCCAATATGTGAACTGGACACGGACTCTTTTTGAAGAGGCTAGAACGGGCGGCGTTAATGCGATTCATGTGACAATTGCTTATTGGGAAAATACGCGAGATGCATTGGAAAATATAGGAGACTGGCGCCAACGGTTTCGCGACTATCATGATTTAATTATGCCGGTAAAAACGGCCGCGGATATTTTAACCGCTCAGAAATTAGGCAAAATTGGCATTATTTTTGGCTTTCAGAACTGTTCTCCAATAGAAGATGATCTTCGCATGGTCGAAACGCTCTATGATCAAGGCGTACGCATCATGCAATTAACATATAATAATCAAAGTTTATTAGCGACGGGATGTTATGAGACGGAAGACAGCGGTGTTACGCGTTTTGGTCGTGAAGTTATAAAAGAGATGAACCGTGTTGGCATGGTTATAGACATGTCCCATAGCGCTGAACATTCGACTTTGCAGGCTATTGAATTATCAGCGCGACCCATCGCTATTACTCACGCAAATCCATCGCGTTGGCATGATGCATTGCGTAATAAATCAGATAACGTTTTAAAAGCGCTTGGTGAAAGCGGCGGCATGTTAGGGTTTTCAATGTATCCCTTCCATTTGAATAATGGACCTGATTGTACACTAGATGATTTTTGCGGGATGATAATTGATACAGCCGAGTTAATGGGGATAGATAATATAGGTATTGGATCAGACCTTTGCCAGAATTGGGGTTATGAGACATTGGAGTGGATGCGATCCGGTAAATGGACGTTTAAACCAGATTACGGAGAAGGCTCTGCGCAAAATGCTAATTGGCCTCGTCAACCTGAATGGTTTGCCAATTCATTGAATTTTGAAAATATCGTGGAAGGTCTTTTAAATAAAGGTGTCGTGCAACACGACGTAGAAAAGATCATGGGTGGGAATTGGTTCCGTTTTTTTGAAAAATCATTCGAACCTTTATTATGATTAACAGCGCCTTTTATACGGTCAATGAAAATTTGGATTATCGTCCGGCGGACATTGTTATGGACTTAAACCGGCTCGGTTCGCTTTATCCTTATCCGTTGAGCTTTATGCGGTCACTGATACGTCGTATTTTACGAGAGCAGTGGGACATTCGGCGGTCTGATATAGATTTAGACAAGGATGGTTATGGGCATGTTATTTATGAGATAACAACGCCGCTAGGGTTTTATAGCTATGTAGTTTTTTCAAAATATCTTGATCCGAATGTTCGCAGTGACCGCGTTATTGCCGAGGATTGGGATATGACTGTTACTCTTTGCGAAGGTAAGGTTGATACTAAGCGGTTAGAACGCCTGCGGGAAAATGTTCCGCTACAAGAAAACGGACGTGTCGATACAAGTTGTTTTGTTTTATCACGAGCGAATAAGTCGGCTCGCAATTTCAATTATGTGATTAAGCAACTCGCTTCCGGACATCAACCTGATTTGGATGTTATGGCGAAAGTCGGTTATCTTTACCGAACAACAGCCGTTTATGGGTCTGGCAAATTTGGTATGGCAGACTGGGAGAAAGTCCGAACACATTATCCCGATTTTGCACGGCCCTTTGCGGCAGAAATGTTCTCCTGTTTTCTTATTCGGGATTTTAGCCTTTTTCAAGCTGATTACGTGGCAAGGCAACGTATGCCTCATACGGCCGTTACGATGGATGAAGATATTAAACGCTATGTTGGTATTGGGAATGCAACCGGGTTGGGTATGGCACCCTATTTAATTAATCATCCTTTGCTGATTAACAATTGGATCGAAATACGTGAAATGGCTTTAGCCCGGATTAAAAAAGAGGGTGCCGTAACTACTCAGAAGCAGGATGATTTTCGGCGTTTGGCTATGAAAGCAATGCAACATTTAGCTGAAATATCAACAGATAACATTGAACAAAATTCTATTAATTTGAAAACTAGTGTGGATTTGGGTTTGATATTGGATTGGGCTGACAGTCAATCTGATCTTAAAAAATGGACTCAGCTTACGATTTATGCGGAAGAGTATTTTGGCCATGAGGTGCAAGAGTTACTGAATGCGATTTTACTCGAACTTTTTCCGGATTTGGTTAATGATCTTGAAGACCATCTAAGTGTTGAAGAACGGTATGACCTTGTTCCGGAGATGTTGGTGTCCGATTTTAAGCTTATAGTTAATGACCAATATCAATGGGCCTTGGATATTGATTTTAGCCAGGGTGAGTGTTTGGGAACATTTTGGTACCGGTCTGAAGAAAAACAAGAGCCGAGATTAGGGGAACGGTTTTGGGAATCTGGTGCAGATAAAGAAATGTTGTTAGGAATCGCGCATTGCGTGAGACGGTGTTACAACGATTTAAAGAATTTTGATGAAACGGCGTCAATTGCCTGGTTTGTTACCAATCACCCGCAACATCGATATATTATCCGGCGTATACAAACTATGGCACAGACACGTTATGGAGAAATACGTGTAAATTTATTAGATGAAAATATTCTCCCTATTCATTTGTTACGATGTAAATTGTCATTTTTTGGTGTGGGGAAATTTGATCCACGGTCTCGGTTCTGGGTGCGCAATACAATGTTTCAAGGAGCGCCTTTGTTAACAGATATTGGAACATTGCAGAACGACACATGGTGTTTTCCAATTAAGCCCCCTTATGTCTCCGTTTCTTGATCTTTCTCATAATGAGCTTTGGACCCTTCTGAAACACGTGTTTCAAGGAATGTTTGGGCATGAACTAGATTGGGGCGCATTAGCAGAATATATATTATGGTTGGAGACTCGCGGGTTTAATGGTGTGGAATTACTACAAGAGGCCATTAATACCAATGTATTGCGCGAGTTTTCTGGGAAAATAATTAATACACCAAAAGGGTATATTATAGATTTCCAAGGCAATAGTGTTTTGATGGGATTGCCAATAATCATTGACTTAGCAGTTGATTATGTGCGCCGTATTGGGGATTGTGAAATTGCGGTTATATCAACGACGCAATCCAAAGCTTTGGTTGCCGTTGAAATTGCCATTCTCCGTTATGGCCTATATTCTCGGATAGAGAATAATCGACTTTTTTGCCAATCCACCCCTATAAAATTAGCGCGAAATTGGAGTGAAGCTGAAAGGGTTTATCTAGATAGTTTGGAAAATGGCATTCCAATCAATCGGCAAATTTATACCGCTCTAAATAAGATTGCGGACCAGACTTTAGTTGAGACTTCAGAGGCCTCTCGAAGCGGGGCTGGAGAATAGAACCCATCACATTAATCGACTATCTATTGAGTCATATTAATAGAACTAATATCATTGTCTTGGATTTGACGGTTTTATCGCTCAGAGATACTGGCTAGATTAGTAATAATATATGGGAACTCTACATGAAGGCTATTCAATCTACGGCACAAGTCGTCATTATTGGCGGGGGAGTTGTCGGCTGTTCCACGCTGTACCACTTGGTAAAAAAAGGGTGGTCAGATTGTGTCTTGTTCGAACGTAAGGAATTAACATCTGGATCGACATGGCATGCCGCAGGGTTATTGCCATTGTTTAATATGAGTTATTCTGTCGGACAGCTTCATAAATATTCTGTGGAGCTTTATAAACGTTTAGAAGCTGAAACAGGTCAAGATGTGGGCATACGTTCTGTGTCTAATATTCGTCTGGCTACAAACCAGGATCGTATGGATGAATATTACCAATATGCAGGAGTTGCGCAAACCATCGGTGTTAAAGTGGATTTTTTATCTCCGGAGGAGGTAGTAGACATTTGGCCTTTCGCTAAAAAAGATGGGTTGGTCGGAGCTATTCGTCATCCTGATGATGGGTATGTACAGCCTGCGGATTTAACGCAAGCTTTTGCGATTGGTGCACGGGCTGGGGGTGGTAAAATTTATCGAAATACATCTGTGACTCATATTGAACAGCTTGTTGATGGTCGTTGGAAAGTGAGTACGGATAAAGGCACTATAATCGCGGGACATGTTGTGTCCTGCACGGGGTCTTTTGCGCGTAAGACAGGCGCTATGATTGGGTTGGATATTCCAGTTATTCCCGTCGAACATCAATATATTGTCACTGAAGCTCACCCCGATATCCAGAAACGTCGCTCGGAGGGATTACCGGAACTGGGTGTATTGCGCGAATCCGATGGCAGTTGGTATATGCGCGAGGAAGCTGGCGGATTAATTTTAGGGCCATATGAACAGGGTGCTCCGGCCTGTTATGTGGATGGGCCGGATGATAATTCTGAGTATGAATTGTTTCAGGATGATATTGATCGCCTTATGCCACATATTAATAGTGCAATAGACCGTGTTCCAATTTTTGCAGAATTAGGAATTAAAAAGGTTTATAATGGCGCGATTGCTTACACGCCAGATGGCAACCCCATTATTGGGCCTGCATGGGGCAAAAAAAATTTTTGGTTGAATGAAGGGCATAGCTTCGGAATTACGGCAGCAGGCGGTGCCGGCTGGCAATTGGCAGAATGGATTGTAGAAGGAGAGCCTACAGTTGATATGCTGGGTGTCGATCCGCGTCGTTTTGGGCCTTATGCTACAAAATCTTATCTGATTGAAAAGAATGAAGAAGCTTATGCTGATGTGTTCACTATTCATTATCCGGATGAGGAACGTATGGCGGCTAGGCCTTTACGTACGTCCCCCTGTTATGATCGAATGAAAGCCAAAGGAGCTGTCTTTGGGCAATTGTTTGGATGGGAGCGGCCCAATTGGTTTGCGCCTGATGGGGTGGAGCAAAAAGATGACTGGTCTTTTCGGCGCTCTAGCTATTTCCAACATGTTGGGAATGAATGTAAAAATGTAGCGGATAATGTTGGTTTGCTGGATATGACTGCATTTGCCAAATGTCGTATCCAAGGGCCAGGCGCACGCCAATTTTTGAATTGGGTTTTGGCGCAAAAAATGCCTGTGACGCCGGGAAAACTGGCTTTATGTCATGGATTGACCTCTAAAGGAGGGGTGCATTCGGAGTTTACGGTACAGCGCGAAAGCAAGGATAGTTTTTATCTTGTTTCGGCTGGTGCCTATCACCGCCTAGATCATGATTGGTTGCGTAAACATATGCCCTCGGATGGGTCGGTTATCATGACAGATTTAACAAACTCCATGGGGGTCTTTGTTGTTGCCGGACCGAAAGCACGGGATATGTTACAGCCGATTACAGGTTCAAATCTTTCTAATGAAACTTTCCCTTGGTTAACGGGCCAAGAAACTTATGTTGGCCATGCGCCCGTAAAGTTACTGCGTGTGAATTTTGTTGGAGAATTGGGATGGGAAATACATCATCCAATTGAATATCAAAATCATATTTTTGATGCCTTGTTTAAGGTAGGGGAAGACTATGGTTTGAAACCCTTCGGTATTCGAGCAATGAATTCAATGCGGCTCGAAAAGTCTTATCGGTTGGTAGGAACAGAAATGTCCATAGAATATGCAGCCTATGAGAGCGGCTTGCACCGGTTTGTTTCGATGAAAAAGAAAAGTGGATTTCTTGGAAAAAAGGCATTGCTGGATTGGGAAGAGCGCGGCTTTGATAATGCCTTTATAACACTGGAGGTTATAGGTGTGGATGATGCCGATGTTATTGGTAATAATCCTATTTACCATAATGGTACTGTCGTCGGGCGTGCAACCGGCGGAGGTTATGGTTGGCGTATGCAAAAATCTCTGGCTTTAGGTATGGTGCATCCATCGGCCTCAGAGATAGGGACAGATCTTGAGATTGAAATTCTCGGTAAACGTTATAAATGCCGGGTATTAGAAGACAGCCCCCATGACCCAATGAATGAAAAACTGAGAAGTTAAGTGAAATATTCTGCTGCTAGTTTATTTGCCAATGCGCTGTCTGGGCATAAAAAATGGCCAGTCCAATTCCCTGATAAAGCACCTAAAGCAGTTTATGATGCTATAATTGTTGGTGGCGGGGGTCATGGATTGGGAGCTGCTTATTATTTAGCGAAACGTTATGGTATCACCAATGTTGCTGTTTTAGAGAAAGGTTGGATTGGCGGAGGTAACACGGGTCGTAATACCACTATCATCCGATCTAATTACCTTTTTGATGAAAGTGCGGGACTGTATGATCATGCTGTTGATTTATGGGATGGTTTAGGACAGGAACTGAATTATAATTTGATGTTCTCAAAACGCGGCGTTCTTATGCTGGCTCATAATGTTCATGATGTTCAAAGTTTTCAGCGTCATGTTCATGCTAACCGTCTTAATGGTGTTGATAATAAATGGTTAACGCCGGAACAGTGTAAGGCATTTTTACCTATACTCGATATTTCGCAGAACCGCCGTTATCCGGTTATGGGCGGAGCTCTGCAAATGCGAGCTGGAACGGCTCGGCATGATTCTGTAGCCTGGGGGTATGCGCGTGCTGCATCTAAATTGGGTGTTGATATTATCCAGAACTGTAAAGTTGTTGGTATAAGGCGGGGGGCTGATGGTGCGGTTGAAGGGGTGGATACCGAGAAAGGCTATATTGCCTCCAAAAAAATCGGGGTATCGGCTGCAGGAAATACCTCTGTTGTTATGGAAATGGCAGGGTTGCAATTTCCTTTGGAATCTTATCCCTTACAGGCGTTAGTATCGGAACCTATTAAACCCGTTATGCCTTGTGTTGTCATGTCTAATGCTGTTCATGCTTACATTAGTCAATCAGACAAGGGTGAATTAGTCATTGGCGCAGGGACAGATCAATATACAAGCTATAGCCAGCGCGGAGCTATGCATATTATTGAACATACGCTCATGTCAATTTCTGAAATTTTCCCCATTTTCAAACGTCAAAGAATGTTACGTTCTTGGGGAGGGATTGTTGATGTTACGCCAGATCGTTCACCCATTATTGGTAAAACCCCTGTACCTGGTCTTTATGTAAATTGTGGTTGGGGAACGGGCGGGTTTAAGGCCACACCAGGCGCGGCCAATATGCTTGCCTATACAATTGCTCACGACGCACCTCATAAAATTAATGCACCATTTAATCTTGACCGTTTTGTAGGCGGCCGCCTTATCGATGAGGCCGCTGCAGCGGCCGTAGCGCATTAGAGAGTATAACGATGTTTCAAATTCATTGTCCCTATTGTGATGAGAAACGTGATGAAATTGAATTTTCGCATGCTGGAGAAGCGCATTATGTTCGACCTAATGCAAAACAACAGTCTTTGATGAGCGATGAAGACTGGGCGCGTTATATGTTCATACGTGACAATATTCGCGGCAATACGGCTGAACGGTGGTGGCATCAGCATGGGTGTAATATGTTTTTCAATGTTATTCGCCACACAGTTACTGACAAGGTCATTTTATCTTATAAAATGGGACGACCCCGTCCAACAGATAAAATAATAGCCGCTGCGACTCAGGTGAAATAATGAACACTTTCCGCAAAATAGGCCGTGGTGTAACAGATATTTCAAAGCCTATAAACTTTACCTTTGATGGTAAAGATTACCAGGGTGTAGACGGTGACACCGTAGCCTCTGCATTAATAGCATCCGGCCAACATCTTATAGGAAGAAGTTTTAAGTATCATCGTCCGCGCGGTATTGTTGGGTCGGGTTCAGAAGAGCCGAATGCGTTGATAACTGTTGATCGCGGGCAAGGCCGTGTTACGCCGAATTTGCGGGCGACAACGCAAGAGATTTATGAAGGCCTGATATGTAGGAGCCAAAACCGCTCACCGAGTCTAAAATTTGATTGGGGAGCTTTTAATAATGTTTTTTCTATATTCTTTCCAGCCGGATTTTATAATAAGACATTCCTGTGGCCGAAAGCGTTTTGGGATAAGGTCTATGAGCCTTTTATCCGAAATATGGCAGGCCTTGGGCCTGCACCAAAATCCCCAGACCCGGATAATTACGCCAGTTGTTATGGGCATTGTGAAACTTTGATTATTGGTGCGGGGCCAGCAGGTATATCTGCGGCCCTAGCAGCGGCTAAAAAAGGCGGGCGTGTAATCCTTGTGGATGAAAATGCCAAATTAGGCGGAAGTTTACATCTTATGCCTGATACTGAAATTAATGGGGTTAAATCACGCGTGTGGTTAGAGCAATCTCTCGCGACTTTATCAGACGCTGATAATGTTATTCTTATGACACGGACGACTGCGGTCGGGTATTATCATGATAATTTTGTTGCGCTTGTTCAACGGATTACAGACCATTTACCTGATATAAAAATAGGTAAAATACGTGAAAAACTATCCCGTATTCGGGCCAATAATGTCATTTTGGCACAAGGGGGTATCGAACGACCTTTGGTTTTTAATGGGAATGATCGCCCCGGGGTTATGTTGGCGTCAGCGGCTTTGACATATTTAAATAAATACGGCGTGATCGTTGGAAGTAACGTTGCAATTTTTACATGCCATGACAGTGCTTATCAGACAGCTTTTGATTTGGCTGAGGTGAATGTCAATATTTCCAAGATTATTGATTTACGTGGATCGGTGCGTGATAACTTGAGAGTTGCTGCCAAGACACGCGGGATTGATATCATTACAAATGCTGTTGTGTCGAAGACTTTTGGTACATTGCGGATCAAAGCGTTGGAGGTATTTCAACCGGAAACGGGTGTTAAACAGAAAATAAAATGCGATACACTTTTAATGAGTGGTGGCTGGACTCCCAGTTTGCATTTGTGGTCGCATTCCAAGGGAGGCCTTAAATGGGATGCGGACATTTCAGCTTATGTGCCCGATAAACCTAATGAAAGAACGCTTTGTGTCGGCGCCTGTAATGGAGATTTCGGATTAGCTCTCGCCCTTAATGCCGGTGCAAAAATAGGCGGTGGACGTAAGCGATATAAGACCAATGAAGGTGATTTTGGCAGCGGTGTGGTATCTGGCAGCCTTCCAAACTATATCCCTATGGCACAGCAAAAAGCCTTTGTTGATTTTCAAAATGATGTAACAGAAAAAGATATTGCTTTGGCAGTACGCGAAGGTTTTAAATCTATTGAGCACGTTAAGCGTTATACAACAAATGGTATGGCGACGGACCAAGGAAAAACTTCAAACCTTAACGCACTCGAAATCACAGCGCGGGAAGTGGGTAAACCGGTAGAAAAAGTTGGCCTCACGACATTTCGCCCCCCCTATACACCAACTACATTTGGTGCATTAGTAGGATATAGGGATAGAGAATTATTTGAACCCACCCGCAAGACATCTATCGATGGGTGGGCTGAGATTAATAATGCTGTCTTTGAACCTGTCGCACTTTGGCGACGGGCGTGGTATTTTCCAAAAGTTGGTGAAGATATGCACAGGGCTGTTAAGCGTGAATGCCGATCAACGCGCGAGGGGGTAGGTATATTTGATGCTTCCACCTTGGGAAAAATTGAGGTTGTAGGGCCTGATGCGGCTAAGTTCATGAATTTGATGTACACTAACCCATGGAGCAAATTACCTGTTGGCGGATGTCGTTATGGTTTGATGTGCCGTGAGGACGGATATATCTATGATGATGGAGTCGTTGGCCGTATTGCAGAAGACCGGTTTCATGTAACAACCACAACAGGCGGGGCGCCGCGCGTATATCGGCATATGGAAGATTATTTGCAAACTGAGTTTTCAGAACTCGATGTATGGTTGACATCAACTACCGAGCAATGGGCTGTTATTGCTATCAATGGACCCAAGGCCCGAAAGTTAATCGAACCCTTTGTTGAAAATATTGATTTATCACCCGAAGCTTTCCCCCATATGACTCTAAAATTGGGGACAATATGCGGCGTACCAACGCGCTTATTTCGAGTCAGTTTTACAGGTGAACTTGGGTTTGAGATTAATGTTCCGGCGCATTACGGTAGAATGGTATGGGAAAGCCTTTTTAAAGAGGGGCAGAAATATGATATTTGCCCTTATGGAACAGAAACAATGCATGTTCTAAGGGCTGAAAAAGGGTTTATTATTGTAGGCCAAGATACTGATGGAACGGTAACGGCGCATGATGCAGGGATGTCATGGGCCGTTTCAAAAAAGAAAAAAGATTTTGTTGGGAAACGGTCATTAATGCGGCCTGATTTGATAGCAAAGGGCCGTAAGCAACTCGTTGGTCTTGTGACGGATAACCCGAAAATTGTACTTGAAGAAGGGGCTCAAATCGTGACTGACCCTAATCAAATCATTCCTATGGACATGCTTGGTCACGTAACGTCAAGCTATTGGAGCGAAACGCTCGGACGTTCAATTGCGATGGCTTTGGTGCGTGATGGATTTAACCTCATGGGGCATACATTATATGTGCCTATGCCTCAGATTAACCATAAGGTACAAGTTGTTAAGCCCGTATTCTACGATCCTAAAGGGGAAAAGTTAAATGTCGTTTGATCAAGCGATTAATATCCCTGAGGGGCTTATTTCCACTGACGTAGCTATCGCATTACTCGGAGAAAAACTACGTTATAATATACGTATAAAGCAAAAAGATATTGCTTTGGCTAAAACCGTCTCTGGATTGAAATTACCATCGAAAATCAATAAAATTACATTTGGAAAAAATACTATATGTATGAAACTCGGACCGGATGAATGGATAGTTAGAGCGAATGCTACCCAAAAAAAGACATTGGAAAGCTCATTCACTAAACTATCGAAAATAGTCATGTGCAGTATAACCGACATTTCTCATCGCAATGTCGGTTTTGAAATTACGGGAAAAGAGGCCGCTCATTTAATTAATGTCGGATGTCCGCTCAATTTGTCGCTTGATTCATTTCCAATTGGCAAGGCTAGTCGAACCGTTTTTGAAAGCGTCCCCATTGTGGTATTGCGTTTGGATAATCAAATGTTTCAGATTGAATGTTGGCGTTCTTTTGGGCCTTATTTAAGAGATTACTTTATGCGTGTGCTCAAGACATGCTAATATAATATCCTAAGAAAACTTTATCAGGCTGTATATCCGCCATCGATTGTTAATATTGTCCCTGTGATATGTTTTTCCTGAGCTAGAAAAAGTATAGCGCGGGCAATTTCAATGGACTGTGCAATTGTACCTGTCGGAATGGTTTTAATATTGCGTTCAATGACAGTTTCAGACATTTTTGGGTCAGAATGTTGAGAAAATAACATTGGTGAATTAATAGCCCCGGGCGCAACAGCATTAACCGTAATTCCCCGTGCGGCGAGTTCCAAAGCCATAGTGCGTGTTAATTGGTTAACAGCGCCTTTGGAGGCGCAATAAGCGGCCAAACCAGCGGCGCCGACCTGCCCACAAGTTGAAGATACATTGATTATTGCCCCGTTATTGTGGGCGTATTTGGCAAAGGCTCGCGAAAAATTAAACACGCCTGTCACATTAACAGCCATTATGTCCGCCCATTCAGTATCAGATGTGTCTTCGGCTGTTTTGCGCAGGATAATGCCAGCATTATTGATTAAATAATCAACGGGGCGGTTAAATATTTCTGCAGCTCGTTTCATCGCCTTCTCTGCAATACCGGTGTGCGCTACGTTTCCACGCATATAAGCAGCCTGAGGTCCAAGTTCAGCGCATGCATTCTTTAATTTTGTTTCATTTCGGCCAATGATTAAAACCTTTGCATTATGGCTTATAAAAGTTTTAGCGCATTCGAATCCTACTCCGCTACCACCGCCTGTAATAATCACTGTTTTATTCTTCAATGAACGTGGTTTGCCGGCCATATGGACTCCTATAAATTTGGCAGCGGGAGCCGTGACATTCGACCACCGGCAACCACAATTTCTTGTCCAGTAATAAAGCTCGCCTTTTCGCTCGCTAAATAAACGGCCGTATTCGCAATATCTTGAGGTAAACCCATCCGTCCTACAGGATGCAGGTTTTTGATTTCAATATCCGCTTTTTCTGGATCCGGATATCGAGATAAAAAAGCTTCATTAAAAGGGGTGTTGATCCAACCCGGAGCAATAGAATTACAGCGAATTCCATGAGGCCCATATTCTAGAGCCGTATTATGTGTAAAGCTTGTGACAGCGCCTTTGGATGCAGCATAAACACTATGGTTGGGATTGGCACCAAGGCCCTCAATCGAACTAATATTCACAATAGCCGGATTTTCTGATATGCCATTGCTCATGAGTGGAAAAGCCTGCTTTGTCATAAGAAAAACACTTCGCACATTAACAGCCATAACATGGTCCCACGCTGCCGTACTGGTATCATTTATTGCAGCCTCAATAACGATGCCAGCATTGTTAACAAGCACATCTAATCGTCCGAATTTTTTCTCAATATGCTGAAAAAGTGAAGTCACACTTTTTTCATCTGCAACATCGGTTTTATAAAAAATAAGTTGATCATTTTGAGGCATATTAATGTCTGCGACGATGACAGTAGAGGCTTCAGAGAGAAACCCTTCGGCGATGGCTAAACCAATATTTTGAGCGCCGCCAGTTACAACTACAACACGGTTAGTCATTATATGCGATTATTCTGCTGCGTTGGGCCCCAAGACCGGTAATTTTGGGTTCAACAATATCGCCAGATTTCATGTAAAGTTGAGGTTTCATGCCATATCCCACCCCCGGTGGTGTGCCGGTAAAAATTATATCTCCGGCTTCCCATCTTAGGTAATTTGAAATATTAGAAATGAGGTCAGCAATGGTAAAAACCATATCGGATGTTGTGCTGCTTTGCCGGCTTATGCCATTCACAGTTATGGAAATATCCAAATTATTGGGATCGGGAATTTCATCTTTTAGAGCTAGCCACGGACCAATGGGCTTCATTGTGTCAGCGCTTTTACCTTTAGTCCATTGGGTTCCGCGTTCCAGTTGGAATTCCCGTTCGGACACATCATTACCGACGCAATACCCAGCCACGTGATCCATAGCATTCTCAACAGGAATATAAGTGCCGCCTTTTCCCAGAACAACCACAAGCTCGGCTTCCCAATCTAGTCCCGAACTTCCTCGCGGAATGATTATATCGTCATAGGGACCATTAATAGCCGTACGCGATATCATCATAAACATAGGCTCTTTTGGTGTTTCAAGACCAGATTCTTGGGCATGCTTGCCATAGGTAAGGGCACAGCCGATAATTTTTCCTATTTTACCAATAGGAGGGCCAAGCCGAACATTGGATGAAATTTCAGGAAAATCTTTTATATCCAAGGTACGCAGAGTTTTGAAAATTTCATCTGTAATCGTTTCTCCGGTCCAGTCAGATGTAAAACTGCTGACATCGCGCATGATATTATGAGCGTCAATGATTCCGGGTTTTTCTGATCCTTTATTGCCGAAGCGAATGAGTTTCATCAACTATCTCCATTAACCATGTGTCGATTTAGGGGATGCAGTATGGCGTGTATAAACTCTTTTAAATACTGCAATTGTGTCTGCAATGCCATCGCGTAAAGAGCGATAAGGCGGGACATTTATAAACCTATCTAGACTGCCGTCATCAGGGGCATGTGGGAAAGGTAAAGGCGGTCCTTTCAACTTAATATTCGCATTTTGAATTTGCAATTTGATTTCGTTTGCAACCTCCATAACATCCGCTTCGGTTCCTTGCATGTCAAAAACAGGAGCTCCGTTAACATCTCGGGAAATTACAGCGATGAAGCGATCAGCCGCATCTTCAACATGGACAAAAGCTACGGGACCGGAAAACGGAATTGTGTAGTCTTGTTTGTTAATAGCAGCCAATATTGCCACTGTTGGCGCTGCACTCATACCTTGGTCGCGTCCAGGGCCGTAAATGACGCCGGGGCGAATACAAACGCTCGGGACTTGCCAATCTTGCCAATAAACAGCGGCCATATGTTCTCCGCATACTTTATGGGCGCCGTATAGGGTTGCTAAAAAATCGTTATTACCCATGGCGGGAGCTGCAATTGAGCTGGCATATGTCAGGCGTTTAATCCCATATTGCCGCGCTACTTCGAAAACATTCGCAGTTCCTAATACATTAATTTTAATACCGTTAATGGGATTAGCCTTGCAATAGGGGGTTTGCATAGCTGCCAAATGAATGATCGCAAAAACTTTATGTTTTGCAATGACGTCGGAGAGCCGGTCATAATCTGTGATATCACCCGTTTCCCATATCACAGTATCGGTATTATCCATGATAAGGTCTAGGCGAGCCGTATTTTTGGACAGATCAAAAATAATAGGCCGCGCCCCTTGCATCAAGAGCTTCTTGACAACCCATGCACCTATACATCCGGCGGCACCTGTTATAAGGATGGTTTTGCCTTTAATGTCTGACATTAGCAATTTAATCCGGCGATTCGATTTCGAAACTCTAGCAGTGGCTTCAAAGCTGTATCAATTTGCTCAGTTAAAGCATTAGTATCATCATATAAGCTGACCTCGTCGATGAGAGCATTGAGTCGGGCAGAAGCGCGCCAAGCTTCGTGGCGAGTAAGTTCTGCTGGTAAGCCCGGATCATCCCAAGTTGACATATTGATAGAATTGGTTGCATCACTGGCTGTTGAAGGCATAACGACGAAAGAGGGTACCATGGTAATTCGTTCAGCTTTCTTCTTTAATCGACAAGCTCTATGGAAGATCATATTACCTTGTTGCATAAAACCATAACCCGCAGAGGGGAAGGGTATGGTTGCGATTCGATCTAGAGGTAATTCAATATTAGCTCCTTCTTCCCCTTCAATCCCAAGCAGGCTTTGTCCTTCCATTTTCGTCCCGTGGAAATATTGAAATTCGCCGCCCTCTATTAACAGCGGGTCTGTAATCATCATAACTACGTCAAAGGCGACAGAATCGACATGCCAGCTATCTACAGCTTTACGAATATCTTTTGGCGCATAATTAACACCGCATGCTACGGCTGGTACTGAGTGTCGGGCTACAGAGACCCCCGCTATTTTTGATAGATGTTCAGCTAGTTCAGGGCTATCGCAAAAGTCTTTGATAAATTGAGAACGATACCCGGCACCGCGTATATAGGAGCCTAAGCGGTTAATACCAGTTCCGATGCTAATGTTTCGATTTTTATACATAGCCGTGCAAATTTCATGCATGACGGCGATACCTTCATTGGATAATATTTTGAAAGCGCTCGATATACCGAAAGTGGAAGAGCAGTCTTTTATTTGGGTTTCGGAATATCCAATATCCAGCAAAGATATAATTGTTTCAGGGGTGCCAAGTGTTAAATGTTTTTCAGCCTTAAAAACAGGTTCATTCGCCAGTTTTATATAACTTGCAGGACGATCTTTTGGAAAAGGAAGCGTCTGTTCCATAGGGTTGGCTTTCGAAAAGGTAATCTCTGTAATTCCAATTACATCTGTTGTTACTTTCATCGATAATGTCGTCAATCTATCAGACCTTACAATTAGAGGGCTTTATACTTTCATTTAAAAGCATGATTGATAGGGTTATCCAATATGCTGTATGAATCTAATTGCGGAAACCATTTGTCGTGTGCCGATCTATCCCGCATATACCCGCCTAGAAAATATAAAGGGAAAAAATGACGGATACGCATATTCAGACGGACATTAAGGACACTTTGACAGTTAAAACAGCAACATCAGGCTTTTATGAAGGCTTTAATCCGATTGTAGTCATTGGTGCCAAAATTCTGATAGGGGCTCTAATATTATGGGCCGGTTTATTCCCGTCGCAAGCAGGGGTCTTACTACTAAAATTACAAAATTGGTCTACGGCTACTTTTGGAGGATGGTATATTTGGATCACTGCCTTTTATGCGGGTGTTTGTTTGTTTATTGCCGCATGGCCGACCACGGGACGTATAAAGCTCGGCGGCAAGAATGAGAAGCCTGAATTTTCTCGGTTTTCTTGGTTTTCTATGATGTTTGGGGCTGGCATTGGTGTTGGTATGCTGACTTATTCAACGGCTGAACCCATATTTCATTTTGCAAATAACCCAGATGTTATCAAAGGTTTGTCTGATGGTCAGGACCCGAATAACGTTCGCAATGCCTATAAATGGGCCATGTTGCATTATGGATTTACGCCATGGGCGTGCTACGGAATTGTTGGTATGGCTTTAGGGTATTTCGCCTATAATCGTAATCTGCCGTTATCATTCCGTTCCTCTTTAAAGCCCTTATTTGGTAAAGCTCTGGAAGGGGGCGTAGGACATCTCGTTGATATTGTTGCAATTCTAGCAACGGTTATCGGGGTGAGTGTAACGATCGGTTATGGTGTATCCCAATTTGCTTCCGGCGTTTTTAACATTACGGGCTTTAGTTGGATAAGTGCGGCCAATGGCAAGCCAACCTTATTGGCTCAGCTAATTGCCCTTTTTATCATTATTGGTGCTTCGGTATTATCTGCGATGTCGGGTGTGAATAAAGGTATTAAATGGCTCTCTAACATTAACATGGGATTGTCATTTTTTCTTCTGGCTTTTTTCGCAATTTTTGGTGCGACCCTTTTTGCCTTTAAGCAATTTTTTGTAACGCTTTGGGATTATTTTTTGGCTCTGCCAGCTATGTCTTTCACCGTATGGAGTGACGGACCGCTTGCGGATTGGCAAGGAGCTTGGACAATTTTTTATTGGGCGTGGTGGATCGCTTTTGCTCCCTTTGTTGGGTTATTTCTTGCTCGTGTATCTAAGGGTCGCAGTATTCGGGAATATGTGCTTGGTGCGATGTTTGTTCCCGCCGCGATGGGGTTGTGTTGGTTTGTCCTAGTGGGCGGAACCGCAATCGATTTGGAATTATCTGGTGTAGCAAAGGGGGCGATTGTCAATGCCGATATTTCGGCTCAGCTATTTCAAACAATAAATCTAATTTTATCGCCATTATTGGCTAAATTAATGTCACTTATCATTGTTATCTTGTTGCTGACGTATCTTGTGACCTCAGCAGATTCGGCTATTCTGGTGATAAACACGATTACCTCCGCAGGAAATAGAGCGCGTGCCCATACGCGCCATATTGCGATTTGGGGCGGGATTTATATTGCGGTTGTAGCCACTTTACTCATTGCGGGTGGAATGGATGCTCTACGGTCGGCCATGATTATAGGAGCCTTGCCTTTTTCAATGGTTATGGCCTTAATGGCTATATCTTTGGTGAAGTCGCTGGTTTTCGATAAAAATTAGGCAAAGGGTAAAGAGCAAACTTGGCCTATCTGTTCGCCGCTCGGTGTGTGAACCATGAGCTGGGTGCCGATTTCCCAATGATTGCGGTCAATCATACCGATAGCGACATTTTTGTTTAAATCTGGAGACCATGCCGCAGATGTGATTTGTCCAACAGGGCTTTTGTTTATAGTGGCAAGCCAAGGTGTCTGGCACGGTGGAACAGCTTTGCCAGTAATAGTAATACCGCGAATTTGCTGTTTGGGGCCATTTTCTTTTTCTTTATGTAATGCCTGTGCCCCGATACAGCCATTTGCGACTGAGCCCTTGCAAAACCGTCCTAACCCCGCTTCGTAAGGTGTATTATCTATTGTAATATCATTGCCATATGACAATAGTCCGCCTTCAATACGTTCAATAAGATTGGGGCAACCGGCGCGAACGTTAAGATCATGGCCGGCGTTATATAATGCATCCCAAAGCGGTTCACTATGGACGGCACCGTCTACATATATTTCAAATCCGCTTTGTACAGAATACCCGGAGCGGGCGACAGTATGGGTTTTTCCATTAAACTTAATCTGCCGGTGACGGAAAAACTTGAGATTACGAATGTCTTCACCAAATACACGCGCCATCAGATCGTCAGCTTTAGGCCCTTGTATGGCAAGGGGGGAAACATCGGGTTCAAAAATATCAACAGACAGGCCGCGCCCTATTGCCAATCCTTTGATCCAATATAGTAAATCTGAATCTGCCAAGGATATCCACCACCGCTCAGTTTGGTGTTTCACAGCAACGGGGTCATTAAGCATATGGCCATTATCGTCTACAACGGGGATATAATAACATTGATCGGGTTGCATTTTAGCCAGATTTCGCGGGGTTAACATTTGTATGAGTTGCTCGGCATCAGGTCCGTTTACTTCGACTTGACGTTCACAAGACACATCCCAAAGCTGGACATGGTTTTTAAGGTGGTGGTAATCGGTTTCAATACTCTCAAAAATGGTTGGCAATAGCATATGGTTATAGACGGTGTAGGCTTTAACGCCGTGTTCAGTGTTCCGCCCTGTTAGAGAGGTGCTGCGGGTACGCCGCGAGATTGATAACGTGGGAGTAGGCATTTATGTATCCAAAGCTATGACGATATTTCGATTAAAGTTTTTATCGATAAAATTTATAAGTTTATCGGGAGATTCTGTGGGTAAAACCCTTTTAGCAAGAGCGGGTTTAATAATATGAAAATTGCGGTGATTGACATCAGGGTAGCTAATATTAGCGTCTGACCTATCTATATGCCAACCCCATAGTTGCGGATCAACGATTGCTCGGTTTCCTATCTGCATCATATAGATATTTTCGTCCATTAACTCCACGGAAAGGGGCTGTTAGACATTGGATGTAAATCGCCCTTAGCATAGCGGGAATATTGAAAAGGTTTGAGTAATTCAGATGGATTGCCTATAATATGCTCAGCAACGAGTTTGCCGACACCAATCATTTTATAACCATGGTTTGAATCCGCTAAAATGTAAGCATTTTCGCAAAACTCATCAAATACTGGAAAGCTATCAGGCGTGAAACAGCCGACGCCTCCCGAAGGTTCTTTGTGATACTGCCCCATCAACCCTTCGAAACGCTTATGGCAATGGGCAAGGGCAGATACCCACATATGGGCGAATTCGGGTGAGCTAATCCATTCTGGTGAATCAGGTCCATAAGGATCAAGTGTCAATTCATCAACAGGGGTTTTAACAGGGTAAGGCATGGCTCCGCCTTGAATGCCGCCAAAATGAAAATCAGGTTTATAGTAAAGACCCCATATTTTATCTTGTTCAATAATAGTTCCATCGACTGTAGAATAGAGAGTGGCATCGGTATCGACATGCATGACAGGCGGTTGATGTCCATCATTCGTTTTAAACATGTCAGGGTCAACATTCAGAACACCTTCTTCCAATTGCCAAAAGGTCCACATGGAAATGTCGCTATGGATAATCCCGGTTTGATCTTTAATGCTAACGGTTTTGGGTAATTCCAACATGTTCCAAAAATCCCGCACCCATGGCCCTGCACCAATAATCACATAATCGCATTCTATAATACCTTTAAGCGTTTCAACGGCAGTAATCGCTCCAGATTTTCCTGAGGCCCGTTGAAAGCCAGTAACTTCAACATCTGTTAAGACACGGACGCCTTCGGCTTCAGCTTTGCTCGCCAATCCATACATAGACTTCGTATTATTGGCATAACCGCCCTTTTTTTCATGTAGAACAGAGGTTATGTTTTGTGCCTGCCAGTCGTCGTAAATACCGCGCATATAAACAGCGCAATCATTGTCGCCTTCAATGAGGGTAGACTCATATCCAATGGCTTGTTGTTGTTCATATATCTCACAAATGTCACTATGCATCATTTCGCAAGATATCTGCATATACCCAACAGGGTGATAGGCATATGTTTTTACATCTGACTCCCATATATCTACTGAATGAGCCATTAATTCCCGCATAGCGGGTTGATAATAATTATTCCTAACGACCCCGCAAGCAATCCCAGACGCACCTGCGGCAATACCATTTTTATCAATGACAATGATATCACTACCGTTTCCTTTGCCTGTAGCTTTGAGAGAAAGAGCAAGGTGGTAGGCTGTCGATAATCCATGTATGCCGGCGCCAATAATGACATATTTTGACGACTGAGGGATAGTCATAACAACTCCATTTCCATTTACATATGGAGTAGGGGCTCTGTATTTTTAGGACAATGAATGATAATGGAAATCATTGAAATTTATCCATTAGCATTAAAAAATTTGATTACTAATGGCGAAAACATACAAATATAGATGATTTATGGCGCTTTACTTCATCAGCTCTAATGATAAGGGGGATTGATATGTTAAGCGGAAAGGGATTGGACCATGAAAATACCGAATAATTTTGATCTTCGGTCTCTGCAGGTTTTTGTTATTACTGCCGACCAAGGTGGTATGACACAAAGTGCTAAAGTTTTGCGTATGACCCAATCGGCTGTTTCACAAATTATTGCCGGTTTGGAAGATTCCGTTGGGGTGAAGCTATTTGACCGCTCGGTCCGGCCAATTGTTCTGACATCTGCTGGCCGTATCTTATTGGAACGCGGACGACAGATTTTGCGGGACACAAAAGAAGCCTTTCGTGAAACCCGTACTTTAGAACGGCGCAGACTAGCCTCTCTGACGATTGCTATGACGGATAGTATGGCGGCTGTTCTGGGTTCGCATTTGTATGAAACGATGAACGAAGTTTCTAGTTATTGGCGGTTTTGGAGTGGTTTATCACCCTATCACCGAGAAGAGTTTCTTTCGCATAATATAGATCTCATCATTGCAACAAGTAATGTCATGGAAGATGTTGGAGGGTTGAATCGTTTTAAAGTGTTTCAAGAGCCTTATGTTCTGATCTTTCCTCAAAATTATAAAGGATCTGTGGAATTAGTGGATGAAGATCGCGATTTGCCATTTTTACGTATTTCAATGCGTTCAGCTATGGGATTACGGATTGAACGACAGCTCAATCGATTGCGGTTAAAGTTTCCAGATGTCGCTGAGTTTGACCGAGCTCCTGCCCATACATTGGCGATAGCAAAAGGGATGGGGTGGGGCATAACAACACCTCTGTGTTTGCTTGAAAGCCCCGAATTACTGGCCCATGTGAATATTCAGCCGATTAAACGTGGAGCATTTAGCCGGCATTTTGATCTTTTATCGCGAGAAGATAATTTAGGGGAAATACCAGAGAAAATTGCTAAAGAAGCCCACCGCATATTGACCCATCATTGTTTACCTACGCTTTATGATCAAGTGCCATGGCTTGAGGAGATGATCATTTCGAATAAAAATTAGATTTGGCGGTTAAAACGACTAATGTCATATAATAGATTCACTTATAATTCTGACGAGGCTTGTCAAAAATAGAAGATACGTTTTAAGCGTGATATATGAATTTGAACACTGTAATGCAGCCTGTAGAAACTGCCCGAGGCCTGCCGAATGCCCATTATACTTCTATGGAGATGTATAATAGAGAGCGAGAGGCTGTATTTTTTAAAAATTGGACCGCCATAGCTTTCATCAGTGATGTCCCCAATGTTGGGGATGCTTTTCCGGTAGACTTTCTTGGCATGCCGCTTTTCCTTGTACGTACAAAAGATAATCAAATTAATGTCTTCCAAAATACATGTCGCCACCGTGGAATGATTTTAGTTGAACACCCAAAGCCTTTAAAGGGCCCAATTAGATGCCCCTATCATAGCTGGTGTTATGATCATGGTGGAAAATTAATACGAACGCCATCTGTTGGTGGTGTGGGTGTTGATACGCATGCTGCCATTAATCCCAGCGAATTGGGTTTGTACAGAATACAAAGCCACATTTGGCAAGGCGTTGTCTTTGTTAATATATCTGGAGAAGCCCCCAGTTTCGACTTAGCTCATGCTGATTTAATAAAACGATGGGCAGATTTTGATCAACCGTACCACTTAGGGGGTGTGGCAAGTCAATTTAATATGACATTAGCGACAAATTGGAAATTAGCTGTCGAAAATTATTGTGAATCCTATCATTTGCCTTGGGTGCATCCAGAGTTGAACAAAATTTCTCCTATTGATGTGCATTACAATATTGAAAATCACAGCACTTATTCAGGTCAAGGCAGCTGTAACTATAGTCAACTTACCGACGGTTCCGGGAAAATGTTTGCAGATTTTAAAAATCTCTCCAACATTTGGGATCATCAATCAGAATATATTTCCTTTTTTCCAAATGTTTTATTGGGCGTGCATCGTGATCATGCTTTTGCGATGTTGTTAATGCCGCAAGGACCCGAGAAAACCCTTGAACGGGTTGCTCTTTTTTATGCGCGCGATGATATAGACACACCTGAATGGCAAGATATGCTCCGTGAAAATGCCCGTATTTGGCAAGGCGTTTTTGCTGAAGATGTAAAAGTGGTAGAAGGCATGCAAAAAGGGCGGCATGGTGTAAAATTTGACGGCGGAAAATTCTCACCAATTATGGATGGCCCAACTCATATTTTTCATAAGTGGGTCGCGCAACAAATGCAGGGCGAGGAATAAATAACATTTCATACGCTAATGATGTAATACTTGTCTTGTTTTGCTATAAATTTAAGCAATAGGGAAGGTATTGAACCTTGAGGATTTGACAATGGTTACATTGCTTAACACCGTCGAAGATAAATACGCGCGTGATATTTGCCGTATTCACGATGATAAACCTGATGAACTATTAGAAATTTTGCATAATGTGCAACGTAAACATGGGTATCTCAGTGATGGTGCTCTGCGTACAATAGCATATGCACTTAATATTTCGCGGGCTGAAATTCATGGAGTTGTTAGCTTTTATCATGACTTCAAGCGTAAAGCTCAGGCGAAACAAATTATAAAAATTTGCCGTGCAGAGGCCTGTCAGGCAGTCGGGGCAGATAACTTGATTGCAGATGCGGAAATCGCGTTTACGACACAATTGGGGGCTACCGCAAAAGAGGTCGCTCTTGAGGCAACATATTGTTTAGGTAACTGTGCCCTCGGACCAGCGATTATGATCGAAGACTATCTTTATGGCCGTGTCGACAGGGCTCGGCTGCTAACACTGTCAATGAAGCACCGTGACGAGAGTTTATCGAAGGGAACGGAGCTGTGAATGTAACTATCTATGTTCCCTGCGATGCAGCGGCTCTGTCTATGGGAGCAGATGATGTGGTTACAGCTATCGCGCAACAAGGTGGTAATACCGTAAAAATAATTCGCAATGGTTCACGTGGTATGATGTGGCTTGAACCTTTAATTGAAGTGCAAACAGACGAAGGACGGGTTGCTTATGGTCCGGTCACTATCGATGATGTGGCCAGTTTATTTGATGCTAATTTTCTAAACGGCGGTGATCATCGATTGCGCCATGGACTGACTAAAAATATTCCTTATTTAGCTAATCAGGAACGATTGACCTTTGCTCGTGTTGGCATAATTGATCCGCTCAACCTCGAGGATTATAGAGCTCATGGTGGTTTGAGAGGACTAGAACAGGCTCTAACCTTACTCCCAGAAACGATCACGGAAACGGTTTTGGAGTCTGGCCTAAGGGGGCGCGGAGGGGCTGGTTTCCCAACAGGGATAAAATGGAAAACAGCGTTGGCGCAAACGGATGCGCAAAAATATATCTGCGCTAATGCTGATGAAGGTGACAGCGGGACGTTTGCAGACCGTATGTTAATGGAAGGAGACCCTTTTAGCCTGATCGAAGGCATGATTATAGGTGGACGGGCCATTGGAGCGGACACGGGGTATATTTACATACGGTCTGAATACCCGCACGCTACTAATACAATGTGCCGCGCTGTTGAGATAATGGAAGCCGCAGGCTGGCTTGGGTCTGATATAAAAGGCAGCGGAACAGATTTTAAACTCTATATCCGTATTGGTGCAGGTGCCTATATATGCGGTGAGGAAAGTTCGATGCTGGAAAGCCTTGAAGGTAAACGCGGGCAAGTGAAAGTAAAGCCGCCGATACCGGCGGTCAGCGGTTTGTTTGGTAAACCTACTATTGTCAATAATGTTCTAACGCTTGGAACTATCCCTTATATTTTAGCTAATGGGGCGCAGGCCTATGCTGATTTTGGGCAAGGACGTTCGAAAGGCACGCAGCCATTCCAACTGGCTGGGGATATTAAATGCGGCGGTCTTGTCGAAAAAGCCTTTGGTGTCACGCTCGGTGAACTGGTTAATGATTTTGGCGGTGGGACATATTCGGAACGTCCTATTAAGGCAGTTCAAACGGGTGGTCCGTTAGGCGGTTATATAACGCCTCAAGCCTTTGATGTGCCAATGAGTTATGAGACTTTAGCTGAAGCTGGTGCCATGCTTGGTCATGGCGGAATCGTTGTTTTTAATGACACAACAGATATGGCTAAAATGGCACATTATGCCATGGAGTTTTGCGAGATTGAGTCCTGCGGAAAATGTACGCCGTGCCGGATTGGTGCTGTGAGGGGTAAGGAAACCATCGAAAAAATTATGGGCGGCGATGATGTCGCTGCCAATATTAATGTGTTAGAAGATTTATGCGATTTGATGGAAGAGGCCTCGCTCTGCGCTATGGGGGGATTGACACCCATGCCGGTTCGTACGGCCTTAGCGGCTTTTCCCGAAGATTTTACGGGCCCGATTAAAACGGCAGCGGAGTAAGCTATGGCATTATTACACGAAACTGATTTCGGCACCCCTGAGGTTAAAGCCGATACGTCAGTCACGGTCGAAATAGATGGTCATAAAATATCGGTAGCCGAAGGAACATCGGTAATGAGAGCCGCTGTCGAAGCCGGTATTCCAATCCCTAAACTTTGTGCAACCGATAGTCTGAACGCTTTCGGGTCATGCCGTTTATGCGTTTGTAAAATTGACGGTAAACGCGGAACCCCCGCATCTTGTACAACCCTTGTTGAAGAGGGGATGAAAGTTACGACACAGGATGACTATTTAGCCAAAATTCGCAAAGGTGTAATGGAGCTATATATCTCCGATCACCCGCTAGACTGTCTGACGTGTTCGGACAATGGTGATTGTGAATTACAAGATATGGCCGGCGCTGTGGGTTTGCGCGAGGTGCGATATGGTTATGACGGCGAAAATCACAATGACGCGCCAACGGATGACTCCAATCCATATTTTAGTTTTGATGAGAGTAAATGCATCGTGTGTTCGCGCTGCGTAAGGGCGTGTGACGAAGTACAGGGTACGCTGGCATTAACGGTTGAAGGCCGTGGGTTTAATTCGAAAATATCCGCGTCTATGGGCGAGACATTTATGGACTCTGAATGTGTTTCATGCGGGGCGTGTGTTCAAGCTTGCCCGACAGCGACTTTGCAAGAAAAATCTGTCATAGAGCACGGCGTCCCGGATAGAACTGTTTTGACGACTTGCGCCTATTGCGGCGTCGGATGTTCGTTTAAAGCTGAACTTAAAGGCGACCAAGTCATTCGCATGGTACCATATAAAGATGGTAAGGCTAATCATGGGCACTCATGTGTTAAAGGACGTTTTGCCTTTGGCTACGCTACCCACAAGGATCGTATTACCGTTCCAATGATCCGAGAAAAAATAACGGATCCTTGGCGCGAAGTATCGTGGAACGAGGCTTATAAATTTTCAGCAGATCGTCTGAAAGCTGCGCAAAAAAAATATGGCGTTAAGTCAATCGGCGGCATTACGTCTTCACGCTGTACGAATGAAGAAGTTTGGTTGGTCCAGCGCCTTATTCGGCAGGGTTTTGGAAATAACAATGTCGATACGTGTGCACGAGTATGTCATTCACCAACAGGATATGGTCTTAAACAGACATTTGGCGAAAGCGCTGGTACGCAAAATTTTGATAGCGTGATGGACACGGATTGCGTCATGGTTATCGGTTCAAACCCCACTGATGCCCATCCGGTTTTTGCGTCCCAAATGAAACGTCGTTTGCGTCAGGGCGCGAAACTCATTGTTGTAGACCCCCGCGCGATTGAATTGGTTCGCACGCCGCATATCAAGGCAGATTATCACCTTCAATTGCAACCGGGAACGAATGTTGCGCTGATTAATGGTTTGGCTCATGTGGCTGCCACTGAAGGTCTAATGGACGAAGACTTCATCATGGAACGTTGTGATGTGCAGAGTTTTAAAGCGTGGAAAACCATGATTTTAGACCCTGTAAACGCTCCCGAAAACATATCCAAAATTACAGGTGTTCCCAAAATTGATATTATAGGTGCCGCGCGAATGTTCGCGACTGCGCCTAATGCGGGAATTTATTATGGTCTTGGCGTAACCGAGCATAGCCAAGGGTCGACTATGGTTATGGGTATGGCTAATTTTGCTATGGCAACAGGTAATATTGGCCGCTCCGGAGTTGGCGTGAATCCTATGCGGGGGCAAAATAATGTACAAGGCTCCTGTGATATGGGCAGCTTTCCGCATGAATTATCAGGGTACCGTCCTGTTGGCGATGATGCTGCGCGTGGATTATTTGAAAGAAAATGGGGAGCTAAGCTCGATAATAAGCCCGGATACCGTATCCCCAATATGTTCGACGAGGCTTGTGCCGGAACTTATAAAGGTATGTATATTCAAGGCGAGGATGTCGCGCAAAGTGATCCGAATATTCAACATGTTGAAGCTGCATTAAAGGCGCTGGATATACTTATTGTACAGGATTTATTCCTGAATGAGACAGCGCGTTTTGCCCATGTCTTTTTGCCAGGAACCTCATTTCTGGAAAAAGATGGTACTTTTATTAATGCTGAACGCCGTATCAACCGTGTGCGTCCTGTGATGAAATCCCAAACGGGTAAACACGAATGGGAAGTCACTCAAGACCTTGGTAAAGCTCTGGGGATTGATATGGGATTTAAGGCTGCTTCTGAAATCATGGACGAAATTGCTGATTTGACGCCGACCTTTGCGAATGTATCTTTTGAGGTTTTGGACACGGCTGGAAGCCTGCAATGGCCCGTTAATGACGCGCATCCTGAGGGGGCTGAGGTCATGCATGTTGGAGAGTTTGTCCGCGGTAAGGGGCAATTTATGCCGACCGAATATGTTCCAACGCCTGAACGTACAAACCGCAGATTTCCACTAATCCTGACGACAGGACGGATTTTGTCACAATATAATGTCGGGGCGCAAACCCGCCGAACTGAAAATATAGAATGGTGGCAAGAAGATGTTTTGGAAATCCATCCATCGGATGCCCAAGCTTATGGTGTGCAAGATGGGCAATGGGTATCCTTATCCTCCCGTAAAGGTGAAATTACTCTACGTGCACAGCTTTCAGACCGTATGGCTCCGGGGGTTGTTTATACAACGTTCCATCATCCAGATACTGGTGCTAATGTTGTCACCACAGAAAATGTTGACTGGGCAACAAGTTGTCCCGAATATAAAGTGACAGCAGTGAATGTAGCACCAGCCAACCATAAATCTGATTGGCAGATGAATTATCAAGATGAGCTTTCGGAATATAGAAAAATAACTGAGCCTGCCGAGTAAATGGATTTTCCCGTCATCATACACGGGAGTGCTCTAAAATTATCCTGCGAAATTCCGGCAGGCGATATCCATTGGCATGTTCCTGAAGAAGTTCCGATTGCCGTGGTTTATAATCGTCGTAATTATGCTGTTATGATGGGAACCCCTCATGATCTGACGGATTTTGCCGCAGGGTTTTCCTTAACGGAAGAGGTTGTTAAGGAACTTAGTGACATTAAATCTCTTGATATTTTTCTCTCCCAACAAGGGGTTGATCTTAGATTTAAAATTACGCAATCAGCTCTAGATCGATTGGACGTAACACAGCGCCGCCGTCATATGGTGGGCTCGGCAAGCTGCGGTCTATGTGGACTTGAAAATGCGGATATTTTGTTTAAGCGGTTGCCATCTGTTTCAAATGTCCGAACTCAATTAAATCCCGCGGCCATGATGCAAGCCATGGCCAATCTATCGCAAAGTCAACCACTTAACGCTCAAACTCGAAGCGTTCATGCAGCAGCTTGGGTTACTTTGGCGGGCGAAATCAAAATAGTCCGTGAAGATGTTGGGAGACATAATGCGATGGATAAACTTTTGGGAGCGATAGCCCGCGCAAATATCAAGCGGGAGGACGGTTTTGTTTTAATGTCGAGCCGGTGTTCCTATGAAATTGTTGAGAAAGCGGCGCGGTGCGGCGTTTTGGCTATACTCTCAATTTCCGGCCCAACAGCTTTTGCCTTGCGTAAAGCGAAAGAGGCGAATATGGCGATTTATGTGCGCGATGGCACAGGTGCAGTACGTCTGCTTTAAGGATGAAGAGAATGAAGGCAGTGCTGTCTTCCGTTGGGGCCTTGCTTCTATCTGCTGCGATCCTATTAGCGGGAGGAGGACTGCTCTCGACTTTAGTGGCCATACGGGCTGCCCTTGAAGGGTTCCCGTTAGTTGTCATCGGTGTATTCACTTCAGCTTATTATGCAGGCTTTATGGCAGGCTGTTTAGGGACTCCGTTTTTAGTAAAACGTGTGGGCCATGTCCGCGTTTTTGCTGCTCTCTCTGCTCTGACGGCTGCTGCAGCTTTGATACATGTAATTGCCATAAATATTGGTGTTTGGGTTATTCTAAGGCTCTTAACGGGGTTTAGTTTTGCTGGCCTTTATATGTTGATTGAAAGCTGGATTAACGAGCAGGCACCCAATGAAAAACGTGGGCAAGTGCTTTCGATTTATCGTATGGTGGATTTAGGCGCCGTGACCGCAGGGCAGTTTATGCTAACCATGGCTGACCCGAATGGTTTTATTTTATTTTCACTGGTTGCTATTTGTATTTGTCTGGCGATATTTCCAATATCATTGAGTGCATCCAAGGCACCCGCTGCCGTCACGCAAACGTCGTTGAATTTGCGAAAACTTATTCGTACCGTACCTTTAGCCGTTGTTGGATGTTTCATTGTCGGATTGGCTAATGGGGCTTTTTGGGGCGTGGCGCCGGTTTTTGTTCAAAGATTAGGGCATCCCGTTATTGTTGTGTCTTTATTTATGAGTGTCGCGATTGCTATGGGCGCTTTATTGCAATGGCCTGTTGGATGGTTGTCCGACAAATTTGGACGGCGGCGATTACTAATTATAATGTCAGGGGCTTGTGTCATTGCTGGCGTGTTTATTTGGCAATATAGTGAGCGATCTTTAACCTTCTTGTTGCTCGGCGGAGGGGTTTATGGCGCTTTTGGTATGCAGCTTTTTGGGTTGTCAGCCGCGCATGCTAATGATTATGCAGAGCCACATGAATTTGTAGCGATAAGTGGTGGGTTATTATTAATTTACGGTATGGGATCTATTATTGGACCGTCTATTGCACCTATTTTTATGACCTTCTACGGTGCCCCGTCCATGTTCGCTTTTACAGCAGCCGTACATTTCTGTTTGATGGTTTATGCGATTTATCGCCGGACGCGCCGTGAAGCCCCAGAGGAAGCTGGTGATTATATTCCGGTCCCCCGCCCACGCTCAATGATGGCTATCTTGCGAACGGACCCGCGTAATTTACTGAAACGCAAACCGTTCTCATAACCGCTCTTGGTAAGGGGAGTGGCCATAATGATTTTTATAACTGCGAGAAAAATGGGATGCCGAGTTAAACCCGCAAGCAAGGCTGATTTCCATAATTGACAGTGACGTTTGACGCAGAAATTGTCGAGCTCTTTCAAGGCGTAATGTTAGGTAATATCTGCCCGGCGTTGTGGCTAACTGTTCTTTAAATAAGCGTTCTAATTGCCGGAGGGATAATCCAATAGTTTGAGTGAGCTGTTCGATCAGCATGGGGTGCTCGATATGGGCTTCCATATATCCAATTGCGGCTAACAGCTTGGGATGGTGAATACCCGTACGGTGCTCAATGGCCATACGTTGGTTATCTTGTGGCTCGCGTATATAATTATGTAAAAGTTGCTCTGCCACAGTTAATGCTAATGTATCGCCATGGTCAAGTTTTATGGCATGGATCATCATGTCAATAGCAGCCGTGCCACCTGAACATGTATAGCGATTACGATCAATTTCAAACAATGTTGCTGTAATATCAAGGTCTGGATATGTTTCTTTAAAGGCTTCAATGTTTTCCCAATGTATCGTACAGCGATAACCTGTTAAGACACCTGCATAAGCAAGCGCTTCTGATCCTGTACAAACTGCGCCTAATGGAGTGCCGCGTCGGACAAACTTACGAATTTCTCCGCGAAGGTTTTGTGATAAAAATCGCCGCGGACGTAAGCCTGCACAAACAAATATTACGTCACAATCATGGGCTTCTGCAGAAGAATTATCCGGCGTTATTGTAACGCGGTTACTCGCTGTTACAGGCAAACCATCCAAACTGAGCGTTTGCCATTCATAAAGAGTCTTTCGGCTCATGCGATTGGCGGCCCGTAAGGGTTCAATACAGGCAGTAAAGGCAATCATTGAAAAATCAGGTATTAATAAGAAGCCGATTTTCTGGGTTGTATGTTTTGAATTATTTCCAAACATTAGCGCTTTAGCCGATATTTATTAAAAGATAAGGCTTTAAAAGAGACACCCGGGTTTAGTTTAGTGGTGTTTTCCATGATATTGCCATAGAGGGTATGATAATTTTTCTTTTGCTTATCCGAAACAAAGCTACCCTTGATGAACCATGTTCGGAATTTATCATGATAGATGCTGTAAGTCTCGATTAAACTCGTAATAAAAACTTTTGCAATAATTGCAATATAGACCTTA
>CAZZKV010000015.1:0-25686 GCA_964654665.1 uncultured Caulobacterales bacterium | reverse complement strand
AGTCTCGATTAAACTCGTAATAAAAACTTTTGCAATAATTGCAATATAGACCTTAAATTGACGGTAGACCTTATGGACTTGCAATGTAATGACTATGTTCATGGCATTTCTGAGGTTGTTTTCGATTAATACTTAACATGATTTAGGGTATTTCAGAGTGCTGATTTAATTTCTTGCAAAACTATTCCAAATTATGATTTTTGTCATAAGGGTATTGGGAATAAAGGCGAATGAGGATGAAAGCCTCAATTTTCACCTGTCGAAATATGTATATTTTGCGGCGTATTTTGTGAAGTTTAATACCCAGTTATTGCTAGTTTTTTGATAATAAAGGGAACATTTATGACACAACAAACCCTTCCCGCTCCTGGAGCGCCCGATATTGAAATTGCCAGGGCGGCCGTAATGAAGCCAATTTTACCTCTGGTAGGGGAAGTATTAGATATTCCAGCCGAGGCATTGGTGCCCTTTGGTCACTATAAAGCTAAATTGTCACTGGATTATATCAATAGTTTGCAAAGTAAGCCGGATGGGCAGTTGGTTTTAGTGACCGCAGTGACGCCAACGCCAGCAGGGGAAGGTAAGACAACCACGTCAGTTGGTTTAAATGATGGTTTAAACCGAATTGGCGTAAAATCCATGGTTTGTTTGCGCGAGCCGTCTTTGGGGCCGTGTTTTGGTATGAAAGGCGGTGCGGCAGGCGGAGGGCGGGCGCAAGTACTGCCTATGGAAGATATTAATCTACATTTTAATGGTGATTTTCACGCAATTACATCGGCTCATTCTTTAATTTCCGCCATGCTGGATAATCATATGCAATGGGGTAACGAGCTTGATATTGATCCGCGCCGAATTACATGGCGCCGGGTTGTGGACATGAATGATCGCGCTTTGCGCCATATTGTGATGGGGTTAGGTGGGCCAACACAAGGCATTGTTCGTGAAGGTGGATTTGATATAACTGTGGCTTCTGAGATTATGGCAATCTTTTGTCTGGCAACAGATTTGAAAGATTTACAAACGCGTATTGGTGATATCATTGTCGCCAAAACCCGTAAAAAGAAACCGGTAACTGTCCGAGATATTGGAGCAGATGGAGCTGTAACGGTTTTGCTTAAAGATGCTTTTCAGCCTAATCTTGTACAATCGATTGAACATAACCTTGCCTTTATTCATGGCGGCCCATTCGCAAATATCGCCCATGGTTGCAATTCGGTTGTGGCGACGAAAACGGCTCTGAAATTGTCAGATGTCGTCGTAACTGAAGCTGGATTTGGCGCCGACTTAGGGGCTGAAAAGTTCCTTGATATTAAATGCCGTCAGTCAGGGCTTCGCCCTGATGCTGTTGTTTTGGTCTGCACAATCCGTGCTATGAAAATGCAGGGAGGTGTTGCCAAAACGGCTTTAGGTTCGGCCAATGTAGAGGCCGTGCGTGCAGGGTGTGTAAATGTTGAACGTCATATTCAAAACTTAAAAAAATTCGGATTGACGCCTATCGTATCCATTAATCATTTTGTTCATGATACAGATGAAGAAATTGATGTTGTCAAAGAGATTTGTGATCGCGAAAATGTGCCGATGGTTATTGCTCGGCATTGGGCCGAAGGCGGGGCGGGCGCAGAGGCCTTGGCTATGGCTGTCAAAGACGAATTGGATAAACCCAAACCAACCGTCCGTCTCATGTATGAGGATCAAGATAAACTTGCAGTGAAGGTCGAAAAAGTCGCTAAGGAAATTTACCGTGCTGACGCAATTACAATTAGTCCTGTCGCAAAATCGGCTTTTCGCGAAATCGAAAAAATGGGTTTCGGGCATTTACCGATTTGCATTGCCAAAACCCAATCCAGTTTTTCTACAGACCCGAAACAGCTTGGTGCAACATCGGGCCATACGGTCGAAGTTCGAGAGGCGACGTTAAATGCGGGGGCTGGCTTTGTCGTGGCTATATGCGGAACAATTATGCGGATGCCGGGCCTTCCGCGTCATCCTGCTGCTTTGGATATTAGGCTTGATGAAGACGGCCAGATTATTGGCTTAGCTTAGGTAATCCGTTTCGGAGAATTTTATGGGTGATCAAGACGCAGAAATTATCCTTAAGGACTTGGATGATAATGAGCTTGTCCAGCAAATGATGGATGATCTTTACGATGGAATGATACCGGAAGTTACAGAAGGTACGCAAATTTTACTCGAACGCGGGTGGGACGCGAATATGGTGCTTAATAATGCACTTGTTGAAGGTATGCGTATTGTGGGTATCGATTTTCGTGACGGTATTTTATTTGTGCCCGAGGTTCTACAAAGCGCTAATGCAATGAAAGGTGGTATGGCGTTGCTGCGGCCTATTCTTGCATCGACTGAAAATGCGGCCAGTACAGGGAAGTTCGTTATTGGGACAGTTAAGGGCGATATTCACGATATTGGAAAGAACCTTGTAGGTATGATGCTAGAAGGCGCTGGTTTTGAGGTTTTTGACCTTGGTATCAATACGGATGTAGATGAATTTTTGCGAGCCATTGATACTCATGAACCGCATATTTTGGGAATGTCGGCGCTACTAACAACAACTATGCCTTATATGGGGGTTGTAATTGAAGAGCTGGATAAGCGGAATATCCTCAAAGAATTACCGGTTATGGTTGGAGGGGCGCCGCTCAATCAAGAATTTGCCGATGCTATTAATGCACATACCTATGGGCGTGATGCGGCAATGAGCTCGGAATTGGCCAAAACGATTATGGGTAAAAACCGGTAGGTGATGGTTAAGCAATCTGCTCATAAGACATTAATAATTGCCTGCGGAGCACTGGCCAAGGATATTGATTATCTTTTGAAACAATTTTCGCAGCAAGCAGAGTTACAATATTTACCTGCAGACTTACATAATCGACCTGAAGATATTGTCTCTGAGCTTAAAGCAATATTGGATAAACGGGCGAAAATATTTAATCGCATTTTAATCGGGTATGGGGATTGCGGCACACAAGGTGCTTTGGATGTTTTACTCAAGTCCTATCCTAATGCGCTTCGATTGCCCGGAGTGCATTGTAGCGCCGTTTATGCAGGGTTGAGCCGTTATAATGCTCTACAAAAAAAAGAATCTGGAGCTCTTTTTTTAACGGATTATCTCATTCGACATTTTGACGATTTAACCCGAGACGTATTGGAGAGTGGACAAAGTTTTGAATATTTCGGTGAAGCTAGAAAAAAACTAATTTTTTTGGCCCAAAGATCAGATCAAAGTTTAAAAATAAAAGCTCAAGAAATAGCGTTAAAATTAGGTCTGTCATTTCAGTATCATCTTGTTGGTTTTGGAAATTTGGCGACAGCCATTTCTTTTTTGGGCGTTGAACCTGTTTCAAAAATAAGGACGTCCCATGTATAGCGTTCGTTTATGGGCTGTTCGGCAATCCCGTTTTATGGAAGGCCTATATAACACCGTAAACCCCATTATTTTAGCGAGTCTGCGCGGCGTGACTAAAATATTTGGAAACCGTCTTGATAAACCGATTACGGCTGCGGAAGCAGGATTGAAAGGTTTCTTGTTTGATTGTCAAATGTGCGGCAATTGTGCTCTGTCTAAGACAGGTATGAGTTGCCCTATGAATTGCCCAAAGACGATCCGCAATGGTCCTTGCGGGGGTGTGCGGGCTAATGGAATGTGCGAAGTTAAACCTGAAATGCGCTGCGTTTGGGTGGCAGCATGGGACGGCGCAGCGCGGATGAAAGACAGTGAGGCGATAAAAGTTATAGATTTTGCTGTTGATTACCGCGAAAAAGGGACTTCGACATGGTTAAAGCTCGCCCGTGAAAACCGAGCGGACCATGAATGATATAATAGCGATAAAAGGCTTGGAGCAGGATGCTGAAAGGCTGGGTACGAATCCGGGCGATCCATTACCGCAATTGCCGGGTCATGTGTCGCATGGACGATTTGAACAGGTTTTACGGGCGGGCCATTTTGCTGTGACGACAGAAATAGCACCGCCTGACTCTGCTGATCCTGACGAAGTTCTAACGCGGGCTTCCTTATTTAATGGCTATGTAGATGCTATTAATGCGACAGATGGTTCTGGAGCACATTGTCATATGTCGAGTCTCGCCGTGTGTGCAATTTTAACGCGGGCCGGATATTCTCCAATTCTACAAATCTCATGCCGTGATAGAAATAGAATAGCGATACAAGGCGATGCTTTAGGGGCTGCCGCTTTAGGGGTATGTAATGCATTGTGTTTATCTGGTGATGATGTTGGGGCTGGTGATCATCCTGAAGCGAAGCCGGTGTTTGATTTTGATAGTGTGTCACTGACGCAAACTTTGAAAGTGTTACGGGACCAGTCTCAATTTCTGAGCGGACGTAAATTAGACTTGCCGCCTAAATTATTTATCGGTTCATCAATTAACCCTTTTGTTCCGCCGATTGTAAACCGCACAGATCAATTGGCTAAAAAAATTGCAGCTGGGGCTGAATATATTCAATCACAATATTGTTTTGATATGGATATTTTGAAAGAATTTATGGCAAGAGCTGTTGACAGAGGGCTAACCGAAAAAGCGTATATTCTTATCGGTGTGGGTGTGTTGCCATCGGCTAAAACAGCAATTTGGATGCGTGATAATGTACCGGGTGTGCATATCCCGGATGCTATTATTGATCGTCTGCGTCATGCGGATAAACCGCTGCGGGAGGGTCGAAAGATATGCATAGAGTTAATGCAACAACTCAAAGAGACATCAGGTGTTAGCGGGGTTCACGTTATGGCATATAGGCAAGAAAAATGGGTTGGTGATGTTGTAAAAAAGTCGGGGGTTTTGGGCGATAGAACGCCATGGACCCCAGATACATCGGCGGCATGAATAAGGATATTTATGCCCCGTAACACACAGCTCTTAAATTTTAAGAATACAAGTCAAACTGATCGCTATGTTTTATTCATTAAAAGCCCGAGCGCGAGATGGTATCACAGGAAAGGATCACCGCTGTGGCCGTGACATATTCCGGACAATGTCTTTGCGGCGACGTGACTTATAAAGCCGTGGATTTGTCCGACATCTGGTACTGCCATTGCAATCAATGCCAGCGCTTAACGGGGCACTATATTGCAGCCGCAGGAGTAAAGCGTGAAAACTTATCTGTTTCGGGCCCTGTGAATTGGTTGCCAATTTCAGATCAATCGAAATCGGGACATTGCCTATCTTGCGGGTGCTATTTGTTTTGGGATGCGCAATCTCGCGACACGGTCAGTATTTTAGCTGGTAGTCTGAATGATACAGCGGGGCTGGAGGTTAAAGGTCATATTTTCGTGGCCGAAAAGGCCGCTTATTATAAGATCACAGATGGGTTGCCGCAATTTGATTATTACCCTGAAACAGGGACGCGTTAAGAGGAGATACCAATGGCCAGACGAGGACGTACAGGAGGACGCGCAGGCCGTGCCGCGGCCGTTGCAAATAATACCCCGCAGCGTGCCCCCTATATTAAACGGAATATACCGACCTATTCTGTTTTGAATGATACGGATTTGGCGCAACTTGAATATAATGCGGATACTCTATTGGAAGACGTTGGCCTTAATATTCAACAAGATCAGGAATCAATTGATTATTTTGTTAAAGCCGGCGCCAAAGCAGATGGGGAACGGGTCCGGTTTCCGCGCGGCATGTGCCGGGAGATCATCCGAGCCAGCGCGCCTAAGGAATTTACACAATATGCACGCAATCCTGAAAACAATGTTCAAATTGGTGGAAATAATACGGTCTTAGTACCAGCTTACGGCCCGCCATTTGTTTATTCAAAAGAAGAGGGGCGCCGTTATGCCAATATTGAAGATTTCCGTAATTTTGTAAAACTGGCTTATATGTCACCTAATTTGCATCATAGCGGCGGAACGGTTTGTGAGCCGGTAGATTTGCCGGTGAATAAACGTCATTTTGATATGAATTACAGTCATATAAAATACTCAGATAAAGCTTTTATGGGTTCAGTAACACAGCCTGAGCGCGCGCTGGATACAGTGGATATGGCCAAAATTGTTTTTGGCGATGATTTCGTTGAAGAGAATTGTGTTCTCGTTAGCCTTATTAATGCGAACTCGCCGATGACATGGGACCGGGTTATGCTGGGGGCGCTCAAAAATTATGCCCGTCATGGGCAATGCGCCATGCCAAGCCCTTTTGTTGTTTCTGGCGCGATGTCGCCTGTTACAGCTGCTGGTGTGGCCGCACAAAGTTTGGCTGAAGGCTTGGCGGGTATGGCCCTCACTCAGCTTGTTCGTCCTGGAGCACCTGTCATTTATGGAAATTTTGTAACCTCTATGTCAATGCAAACAGGAGCTCCAACATTTGGGACACCTGAAGCTTCACTCATTATCAATATGAGCGCTGCGCTAGCGAGACGGTTAGGTGTGCCTTTCCGGTCCGCTGGTGGCTTTAACGCTTCTAAAGTACCGGACGCTCAAGCGGGATATGAATCGGCTAATTCTTTGCAAACAGGCTTGATGGCCGGCGTGAATTTCATGCTCCATACTGCTGGGTGGCTCGAAGGCGGTTTGGCCATGGGGTATGAGAAATTTATTATGGATGCGGATCAGGCTGGAATGATGGCAGTCTTTGCTAAAGGCGTTGATATGTCAGCCAATGGACAAGCGATGGATGCGATTGCGGAAGTTGGCCCTGGGCAGCATTTTCTAGGGTGTGAGCATACGCAAAAGAATTTTAAGACGGCATTTTACCGTTCTAACGTTGCCGATAATAATAGTTTTGAGCAATGGGTGGAGGATGGATCGTTATCAGCCGAAGATCGAGCCGAACAGGTTTATAAGACCATGTTAAATGAATATGAACCGCCTGAACTGGATCCAGATATTGATGCGCGATTACTGCGATATATGGACGAACGAAAGGCCAGTTTTCCGGATAGTAATATTAGCTAAATACATTATCTGCTGTATGTATGAGCATTTTTATGAAAGAGTGGGCTGAACTGCGCGGGGTCATAAGCCGAAAACTTCTATCGCTTAATTTTACGATAATAACAGCCATGTGATAGGCGCTGGTTCGGGTAGCAAAATATAGTGACGCGTTACGTAAATCTAAGGCAATGACCCGATCTAGAATATCATAAATGGACTCGCCCATAATATCGATACAAGCCCAACCATCTGTTTGCAGCGTTGTATAGGCCGTACCTGAAAATGTTGCAGCAATGTGGCGGTCACTATCTATCGTGTGGTTGTCAAGGATTAGGAAATATTGATCCGGTGTTGACCATATTGCGAAGCCATCTTTAAGGGCTATGGCTTTTGCAGGTTTCGGAGGAAACATGCCGAACGTCTTTTTGAATATTTGCATGAAGGTCTTTTCTTGTCCTTGCGCTACGGCCAAAGACACTATCTCGCTGCTATCATGTTCTTTAATGATAAGCCCGTTCCATTGCTGGTAAAAACCATCGAGCGGTAATGTCGGTGTAAAATCAGACACGTAAGCGCTCCCCCTCTGGATCAAAGAAATGCGGGCTGACGACTTTGACTTTGATGTGATTGTCACGGACAAAGTCAACAGCCTGAATGATCTCGCCTGTGCGGTTTTTCCCGTTCTTCAAAAACCCAAGTCCAATATAACTGTCAAGCATTGGAGACCACGCCACGGAACTTAAATAACCCTGATCATTTTTAGCAATAACTTCTTTGTTCTGGGAAATGAAATGAGCCCCATTTGTTAATTGATCATTTGAATTAACCGGCATAATGCCAACCATTGTCATGGTAGCGTCACCGACCAGCCCATTGCGCTGCGATAGTACTTTGCCTATGCAGTCTTTCTTTTTCGAGACAAAACTGCCTAAGCCTAATGCGTGGGCTGTAGTTTGCCCATTAAGTTCATTGCCTGCGGCGTGACCTTTTTCAATACGCATCACGCCGAGCGCTTCGGTTCCATACATGATGGCATTAAACGGCTTGCCTGCATGCATTAACATTCGGATCAACGCATCACCGTAACGGGCAGGAACGGAAATTTCATAAGCCAGTTCGCCAGAGAATGACAAACGGAATAATCGTGCCCGTATTCCATTGCAAACCGTAATTTCGCCGCATGCCATATAAGGGAATGCATCATTGGATATATCGTAATCGGTATCAATGACTGTTTGTAACAATGCGCGGGCATTGGGCCCAGCTACAGAAAATTGCGCCCATTGATCTGTCGTTGAAATCAAATGAACATCCATGTTGGGGTAAAGACATTGGCGGATAAATTCGAGATGCTGGAAAACGGGCCCGGCCTTGGCAGTGGTTGTTGTCATAATAAAATGTGTTTCAGAGAGGCGAGCGCAAGTTCCGTCGTCCATCGCTATTCCGTCTTCGCGTAACATTAACCCATACCGACATCGGCCAATTTTGAGGGTTGAAAACGTATTTACATATACCTCATTGAGGAATTTGCCGGCATCACGGCCTTGTACATCAATTTTTCCAAGTGTTGTTACATCGCAAATTCCGACGGATTGACGGGTCATTATGACTTCGCGGTCAACACTGTCCCGCCATCCCGTCTCGCCGTTACGAGTAAACCACTGGGCCCGTTTCCAATATCCCGTTTCCACAAATACCGCACTGTTTTCCGAAGCATATTTATGACTAGGGGTCAGGCGAATTTGTTTAAAGTTATGACCACGGTGCGGGCCTGCAAAAGCGCCAATTGGGACAGGCGTATACGGTGGGCGAAATATTGTGGTTCCCGTCTCTGCAATCGTTTGTCCGGTAGTGTTAGCCAGAATAGCCAACCCAGTAACATTAGAGGTTCTGCCTTGGTCTGTTGCCATACCAAGCGTGGTGTAGCGTTTAACATGTTCGACTGAAGAAAACCCTTCTTGGTGGGCGAGCGTAATATCTTTGGCGGTGACATCATTTTGAAAATCAACCCATGCCCGTTTCGTACCTTTGACATGCCAAAATGGTTTTATATTGATGGGGTTGTCTTCAGCTTCTGGCACGGGAAGGGGGGATGCCCCCAATTTTTTAGAAACATTATTGGCCTCCTTAAAGGCTCCTTGTGTTGAGAAGGTTCCATTAGCGGCGCCAATCACACTCATGTCACGGGGCAACTTATCTGTATCTGGAATAAAACAGGCCAAGGCCTCATCCCATACCGGTCGTCCGCGTTTATGGCATGTTAGATGGATATTGGGATTCCATCCTCCGGACATAGCAATATGCGAAATTGATAACTTTTTGCCGGTATTAAGCGTTACAGACTTTACACCCCTACGTCCGCCAACATCCATAATGTGCTGATCCTTACGGGTATCAATTATATGTCTGGCTTGCGTTCGTAAGCCGTCATCATTATTGGTTAACAGGGCCACATTCTTAAGATCTATACCGAAGCGATTTTTATAGCTTCGAAGAGCACTAGCCAACATAACGCCGGGGCGATCATTATTGGCAAAGACAAGTGGGCGTTCCGTGGCGCCCGTGGCCACAATACTATGCTGTGCATAGATGCGCCAGAGATTGTGGCGCGGACCTTTTTGCGCTATTTTATCGGATTTAGTTTCCAGCCCACCATAAATCCCGTGGTCGAAAACGCCATATATGGATGTGCGGGGCATTATGCGAACATTGGGCATAGCCTCTAGGGTGGCGAGCGTTTTTGCTATCCAATCGATTGCATGAGCACCGTTTATTTCAAAAGTCTCGCTGAGTAATCGCCCGCCCATATGAAAATCATCATCCGCGAGGATGATGCGTTTACCGGCGTGTCCAAGGTTCAAGGCTGCCAGTAATCCGGCAGGTCCCGCACCGATAATGAGGATATCACAATGCAGAAACCCTTTGTCATAGCTATCTGGATCAGCAGCTGTTGACAGTGTGCCCAACCCAGCTGCTCGGCGAATGGCGGGCTCATAAAATTTCTCCCAAAAAGCTTTGGGCCACATAAATGTTTTATAATAAAAACCTGCCGATAGAAATGGATGAATGAAATCATTAACGGCTAGTAGATCGAAATTGCGCGAACCGATATAATTTTGGCTGCGGGCCTCCAATCCCTCAAAGAGTTTAATGGTTGTTGCCCTTCGGTTAGGCTCGCAAACGCCTTTATGATGAATTTCAACCAAGGCATTAGGTTCTTCTGTTCCAGACCCCATAAGGCCTCTAGGACGGTGATACTTAAAGCTACGTCCAATGATTTTAACGCCAGCTCGTATGAGAGCTGAAGCCAGCGTATCGCCTTCAAATCCTTGGTAGGCTTTTTGGTCAAATATGAAATTGAGAGGTTTATCGGTTTGAACAAGGCTCATGATTGACTGCGCTTTACATCACGGGCCAGTTCGACTTTTAATATTTCGTGACTTACCGTATTGCGGGTTACCACCAGCCATGAGCGATCCCCGTGTTCATGGTACCACAGCTCGCGATGTTGTCCGGCCGGATTATTGCGTAAATATTGGTATTCATAAAATTCATCTGCGGCAGTTTCAGATTTAGGGTTGGGACGGTCAAGCAGTGCCCCATCCCCTAAATAGGTAAATTCCGAAGCATCACGCGGACCAAGAAGAGGGTGGTTGATTATCATGATTAATGTAAATTAGGCTGAGCGCCTTGTCCCTTTTCGTCAATCATAAGGCCGCGTGAAAACCGATCCATACGATAGGCTCTGGCTGTTGCGTGGGGTTCATCGGTTGCTATGAGATGGGCGAAACTATAGCCGCTGGCGGGCGTGGCTTTAAAGCCGCCATAACACCACCCCCCATTAAAATAGAGACCTTCAATATGGGTTTTGTCGATGATAGGTGAGCCGTCCATAGACATATCCATAATACCCCCCCACATACGTAATAGACGGGCTTTTCCGATCATTGGCATGAGGCTTACCCCGCCTTCGCATACATCTTCGATAACTGGCAGATTACCGCGTTGGGCATAGGTGTTATATCCGTCAATATCGCCGCCAAAAACAAGTCCGCCTTTATCTGATTGGCTGACATAAAAATGTCCGGCACCATAAGTGATGACGCCGTTAATAAGGGGTTTTAAACCCTCGCTGACAAAGGCTTGCAAGACATGGCTTTCTATGGGCAGGCGCATCCCAGCCATGGCCATGACCCGGCTTGAATGACCGGCAACGGTTATGCCAATTTTTTTGGCTCCAATAAGACCTTTTGTCGTTTGAACACCGATGCAGTGGCCATTGTGAATATTGAATCCTGTGACTTCGCAATTTTCGATTATATCAACGCCGCATTTATCTGCCGCATGGGCATAACCCCAAGCCACAGCGTCATGACGGACAGTTCCGCCGCGCGGTTGGAGCAAGCCGCCTTGAATGGGAAAACGTGCATTGTTGAAGTTTAAAAATGGATATAGCTTTCTTATGCCTTCTTGGTCGAGCAAAACAGGGTCGGCACCATTAAGGGCCATTGTATTGCCGCGTCGTACATAGGCATCGCGCTGGGGATCGGAATGATAAAGATTTAAAACGCCGCGCTGGCTGACCATCGCATTGTAATGTATATCTTGTTCTAACCCCTCCCAAAGTTTGAGTGAAAACTCGTAAAATCCTTCATTTTCATGGAGTAGGTAATTGGATCGAATGATTGTTGTGTTTCGCCCAACATTGCCGCCGCCAATCCACCCCTTTTCGAGAACAGCAATGCGCTTTTTGTCAAATACTGAGGCTAAATAATGAGCTGTAGCAAGGCCATGGCCACCGCCGCCTATTATAATGATATCATAGTTTGATTGCGGTTCCGGTTTACGCCAAACGGGTTTCCAACCTTTATGACCCCTTACGGCTTCTTTTAATATATGAAATGCAGAATACCTCATGATGTGACTCTAATCATAATCATGGGGGTAACAATGACAGAATGTTCTAATAAGACTTATTAAGTCTTATAAATAAGTCATCCCGATATTGGCAGAGCAAAACTTTCGTTTTACAGGGATATATGACTCATTCTTCTTATTTTAAGCCAGCCACAATTGCCCTTCATACAGGCTATACTCCCGAAAGCGATTATGGATCTCGGGCTGTGCCTATATATCAAACGACATCCTATGTATTTAATGATGTTCAAGGGGCCTCTAGCTTGTTTAATGTCGAACAAGGCGGGCATATATATTCACGTATATCTAATCCTACTGTTGCTGTTCTTGAACAGCGCCTTGCCGCATTAGAAGGCGGCGCGGGGGCTATTTGCACAGCCTCTGGTATGTCTGCTTTATTTGCTACCTTTATTACGCTTTGTTCTGCAGGCGACCATATTGTATCGTCAGAACAAATTTATGGGTCAACGGCGACAACGCTTCGATATACATTGAAACGTTTCGGTATTAGTTGTGATTTTATTAACATTAATGACAGTGCCACCCTTGCAGCGGCAATTAAACCGAATACCAAGTTGGTTTTTTGCGAATCTATTTCCAATCCAGGCATGCAAGTGTCAAATTTACCCGAAATTTCAAAGGTAGCAAAAACCATGGGAGTGCCTGTTGTCGTGGACGCGACTTTTGCCACGCCGGCTTTGAACAGGCCCTTGGATCATGGGGCTAATATCGTGATTCATTCTGTTACCAAATGGATAGGCGGGCATGGCGCGGCGATTGGTGGGTGTATTATTGATGGTGGTAATTTCGATTGGGGTAATGGCCGTTTTCCTGAAATGACCGAGCCTTACGGACCATTTCACGGAATGAGGTTTTGGGAAGAATTTGGCCCAACGGCTTTTGTCATGAAAATCCGTAGTGAGGCTATGCGAGATTTAGGTGCGGCGCTTTCTCCCCATAACGCTTTTCTGATTTTACAAGGTGTTGAGACATTAGACTTACGGATGCAAAAACATGTCGCCAATACAGCAGCGTTACGCGATTGGTTATCTGATCAAGAAGGGGTGACATGGGTACGACACCCGGAATTAAATGCGGATCCGCATGTAGAGCAGATGTTTCCCAAGGGGGCGGGTGCGATGTTATGTTTTGGTGTTACCGGGGGACGTAAGGGTGGCGCAGCCTTTATTAATACCGTGAGTCTGGCTTCGCATCTTGCCAATGTTGGTGATAGCCGGACTTTAGTACTTCATCCTGGCAGCACAACTCATTCGCGCTTGACGGCCACAGCTATGGAAGCTGCTGGAATCAGTGAAGATTTAATTCGTGTATCGGTTGGATTGGAAGACATCAAAGACATAAAGGTAGATTTTGCGAAAGGTTTGAAGGCCGCTTTGCGAGCTGTACGATAATGGAATTGGAGATTAACAAAACCCCAGTTTATGTGGCGACGGGTGGAAAAGATTTTGATCCGGAATTGCCGACGGTCTTATTTATCCATGGCAGCGGCGGAGACCACCGAACATGGGCTCTGCAAACGCGTTGGTTTTCTTATCATGGCTATAGTGTCTTGGCACCGGACTTGCCGGGGCATAGCTTATCTGGTGGTGAGGCTTTTAAAACCATTGAAGAGAGTGGCCCTTGGCTGGTTGAACTTCTTGATAAAACGGGTGTTAATGCCGCGCATGTCGTGGGACACAGCCAAGGATTTCTTAGCGCTCTTGAATTAGCCAAGACCCATCAGGATAGAATGTTGTCCATTTGCGCGGTCGGAACAGCGGCGTCTATTGCTGTTAATCAAGCCTTGATTGATACAGCAAAAGAAAGCGCCGCAAAGGCGGCGCATATGATGTGTAATTGGGGATTTGGTCCAGAGGCGCATATGGGTATTAGCGCGGTACCTGGAATGCAGCCAATCGCTATTTCGCGCGCAATCATGAGCCAAAACCCATTGGCGGCTGATTTGCAAGCTTGTGCGAATTATAAAGGCGGCGACGATATAGCAGGACAACTTACTGTTTCGGCGCATTGTATTTTAGCCGGTGCTGATAAAATGACACCTTTAAAATCAGGTAAAGCTTTGGCTGAAACTTTAGGCGTAACGCCGACGATAATTGAAAATTATGGCCACATGTTACCGCTTGAGGCCCCTAAGCAAACTTTAATGGCTTTGCGCTGGTTTATAGAATCCGTTCAATCAGAAAGACAAGTTGTATGACTATTCAAAAGGTAGCCGTTATTGGTGCGGGTACAATGGGGGCTGGTATTGCCGGCCAAGCAGCGAATGCGGGATGTGATGTTATTTTACTCGATTTACCCAGCAGCGAGGGGGATATCAATGCATTGGCTCAAAAGGGCCTTGATCGTATTTCTAACCCGGCTGATATGGGTGTTCTCAGCCTAGAAATTGCAGACCGGATTACGGTCGGTAATATCCGCGATGATATTGATAAAATAGCTCAGTGTGATTGGGTTGCAGAGGCGATTTTAGAACGGCTCGATTTAAAGAAAGACCTTTATAAAACCCTCGATGCAATTTGTAAGGACACAGCGATTATATCGTCCAATACTTCGACCATTCCAATTAAGCTTTTAGTTGAAGATATGCCGGTAACATTTCGTCGGCGTTTTGCTATTACTCATTTCTTTAATCCTGTACGGTTTATGCCTCTGCTTGAATTAGTGGCGGGTACGGATACTGATCCGGCAGTTATGGAGCAATTGCACCGATTTTGCGATGAACGCTTGGGTAAGGGTGTGGTGCCTTGCCTTGATACGCCGGGCTTTTTAGGAAATCGGGTGGGATGTTATGCTATTCAAACGGCGCTGCATATAGCTAATGATATGGGGCTCAGCCCTCAAGAGGCCGATGCTGTTTTTGGACGACCTATGGGTATTCCCAAAACCGGTGTTTTCGGACTTTATGATCTAATTGGCATCGATTTGATGTCTGACGTGGCCCATAGCCTCGTATCTATTTTACCCAACGGCGATGCTTTTCATGATGTTGGGAATAAACTACCGCTGATGGGTGATATGATTGCGAACGGACAACGCGGCCGCAAAACAGGTGCGGGGTTTTATAGGGTTCAAGATGGACAGAAACAGGTTTTAAACTTGGAGACTGGCGATTATGAACCCTTAAACGCTCTTACAATACCGATTGCGCTTAAGGCTGAAAAAGAGGGCTTAATTCATATTCTGGATGATCAATCAAAATATGGAGATTACGCTTGGGCTGTTATGTCAAAGGTTTTATCTTATGCCGCTTCACTCGTCCCCGAAGTGGGTGATAATGCAGTGTCTATCGATGATGCCATGAAGATGGGGTATAATTGGATAAAAGGTCCCTTTGAATTAATTGACGAAATTGGGACGGATTATTTCATAAACCGCTTGGAAAGCGAGCAACGCCCTGTGCCGCAATTTTTGAGGCAGGCAAAAGGGTCTTCATTTTACCAAGGTTTGAAAGCCCGAACATTTGATGGTGAATGGCAAGATATTATACGCTCAGCGGGCACATTACGCTTTAATGATCATCGAAAAATCTTAGATTCAGTTTATGGTAATAATGAGGCTAGCTTTTATAATATAGATGGAGTTGCATTGGTTGAGTTCCATTCCAAAGCCAATGCACTTGGGCCCGGATCTATGCAAGTTCTTGAAATGGCCTTAAACCGTATTTCCACGGATAAAATGCGCGGCCTTATTGTTCATAATGACGCTCAGCATTTTTCTTGTGGCGTAAACCTTCATACTGTTCGAGGGTTTATTGAATCTGCCGATTGGGACGGTTTGGACACATTTTTGAGCCACTTTCAGCAAACGGTACAGACTATGGCTAAGGCTGACTTTCCCGTTGTTATCGCTCCCGTAGGCTTGTCATTAGGCGGAGGCTTCGAAGTTGTGTTGCATGGGAAGCAGGTGATTTGCCATGCTAATTCCAATATGGGACTAGTGGAATCCGGTGTCGGCGTTATTCCTGCGGGCGGAGGGTGTAAAGAAACGCTTTACCGCTGGATAAACAAAAAAGAGGGAGATATTGTGAGCGCCGCTTGGGAGGCCTTTATGTCTCTGGGCTATGGTAAGACGGCCAGTTCTCCTATTTTAGCACGCGAGCTTGCTATGCTGCGTTGTAATGACCGGTTTGTTAATAATCGGGACCGATTGTTATCTGAAGCTTTGGAAGCGATCGCAAATGGGACTGAGCAACAGGCCTTTATTCGCGAACCTATTGCCATGGCAGGACGCGGCGAATACCAAAAAATGATAGCATGGGCCGAGGACATGTATGCGAAAGGTAAACTCTATAAACACGATGTTTTTGTTTCAACTCAGATTGCTGAAATTGTGACAGGCGGTGATATTGATGCCGGTACCCTATGGTCAGAACAGGATATATATGATGCAGAGAGGCGAGCTTTCTTGCGGCTTGCCCAAACGCCGCAAACACAAGAACGTATTAGCAGTTTGCTCGATAATGGTAAGGCAGTCAGAAATTAGATAATATTGTTAACGTGATTGTAGATAGCCCAGTCTACAGTCTATTCAGCTAGATCGTATAGCTATTTGCGTGATGTTCGGGTCCCATGCGTCGCGTTCGAAAACGGTTTTAATCATAGGCTTGAAGTGGCTGAGAGAGAAACTTGAATAATCCGGATCGAAACTTGTTTGATCCCATCTTTCGCAGAAATTCACAGCGGCATTATAATATTGATGGTCAGCATATTTTTGCCGCGCTTCGGGGTCGAGACCAATTTTATCAGCATAATATTTATATTGGAAAATTCCATGATGTTTAACAGTCCAAGAACATTCTTCGCGCACATAGGGTTTTAAAATGGCGGCTGCGAGGCTGTCATGATTAAGGGGTGCCAGATCATCACCAAGATCATGAAGTAAGGCGCTTATAATCCAGTCAATATCTGCGCCATCCCGTTCAGCGCGCGTTGCCGTTTGCAAGCTATGATCAAGACGGTCAATTTTATAACCTGAAAAACTGTCACGTAAATTCTCCAGAGCCTTTATTATGCGTTCGGGTAAGCCTGATATGAATTCATATTCATGCTTAGCCAGAAAGGCATAATCGGCTTTGGTTCCATCACTCATTTTTGTAAAAGAGACTGTTTTCATTATTCTTCTCGTTTTACAGATGTCGTTATTCCGTCACGCATTAACATGCGATAAAGACTGGCTGGCCCATCGTGGTCAATATAGCAACCTTGTAAATGTCTGTAACCTTGTTGGCCGTTAAACGCCGTGCGTCCATGGAGTAACCGATAATTATCCATCATCAATAATGTGCCTGGACGAAATGGGAAACGGATCTGGTATTCTTTATTATTACTCATTTCATGAAGCCGGCGTCGTCCAGCGTAAAACAATGATAATATCTCCGGTTTAAGAGCTGGAACATAATCTACGCGAGATGATAATCGTATATGACGAACATCCCCTTGATGATCGCGTTCAATGATTGGCCCGTGATTTTCTAATATAGCGGACGGTCCTTCATATCGAAACCGGACTTGGATGTGTTCCAATATGTCGGCTTGCTCGGTATTTTCGCGGCGCAAACCATTGGCGATCGCCATGCCGTCAACGAGAGTTGAGAGTCCGCCAGAGACTTCATTTTGCAAGCAATGTAAATATTGAATGCCCGGTACGGGACTACGGTAAGGATTATCGGTATGTGACATTAACGCGACATTGGTATAAGCAAGGTCTGTGGGGTCCGGTTTTGTTTCAACATTAAAAATTTCACCGAAATTTGTTTCTCGTAAATAGCCAAATCGTTTGGAAAGGGTTTTAAGACTATCGCGATGTGTCGGTGTATTTTGTAGGATGCAAAATCCGTGAATGAAATAATTCCTCAAGAAAGTCTTCATAGCCAGAGGATCGTCGAGTGTATTCCAATCTGCTTCGGGTAATATTTTTAGAGATGCATTCCATGCGACGGGGCGAGGTAGAGTTTCAGGGTCTGTTGACCATCCTAGTTCTTGATAGATATCCGGTAGAAAAAGTTGATGTTTCTTACCATCGCTAAACCTTACATCTAAAGTTTCAGTTTTGTGTGCTATAATTTTTGTGATGCGAAGTTCAGGGGGTAAGTGTGCATGTTCATATAGGCGTTGATGGCTTACAGGATCAAATACAGCAGGGCCGCTAATGCGCTCGCGTACCCATAATGGATGTAAGGCTATAGATCGTGTTTCATTTTTTAATATTAACCCGCCCGTTGGTTCATCAATCGTTGCAAGAATAGTCATGCGCAGTTCCTGTGATCGAGAATAAATAATAAATAATGTGTTGGCCAATTCTATACTGTGTGTAGCACTAATAATATAAGTCAATTTTTTGTAATAATTGCTTCTATCTATATGAACGATATCTCTGAATTTGGGCAAAAGAATAACGAAATTGTGACTAGGTGTGTATGTTGATTACTATAGGTTATTTGTATCTGAATTTCGGCTATGCTGAAATTGCATAGTGTTTTAAAAAATATAACAAGGTGAAATATTCATTGAAAAATACTCATGATCACAAGAGTTGACAACGTTAACAATGCTGATTTTATCCTGTCTTCAAATCTCTAAATATGAGGTGTGTTTTGGATATGAGGGGCTAGGTCCCGCTCTGTTATCCAATAAAATAATAACTTAAAATCATTCTGCTAGGCTAAGGTGATTGATAGGCTGGATCACTTGTTAAAAGGTATAATTAGAGACTCATATGACACAACGAATTTGGTATAAAGTGGCAGAACTAGATGAATTGCCGGAGGGCCGTGTTAAATCGGCTAAGGCGGGGGTTCGAACAATTGCTCTATCGCATTTTGATGGACAATATGCAGCCATGGACAATAAATGCCCGCATCAAGGGGGACCTTTGGGAGAAGGTTCCATTGAAAAAGGCGTTGATGACAAATGCTGGATACGGTGTCCGTGGCATGGATGGGATTTTGACCCTCTGACGGGGAAACCACCTGGCGGGCACGAAGATTCAGGGCAGGATATTTATCCGGTAGAGATCCGTGATGACGGCATATATGTTGGTCTTGAAGCTGAAGAAGATCACACTTCTACGGTTACAGATGTGATGGCTGAAACAATGGTTAATTGGGGCGTTACGAGCGTTTTCGGTATGGTTGGTCACTCTAATCTAGGACTCTCAGATGCCATTCGCCGGCAAACAACAAAGGGGGCGATGCGGTATTATGGAATTCGTCATGAAGGGGCAGCCTCATTTGCCTGTTCAGGATATGCTAAATTGACAGGAAAACCCGCCGCGTGTCTTGCTATTGCTGGTCCGGGGGCGACAAATCTTATGACGGGTTTGTGGGATGCAAAAGTGGATCGGGCACCGGTTCTGGCATTAACGGGGCAAGTTCAAGTTCAAGTGTTTGGACCGGGCGCGTTTCAGGATATTGATCTTAAGGCGGCCTTTGCTCCGGTGGCGCAATTTAGCCAAAACGTCTTGGCTTCATCCAATCATGCCGAATTAACAAATTTGGCCTGTAAAGCTGCTTTAGATAATCGGGATGTCGCCCATCTGATTTTCCCGGATAACGTCCAAACAATGCCTGCTGCAGATAATGCGAAACCAGGTTCACCAAAGGGACGACTAGCTGATATGAATATCAAGCCATCCCAAACAAGCTTTAACGCGGCTGTGAAACTTTTGGAAACGGCGCAGCGGCCTTTGATTATTGTAGGATATGGCGCGAAAACGGCCATGGGTAGTATTATTGAATTTGCAGAAACTATTGATGCCCCGATTGCAACGACGTTTAAGGCGAAAGGGCAAATAGCTGACACACATCCTTTGGCTGCAGGCGTATTAGGGCGTTCCGGTACACCGATCGCGAGTTGGTTTATGAACGAATGTGATGTGATTTTGGCTTTAGGTGCATCATTTTCCAATCATACCGGAATAGAGAAGTCGAAACCTATTATTCAAGTTGATTTCGATCCGGTACAGCTTGGCCGGTTTCATGAAATTGATGTCCCGGTTTTAGGTGAAATCGGTGTGACTGTCCGCGCGTTTTCAACAAAGCTGAATAAAGGCAATATGATAAATCAAAGAGGTGAAGTGGCGGATCGTTGGGCGATCTGGCGTGCTGAAAAAGAAAGCCGACGTCAAGATCAAAGTGAGAAAGGTCTGAATTCGGCTGTTATTTTTGATGTGCTCTCACAGGTAATGCCGGATGATGCAGCTATTGCTGTCGATGTTGGTAATAATACCTATTCCTTTGGGCGATATTTTGAATGTAAAGGACAAAGCGTTATGATGTCAGGATATTTGGGGTCTATCGGTTTTTCATTCCCTGCCGCTATGGGGGCATGGGCTGCAACACAAGACCAAGAATCTTTTGCGGGACGTAAAGTTGTTTCAATCAGCGGCGATGGCGGTTTTGGGCAATATGCGATGGAATTTACCACGGCCGTCAAATATGGTATGAATATTACGCATATCTTGCTGAATAACTCGCAGCTTGGAAAAATTTCAAAGGAACAACGGGCCGGAGATTGGCATGTATGGCAAACCGACTTGCATAATCTGAGTTTTGCCGGCTTTGCCAGAGCTTGCGGAGGGCTGGGTAGACGCGTAACAAAAGCGGAAGATTTAGATAAGGCTATTCGCGAAGCATTAATCTATAACGGACCTTCTTTAGTTGAAATTATTTCTGACCCCGATTTGATATAATTTAAAACTATCCGCACTCTAACCCTCTTTGATTATAGAAAAGATATATTATGAAACCGATTGCAATTGCTCAGTGGAGTGAACTTGAAGACCGAAAACCTGCGGGAGCTTTAGTCGCCGATGTTGATTTGGTTATTGTGCGTTTTGGAGACAATGTTTCGGTTCTTTATGGACGCTGTTTACATCGAGGGGCTTTGCTTGAAGATGGTTATGTGTCCGGGAATAATTTAATTTGCGGTGTTCATAAATGGGACTTTCGTATTGATACAGGCGTAAGTGAATATGATAATGCCGAAGCCTTGAATAAATTTACGGCGTGGGTTGAAGAGGGCAGTGTATTTGTTGATGAAGACGAAGTTGCAGCGTGGCAAGTTGATAATCCACAGCCCTATAATAGGGATGAATATTTAGGGCAATATGCAGATCCATCCCACGGACAATCTCCAGAAATTCATACCGGCTTGATTCAATCATATGCCAAGCATGGCCTGTCCAAAACGGGCCATCACGGAGTTAGTGATGCGATGGGCGTACCCTTGGGCGAGCTACCGCTTTGGGATGATATTCAATTTATAACGGCACAGCTCCATAAAGTACCTTTGCTGGATGATGATCCCGTTGGAACAAAAACAATTATTGGTCCTCGGGCCAAAAAACCGCTTGAGTTAGATATTCCATTATTTGTATCGGATATGAGTTTTGGAGCTTTGTCGGCCTCTGCAAAAGTGGCTCTGGCTATGGGGGCTGAGACAGCGGGGACCGGTATTTGTTCTGGCGAAGGGGGTATGCTGCCAGAAGAACAGGCGGCCAATAGTCGGTATTTTTATGAATTAGCCTCGGCCCGATTTGGTTTCGAGATGGAAAAACTATCTCGCGTACAGGCATTTCACTTCAAGGGTGGACAAGGGGCGAAAACCGGAACAGGTGGACATTTGCCGGGCGAAAAAGTCAAAGGGAAAATTGCTGAAGTTCGGAACCTTCCAGAGGGCGAAGCTGCAATTTCGCCGTCCCGTTTTCCGGATTGGACAACACCGGCTCAAATTAAAGCCTTTGCAGATGAGGTGCGTGACTTTACGGGCGGTATTCCGATTGGATATAAATTATCGGCTCAGCATATCGAAAAGGATATTGATGCAGCTCTTGAGGTTGGCGTCGATTACATCATATTGGATGGTCGCGGCGGTGGAACGGGCGCAGCCCCTATTATTTTCCGTGATAATATTTCAGTACCAACAATTCCAGCCTTGGCGCGGGCGCGGCGTCATCTTGACCAGACAGGGAACGGTGATGTGAGCCTTGTGATTACAGGAGGGCTACGCACACCGGCAGATTTTTCTAAAGCTCTTGCTTTAGGCGCTGATGCGATAGCAGTGTCAAATGCGGCATTGCAAGCGATTGGGTGTTTGGGAATGCGGGCGTGTCATACTAATAATTGCCCTGTCGGAATTGCGACGCAAAAAGAACATTTGGTCGCGCGGCTAATTGCTGAAAAATCAGCCGAGCAATTGACGCGGTTTTTTAATACATCCATTTCTTTGATGAAAATTTTAGCCCGCGCATGCGGACATGATGACCTTTCCAAATTTAATGTGGATGATTTAGTGACATGGAAACGTGATATGGCTGACTTGTCAGGAGTTCGTTTTGGCGGCGTGGGAGGGCGCTAATGTTATATATCGCGCAATATATATCATGGGGTTTGGGCGGATATTTACTTATCGGTATTATATTTGGTCTTTATTTTATAACCCTTGGTATCCGCGATGAGCCGATAGAGGGTCATGCATCTGTTTTACGGTTAATGTTATTACCCGGAGCGGTTTTGATATGGCCTTTATTGATAGGCCGAAGATCATGAAACGCGTCCATCGGAAGGTCCATGTTATCATGTGGTCTATAATGCCAGTTGTTTTCGCCGCTATTTTATGGGTGTCATTTTCGATTTGGGGGACAGCGCTGTGAGCCATAATTTTGTTCCAGTCCAATGGAATAAGCAAAAAATCGGCTATGATCTTATTATTCTGATTGCCGCTATTCTTTATCTTGGCTGTTTCATTGGGTTTGGCCTTGCTGCAAAGGTCGCTGACCCAGCGATAATTACCATGCGTGCACTTGGAACCTGTGCAATTATTATGTTGCATCTTATATTAGCTATTGGTCCAATGGCGCGCCTGTCAGACCGGTTTAAACCCCTGCTTTATAATCGGCGGCATTTCGGCGTATTTACAGCGATTATCGGCTTTGCACATGCAGGTTTTGCCTTGATGTGGTATCATGGGTTTGGTGTCATTAATCCTTTGGCTTCCGCTATTGGGGGGTATGGCAATTACGGCGTAGCGATTGATTTTCCTTTTGAAAGCCTAGGTCTTATAGCGTTAGTCATTTTATTGATCATGGCGGCGACAAGTCATGATTTTTGGCTGGCGCGATTACGTCCTCCTGTCTGGAAAGCTTTGCATATGGGGGTTTATATTGCCTATGCGGCTCTCATTGGTCATGTTGCGCTCGGGACAGCCCAATTTGATAAGAGCGGCGGACTTATATGGGCGATCGGAATTGGGGCCTTCATTATATCGGGATTGCATATAGCAGCGAATGTTAAAGGGCGCGGGTTAGATTTAAAAACAACCGATCCGGCGGCCAATACCGATGGCTGGATCAAGATCGGAGACCCTATGATTATCCCGCTTAATAAGGCGATTACCGTTATGCCGCCAGAAGGTGAACGGATTGCGGTTTTTCGCTACGCTAAAGGTATTTCAGCAATTGTTAGTGTTTGTTCTCACCAAAATGGACCTTTAGGCGAGGGGTGCGTGAAAGACGGCTTGATCACGTGCCCATGGCATGGATTTCAATTTGATCCCGAAACAGGAGCGGCGCCTGCACCATTTGAAGACCGCGTGCAAACGCATGAAGTAAAATTACTTAAGGGCGATATTTGGGTCAATGCAAAGCCTGACAGGCTGGGCACAGGCCGTAAAGCCGTGGAGATTTCATCATGAATGATGAAGATGATTTTTATGTTGGATATGGTGCACTTCCGGATAAAGACAGACGCTTTTTACTCAAAGCTATTCCGGCCGGGCTTTTGGGGCTAGCCGGGGTCGGTGGGTTCCTGGGTACGCGGGCATTATCCTCAGGCGGGGGGCGATGGGAAACGGGGACGCCGGTCACTTTGCGCGGGCGTATCGGATTCCACCCTTACCCGGTTTTATGGGTTAACGGGATAGGCCATGTATTAGCCGGTGTCGGCAAACGGAGTTCGGACCCTTATATCCGTCCATTTGACGGGCAAACCGTTGAGTTATCTGGCGTGAAAATTATACGCAATGATTGTTTTATGCTGGGTGTTGCAAAGGGAGATATTAAGGCTATTCCCAACATATTGCCGCCAATTCCGAAGACAGAGTATCTTGGTGAAGTGAGTTTAATGGGCGAAATTTTAGATGCACAATGTTTTATGGGCATTATGAACCCGGGATATGGGCGATCACATCGTGGTTGCGCGGTACAATGTGTACGGGGTGGATTGCCGGTCTTTTTTTCAATGGGATTACGGAAAGGGTACCACAATGATGCGCAAATTAATTGCGGGGGAACAGGGCATTTATTGGCGAGCGCGAGCGGTGGGACAGTCAATGCCGATATTTTAGATTACATCGCTATGCCCGTTGTTTTGACAGGACGCCATGAACGGATAGGTAATCTTAGTCGTGTGCTTTACCGTGCTGACAGTTTGAGGCGTGTTTAATGACCTTAAATTTATTTCTGATTTTTGGAGCTGTGTTTTTTGGGTTTGCTCTTATGTCTAAGCGCATTCAGGGTACAAGCCTTACGCCGCCTATCATTTTTACCTTTGCTGGGCTCGCCTTATCAACGGTTTTAATGGATAGCGCTGGACTGACCTATAATGAAGGCGGCCTGCATGTTTTGGCTGAGTTAACGCTTATTATTGTCTTGGCGGCTGACGCATCGCAAATTTCGTTAGGAAAGCTCCGTAAAATGCAGGCGATTCCGGCGCGTTTGTTACTCATTGCCTTGCCGCTTATCATGGTGATGGGAACAGGCGTTGCTAAGGTCATTTTTCCGGATATCGGGTGGTATCACGCGGCGCTTATTGCTGCCATTCTAGCGCCAACTGATGCGGCATTAGGGGCCTCTGTATTAGCCGATAAAACAGTCCCGCTTAAAATTCGCCAAGGGTTAAATGTAGAGAGCGGCCTGAATGATGGTATCGCTTTACCTGCTGTTTTGTTCTTTGCTTGTTTTTTAAATATGACTCACCAGACAGGCGAAGAAAACTGGCTTGTTTTTCTGAGCCTGCAACTGATTATCGGGCCGATTGCTGGTATGATAATCGGGTGGGGCGGAGGCCACCTTATTGCGTGGGCTGCTAAAAAGGGCTGGATGACATCTAAATTCCAAGGTGTGGCGGCAATTGCTCTGGCTGTCATGGCATTTGCCATAGCTGAAACATTCCACGGTAACGGATTTATTGCGGCATTTGTTGCCGGCCTAGTGTATGGCAATTTACATGTCAGCTATTCCAAATTCTTACATGAATTTACCGAGACTGAGAGCCAATTTTTAGCCTATATGATGTTCTTTTTGTTTGGGGCGCTCATTTTGCCCGAAGCGTTACATCACATAAATGGGCCTATTATTCTATATGCCTGTCTTAGCTTGACTGTGGTACGTCTTTTGCCTGTTGCTATATCCATGATCGGGTCAGGGCTTAATATGCCTTCAATAGCGTTTATGGGGTGGTTCGGACCGCGGGGATTGGCATCGCTCTTATTTACTTTGCTGGTTCTGGAAGATCTGAATGTTTTGCAGGCAGAGTTTATTCAAGGCATTGTAGCAACAACTGTATTATTCAGTATCATATTGCACGGCATTACCGCTGCGCCCTTTAGTAAGAAGCTGGGTTTGCGGGAGAAAAAATCAGCTTCAAATAGTTGAAATTAAACATGGTGCGGGCCGCCCGCACCATGATTTTACTTATAATCTCTCTATGTCATTGAAATATATATATTTTACAAATCCGCTTTTGCCATTATTGAAATAATGCACTTTTTGGGGGTCAATTTGGGTGTCAATTTGGGTGTCAATGTACTATAAATTACTTATGAGAACGCAAGATAAGTAT
>CAZZKV010000014.1:51475-68168 GCA_964654665.1 uncultured Caulobacterales bacterium | reverse complement strand
CGGCTTATTACGCTCAAACTTCTCTTTTGCCATGTCTACTTCTCACATGTTGTGGTCATCATTGACCGGGTTTAAATCTGCACCTTCATAAGAAGGATTTGGAGCGGATAGCGGGAATCGAACCCGCACCTTAAGCTTGGAAGGCTCTTATGATACCATTTCACCATATCCGCCAAAAACAATACTGTCTTCATTTTTGTTAGTGGTGGAGAGGGTTGGATTCGAACCAACGTACACATAGTGATCAGATTTACAGTCTGACGCCTTTAACCACTCGGCCACCTCTCCATCTAAAAAAACCTAAGTATGACCGATACTTAGACCTATTTACGTTGCCTCCAACAAAAAACACCCTGTTACCTGCCGAGCGATGCTGTATAGCGCGGTCTGCAACAGAGCTTTATGAAAATCTGTGGGGTATATAGAGATGTCAGACAAAAGGCGCAATAGCGATTTTAAAAGAAAATCAGGTAGTTCTGCCGGCTCTGGTGGCGACGGCAAGCCTGCCAGCAAACGCCGCTCTGCGCCAAGCCCGAAAGAGCCGCCGCGCCGCGCCTTTGGATCGCGCACACCCGGACATATATCAAAGCCGCAAAGTCCTAAAAACAGGACCCATACATCGCGCAATGCCAAAAGCGGGCAATCCGGACCTCGCAGCGGATCAAAAGCGGGGGGCGCACATTGGATATGGGGCTGGCATGCCGCTGGTGCCGCCTTGAACAATCCCCGCCGGACTATCCATGAAGTGGTTATATCCGAAGCCGCTATGGCCCGGCTTGATGTTCCCGCCAAGGCCCCCAAGCCTCATATCATGCCCGCCGCGCAATTAGACCGGCTGCTGCCGCGCGGCGCTGTCCATCAGGGATTAGCCGTTAAAGTCGCCCCGCTGGAATGGCCCGATATTTCCGATATTGCCGCCACGAGCGATCCGCAGGCGCTTATCGTGGTGCTCGACCAGATAACCGACCCCCATAATGTCGGCGCCATGTTGCGGCTCTGTTCGGCTTTCGGGGCTTGCGCACTGATTATGCAAGACCGCAAAGCTCCGCCGCTGGGCGGGGCCTGCGCCAAGGTTGCCGTTGGATGTGTTGAAACCATTCCTGTCTGTCTTGTGACCAATATAGCCACAACTCTTGGCCGGCTTAAAGATGATGGCTTTATGGTTACAGGTCTTGCTGGCGAGACGGATATGACGCTGGCCACGGCTTTTGCAGGCGGCGGCAAACAGGCTATAGTCATGGGCGCCGAAGGCCCCGGCCTGCGCGCGCGCGTGCGCAAAACCTGTGATCAACTGGCTAAAATCCCGATGATGAGCGACAATAAAAACGGACAGGCTGAAAGCCTCAACGTGGCAACAGCGGCCGGAATCGCGCTTTATGAGGCCCGACGGGGTTAGCCCTAGCTTTCCTAAACTCTATTGACCGCTATCTTACTGTGACACCGTGCCGTCTACCGCTTTACGCAGTTAGCAGCCTATATTGAAGATACAAGCCGCAGGCTCGGGCCTTGCGGTACATATTGCAGGAGGCCTCTTATGCAAGACCGCCCAACGCCCATCCCGCGTCGTGTAGACTATAACATTGCGCTTGATATACATATTGAACCCGAAACCTTAAGCGATAAAATCGCTTATAGTTTTGTCCGGTTTCTGCGCTTCTTTGCCGATAAGTTTTTTGCCAAGCGTTATGGACACCGCGCCGTTGTCTTAGAAACTGTTGCCGCCGTCCCGGGCATGGTTGGCGGATTGTGGCAACATCTGACGGCCCTGCGCAAATTACGCGATGACGAGGGCTGGATACGGGTCCTGCTGGATGAAGCCGAGAACGAACGTATGCATTTAATGACATTCATCCAGATCGCCCAGCCTAACCCTTTTGAGCGGTTTTTAATTATGGCTGTGCAGCTTATTTTTTATAATTGCTATTTCTTCCTCTATTTATTTGCACCGCGCACAGCCCACCGCGTTGTCGGTTATTTTGAAGAAGAAGCCGTGATTAGCTATACGCAATATCTGGAAGAGATTGATGCGGGACGCCATGATAATGTCGCAGCCCCGCAAATCGCCATCGACTATTGGAACCTTCCTGCCGATGCGACCTTGCGTGACGTTATCATTGCTGTGCGGGCCGATGAGGCCGAACATCGTGATGTCAATCACAGCTTTGTTGATGAACTTGATAACAAGCGCAGCGCATAAATCCTGCCAGATATATTGAAAGCGCCTTGACGCACGCACGCCTATGACTAGATTGCGCCGCTCTTACGCGGGAGACCTTTATGAACACCTCTGATTTATCGGGCATTATTGATGCCGCTTGGGATGCGCGCGATGCGCTTTCGCCTGAAACAAAAGGCGAGCAACGCGACGCGGTTGAGGCGGCGATCGAAGGCCTTGATAGCGGAACGCTGCGGGTTGCATCAAAATCTGGCAATGGCGATTGGAAGGTTCATCAATGGCTGAAAAAAGCCGTTCTTTTAGGGTTTCGTCTGCGAGCCAATGGCCTGATGACTGGTAGTACAAATAACGGTAATTGGTTTGATAAAGTCCCGAGTAAATTTGAAGGCTGGGGCGAAGCTGAATTTACGGCCGCAGGATTTCGCGCCGTACCCAATTGCGCGGTGCGCCGTGGTTCTTATGTGGCTCCGGGCGCGGTTTTAATGCCTTCCTATGTCAATATCGGGGCCTATGTCGATAGCGGCACAATGGTTGATACATGGACCACAGTAGGGTCTTGCGCGCAGATCGGTAAAAATTGTCACCTGTCAGGTGGCGTGGGTATTGGCGGCGTGCTCGAGCCGCTGCAAGCTAATCCGGTTATCATCGAAGATAATTGCTTTATCGGTGCCCGCAGCGAAGTCGCCGAGGGCGTAATCGTGCGCGAAGGTGCCGTTTTGTCAATGGGCGTCTTTCTATCCCAATCGACTAAAATCTATAACCGCCAGACCGGCGAGATAAGCTATGGTGAAATCCCGGCCTATTCTGTTGTGGTACCCGGCAGCCTACCCAGCAAAGATGGTTCTCACAGTCTCGCTTGTGCGGTAATTGTCAAGACGGTGGATGCAAAAACGCGGTCCAAAACGGGTGTGAATGAATTATTGCGGGATTAACCGATAACGCCTGCTCATAACGACAGGCTAATTCCGCGCGCCAATCACACTACCCGGCGGACCATCCGGTAAATCACCCAAACGTTGATTATTCGGCTTTATCCCACGGTAAGTCCCGTCCATATAATCCTTAATCGACCGGTTTTGTGCATCAATATCGCCTATACGGTCAACCAGCCTATCCAAAATAATAGATTGTGTTGGCGCATGAAGGCCTATGAGGAAAAGCGGTATATTCAGTCTGTCTGCCAAACGCAGATACCCTGTTTTATAATCCGCTTTCGGGCTGCGGCTACCGCTGGGCGTAATCGCAAGAAAGATATTATCCTGCGCTTCAATATGCCGAGTAATCTGTGTCAGACTATCTTGGCCCTTTTTGCGTTCAATCGGCAGACCGCCCATCCATTTAAAAAACCCGCCGAGCGGCCAGAAAAAAGCCTCTTTCTTCATGACATAAGACATACGAAAGCCAACGGATTGCGCCGCACACATAATTAAAATGAAATCCCAATTAGATGTATGCGGCTCCCCTACCAATATCACCTTGGCTTCATTAGGCAGCGTGCCTTCAACGCGCCAGCCCAATATTTTCAAAAGCGCCCCGCCCATTGCCCGAGTTAGCCAATTCCCCATACGCGGCGCCGCAGGACTGATGATAGGATTATTATATTTCATGATTTATGCACCCTTTATACCGGGTAACAGTCCCGTTTTATGTTCTTATTAAGGCGTTCTATAACCGTCTTTACGCATAAATATCTATAGCGTCTACAGGCCTTTTCTTATGAATACGGCTTATTATTCTTGAGAGACCAACCAGCCTTCATATTTCACCAAACGTCCTAATAGCGGGACGCATATATCGACATGAAAATTAAACCGGTTATCTATTTCACGTTCAAAAATCTCACCGCTGGGCAAAAGCGCGCGCGGTAATGGCAAGCCAAATAATGACCACCCTTGTGTCTCCAGCGCCAATTTCTTATCCAGAATACAAATAGCCATATGAATTGCAACCGGACCGAAACGTTCCGTGATGAGTCGGGCCTGACGGCCTGTTCCGGCCTCTTGCGTGCTTACCATGCGGCGGCCATCAAAACACCGCTCCCATGTTTCAATGCCGTCTTTCACTGTCATGACGACTTGCACCGGAATATCCGGTGATGCTTTGGGGAAACGGAAAAAAGACGCAATCACCCCACTTAAAGGGTGACGCCCGCGCGTAACCCGGCACCGTCCTTTAAACTCTGCCCTCTCACCAATGCGGTGTAAGGCTTGTATAGCAGGGGCTAAGTCTTGATAGGCCGAGCCGAGTGCTTTTTCATAGAGCGAGAGCGGTTGTACCCGATTTTGGCTATCGTCAAATATACCCGTAACAACATCCAAAGTGCCAAATTCACGTTCATAATCGGCCAGTGTCATATCACCCAAAGCCGGCCGCGCGCCCGGCCGGGGCCAGACGCCCGTTAGAGCGTTTTTCACGATAATCGCTAAGGGCAATATCGGTATAAACGGACCATCATCGCCTTCGCCAATCAAATGCCAGCTTCGACTAACACGCCGGTCATTTTTTATGCCATCAACTTCGACGAACATGCCCCCGCGGTGTGCACCGCCCGCGATATGTTTCATGCAAAAATGAAAAACAGGCGAAAGCCACAATAACCCCGGCATGACGCGCCAGCGTACAAGATGTGACAGCCCCATCAAAACCCGATGTAAAAACACAGGCTTGGGGCCAGCCCCGCTCCATATATTTTGCAACCCGTTGTAATAAGAGGAAAATATGCGTCCATCCGGAACATCGACATTGGAAAATAGCAAAGGGCCGAGCGGGAGTTTTCCCGGCACGCATATTGTACGGCTCATCCCTTCGGTTAATCCATAGGCCTGTGTAATCTGCCCATTTTTCAATATGGGAAATGGTTTTCCGGCATAAGAGGCGATAGCTTCGACAACACTGCGGCCCATATCATTATGCGGCGAGGGCGCAATTCCGGCGCGAATATCGGTAATCCGGTCCATATCATCACCAAGGCGGTCTGCTACACAGGACGTTAGGACAGGATAGGTGCTTACGCCCGATAGAATTATCAGCCCTTTGGCTTTGGCCGCAGCGTCAAATTGCGCAGCACCAACAACAAAATCAGCCCCATCTGCAATATCCATATAATGACATCCCGCCTCTAGCGCATATTCAATCACGCGATAAGGCCGCTCGCCATAATTTTGAAACGGGCCGGATACATCAATAATCAGATCGGGGGACTGTGCGCCAATTTGCGGGGCTATATTTTGGGTGCGGTCAAGGCGCAAAGCTGTGAAAGTGCTGGCAGAACCCTTTAACCCATCGCAGGCCGCTTGGGCTTTATCGAGAGTACGGCCTGCCAAAAGGATCGATAAATCATCATGGTTCGCTAATAATTTCGCTAATTTTCGTCCAAAAAATCCATAGCCGCCGATAATCAAAACCTTCATCATAAAAACCGCTCCTGCGCATCGGGCGCCGGGCGGTAACATATATCTTTACGCCCAAACCATTTAAGGCGGTTACGCGCAATCAGACCGTAAATCCAATCGCCAAGCCAGCGCGGCAACAGACGGCCCAAAAGGATAAGCTTCCAAGGCCATCCCAGATAGGAAAACATCGCAAGCGAACCATCGGCTTTCACCCGCAAATGCCCGTCAACAATGAGCATATTGGTGGTATAGTCATCCGGCTTTAATCCGTAATGAGTATAGAGCGCTTCGCCAAGCGGACTTTGGGCTGCCAATAGGCGCAGATGTTTCTTGCGATCATGGCGGATAATAAAATTGGCAAATCCCGAACATAAATTGCAATGTCCGTCAAAGACGATAATCGGCTTATCATCTTTAAACGCGGGGATAGACGGATCATCCCGATAGCTATAGGCCTGATGGCGCATAAGGTCTTTTAAATCCTATAGCCAAAAAAGGAACGCGTCATTTTTGCAATATAATACGCTGTTATCAGCCTCGCAGCCGTCCGCCCGCTTTCATAACGCTAGCAATAATTTTATCGCTGACCATTTCGATATCTTTATCCGTAAGCGTCGCCTGTTGAGGCGAGAGCGTAACGTCTATTGCGAGAGATTTAAAACCCGCCTCAACGCCTTGTCCGCGGTAAACATCAAACAGAGATACATCGGAAATTAACGCCTTATCCGCGCTTTGCGCCGCTTTTACTATCGTTCCCGCGGGGACATCCTCGGCAGTAATAAAGGCAAAATCACGGTGCACGGGCATAAGTTCCGAAAGCGTAAGCGCCGGTTTTGCTTTGCCTGTGGATTTCTTTTTCCGGACCGGTATAGCGTCCGGCCAAATCTCAAAAGCGGCAACACGGCCCTCAATACCCAATGCTTTGAGCGTGCGCGGATGTAATTCGCCAAAATCCGCCAAAATGTTTTTCGGCCCCATTTGCAAACGGGCCGAACGTCCGGGATGCCAATAATCACCGCTTGGTTTGGACAATTGCAGGTTTGAGACTGCCACGCCCATAGCCTCTAATGCGGCAACCACATCAGCTTTGGCCGCCAGCGCATCAATGGCGCAATCTCCCGCCCAATGTCGCTGGGTCTCTGCGCGGCGCATACCGGCAAGGCTTAAGGCCTGACCCTCTGGCGCCGTATTGCGGTAAACAGGGCCCAGTTCAAACAGGGCCGCGCGCGGATAGCCCTTATCGGCATTACGCTGTCCAGCGAGCAGAAGGTGGATAAGCGCCGAAGGACGCATCATATCCAGATCCGCAGAAATCGGATTATCCAGCGCTAGATCATCGCCGCCCCCGCCAAAAACTTTAGCATGGTCTTTCAAGACAAATGACCAAGTAATCGCTTCGCTTAGGCCGCGGGAAGCCAAGGCGCGGCGCGCGAGCCGTGTACGGTTTTGCGTAAGCGTCGCCGTTGGTTCTCGCCGTCCGGGTAGAGGCGGCAAGCTGACGGCTTGCAAATTATGATAGCCATGAATACGGGCAATCTCTTCAACAAGATCAGCGCTTTCAGCTGCATCGCGCCGCCATGTCGGCACCCCGACTGTCCAATCTGTGCCGACCTTAAATCCAAGATCCGTCAGAATTTTAGACATGGCTTTATCAGAAAGAGTCAGCCCCGTCAGGCGTTCCGTCAGGGCCGTATCAAATTTAATGGCCGGCGGAGGCGTTGGTATTTCGCCTGCAACAATAATCTCGCTTGGCTCGCCGCCGCAAATATCCAGAACCATTTGGGTCGCCAGATCAACCCCGCCCACTATAAAACCCGTATCTACCCCGCGCTCAAACCGATATTTAGCGTCAGAATTAACGCCCAGCCGTTTGGCCGTCCGGCGAATAGTCAGCGGATCGAAATAGGCAGACTCGATCAGAATATCCGTCGTGCTCTCATCACAGCCCGTCGTTGTCCCGCCAACAATACCGCCAAGACCAAGGAGGCCAGACTCATCCGTAATCGCCACATCATCCGCTGTTGCCGTGTAAGTTTTATCATCCAGTGCGTCGAAGGTTTCACCCGCGCCCATCCGTACGGTAATACCGCCCTTCAGTTTGGCCACATCATAAAAATGGAGCGGGCGGGCACGGTCATAGGTGATGAAATTGGTAATATCGACAAGAGCAGAAATCGGACGCAGGCCAATAGCTTTGAGTTGATTTTGCAGCCACTCAGGCGACGGCCCGTTTTTAACCCCGCGCACCACGCGGCCCGCAAAGGCGGGGCAGGCACCGGGTACATCGGTTTTAATATCAACTGGACAGGGGAAATTACCCTTTACGGGTTTAACCGTTTTGGTTTTTAATTCACCCAATCCCGCAGCGGCAAGGTCACGGGCAATATTGTCCACGCCCAACCAATCGGGTCGGTTCGGCGTGACTTCGAAATCAATGACGGGGTCATTGATATCAAGCGCATCGGCCAGCGGCATCCCCATTGCGAGGGCGTTATCCAAATCCATAATCCCGTCAGCATCATCGCCGCATTCCAGCTCTTTGGACGAACACATCATGCCCGAGCTTTCGACCCCACGGATTTTACGCGGTTTCTTATCAAGGCTGAAATCCAGCCCCGGAATATAAGCGCCCAGCGGGGCATAAGCCACCGTCATACCGCTGCGGGCATTAGGCGCGCCGCAAACAATGGTTTTTACCCCGTCCCGCGTGTCCACGGTGCAGACTTTAAGCTTATCCGCGTCCGGATGTTTTTCGGCGGTTAAGACTTTGGCGATAGAAAAAGCGGCCAGTTTCTCAGCCGGATTTTCAATCTCTTCCACTTCAAGACCGGCCAGCGTCATTGCTTCGGCAATCTGCTCGATTGTGGCCTCAGTTGCGAGGTGTTCTTTTAACCATGAGCGTGTGAATTTCATTATGAAAGCCCCGTCGCGAGATTCGCCTGCAAGAGCGGATTAAAACCATAATGAGCTAGCCATCGTGTGTCGGCGCTAAACATATCGCGCAGATCCGGCATGCCGTATTTGAGCATCGCAAGGCGGTCCACGCCCATGCCAAAGGCGAAGCCTTGATATTCGTCAGGGTCAAGGCCGCAGGCGCGCAGCACATTGGGGTGCACCATGCCGCAGCCCAATATTTCCATCCATTTATCGCCCATTTTTCCGTCATGAAGGCCGATTTTAATCGCGGCCCCATCACGCGCATAACGTACATCCATTTCAGCCGACGGTTCTGTGAACGGAAAATGATGCGGGCGAAACTGCACATCCACATCGGTTTCGAAAAAGGCGCTGACAAAGTCCATCAACACGCCTTTGAGATGGCCCATATGAATATCTTTATCGATGACCAAGCCTTCAACCTGATGGAACATCGGCGTATGGGTTTGGTCTGAGTCGCAGCGATAGGTCCGGCCCGGCGCAATGATACGAATAGGCGGTTTTTCATTAATCATCGTGCGGATTTGCACGGGCGATGTATGGGTTCTTAAAACCTTTTTCTCGCCCTCTGAATCCGGTACCATAAAAAACGTATCATGCATGTCGCGCGCCGGATGGCCGGGCGGAAAATTTAGCGCCGTGAAGTTATGAAAATCATCTTCAATGTCCGGCCCTTCAGCGACAGAAAACCCCATGTCGGAAAAAATAACAGCCATTTCTTCCATGACTTGTGCAACCGGGTGCAGCGTGCCAGAGCGCGTGCCAACCGGCAGGGACATATCCAGCGTTTCCGAAGCCAGAGCCGCGTCCAGCGCTTGATCTTCCAATACGGATTTACGTGCTTCGACCAGCGCTGCGATGTCCTTTTTCAACCCGTTGAGCGCCGGCCCCATGACTTTTTTCTCGTCAATCGACAATGTACCTAGGCCCTGCATCATAGCGCTAACTTCGCCCTTTTTACCCAGCGCAGCCACGCGAATATCATCCAGCGCCCGCAAGTCCGCCGCCGCAGCGATACGGGCGCTATATTTATCTTTCACAGAGGCGATATCAGTCATCACAAAGCTTTATAAATCCGTTAAAAATTTGCGCCCTTTTGGCGTACTCCCCCTTATGCGTCAACACTCTTGGTCTATAGTAGTTCAATGACACCACTGATTCAAAATTCCGGCCCTGGCACAAACCCAAACCCTGATAAAATCGTTCAAGCCGGATGCGGCGCAGCAATAACCAATTCCAAAGGGCATATTCTGCTATTGCAAAGACTGCGGCAGCCCGAAATAGGGCATTGGGGACTGCCCGGAGGGAAAATCGATTTTGGCGAAACGGCGGAAACTGCGACTTGCCGCGAAGCCCATGAAGAGCTGGGTATTGTGATCGCTCTGACCGGTTTAGCCTGTATCACCGAAATCATTGATAAAGGCGACGGAGCCCATTGGGTCTCGCCTGTTTATCACGCCCATATTCTATCGGGCCTACCCGTTGTTCAAGAACCGCATAAACATGGTGGATGGGGCTGGTTTGCTCTGGAGGCTTTACCGGAAAAACTGACAACACCAACCCGGCAATATTTACAATCTTTACCCCCAGAGACGCCCATAAAAAACGGCCCTTAAAACAGAGCCGTTTTTGACATTATAATGCGGATAAAATGCAATCCGCTTATGCTTTAACCGTATGCGGAGCGCTGGCGTGTTTTTTCGCCGTTTCGGCCAAGGCTGCAAAAGCTGCAGGCTCGTTGGCGGCCATATCGGCCAGAACTTTACGGTCCAATGTAATACCGGCTTTGTTCAAACCATCCATAAAACGGCCATAGGTTGTTCCGTGTTGGCGCGCAGCGGCGTTAATCCGTTGAATCCAAAGAGCGCGAAACTGACGTTTTTTCAGCTTACGGCCAATATAGGCATATTGACCCGCTTTTTCGACAGCCTGATTGGCAATACGGAAGGTGTTTTTACGGCGGCCGCGATAGCCTTTGGCCGCATCAATAATTTTTTTGTGGCGGGCGTGTTTTGTGACGCCGCGTTTTACGCGTGACATAGCGTTCTCCTGATAATGGGATTAAAGGCGGCGATTAGCCGTTGGGCATGAAATTCTTTTTGATCCGTTTCGCATCACAATCTTTCAGCACAGTTGTCCCGCGCAATTTACGAATTTGGTCATTTGTTCGTTTAATCATACCGTGGCGTTTGCCAGCCTGACCGGCTTTAATCTTGCCGGACGCTGTCAATTTAAAGCGCTTTTTAGCGCCTGACTTAGTCTTCATTTTTGGCATTTCGGTCTCCTAATAATAGAGCCGCTCGGGATGAAGTCACCGCGCGGCCAGCCTTTTGAGCCAGCAGGCATGCCATTTAGCCTGCGTGGCTGCACCTCAGATTGAGGAAACGGCCTTATAGCGAAGATTCCAAATCCGTCAACAACCATATCGCCTTGATGCTGTCGCGCTATAACGCCGGCTCATTCTGGCCGGACCACCGCCTAATTTATCCAAAGACAAAGGTATCGACATCCAGATCAGACACAGTCACATCCGACAATGTCAATGTCGTAGCCTCATTAAAACGGATGACAACATCACTCCCCTGCTGAGTCGCAAGCGCCAGAATGTCATCCAGAGTGGATAGATCAGCAAAATCAATGAGCTCGATTACGTCCCCGCCGCCAAAATCGGTAATAATATCCCGGCCAGTTTCATCCCCGAAAAAGCGGAACCTATCATCCCCGCCTCCGCCGATTAAAAGATCATCTCCCTGACCGCCTAATACGATGTCATTACCACCGCCGGCGCTGATCCGGTCATTACCCCCTGCACCGCTGATCATATCATCTCCGCTAACACCATTGAGGAAATCCCGACCCTCCGAGCCCGTAATATTATCAGCTCTAAAAGAACCAATAATCCGTTCTATCTGGGTAAATGTATCCCCCTCTGCCCAACCGCCCACGCCCAGATTATTACCAAGATCAACGGTTACAGCCGTACTGCCGCGGTAATCCACCGTATCGCGAATGCCTTCGCCGCCATCATGGCTGTCTGCCCCCAAACCCGCAAAAAACGTATCATTACTCACGCCGCCAAATAGCGTATCATCCCCCAAACCGCCTGTGATCTCATCACGGCCAAATTCGCCGGAAAGCGTGTCGTTACCGGCACCGCCGTCAATAATATCGCGCCCGCCGCGGCCCAAGAGCACATCCCCGGCATCGCTGCCCGTCAGCGTATCGCGAAGCCGGGAGCCGATCACCCGCTCTATCGATATAAAGCTATCGCCTTCGGCCTCCCCGCCCGTACCTATCCCTGCGCCAAGATCAAGGGTGATCCCTTGTGCACTATCGGTAAAACGAACCGTATCAAACCCCGCACCGCCGTCCAGAACATCTGCGCCCAAACCGCCGATAATATTGTCATTATCCAAACCGCCAGAAATTACATCATCCCCAGCACCGCCATTGAGCGTATCTCTTCCCGCCTGACCGCGCAATATATCTGAGCCAGCAAGCCCGCTAAGCCGATCATCCCCTGCGCCCGCAATAAAATCATCTGATAATGCGGTTCCCATCAATATATTGTCTTGATCATCACCTGTAATGATATCGCCAGTCGTGACCAGATCGCCAATATTAAAATTCAATTCATCCTGATTGGTAAACCGAATAAATTCGACGTTAATAATTTCATCCCGATTGCTCGGGTTGGTAATATCAGCGACCACATAGCCGCCATCGGGATTCTCCGTGATTTGATAATTAACCCGATCACCAAAATATAAAAGCGTATCGTCACCCTCTCCGCCGTCGATAATATCATTGTCACTGGCTGGCTCGAAAGGGGTCGGTGACAATAGATCACCTGCCACTGAAATTTGCAGTTCATACGTCCCATCCACCGGAATATTTGACAGCGACGGAAAAGCACCAACAGCAACAATATAGGTACCAGGGCCAACATTAATTGAGGTAAATGAGTCAAGGCTGGATATAGAGCCATCTCCGCCCAAATTCGTATCCGCATCATCATTAGTCGAAAGCAATTCACCCGTTTCGTTAAAGACTTGAATAAAGCTGTCAAATGATCCTGTATCGCTCCGGGCAAAGTCAATATCGAATGTCAGGGTTACATTCTCACCGGTAACTGTAAGACTATAATAATGGGTATTATCATTGCCGGTTCCTTGTATGGTTACATGGGGAATAGTTGCAGCATTGGCTATATTGGGATTGTCTTCAAAGGAAAAAAGTCCAGAAACATCTATCGCATCTTCAATAGAATTATTGGTTGCATCCACCGGGAGAGCAAAGAGACCCGAGCCAAGACTTATTCCCGCCTCTCTCGGGGCTTCAATAATAAAAGCCTGCGTTATCCCGGCTGTTATTAAATCATTACCCGCGCCGCCATTAATAATGTCATCGCCTAAATTTCCGGTTATATGGTCTATACCGTCGCCGCCATTCAACTGATCATTATTATCAGAACCAAAGAGCGCATCATCGCCCTCCCCCCCGTTCAACTCGCCCTCAAATGTGCCTAATACCAAAGTATCAGCCCCGGTACCGCCATTTCTGACAACGCCGGAAAGGTCTTCAGAAAGCGTTATGTTATCATTCGCCTGATTGGTTTCGGCCAGAATAACAACCCAAATACCACCATATTCCGCAATACCAACATTTGTATTGCTAAAGGAAAATAAATCCGTTCGGCTTGTGAAATTTTGGAAAAAGACTGATAGCGCCTCTTCTGCGGACAGACCCGTGCCAGCCACCGCATAAAAGGATAGGCTTTGATAATTGCTGAGATCCAGACCGGAACTTTCTATGCCTTCCTCAAAGCCTTGCTGGTCCGCCCAAAGCTCTGCCCAACCGTCAGGATCTCTGGCCATACGCGTAATAGCCGATTCAACAAAATTATGGGATAGATCAAAGGCTTTGCGGTTGGCGATAGCGCTCAGTTCATTATTTAGAGCTAACTCTAGCCCGTTTGTGCGCAAATCATTTAAACGCGTAACCAGTTCGGCTTCCGGTTGCGAAATACCGTCGCCTCTCATGTCGCCTAGAGTTATATTGGCAAGTGATAATCGTCCCTCGTAATTGCCTAAATCCGTATTATTACCGTCTCTGAGATCTTCAGGATCAAGGATTTGTGCCGTAGCATTAGGCAAATGACCGAGCGCCGCACCTTCGGCAAAATAATATAGATAGGCATTAGCATAGGCCCCATTGGTCACAGCCGCCAATGCATCGCTATAGGTTTCAAGATACCAGTCTTCATCAAATTGAATAAACTCAACAGCCTCGGCGGCCATAGCGTTCTCTGGCCCTTCGAAGCTATTAGCGGGTAAGCCGTCATAGGTATCAGCCCCTAATTGGCGTACCTCATCCGATATTGTAGCCGTATAAACAACGCCCGATATCAGACCCGACAATACACCTGCAACAGGATTAATCCACGACCCGGCAGCCGCCGCGCCCAGAGACAAAGACGTAGCTGTGAAAAAATCTAACGTTTCAATAAATAAGGCCCGCCCAACATCATCGGCCTGAAGCGCGTCATTAAGCCTAAATCCAGCATCCAGTAAAATTCCGGCAACGCCCAGTTTTTTTTGAATGCCATTATATAAATTTATCGCATCGGCCGATGTTTCAATTGTAGCAGCAAATGCCAGCGCTAGGTCCTTCAAATCCAACACGGCAAATTTAAACAATGACCGCGCGATTGTTGTCGATAGATCATCGATGGCTTGTTCTTTTGGATCGTCCGTAATTGAGACACTGGCTAGTTCCAAAATATAATTCTGTTGGCTGAATAGATCTTGGTCTGCCAGAACGCGAATTTGATTGATACCGGCATCATAATCGGCCGTAATTTCCGTTACAGCGTCAGGATCATTGGCCCGCCAGACCCGCCATGTAACAGTAACGGCATTTGAAAATTCGAACTGAAAAGCATCTGAGGGATCATTAGGGCCCAAGTTATCAATAAAAATGTCACCCGCTCGCCCGTCAAGAACACCAATTTCAGTAATCGCCTCAGTGCTAGCTGAGGGGACTTCCAGCGCTAATTGCACAGGTAATATCGCCTCTCCAATATTCAGATTATCAATCGCAAATCCGGCTTCTTCTAAACTAATAGCTCGCACTGTAAATCCGGCAATGCCGATCTCACTGCTCAGCGAGAACGTTTCTATCCCATTACCGGTACTATTGAATTGCCGTTGTAAAATATTCCCCAAAGAGTCAAAAAATACAATTTCGGTACTGCCGAGATTATCAAAAAAACCAGCATCAAAACTGACAAAATCCACAGGATGCTCGAAATTGACACTAATCGGCGGATCAAAACTATTCACACTGCCTGCTAAAACCGGCGAGGTTGGATTGGCACTATCCGAGCGAATGCCCCCGGAGGTGAAAACCGTATTGCCGTCAATATCAAAAACCGGGTTTTCGGTACCTAAATCAAATTCGGAAAATGTAATAACATTCATAATGATGCGCCTCATATTTTTGTCGTAACCAAAATTAATACATATTTAACTCTTTGAATGTGACTTGTGTCACGCTCATGGTCTGGCGCTAAATTTAAGCCATTTTTATCGAAACAATCACAAAATCGAAGATGTCAATCCGCAACCTGTATTTGACCTTTATGTTTGAATTCGGCACAATTAAGCCATGCGCATCATCTATCTATCGTGTCTTTACGCTCTTTCATGGATATGGAGTCCGGCCGCTGATGCGGGATGGGTCGAAGCCCGCTCGGAAAATTTTTTATTTAGAGGCGATGTCAAACAAAGTCAGGCTGAAAAACTTGTTCGAAATCTTGAGTTTTATCGCCGCAATGTTTTTCAAGCCCTTGGTGCTAGCGGGCAGCCGGAACTCACCCCTATCCGTATTTATGCGGTAAAAAGCAAAAAACAGATCAAAGCCATTCTGGGCACAGATAATTTCGGCGGCATGTATCAAACAACTCTGCGCGGGCCGGCGTTTTTACTCAACGCCAAATCCGGGTTTAACCGGAACAACCGCGCAGCCCATATTGCCTATCATGAATATGTTCATCACTTGATCGCTTTAAATACAAAAGACCAATATCCGCGCTGGTTTAATGAAGGTTATGCCGAATATCTTGCCACCTATAAATATAAGGACGATAAATTCACAATCGGGGCTCCCGATGACAGCCATGCCTATCCGCTGCAACGGCTAAGCTGGATGCCGATGGATGTTATTCTAGGCTCTGTAAGAAATTATCCATTTGACCGCAATAAACGCGGGCGGGCGGACCGCCGGGAGCGGGCCCTTTTTTATGCCCAAAGCTGGCTCGCGGTACATTATATTCTCAGCCATAAAGAGATGGGCAAAAAAATGCAGGCCTATGTAAAAGCCCTGCCTGGCTCCCATGATCCGCTTAAAACCTTTGAAGACAGCTTTGGAATGGATGCCAAAGCGTTTGAATCAAAATTACGCGCATACCTAAAGGCCAATAAATTTCCTGTCGGAACCTATGCGGCGAAAACCGTTGAAGATGTTGTCGTTACCAGCCGGGCCTTATCCAAAATTGATGGCGCCTATTATATGGCAGATGTTGCCCGTCATTTTTCCGGCAGCAAGGCAGGACGGGACAGAGCGATTGCCCTCTATGATAAAATACCTGAAGGTTCCGATTATGCTGCCGATATTTGGGCCGGACGCGCGGATATAGCGGCCAGAGCCAATGATTTTGAAGCAGCGCAAAACTATATCGGCAAAGCCAAAACCCTCGCAGCCGATAAGGATGAAGTGGTCCGCACCTCTGGCGAAATTCTGATGTTGCAATATTCTGAAACCCGGAAGACACAAGATTTGATTGACGCCAAAGACTTATTTGCACAACTCATTACAAAAAACGCACACGACCCATCCGCCAGCTATCATTTTGCTTCGGCCTGCGGTCCGGTGAATTGTGATATCCGAAAGGCTGTCAAAGCGGCTAATTTGGCCCGCCAATATTACCGTGATGCGCAATTTGCTGGCAGCAATCTCAATCTGGCCAGTATCTATCTGAAAGCCCGTGACTATCAATCTGCCAGAGATATTGCCGAATTTGCTTTGCAATGGGGATATACGCCGGAAATTCGAATCGGGGCACGGCAACTCTCTAATCATCTTAAAAACAAATAAGCGGGACTTCCCAAATATATAATCTGAGGCA
>CAZZKV010000014.1:19092-51375 GCA_964654665.1 uncultured Caulobacterales bacterium | reverse complement strand
TCTAATCATCTTAAAAACAAATAAGCGGGACTTCCCAAATATATAATCTGAGGCACCCACATAATCTGAGGCGTATACTATGAAACCCTATCTATTACTCAACGCCATTTTTTATAGCCTTTATGGCCTCTTCGGGGCCTTTGCCCCGCATATAATGGCCGGACTTATGGGCTGGACACCTGATGTATTAGGGCTTCACCAAATCAGGGCAATATCTATGGCTATGGCGGCGCTAGGCATCATTTTATGGTGGGCAACACAACACAGCTCCACGCTTAAAGTCATCACCCTTGCCGTTGTTTTGGTCACTTTATCTTTCGCCGCTGGGCGGTTATTAGGCCTGATACTGGACGGCAGCGGGCCGAGACAAACATATGGCGAAATCGCATTTGAACTTGTCTGGGCCAGCCTCGGGTTTTTCTTATATAGACGATCTAAGGCTTAATATATGATCCGGTTTTTTCTCTTTTTTATTTTTAGTCTCAGCGAAACAAGCCCATCGGACGCTTTATTATTGAGAATTATTTCGCGAAAACATTCTGGGTTTATATGATTTACAAAACACTCCCGAATTACAACCCATGCAATTCTATGGTATTACGAATAAAAACCTACTACTCATTGCCATTCTCGCTCGCGGCGGAGACAAAAAGCGCGCAAGTCAACTGGCCACGAAAGTTCTGAACAAAACACGATCACCGGCGATTAAAAAACAGGCTCAAAATTTGTTAGATTTCGCCCGCGCCCCATAACAGGGTCATCTTTTACACCACTAACCTAAGCAGATAGTAAGGCCTGTACGGCAGCCACCAATGTGCCGCGTGCTATGGTTTCTTGCGCGGGGCGCGTTGATTTCCATTCTTCATTACTCTGTATCGCCTTGGCCATTTGTGCGCCCTGTTCCAAATCTTTCAGTGTGACATGGCCATTTGCCCGCTCATCTTCGCCCATCAATATAGCCAGTTTCGCCCCGCGCCGATCAGCATATTTCATTTGTTTGGTGACATTACCTGACCCGACAAAGACCTCAGTGCGAAACCCTGCGGCACGTAATTCACTTGCCATTTGAAAATATTCCGGCATGAGCGATCGGTCAAAAGCGCAAATAATAATCGGCGGCTCAGTGGCGTTTTCCAGTGCATCCATCTTTTCTAAAGCCGATAGAAAACGCGATACGCCAAAGCTAAATCCGGTAGCCGGCACTATCTGGCCGCGAAAGCGCGACACAAGATCATCATAACGTCCGCCGCCGCCAATAGAGCCAATCCGCACAGGCCGCCCTTTGCGATCTTTAATATCGGCCAGCAGTTCCACCTCAAAGACGGGGCCAGTATAATATCCGAGGCCGCGCACAACGGAGGTATCAAAACTTACGCGGTCATGACTAAATCCTGTGGCATTGAGCAGCGCATCAATCTGGCGCAGTTCATCACACCCGGCTTGCCCGCGCTCGGACGTCCCGACCAATGTTTCCAGCGCGGCAATTGTATCGCCCCTATCGGGCGCAGAGGCCGTGGTAAACCCGAGAACGGCTTTGATACCGGCAGGGGATAATTTCGCCCCTTCAGTATAATCCCCGCTCTCATCTTCGCGCCCTTCGCCCAATAAAGCCTCGACCCCGCCTGCGCCTAGACGGTCCAACTTATCAATCGCGCGAAGCACTTGCAGGCGCTGTTGCGCTCCGGCTTGTGTATTGGGAACCCCTGAACTTTCCAAAATACCGTCGAGTAATTTACGGTTATTCACTCTGACTGCATATTGCCCGTCGTTTAAACCAGCCGCGCGGGCAATTTCGGCCGCAATCATAATCATCTCAGCATCAGCGACAGGGCCACCAGCCCCAACGCTATCGGCATCACATTGCACAAATTCACGAAACCGTCCGGGGCCCGGTTTTTCATTCCGAAACACACTCCCGGATTGATACCGGCGAAAGGGTTTGGCCAGAGCATCATAATGTTCCGCAACATAACGGGCCAATGGTGCCGTTAAATCATATCGCAAAGACAACCATTGATCATCATCATCGCGTAGAGCAAAAACCCCGACATTGGGGCGGTCCTCATCGGGTAAAAACTTTCCAAGCACATCAGCAAATTCAAAAGCAGGCGTTTGCAAGGGCTCAAAACCAAAACTATCATACACCGCATATGCTTTGGCGATCAAGGCGGTTTCGGCACGCAAAATAGCGGCGGGACGATCCTCAAAGCCGCGGGGGCGGCGAGCTTTGGGGCGGACGGGTTTTTGCTTTTTGGACATGTGAATTTCGCTTCTAACTTCGCTGCGCGGTGTAAGCGGTTTTAACGCCTCGCACAATAAAAAACCCTGCGCACGGCAGGAGTGCACAGGGTTTTAAATATAGAAGTAGACAGTTTAGGCGGCGGCTGTTGCCTCGCCATTATCATTTTCACTATCTGCTTTGGCTTCGGCCTCTTTCGCCGCTTTTGCCGCTTGGCGAGATCGGGCTTTGGCCAAAGTATCCAAAATTACTTCCAAAGCGGCATCGCGGCCATCACCGTGAATAGCAGCAACTTCGCGAGTCATACGGTCCAGCGCGCTTTCATATAATTGGCGTTCGGAATAACTTTGTTCGGGTTGAGCGTCTGTACGGTGCAGGTCGCGCACCACCTCGGCGACCAAAATTAAATCGCCCGAATTGATTTTGGCTTCATATTCTTGCGCCCGGCGTGACCACATGGTCCGCTTGATACGAGCCCGGCCATTAAGCGTTGTAAATGCGTCTTTCAAAACTAATTCATTGGATAAAGCCCGCATGCCCGATGTCTTTGCTTTAGCTGTTGGAACACGTAAGGTCATTTTATCCTGCTCGAACACAACAACATAAACTTCGATATCGAATCCGGCGATAGTTTCGCGCTCGACTCCCATCACTTCGCCGACCCCATGGGCGGGATATACAATATGCTGACCTTTTTTAAATAATTTCGCTTTTGATGTTTTTTTTGCTGCGGCCTTGGTTTTGGCCGGCTTTTTAGGAGTTGTCATGTAGAGATTACCCTTGGTTTATTATCCGAATTCACAATTCGTATATTATCTTTCTAAACGCAAACGGCGCGATCCAAAAGGCAGCTTACTCAAGCCTTCTTAAGGACATGCACCGTTGATTTCGTTTCATTATAACAGAAAAATGACAAAAAATCCAGTCCCTTGACCAGAATTTCATTGTCTACTGCATAAAGGCCGTATTAATCGCCTTTTCCGGGCTTTTCGCTAAAGTATTTTTCAAACTTACCTGTTTCTGACTCATATTTTTCACGGTCCGCAGGGGGTTCGCCTATCACCGTAATATTTGGCCAAAGCTCCGCATATTTCGAATTAATGGCTAACCATTTTCCATCCGGATCATCCTCCGTGTCAGGAACAATCGCATCCACAGGGCATTCCGGTTCACATACACCGCAATCAATACATTCATCAGGATGAATGACGAGCATATTCTCGCCTTCATAAAAGCAATCAACCGGACATACTTCTACACAATCCATAAATTTGCATTTGATACATTCGTCTTTGACAATATAGGTCATGATATACTCGGTTATTGAGCCTGAAAACTACGCGGCTATTACTAGCGCGATGTGGCGTGCGGTACAGCGTTTGTCAACTCTGTGTCGTCAACTTCTTTGTGAGCAGCCGCGCGGCACATTTTCGCAAGCCGTGTAAAACTCCTGTGCTTCAGCGGCCGGCCCGCGGCGCGATGGCATTCCGCACACTTCAACATAAATAAGCGTTTGGCCTCGCATAAAAGTAATACGGTCCCCGCTCCGCACTAACCTATGTGATTTTCGCGTCCGTTCCATTGTCCCGTTACGGTCAATGCGGACCTTGCCCCGAGCAATCAAGCCCCCTGCCTGTGTGCGGGATTTCGCAAGCCGTGTACGATAAAGCCACATATCCAGCCGCAATGCGCAATCATTAGTCTGCTCAGCGGTGCGGCCCAAAAATCAATCCTTCTTTGGCGTTTTAAGAGCGGCTAAAGCCGCAAAAGGGGAATCCGCCATCCGGCGTTCCTCTTTAGCTTTATAATTTTGAGATTTCTGCGGGTCTTTCGGCTTGCCAGAGGCTTTGGCTTTCCGGTTATTCTGACGAAATTTTTGCGCGCCGTGTAAGGGTTTGCCCTTGCCTTTTGAAAAATTACCGCGCGATCTTTTCTTAAAAGGTATGACCCAAAACTCATTATTGACAATTTCAAGTGTTTCGCCCGTCTCTTCATCGACCTTACGATGATTGTAAACATGAAGGGGTTTGGGGGCCGGTTTGGACACGCGCTGCCTTCGCCGTGGTTCAGACGGAGTCCCGCCAGACGTAACCCCTTCAGACGCCGTCGTCTTAGGCGCCGTTATTTCGGGAGCCGTGCCATCGGGCGTCTTTTCATTCAGCGGAGTTTCTAATGCTGCATTCATTACCGTATCTGTGGTCGTGTCGGGGGTTGTATTTTCCGGAGTTTCTGGGGTCGCATCGGGGGGCGTATCCTCCAGCGTTTCCGATACAGCGGGTTGGTTTGCTGCTTTTTTCTGGGCTTCCGCCTTCTCTTTTTCCGCTTTTTTCTCAGCTCTTACTTTTTCTTCAGCCGCTGTCTTAGCTATCATGGCTTCAACCTCTTCGCGCTTAACGAGTTCGGATTGAAATCCTAGCGAGCGTAACACGCCTTGCGCGTCCTCATATGTGCATCCCAATAAAGCCAGCATTTCTTGCATAATCTGAAATTTTCGAGTCTTTGATTGCAATTGAGCCTGACGGATAAGACCTGACAAACGATTGAGAATATCAAAGCGGATAATCCGCGGGCCGCACGCTTTATATCCCGCACTCGATAGCGCTAAATCGCTAAAGTTCTCGCTATCAAATTGTCCTTCATTGGCCAGAGAGGTAACACCCGCAAACGGGATAAACGGCATGCCGTCACCGCCCGCTCCATATGCCGTTAAAAGGCTTAACAAATTTGCCGGTTTGGGTTTCATTAAATCTTTGAGATACAGATTATAAAATCCGAAAACCATTCCCGCTTGACGCAAGGCTCGGCGAGCATCCTGATCCGCCGCTTTAATCTCAGCAAGGTGAGGGCGCCGTTCCAAGGACCCATTGTTTTGAAACATCTGATACGCCAAGCCTCGAGCTTCTGGCGGAGTTTCCGGCGCTTCACTAAGCACTTTAAGTTTGCTCAAACACGATAGTTTCGCCGCGACTTCGCCACGTAGAAAATCCCGCATACGATCCTGCGCTAATTGACGTAAATTCGCATTCCCTAAATCACCGCCGATCAATTCGGCATCCGGGTTCAAAATAGACCCGCCACGGGCAATTCTGCCGACAGCCTGACCACCCCACATAATTTTCCCGCGTTCTGATAAGGTAAAAATTGCATGGGACCCACCGCAAAGACTGGTCAATTTCCGGTTCACCTCTGGACCGACAACTTTTTCAGCTGCGGCTTGTAAGGCTTTAGCCTCCAAATCAGTTCCGCTAGCCGCTATTTTAAACGTCAACCCGTCCAAGTGACCAATGATATGATCATCAACCATGACATCGCCATTATCCTTTAGGCTGGCTTCCATATATGCTCCGGCTCCTATTCCCTTAAGCAAAGCGCTGGTTCGGCGGTCCACAAATCGGGCTGTTAATCTTTCATGTAGCGCATCCGACAACCTATCTTCAACCATGCGCGTGCGTTTAATCCAATGTTTTGAATCAAAGCTCCAGTTTAATTTATTGGCGCAATATGTCCATGTCCGTATTTGTGCAAGTCTTGATGAAAGTAAATGAACATCGCCTTCTGTCTGGTCGAGCCTGAGGATATGTTTGTCAAGATAATCATCAGGTAAAAAACCTTGCTCTGATATATGCCCGTAAATATCTTGTAACAGGCGAACATGGGCGTCAATTGTCAGATTACGAAAATCAGGAATCTGGCAAATTTCCCACAAACGTCGAACCGCCAACGGTGTTGTCAATTGGACCCTAATCTCGGTAATAGCCGACATACGCTCCAAAGCTTGTTCATCCACAGTTCCTTTTACGCGGCGCAAGCGACGTATCGGTCGCGGCATATGTAAACTTTCCATAAGGCTATCAAAACTGCTGAAATCCAAAGCCGCATTTCGCCATTCCGCATATTGAAAGGCGTCATATTTATGGTTTTCAATCCGGCTCACTAGATTGTCATCCATTTCCGGGCAATCGCCTGTTGTTCCAAAGGTGCCATGATTACGAAACCGCCCAGCTCGACCAGCGATCTGCCCTGCTTCCATCGGGTGTAAATAACGCCGGCGCCGGCCGTCAAATTTACTCATGGCGGCAAAAGCCACATGATCGGTATTTAAATTCAGCCCCATGCCAATGGCATCCGTTGCTATTAAAAAATCAACATCGCCGCTCTGAAATAATTCCGCCTGTGCATTGCGCGTACGCGGCGATAAAGCCCCCATAACCACCGCCGCCCCGCCTCTATACCGGCGAACCAATTCAGCAATCGTGTAAACATCCTTGGCTGAAAAGGCGACAATAACAGACCGCTTTGGCAGGCGCGTTAACCGCATAGGTCCGCTATAGCTTAGCGTTGAAAACCGCTCGCGGTAATCAAAACGAATATCCGGCAGCAAGGTTTCCAAAACGGGCCGCGCCGTATCAGAACCCATCAATAAGGTTTCCTGACTGCCGCGGTAATTGAGAACCCGATCGGTGAAAATATGCCCGCGTTCAGGATTAGCCATGAGCTGAACCTCATCAATCGCCGCAAATGAAAACCGACGATCTGTTGGCATAGCCTCTGCTGTACACACAAAATAATGTGCCGTTTTCGGAATAATTTTCTCTTCCCCTGTCACCAAAGCGCATTGCGCCGGGGTCTTTATGGCACAAATTTTATCATAGACTTCGCGGGCCAAAAGCCGCAGCGGCAATCCAATAACGCCACTATCCCGGCCCAGCATACGCTCGACGGCATAATGGGTTTTGCCCGTATTGGTCGGACCTAAAACCGCTTTTAAAATTGGGGGTGTCATAAAGCGTTTATTGGCTATATTTGACGCTAAAGGCAAGCACCTGTCCCCGCAAAATTGATACAGTTTTACCGTAAAATTATCAATCCAGCACTTCAAGCCTATCGGGGTGGTCCAGCCAGATCATCGGCCCGTTCATCAATTCAATCCAGCCGCGAACCCGCACCTTTGCCCCTGTTAATGTCAATGGATCAAGACCCGCTTTTTTAAACCGTTTGCGGTTCTTTTTAGCAATCGCAATTGTAAAATCGGTTTTATAATCCGCCCCAAAATTGAGATATATTCGCCCGCGTATTTCGGCGCTGGAGGTAATTACTCCCTCCACTATTTGCACACTATCCACATCCTGCGCTAGCGTATTGGGATCCGGACTGCGTATGGCATAAAACACATCGTTCCAAAGGCCCCGTCCGGCACTGCGGGCTTGCTGTTCGGCCGCATAAAGACGCGCAATGTCCTGATAACTATCGGGCCATGTATAAACCCGCGCCATGCCTCGGAGCAGCATTTCTTCTTGCACCCATAAATCTGGCGCGCCGGATGGCAAAAGCGTGAAAACATGTGCCAAGGCCCGGTCATACCGGTCCCGTTTTTCCCCGCCATAATAAAGCCTAATATCCTGTTCGCGAGTAAGTGCGATAAGCGCGGCTTTGGCCTCTGCGCCCATAGGGTCTATCAAAGCTGTCTTGCGCCCCTGTTTCAAGGCAGGCGCATATATTCCCGACAGCCGAACCTTCAGACCGCTGTCAAGTGACAGGCTATCCCCATCCCAGACAGACACAACTCGTCCCTGTTCGCCCGGTTCCAGTACAGGCCCGCGCATACTGGCCGTTGAAGCGCCCAATATTAAAGTACAGACTACCAGCATCCCGCGGTTTAAAACCACGGGAACCTGCCTAACCTTTTGACCCCATCCGGCCACAGTCCAATGGTTCAGACCCCCCATAGACCGATAATGACCCAAAGCCGGATAAATGTCGAATCAAGGGTTTGAAGCGCAAATGAAACCCTTGGAAATAAGGGGTTGTTACCGACGCTGTTTTAAAAAGGGTAGCATCCGCATAAGGACCGCATCCCGGTTAACCAGATGATGTTTAAGCGCTGCGCCCATATGTAAAATGATAAGCCCCGCCATCAGTTTGCCGCCTAAATGGTGGAGCTGAGTTAGAATTTTAGATACGGCCTCTTTATTGTCCAAATCGGGCAAAATGGGTAAATGCGGCCATGGCATTATTTTGAATAAAACGGTCGGAATATTGGTCGGCGAGGCTGATACCAAAGCCCAGCCTAAAAGCGGCATCCCGATCATAAAGACATAAAATGCGATATGGGTGAAACGTGCCGCCTGTATTTCCCACGGTTTCATACCCGCAGGTAAAGACGGCGGTTTGTGGCGTAAACGCCACCCCAATCGCAAAAGCGAGAGCAGTAAAACCAAAATACCGAAAGATTTATGGAGTTGATACAATACAAAACGATTGGGCGTCTGCGGGTTCGTCATTAAATGCCCAAACAGGATTAGGCCGATCACACATAGCGCAATCAGCCAATGCAGGACTATGGCGGTCTTACTATAATGATTATCCAGCCTTTTTTGTTTTCCTTGCGCCATTATTCGGGTTGAATGAATTCCACTTCAATTATGATATCAACTTCATCACCGACAAGCGGTGTATATTTACCCAAATCCCACTCGGACCGCTTGATTTGTGTTTTGGCCGAAATGCCCAACATCGGTTTTTTCGAACGGAAATTCTCACCGACCTTATTCAGTGTTACATCCAGCGTTACGGGTTTGCTTATACCTTTCATCGTCAGATCGCCAGTTACTGTTCCGCTGCCTGTCAGGCTTTGTTTAAGGGCCGTGCTGGTAAATGTAATGACCGGGTGGTTCGCCACATCAAAAAAATCGGCACTCACTAAATGTTCGTCAAATTTTTCCACGCCGCTATCGATACTGGCCGCATTAATATCAACCGTTAAAACCGAATTTTCAGGGTTATCGGAATCAAGCTCTATACGGGCTTCGAAATCATTCCAGCGCAATGTCGGACGGGCATAACCCTGATGCAAATATTGAAAGGTAATATAGGCATGGCTTTTTTCGGACACATAGACCCCCGCTGGCGCAGTGGATATATCAACACCGGGTAAAGCCGATTTCGCCGCCGCCATAGCATCACCGGCTTTTGCCGCAGTTGCGGCAACGGTTGTGCTTGCGGCGGCTTTTGCCGCATCGGCCGCTTGGGCCGCTGTGTTTTCAGCCGCAGTACACCCTGCTAATAATAAGGTTGCGGTAGATACTAAAATTAAATCTCTCATTTTCATAACTCTCTCCATTGGCTGTCTTATACATATTTCGCGGGTAAAAGGGAATCACAGTTAATTGAAGCTCGCCAATTTGGCATCAAACGCTGTCCAATCATCATGCTCAGTAATTGGGGCCCATAACGCACCAATATCGTCATAAAGCAAGCTTGGTGGCCTATCCCCCGCCGGCTTTGGCCCAATGGCGTCATATCGCGTATAGACTTTGCGCCATGCCATAAAATCATCACCATGATAAAAATCATCATTAGGCGACCCGCTGGCGGGCGACCCGCCCTGCCAATCATGCCAAAATTGAGGCCACGGCATTTCGCTCTGCTCTAAAAACCGGAAGGTTTGCATAATGAAGGCAATATCAGTCTCCAAGGTTCCGGGCTGTAAACCGAAACGGCGAAAAACATGGCAGCGCAAAGCCTCGCGATAGGCCGGAGCATAGGCCTCCAAAGCTGTCTTTAAGGCGTCATCCCCACAAACCAAGGATAAGCTTTGCGCCAATTGGGCCAAATTCCAATACATAATATCAGGCTGACGGCCAAAGGCGTAAAGACGGTTATGATCAAAATAGGCTGCCGTATGATTGGCATTAAGTACAGGTAAAAACCGGTATGGCCCATAATCAAAGCTCTCCCCTGTAATATTCATATTATCCGTATTCATGACCCCGTGCACAAAGCCTGCGGCCATCCATCCGGCTACCATATCGGCAGAGGCAATGGCCGCCATTTCCAGTAAGTCTGCTCCGTTTTGGGCATCAGGATAAAAATGCGTAATACAATAATCGATTAAACTCTGGATATTATCGCGCTCTTGGAAAAAAGCCTGACGCTGAAACGTACCGAACCGGATATGGGAATGGGAAAGCCGCACCAGAACGCCAGAACGCGCGGGAGACGGCTCATCATGGCGCTGCAAATCTTCACCGGTTTCAATCAACGATAGACTACGCGATGTATTCACGCCCAAATATTGTAAATAACGCGTGGCTAAAACCTCCCGCACACCGCCCAGTAATGTTAAGCGGCCATCACCGCGTCGGGAATAAGGGGTCTGGCCCGAGCCTTTTGTTCCTAAATCCATCAACCTGTCATCGACGCCGCGCATTTGCGCAAATAAAAATCCACGCCCATCACCAATTTCCGGATTATAATTTTGAAATTGATGGCCGTGATACCGCAGCGCTAAAGGCTCTGCCAAATTATCATCCAAAGGTTTAAACCGGCCAAAATGGCTGAGCCATTGCGCATCATTTAACCGCAGTCCAATAGAGTGCGCTGCCCTATCATCGCGGTAACGCAGGATGGTTTTGGGAAAATCTGCTGCTGTCACCGGATCATAAAAGGCCTCACCCAAAGCCAGAATAGCAGTTTGCGGGCGATAGTTTACAGCATCCTGTTTTTTCATAATGAGTCCTATCAAGCCGGTTTCAGTGAAGCGGCCAACCCCGACCGGATAATAAATCAGTGCGAAGACGGAGTGTGTTTACGCAGAAAATCCGCCGCGTCCATAGGAATTTTCCGACCCTTGGGGAACGCCCGCGAAAAATTTAAAAACCCATGTGGCAGTGCTTTTTCATGGCAATATTCGACATGATTACCCGCCATTTCTAATTTCGTTGCATAGGCCTTCCCCTCGTCACGCAGCGGATCAAGTCCGCAGGTTAAAACATAAGCCGGAGGCAAGCCCGAGAGATCTTTTTCAAATAATGGCGACAGGCGCGTATCATTTGGGTCCGCGTCCACGACATAATGTTCATCAATAAATTTAAGAGCCATAACCCCGAGTTGCAGCCAATCTTGCGGCCCCGGCTTAGGTGGTTTGAAATCCATTAATTGCATCAAGGGGTAAAATAAGACCTGTGCACAAAGCCGAGTTCTGTATTTTTGCGCCAGAAAGGCCGTCATATTGCCGCCCGCACTATCACCGCCCAATGATATACGCGCAGGGTCAATCCCATAATCTGGCGCACCATCGCCAGATAAAGCCCATAATAAAGCCTGTTCGCAATCCTGCGGCCCCGCCGGATATGCAAATTGCGGCGCAAGACGGTAATCTACCGAAATAACACGAAAACCCGACCCGCTGGCAACACGCCGGCAAATCCCTTCATGACTTTCAATCGAGCAAGTGACAAACCCGCCGCCATGTAAATAAACAAATGTTGGTCCCGGTGTCTCGCTTGCTTGATGCGGAATATAAAGTCGGACAGGCACAGGAATATCCGCATCATCATCCGGTATATTAAAATCAATAACCTGCCGCATATCCGGTCCCGGCGTATCAAATTGATTGGTCATCCGGCGAATATTATGGTGAATTTGGTAAACCTGATCAGGTTCGGGCTTCATTTTTTCCCACTGGGCCCGCAATCGCTCGGATACTTCCTCCGCAATCTCGCGCGGGGTTTTTTTGGATCTTTTCATTTACACCTCCGCTGCATAAGGGGGCGCAGGGTCATATTGCATAGCCCGCTGGACGGCTCTGGCAAATCTGGGGGTCATTAATTGTCCCGTCAACCATAGCGCCATATCTATTCCCGCCGAAACACCAGCCGATGTCACAATATTTCCGTCGCGCACATATCGCACATCTTTGATTAATTCTCCTGGCAAGCCCAATGCTTTAAACTCTTCAAATGCGCCCCAATAGGTTGATAATTTACGTCCCTTTGTCAGGCCAGCCTGCGCTAGAATAAAGGATCCCGTACACACGCTTGTTACCCATTCGCTACTGGCGGCAATGTTTTGCACCCAATTTATAACATCTTTATTTTTGATCTGTTCGCGACTGCCCTGTCCGCCCGGAATACAAAGGATATCAAGCGCTGAAATATCATCCATCGCCCTATGCGCGCCAACCCGCATGCCCTTTTTACCGATAATGTCACCTCCGTCTTCAGAAATCAATATGACCTTAACCGCTTGGGGATGACCACGGCCTTGCAACACAGTATTGATCATTGTAAAAACTTCATAAGGCCCGACAAAATCCAGTTCTTCCGCATCGTTAAAAATAAAAATTCCAATGGTTTTCACGGGCTGTAACCTCCGCTATTTAAAAAAGCGGTTTCTTCGGCTGTGTTATCCCGGCCTAAAATGGCATTCCGGTGCGGGAAGCGGCCAAACCGGGCAATAAGTTTATGATGTTCAATCGCATGATGCACGGTACTGCTATCATCCAGTCTTTGATCGGCTAATTCTATGCAACGTTTCTGATCGTCAAGAGATTCACTATGCATAAAGGGCATGTAAACGAACGCGCGCCGCGCCATCGCAATTTTCAAATCCCACCCTTTAGCAATCATTTTTTTTGATTGACTCAAAGCTTTATCATCCCAAGCAAAAGCCGCCGATGTGCCGCGGTACATATTGCGCGGAAATTGATCGAGCATAATAATCAAGGCAAGCATAGCCTCTGGGGAAGTTGCCCAATCCGACGGTTTGACAAAAGCGTCCAATGCGGCGGTTTCAAACCGGGCTCTGACCTCGGCATCAAAATGGTCGGATTGTTTATACCATCGGGCTGGACCGGCCTCGTCAAACCAAAAATTTAAAATAGTTTCAGGACTCATCAAAGCCGCTGTTCCCCCGAATTAATCGTTCGGAAAACTTCCGTATCGATCCGCTCATACCCACCGCTATCGGGGCTGGCAAAATAAAGCGGTTCTGAAATATTAGCTGGATCAAAACCGGCTTTCACAAGGTTGGTTTTCTTGAATTTAAAGGTACTGGTTGTTTCTGCTTCTTGCGAAAGTCGCAGAAAAACCGGTCGGGCATAATGCGGTAAATTAGCATCAACATGGGCTTTGAGCTTTGCCAGATCTAAATCACCTTCAGCAACAATCGCTGCCATACCTGCCCGTCCGTCATAACCAGCGACTTTCACGCCGTAAACATTAGCTTGCGTAATCCCCTCAAACCGAGAGAGGGCCGCCGCGACTTCGCCTGTTGCCACATTTTCGGCCTTCCAGCGGTAAGTATCGCCTACACGATCCATGAAATAATAATATCCAAGACTATCCTTTTTTAACAAATCACCCGTCCGAAACCATGCGTCGCCTTTTTTAAAGACATTCCGTAGAATTTTTTTCTGCGTGGCTTCCTGCGTTTCATATCCATCGAAACGAAACCGTGCATCATCGGTGCGTATTTCAGCAATCAGCTCTCCGACTTCATCATCATCCGTATGAATGCAAAACCCGTCAGACCCGCGCGGGTTACGATTACTATCTATATCATAACGGATAATATCGAGATTGAATTTAAACTTTAAATAATTAGGAACGCGGCCAACCGCCCCAACCGGCCCGTCCAAATTTATCAGGCTCGCATTCCCTTCGGTCGCGCCGTAAAATTCAATAACATGAGGGATATTAAACCGTCCGATAAATCCGTCCCAAACATCGGGGCGCAAACCATTACCCATCATCCAGCGGATTTTATGCGCCCGCTCTTGGGGATGAGGAGGCGTCGAGAGAAGGAACCGACACAACTCTCCAACATAGGTGAACATAGTAGCGCCGTATTCCACCGCTTCATCCCAAAATTTTGTAGCTGAAAACTTAGGCCGGACAATAACCGCCCCGCCATTTGTAATCGCGGCTCCCATACCGACAAGTCCACCCGTCGCGTGATACATGGGCAAAACCATCATCATGCGATCCTGCGGCCCGGTTTTCGCCCCGGCCCCCATCCCGCGCATATAATTTTGGGCCCGGACATGTGTCACTTTTGCAGCTTTAGGCAAGCCCGTTGTACCCGATGTAAACATCTTCATACATTGATCACCCGCTATTATCCCTTTCCGCAGAGATTTGGGCGGACGATTAGGTACATGGTTGGAAATAGCCAGATCAAAACTTGGATAATCCTGCGCCTCGCCAAAAGCGCAAAATGTCTTAATGGCGCCCTTAAGATCAGATTTGGCTGTTTCCCATTGCGCCAGCATTTCATGATCGATTATCAATATTTTGGCATCGGAAATATTAACACAATGCGCCAAGGCGGCCCCCGTTAATTGGAAATTCAACAATGCAGGAATAACCCCCGTTTTGGTTAACCCCAGCCAAAGCGGCACATATTCCGCCCGGTTTCGGACAAAAACAGCAACCGTATCACCGGCTTTGCACCCTTCCGCCTGCACCCAGCCTGCAACCTTATTGGCATAGGTTTCCATATCATCATAGGTGAGCTGCTTTTCATCTTCGATGAAGGCAAGATTAGGACCAAATTTATCAATCCGTTTTTCAAGTTCATCCGCGATTAAACGGTCGCTCGCTGCATCTACATCTTTTACAGATCGCAGCATCCGCAAAAGTCCGCTGACATATTTATATTCACGCTGAACAGCCGAAAAAAGTCCCATAACCTGTCACCCTGTTATTATGACACTCACATTAATCAGAGCCTACAGAAGGTCAAAGAAAAAACCCTGTGATTAATAATTATCACAGGGTTGAAGTTAACTAACTAACACATACATCAGATGAAGAAATCTTTGGGAACACCCCTTCATCCTGTGGGAAATGACGAAATAAACACTCAGCCATTCAAAATACACTCTGCAGCTTTTATGCCATTAAAATGCCTTTAAATACAAGGGAAACACGGTTTAAAATGAAATTCCGGTCGAAAAAATGATTTAAAATAGGACAGACTGTTCCATTGTGAAGCAAAAGCACTTTATGGTTGCGGATATTCACCTGCCAATGACGGATTGGCAATTTGATTATTTTCCGTGTCTTTTATTGTAACACCGCCCGGTAAATCCCCATAAATACGCGGCTGGGCATTATCGCTCAAAGAGGGCTGCCCCTCATAGAGTTCTACTGGCCCTGAACCGTCAATGGGAGGGTTATAGCTTATAGAATTTCCGCTTGCTCTAACCGCCTGACGAAACCCCTCAACATAATTTGGCGGAATATAGACCGGAATTTCGCGGTCCGTCTTATCTAAGACCAAAAGTGTAAACCCATCAAAGCGGGCAGCGTCCAACCGGTCCTGAGGAATGTGTAAAGTCAGACTTTCTTCGCGCGCACATCGATAGGTCACGCTGACATCTTTATGACTATAACCCCCTATACGGGCGATAGGAAAAACAGCCGGAAAAAAGTTCAACTGGCGGTCCGCTTTACGCCGTACAGAACGCGATTTCTTAAAGTGACGGTCCACAGCCCGGTCAATGGATGAGCGGCGCGGTTTAGACGGGCGACTTTGCGGAGGTCTATCCGGGCGCTTATTTGTATTCACATTCGGACGATCCGGACCTTTATTAGGGCGCGTATGGGGGCGCGATTGAGGCCGCGGCTGCGCGCCAGCCGTTTGCGGACGGCGCGGTCTGGATGTTTGCGGACGCTCTCCACCGCGCGGACGGGTATTAACATTGGGACGTCCGCCGGCCGGCCGGCCGGCATTAGGGGTACCCCGCCTATCGGTATCAACCACATTCCCGCGTGGACGACGGGGACGCTGGGCTCTGTTACGGTCACGATTGCGATGTTCACGCACCCAATCATCGGAGCGTGTATCAACAACATAATCCCGGGTTTTCTTTTTCCGGCGATCTCCATCGGGGCGATATGGACGCCCATTCCCGCCATGGCCATTCGGGCGGTGCGGACGATAATGACCGGCCCCTCTGCGCGGGTGACGGGGACGATAATGCGAATATCCGCGCGGGCGGTAATAAGACACATGTCCAAATCCGCTATGGCCGCGGTAACGGGGTAACAAGCGGTAAACGCCCGCTACATAACCATAAGGCGCGCCGCGGTAATAACCGTCATCATAAATTACTTCGCGCACATTTTCAGAACAATCTAGGATGCGATTATCATAACGGATAACCGAGGCAGCATCGCCCGAAAGAAAAATACCCTGTTCAAACCCCTTATTATCATAAGGATCAGGTGAATGATTAGTATAAATTAAATCCAAATCAAGCAAGGCACCGCCTGTGACCGTTCGCCCATCCAGCGCAACACTCGAAGATATGCTGCGCAATTTCACAGTCCCCGCTAATGATGTATCATTTTCAAAGGGGTCAAAACTAGGGGCAATGATTTCGACAGTACCCATCGCTGTTTCATAACGCCGTTCCGTATCGGCAGCAATTTGTTCCGGAGAAATATCCGGCAACGAAAGTGAGGATGCCGAAACAGAAAACGCTGTTGCCGACGCTATCAAGATAGCCCCGCCGGAAACTATCGATCGAAATGGGTTAAACCAAAGCTGTTTTAAATAAGTCATAGTTTCTATTACCATAACAATACTGATGCCATACTGAAAGCCTTGTTAACAGTAGGTTCATCTTTACGTACTGCTTTGTAATAATTAAGCCATGTTTATGACAACTACTATATTGATCACTTTAGGGTTATCAGCGGTGTTATTAGCCGGCCTTATAACCTTATCATGGATAGATATCCGCACCTATCGCTTACCCGATATATTGACTCTCCCGCTTATCGGTCTCGGTTTAATCGGCTCTTTCATTATTTTCCGTGACCTGCCCTCAGGCCTTATCGGAGCCATAGCAGGCTATGGCTCATTTGTAGCGATAGAAAAGGGGTTTAAATTCCTTCGCGGCTATGATGGTCTTGGGCGCGGCGATGCTAAACTTCTCGCGGTAGGCGGGGCGTGGTGCGGCTGGATGTCTCTGCCTATGATTGTTCTAATTGGCAGTGTGTCTGGCTTGACTCTCATTTTAGCCTTTTCAAAATTTCGAGAAAGCGGCCGCATAGCGTTTGGCCCTTTCCTCGCATTCGGCATTGCCCTCACCTATGTCACTCGCCTCATGCCCCTCATTATGTAATTATGCCTATGCCCCCAGCAAGAAATTTTTCTCTCTTAACGATAAATTGATATTATTGCACCATAATTGAGAAAGTGGGGACTTACATGAGTATTAAAACGTTATCTTATATCCAATATTTTGGACGATCTATCACCTTTATTGCGGCTATTATTGCCGGACAACAACTTGGCCTTGCCCATAAACTTTTAGCATTAGAACCGCAGTTAATGATTAAAGATAGCCGCAGTATAGCCTATCTTATTATTGCAGTGATTGTTGGAACCGGCTTATTTTACATCTCTATTGGCGATATCTGGAACAAAATAACACCCGTACAAGACCGCAGCACATTTATAGAAACGGAAATCATATATTTATTAAGCCTTGCTTTTGGCGTTACATTTATATCCCTGATTGCTTTCTCTGTCGATTTTACCCATTTACCGGCGCTCTTTGGTTGGTGTTTTCTATCAAGCCTGCCCAGCATGGGGGTTGGATATTTAACGGCGCGAATTTACAGGCGTACTATATTACTCGCCAATCCCGACCTTATGCCTGACAATCTCATTCCGGCAGCGCCACTATCCAAAGACCCTTATTTTTGGATAAACCGCTTTGCCTTTCTGTTTGGTGCAATTGCTTTTCATCTCTTCATGGCCATAAGTATTCTAGCAACAATCTGGGTAAAAACAGGCATACTGTCAGGTTCATTACACGTGATTCTGACCTGCGGTACGGGTAGCTTAATCCTTTTCAGCCTGTTTGGCAGTCTCATGCTCACTATAGGCCAATGGAGCCTTGCGCGCCTTGGTATACAATCCCAAAGCGCGCGAATAAACGATGGTCTTGGGCTGTTCACTGGCATTATGATTTTCACGTCATTTTGCGCGGCTTTAGCACTTTTACCTATCCTCTTTAATGATCCATCAGCAGTTTTAGACGTGGGGGACCATGGTGTGGCTTATATAATTATAGGTTTTTGTGCAGCCGGTGCCGGAACAGTCTTTGGGTTTACGCGCCACCATCAACCTATCAGCCGAATTTTCGCATAAGCTTTATAATAATTAGTACATTATTCGGATCGGTTTTGACGATTTTCAATTAAATCATCAACAACAGCAGGCTCTGCAAGTGTTGATATATCACCAAGGGTATCAAAACTATCTTCGGCAATTTTGCGCAATATGCGGCGCATAATTTTACCTGAACGGGTTTTCGGTAAACCGGGCGCGAATTGAATCAGATCAGGCGATGCAATCGGGCCGATTTCGGCTCGTACATGACGTATAAGATCTTTACGCAGCGCCTCTGTCACCGTCGTCCCCGCAATCACCGTGACATAGGCGTAAATCCCCTGTCCTTTGATATCATGTGGATAGCCCACAACAGCCGCTTCGGCCACAACCGCATGTGAGACAAGCGCACTTTCGACCTCGGCAGTACCCATCCGGTGCCCCGAGACATTAATCACATCATCAACCCGACCTGTAATCCAGTAAAACCCGTCGGCATCCCGCTTACAGCCGTCCCCAGTAAAATATGTCCCCGGATAGGTCGAGAAATAGGTGTCTTTAAATCGTTGATGGTCGCCGTAAACCGTTCGCATCTGGCCTGGCCAACTGTCTTTGATTATCAAATTCCCTTCCGTTTCTCCCTCGAGTTCATTCCCATCGGCATCGACAAGTGCGGGTACAATACCAAAGAACGGATGACTCCCCGCCCCTGGTTTCATCACACTGGCACCCGGCAGCGGCACAATCATCGCCCCGCCGGTTTCCGTCTGCCACCATGTATCAACAATCGGGCAGCAGCCACCCCCTACGACATGAAAATACCACTCCCACGCCTCTGGATTAATGGGCTCGCCCACTGTCCCCAAAAGACGCAGGCTTTTACGCGACGTTGCCGCCACTGGCCCTTCGCCTTCGCGCATAAGCGCACGAATAGCGGTTGGTGCCGTATAGAAAAGACTAACCTGATGTTTATCGCACACTTGCCAGAAGCGCGAGGCGTCGGGATAGGTTGGAATGCCCTCGAACATTACCGTTGTCGCCCCGTTAGCCAATGGGCCATAAACAATATAGGTATGCCCCGTCACCCAACCCACATCGGCCGAGCACCAATAAACATCATCCTCTTTCAAATCGAACACATATTCATGGGTCATCGAAGCCCAGACCAGATATCCCCCTGTTGTATGCAACACCCCTTTGGGTTTTCCGGTCGATCCGCTAGTATAGAGAATAAACAGCGGGTCTTCTGCATTCATCGGCTCGGGCGGGCAATCATCTGACACACCCTCCAGCGCCTCATGTAACCACACATCTCGGCCCTCGGTCATGGTCACATCCGCGCCTGTACGCTGTACCGTTAAAACCGTTTTGACAATGCCTGCAATATCGCAAGCCGCATCACAATTAGCCTTTAGTGGTACTTTTTTTGTACCCCGCAACCCTTCATCCGCAGTAATAACAAATGTACTGTCGCAATCTGTAATCCGTCCAGCCAATGCATCAGGCGAAAAGCCGCCAAAGACAATACTATGCACCGCTCCGATACGAGCACATGCCAGCATGGCATAAGCCGCTTCGATTATCATCGGCATATAGATTGTAACCCGGTCTCCCTTTTTAACGCCCAGAGCTTTCATAACATTGGCAAAGCGGCAAACCGCACCATGAAGTTCGCGGTAACTCAGCGTTTTACTCTCTGACGGATCATCCCCCTCCCAGATAATTGCGGGCTTATCCCCGCGAATTTCTAAATGGCGGTCAAGGCAATTCGCACTCACATTCAAAACACCATCACTATACCAGCGCACATGCAAATCGGATTTATCCCAGCTTACATCTTTAACAACCGTATAATCCTGTATCCAATCCAGACGGCGGCCTTGTTCACCCCAAAATCCCTCAGGGTCGGTAATCGAAGCCGTATATAGGGCGTGATATTTTTCCGGAGTCAAATTAGCCTTAGCCGCAAAATCGGCAGGGACAGGATAGGTTAAATTATTCTCGCTCATTATTTTACTCCTGTACTACCAAACCCGCCCGCACCGCGCTGGGTTTCTGATAAAACATCCACCCGCAGAAAGCGAGGCTGTGTGATCGGGGCAATAACCATCTGCGCAATACGTTCGCCCCGCTGAATGGTAAAAGGCTCAGTTCCATGATTAATCAAAAGGACTTTAACTTCGCCCCGATAATCAGCATCAATAGTGCCTGGCGTATTCAGACAGGTGACACCGTGTTTATAGGCCAGACCCGAGCGCGGGCGGATTTGTGCTTCATATCCGGCCGGTAAAGCCATAGCGAGACCTGTCGGAACCAAAGCCCGCTGACCGGGGGTTAATATCAATGGGTGATCATCGAGGACTGCGGCACGAAGATCAGCGCCTGCCGCCAATATGGTTTCATAGGCAGGTAGTGACAAATCGCCAAAATGATCCAGCGGTTTCAATTCAACAATTTCGGTCATATATCGGCCTCATTGGCCGCTCTGGCCAATCCTATTTAACATCACGCGGCTGTAGATTAAATATCTCCAAAACATCTTCAAGGGCCGATTTGTCACTATCTGTGAGCGTATCACCATTATATTTTGCCTGATATTTATTTCCATCCCACATTATCCGAATAAGGAACGCATTAGGGTCATCGAAATTTTCCGAGATAAAAAACGGCAATCCCGTATCTACAATCGGTAAATCCCGCAAGGTTGGAACCGGCGATGGCCTCATACACATAACGGCAGAAACAGCTTGTCCGGCTATCGTTTTTCGATAACCGTCTTGATCATCATATACACTTTCCAGAAAAACATCCGCATCCATGAAACTGATTAAGTTTTCATCATCTCCGGTTATGTCTGTTAGAAGAATTTCACAATCAGACGCCAGAGCCGCCGCTGGCATTGCCATAAGTCCAGCTATAATAAGGAACGCTTTCATCTTGAAAATTGCTCCGCGATTTTGATGGCTAGCCGCTGCGCACTTTCTGCCTTGGTGAGCCGCGGCCAGATTTCCGATCCGTTTTGCGTAACAAAAATCATTGCATTATGATCACCGCCCATAACCGCGCCGCCCTCGCCCCGGCCCGATACGTCATTAGCAATAATCCAGTCACAGCCTTTTTTCGCTAATTTAGCTTTAGCATGTTTTAAAACATCATCCGTTTCCGCCGCAAAGCCGACAATAAGCGCAGGGCGGTTCTTAGCCCGAGAGATAGTCTTGAGAATATCGGGATTTTCTTCAAGGTTTAATGGCGGTACCGTCTTGCCATCTTTCTTGATTTTACATTCCGAAATTCCCGCAGGGCGCCAATCGGCAACTGCTGCAACAGAGACAAATATATCAGCCGGTAACGCTTTTTGGCACGCTGCCAACATATCGCGGGCCGTTTCAATATTAACACAGGTTACATTGGCAGGCGGAGTAATAGACACAGGACCAGAGACAAGGGTGACATCCGCACCCAGTGCGGCAAGACTGCCTGCAATGGCATAGCCTTGTTTACCAGAACTATGATTGGATAGATATCGGACAGGGTCAATGGGTTCGCGCGTTGGACCGGCTGTGACAAGGGCGCGGCGGCCAGCCAGCGGCTTTAGCCCGTTCAATCCATCAAGTGTTGTTACCCCCGACAAAGCGGCTTCAATCGCTCTGGTTATATCTTCGGGCTCACTCATACGGCCATCTCCGAATTCGCCGCATGCCATGGCCCCGCTGTCCGGCCCGATAAACATGGCCCCGTTTTGTTGAAGCTGGCTTACATTACGCTGTGTCGCCGGTGCTTCCCACATACGCACATTCATTGCCGGCGCATATAACACACGCTTATCCGTTGCTAGTAAAGTCGTTGTCGCCAGATCATTAGCAATCCCGTGGGCGGCTTTGGCTATTATATCCGCCGTCGCCGGGGCAACAACAACCAGATCAGCGCTACGAGACAGTTCAATATGCCCCATTTCCGCTTCATCCGTTAGATCCCATAAATCGGAATAGACTTTATCCCCGGATAAAGCCCCTGCCGATAAAGGGGTAACAAATTCGCGCCCGCCGCGCGTTATAATTACCCGCGAAGCAATGCCCCGCTTAGCCAAAAGGCGAATGAGAAAAAGTGACTTATAAGCCGCAATACCACCGCCAATAATAAGTAAAATACGTTTGTCCAAAACAGGCTCTATAACTGCGCCGCGGCCCATATGCCGCCTAATGCCAATACCGCGCCTGTACCTATATAGGCAATGGGTTTCCACAATATCATTTTATGCCGCTCCGTTTGTTTAGACGGGATGGATAAATCGATTTCCCCATCAGCCCAAGCCCGGGATAATTCCGAAATATTCTCCACCGCATCCGGCAGTTGCTGCATCGCCCGTTGAACACGGCCCAGATCATGAATGATATCGCTAACGTAACGCTGCGGGCCTAGTTCTTCGCGCACCGCTGCCTCAACAACCGGGCGGGAGGCCTCCCACATATCGAAATGCGGGTCAAGGCGCCGAGCAACACCCTCAGCTTGCATCATCGTTTTTTGTAACAAAATCAATTGCGGCTGTAATTCCATATCGAAAATTTCAGTGATTTCGAGCAATTGCAACAAGACTTTGCTCATGGATACATCTTCAGCTTTTTTGCCAAATATTGGTTCTCCAACCGCGCGTAACGCACTGGCAAATTCTTCGATACTATGATTGGGCGGCACATAACCAATATCAAAATGCACCTGAGCAATTTTCAGATAATCACGCTGTAAAAATCCGAATAATGTATCAATTTCAAACCGGATTTCCTGAGGTCCAAGCCGCCCCAATATTCCGAAATCCAGCAGAACAAGCTGTCCATTTTCATCCAGAATAAGATTACCTTCATGCATATCGGCATGGAAAACACCGAATTGAAAGGTGGAAGCCAGAAAGCTTTGGATGATCTTTGTTGCCAAAGCCTTACGGTCAATATCAGGATTAGTCAGCACGCCTGGCGATGATAAGGCGATTCCGTCAATCCATTCCATAACCATGACATTTTTATCGACTAGGTCCCAATGCAGTTCTGGAACGCGGAATAATCCGGTCGCACTAGCGACATCGGATAACTCGCTCGCAGCCGCGGCTTCTAATCGTAAATCAAGTTCCAGCATCACCGCGCGGCGCGCTTCATGGATAAAATCCTTAGGGCGAAGCCGGCGAATTTTCGGAACAAACCGATGGGCCAGATTCGCAACAAGCGAAATAACATCCATGTCTTTTTTCATTAGCGTGTGAATATTGGGCCGCAAGATTTTCACAGCAACACTCTCGCCGTCTTTCGTGGTCCCTTTATGCACTTGTGCAACAGAAGCCGCCGCAATTGGCCCCGATAAAGTCGCCAGTTTTTTATCCCAAGCCATACCCCATTGAGCCGCTAAAATCTCTTCCGCCTTCTCCATTGGAAAGGGAGGCACTTTATCTTTGAGCCGCGAAAGCCCCTCCGCAAAAACCGGATCAAGCATATCCCCGCGTGTCGAGAGTATTTGCCCAAATTTAATATAGGCCGGCCCAAGGGCTTCTAAGGCATTAGCGAAACGTTCCCCTGGATTACCCTTGCGGTTCCCGAACGAAAAGATTCGTGAGACACTGCCGATTAAGCGAACTGGCATAGGCACCAGCGCCGCATATTCACGCGGCACAAAAGCATCATGGCGAATAAGCACCCAGCCTGTGCGTAGCATACGAAAAAATGTGGCAAAGCCCTTAAACATATAGCGCTTATAGGCGGCTAAGTCTTAACAGGCTATGGTGATTTTGACGCGGGCAAAAGCCGATTACAGGCGTACCATTAACCCATGATCGACATGAACATGTGTAATTCATTAAAAAAATATATGGCTCACTCCTCTCTTATCCCGTAAGATAATTCCATATAGCGGGAGACGACCATGGACATAATCCTTGAAAAGATCCAATTAATACCAGATTACGCAATTAAATTTGCACCCAGTGTTTTATTGGCTCTTATTATTTTTATTATCGGACGGATAATCGTCCGCAAAGCTTCAACAGGCACAGTAAAAGCCACAGAAAGCTTTCCCAATGTTGACACCACATTGGCCCGATTTTTCGGGTCCCTTGTTTTATTCATCGGCATGGGCGGGGTTATCATTTTATCCTTGTCAGCCATGAAAATAAACCTTGCTTTTATCGCCACAATCGTCGCAGCACTCGTTGTCGCTCTGGGGTTTGCCTTACAAGAATCCCTTGGTGATTTTGCCGCAGGCATTATGTTGGCTTTGTTCAGACCCTTTAAAATTAGCGACCAAGTGGAAGTTGCGGGCGAAACCGGTGTTGTTGTCCAAACGGGACTGTTTAGCACCCAATTAGTCACACGCGATAATGTGGTTATTACCGTAGGCAATGGCGCTATATTTAGTGGAACTATAAAAAATTATTTCCATGACGGAAAATTGCGACTCGATACCGATATCGGCGTCAGTTATGATGCGGATTTAGATAAATCCATTACCGCCATACTCGGCGCCGTTAAAGGAGATGAACGTATTTATCCTGATCCGCCGCCATGGGCCAAAGTAACATCCCTCGGCGATTCAGCCGTCAATATCCAATTACGTCTTTGGACGGATGCAGAAGAGCACCGAAATGTGAAAATGGATATTTCTAAATCCATTAAAAACGCCCTCGATAAGGCTGGTATTGAAATCCCTTATGAACATAACACTATTGTACGGAAGCAGAGCTAATCATGGATAATATTCTCACCCTTTTTGGCGCCGTACAAGCTCTTGATACGGCCCCCTCTATAATGAGTGATCCGAACGGATTTTTACAATTCTACCTCAATATTGCGATTGAAAAATCAGTATTTTTTCTGCCCAAAATTATAATTGCTCTCATTATTCTCTGGATCGGGACATCCCTTGCCGGCCGCCTTTATCGCACCCTTATCAACCGTACAACGCAGAGTGAGCGCGTTGACACGACACTGGGCAATTTTGCCGCTGGCGCTGCAAAATATGCTGTTTTAATAACGACCTTTTTAGCCGCTATCTCTGTTGTTGGCATACCTGTGGCTAAAGTTTTTGTCATTCTATCTGCGGCAACATTAGCGATTGGTTTGGCCTTGCAAGGTTCGATGGCTAATGTCGCAGCCGGATTATTGTTGATCATTTTCCGTCCCTATAAAATCGGAGATTACATATCAGCCGCCGGCGAAGAGGGCGTTGTTGACGATCTGAATATTTTCACCACAACCTTGATAACACTGGATAATATCAAAATCATTCTATCTAATACTGCTGTCAGAGGCGGTACAATCAAAAACTTTACAACATTGGATAAACGCCGGGTCGATGTCGATTTTGGTATCGATTATGATGATGATATGGACAAAGCTATTAAAATCATCAAGAAAACTGCGGCCAAAGACGCGCGAGTTTTTAAAGACCCTGAACCCTGGGCTAAAGTATCCTATCTCAATGATAGTTCCGTCGATATTCAAATGCGGGTCTGGTGTACGCCGGAAAATTATTGGGATGTACGCTTTGACCTTATCAAAAATGTTAAACAAGCCTTTGATAAAGGCGGCATTTCTATCCCATATCCCCATGTTGTAGAACTGGATAAATAGATTTTACAACACCTAAGCCGCTGTATCTTGATAAATGATCAGCCTCAATCATCCCTCTGGCGCGGATTTAAAAACCGCGCTAACATATCTATAGACCTGCGAAACATTAACGCATTGTTCAGGCGATGTTCAGAGATAAAGGACTATAGAGCGACATGAAATATATGATTTTATGGATGGGTTTTGTAGGGTTTAGCCTCGCTGCATGCCAACCAAAAGTTCAGATTGTGCCAAGTGATAAACCTATTGTCATCAATCTGAATGTAAAAATTGATCAGGAAGTCCGCGTCAAACTCGATAGAGACGCGGAAGACTTAATCGCCAATAACCCAGATCTGTTCTAGAAAGGAGCTGATTATGTTGAAGAAAATAACGCTAACGGCCCTTACAGCGGTGCTGCTTGCTGGCGCAGCTGTGGCAACGGCCAATTTTGTCAACACCCCGATAGCAACCGCGCAAACCAGTAAAGCCAAAGCCATTGTTGATCAGGCCAAGACCGCGGGCATCATTGGCGAAACAGCCACTGGGTATCTGGCTGCTGTTAATTCGGCCCCCACCAATATTATCAATGCCATGAACGAAATCAATATTGGCCGCAAATCGGCCTATACTAGCATCGCCCGTAAAAATAATGAACCTGTCGAGGTTGCCGCAGCAGTCATTGGCGAAAAGTTAATTGCGCGTGCCCCCGCGGGTCAAAAAATCATGGGTAGCAATGGTGTATGGATCACGAAATAAGGCGCCATTCAAACTCATTAAGTAAAATAAACGAAAGCCGCCTACGAAAACAGCGGCTTTTTTTATTTTGGGGTTGATATCACAGCCTGCTTCGTTCCAATAATAGATTAACTGATTTGCCTCTTAACAGGACCCCTTATGAGCGCTCCAGCATCTGCCCCAAAATTAACCCCCTCCGGGCTGGCGGCCCTTATGTGCGCCCGCATTTGTCATGATCTTGTAAGCCCGATTAGCGCATTAGGCACCGCGCTTGAAGTTCTTGATGATGACAGTAATGCCGATATGCATGCCGATGCCTTAGAGCTTGTTAAAGTCACAGCGGGACAAGCCTCGGCTAAATTACAATATCTACGTCTTGCCTTTGGGGCAGCAGGGTCGGCACCCGGCATTATCGGTTTGGACGAAATTCGCGATCTTATATCCGGTATGTATGACGGCGGGAAAACCACCGTTCAGATTGATACCGACAATACCGGACTTGAAAAACAGCGAACGCGGCTTTTACTCAATCTGATCATGCTTGCCGTACAAGCCATACCGCGCGGCGGCGAAACGCGTATCACGATTCGCCAGACCGATGATTCGGAAATATTAGATTTGCTCAGCACAGGCCGGAAAGCCCGCCTTGATCCTGCGGTTACAGCGACTCTGTCAGGGAAGGCACCAGATGATGGGTTTGATGGCCGAACTATCCAGCCATTTTACGCCGGTATGATTATGCGTGAAATCAAAGCCAGTCTCTCAACAGCCGCTGATGAGGATAGCGTACGGTTTACAGTGACAATTCCCGCATAATTTCTATAAAAACAGAGACCAGAAGCCAATCCTTTAATCGGCATTAACGAATTTACGGCAGTTTCAAAGATTAAGAGCAAGACGATTCGTCCCTGCGTAACTGAGAGACATGTGTGCCGCAATCACTTGATAGACCCGATATGGACGTTACGTCTATAGACCGCTCTGTCGGGGATGACCTCATCGCTGCACGTGAATTTTGCCATCAGGCAAAACCAGCCCTCACACTCTTGCTATCATCAGGCCGGCTTGACCATCTCGCAGCGCAAAAAGCCTTGACAACTATACGCGAGCACGCCGTCCCGCTTTCAGCCCGCGCAATTATTCGTAACGTCGATCTTGCCCTTTCCATGATCGAAACCCATAAACCGCAGCCCAAGATCGATGGCAAGCTCATGATGCTTAACAAGTTGGTTTTGCAATATGAGGCCGGTTTAGACGAAATTACAGCCGCAACGCCTATACCGCATTCAGTGGAAAACCCGCCACTGGAAGCGAAACATGCAGCTGCCCAAAATATATTAGCGCCGTTAATTCGCTTTTCAAACAACCCAAAAACAACCGCGGCCCTGTCATTTTTAGCCGATATTCCCTATACTATCAAAGCACCATCCAAGACGGTTCATAAAATAGTGGCGGGTCAGCCCGGTCACTATCGCCCATTTGAAACCCTGATGGCTGGTCTCACCAATTTTGTCTTATCAACCGCCCGCTTGCATGAAAAAAATGTAAGCCTCTCTTATGCGATCCATGATGCAGAGTTTTTGGTGGATGATCAGGAACCGATTACCGCGTGGCTGCAACACATATTGCAACACAGTATCGAACATTATCTTGAAACGCCAGACATCCGTCAATCCAAGGGCTTATCGCAAACAACGCCCTTAAACCTGACGGCACAGTCAACGCCGGCAGGTTTGATTATTGAAATCAGCGGCCACGGACAGGGTAAGGATACTCCCGAACTGCCATTGCCAAAAGATTTAACAACAGAAACACATATCGAAAATGATCAATTCAAAATCATATTAAAGTGCCCCGCCGACCGCATTCCGGCGCCTGCTATAATATCGACCGGGCGAGGTGAGATCACAACTCAGGAAACAGCCCTATGAAAACCTGCCTTGTCGTTGACGATTCTAAAATGATCCGCCGTATCGCCGGGCGTATTCTCAAAGACCTAGAATTTAAACCTGAGGAAGCGGCAAATGGCCGGGAAGCCATCGATCAATGCCGAATGGATATGCCCGATGCAATTTTGCTGGACTGGAACATGCCCGTTATGGATGGTCTGTCTTTCCTAAAAGCACTGCGTAAAGAACCCGGCGGCAATAACCCTGTTGTTGTGTTTTGTTCCTCCGAACGTAGCGTCGAGAAAATCACGCAAGCCCTCGATGCCGGCGCAGATGAATATGTGATGAAACCGTTTGATTCCGATATAATTGAATCTAAATTCATGCAAGCCGGATTGCTATAATCATGCGCGGCGTTCTCACGTTAAAACCCAGTTACTATGAAGCCCTTAAACGGCTCACACTTGAATTGGCAGGAATCAATCTCGGGACTGATCATGCTTTTTTAGTTGAAACCCGTCTTGCCCACCTAGCGCGTAAAGAAGGATTTGAAACCTTAACAGATATGATTGAAGAGTTGTTTTCAAGCGGGCAAAGCCGCCTGGCCGTTCAAACGGTCTCTGCTTTATTGGAACGCGATACACAATTTTATAGTGATCCGGACAGTTATAAGACATTTGAAAATACAATCATGCCCCAATTGCACCGGGCTTATAAGGGTGGGACAATCCGGATTTTATCATTCGGATGTGCCAGCGGCCAAGAAGCCTATGGTATGGCGATGCAATTTGATAAATGCAAAGATCGTTTCCCCGATTTAAAGGTAGAAATTACTGGCGTTGACTACCCGTCAGCAGCCATAGACCGGGCCCGGACGGGCCGTTATACCCATTTTGATGTCCAGCGCGGGCTTCCCATTCGCGACCTTGTGGCCTATTTTGAACGCAAAGGCGAAGACTGGCAAATCAAAGACTGTATTCGTCAATATGTCACATTTACCGAATTTCACTTGCTAACATCGCTTGAAGAGTTGGGCCAATTCCATGTCGTTATGTTCCGAAACGGATTACCGCATTACTCATCACCCGCCCAGGTTCGTGTATTGCGCGGTATGTCAAATGTTGTCCGTCCCTTGGGCTATCTTATGCTCGGCAGCACCGAAACATTAAACCACATCAATTACGGTTTTGATCCGGTTGATAATGTAACGGGCATTTTCCAACGACGCGAACCAAAAATAGAACCAGAACCGGAAGATCCTACTGTTAAAAAACCAACGGGACGGAAGACATTTGAAAAAACAAAACGCCGTGTAAAATCTCTAATCGATGAGAGCCACTCACCAAAGAAATCAGCGTAACACCTGATTTACTCTTTATGCAAAGGCGTATTTTGAGTTTCAATCCAGCGCAGCATTTTCGCTTCCAGCAAATCAAGCGGCATGCCCCCATCGCCTAATAGGACATCATGAAAATCGCGAATAGAGAAATTATCACCCAAAGTGTCTTCAGCCTTTTTGCGTAATTCAAGGATTTTCAATTCTCCAATTTTATAAGCCAAAGCCTGCCCGGGCCAGCTTATATACCGTTCGACTTCCGTTTTTATATTATGCGGAGCAAGGGCTGAATTATCGAAGAAACAGGCTTCGGCTTGTTCCCGGCTCCATCCTTTCCAATGCATACCCGTATCGACAACCAGGCGGCACGCCCGCCACATTTCATAGGTTAATTGGCCAAATTTTTCATACGGGGTACTATAGATACCCATTTCCGCGGCCAGTTTTTCAGTGTAAAGTCCCCACCCTTCACCAAAGGCGTTCGGATAAAGGCTTTGCCGGAACCGAGGAACATCTTTTAATTCTTGCGCAATGGCAATTTGGTGATGATGACCGGGCACGCCTTCATGCGCAGTCAAAGCCGGTAGGTTATAAAGCGGACGTTGCTTGAGATCATATGTATTAACAACATAATTTCCGGCCTGACCTTGTTCGGGATTTCCACCCCAATACCGACCCGTAGTATAATTCGGGGCAATTTCTTTTGGGACCGGAATAACCCCATAGGATAATCGGGGAAGATGGCCAAAAAATTCAGGCATCCGACCATCAATTTTCTTGGCGAGCCACGCCGCTTCTTTTAAAAGCTGTTCCTCAGACGTTGCGTAAAATTGCGGATCCGTTCGCAAGAATGTCAAAAATTCTTTGAAACTCCCTTTAAACCCTGTTTCCGCGATAATGGCATCCATCTCGCTGCGAATGCGGGCCACCTCTTTCAGCCCAATGTCATGCACCTCATCCGGCGTCAAATCCAAGGTCGTGAAGTGACGGACCAGAGCGCGATAATAATCGCGAGCATGCGGTGATATGCCTATACCGGCTTCCACGCGCGCAAAGGGCAGATATTCAGTTTTAAAAAAGGCCAATAAATCCTGATAGGCTGGAAGCACAGAGGCCTTTATTGCCACTGCGCCCAAAGCTTTTAGCCGCTCTTGTTCGGCCGTCTCAATTGTATCAGGGAATGTTTTAAACGGGCGGTAAAACGCATGATCTTCAGGCGGTGTTTCAGTATAGTTTTCAATAACATCTATAAGGCTTGGCAAAATGTCTCTGGAGGCCGTCATTCCTGTTTTGATTCCCCGGCGCATATTATCCTTATGTTGGCCAAAATAACGCGGCAATTGCGAAAGGCGAGCGGCATAGGCTTCGTAATCATCAATGGTCTCAAAACGGGTTTGGCGGGAGATATAGGCAAGCTCATTATGAAACCCGCTATCATTCGTAAATGGAATACGAGCGCCATCAAAAGGTGCAAGCCGGTCACGCTGCTTAAGAACAAAGCCTAATAAATCATAATTCAACTGAGCTTGTTTCGTCATCGGCTTTCCGGCCAAAGCAGCATGGCGATTGAGAAAATTTTTGACTTGTACCGCCGCGGCTTGCGTGCCTTCAAAACTGACATCGGCTAAACGCCGCAGCGCCTCGCGATCCCCTTCATTGCCGGCCCGTACCGGATTACCCATGAGATCAAATTGTTCCACATCGGCGATAAGACGATCCAAATTATCGGCAATACGGCATTCTGTATTACCGTTAACAATAACAATACTGCCATTGGCGCAAAACGCCGGCGGGGTAACTGGAACGGTTTGTCCATGCGCACTGACAGAATAAATAAAAAAACTGGCAAATGCAGTGCAGGATAAACGTCGAATTTTTGACACAGGCCGCATGATCTTAATCCTAAAACTAAGCTATCGGTCATACCAGTTTTCCGCGCGGCGGCAAGAGGGGGAACTGCGAAGAATAATTTCTCATGACATGATAAAGCCCCATAAAAAAACGCCGGGATAAAATCCCGGCGATATATATTCGGTTTGGAAGACCGGTTTATTTACGAATAGGCCTATAATCATTGGCCGTATATGACCCAGAAGACGTATAGCCACCATAGCTTGATGAGCTTGTTGATCCCGCATCACCCGAATAAATTGTCGCTGTGCTGCCTGCATAGGATGTTCCGCCGCCTTGCATACAGGTTCCATCCGATTGTTTGGAGGTTCCCGCCGGGCAAGCCACAGATTCCATTGATGATGACGATTGATAGGTGTTGCCTGATGAATAGTTTGAACTTGATGAGTAGCTTGAACCAGATGACTGCATGCAGGTTCCATCAGCTTGCGATGTTGTACCGGCTGGACAGGCCACAGATTCCATTGCAGCAGGCGCACTAAAGGCTACCGACGGTGCATGGGTTCCCGGCAGTGTTACGCTAAAGGCTGTCGATGGAGAATGGCTCGATTGCAGACACGTACCATCTGATTGCAAAGAAGTTCCCGCTGGGCAATCCACCGCTTGCGCGCTATAAGATTGCGAATATGATTGAACCGGCGCTTGGTATGTTTGGACTGGCGCTTGATA
>CAZZKV010000014.1:0-18992 GCA_964654665.1 uncultured Caulobacterales bacterium | reverse complement strand
TATGTTTGGACTGGCGCTTGATAGCTCGGCGCAGGTGCACAAGTGCCCATAGCAGCACAATCAACATAAACAACACCCGGAGATACTGGTAAACTTTGCACAGGTGCAGGCGTTACGTAACCACCGCCATAACGCGACGCTACCGGTGCCGGAGCCACACAAGCCGATGACCCGCAATTATGTCCGCTTTCATAATCGTAAACATTGCCATAACGGCTGCCATTACCATTCGCTACGGCTGTAATTGTAAACCCAGCAATAAGTGTCGCGGCTAGCGCGCTATTGCGTAAAATTGCTTTCGTGCTCATTTTGAGCCTCCCATTTTGAAACATTTCCGGTTATGTTCTGCAAATAATAGGCCAATAAAGATGAATCTTCTCTTTACAACTGACTTATTCACGTCCCAACCGGGCAATAAAAAACCCATCAACGCCCCCTTTTTCTGCAAGAAATTGGGGTTGGGTCCTTATATATCCTTCAGCCGTTACCGACTGCGGGATAGACAAGACTGAATCGGTTAATATGGGATTAAGGCGAAATTCTGGCATATCTGTCAAAAAGTGTGAAACGCGGTCTTCTCCCTCATCTTTTTGCAGAGAACAGGTACAATATACCAAGCTACCGCCCTGTTTTACGAGCGCCGCTGCCGCTTTTAAAAGTTGTTTTTGTAATTTGACCAAAGATTGCACATCACGCGGTGTTTTATTGTGAATAACGTCGGGATGCCGGCGAAATGTACCTGTTGCACTACAGGGGGCATCCAGCAAGACGATATCAAATCCGTCGATATGGCTATATTCACGGGCATCTGCGCAAACTAACTCAGCCGACAAGCTTGTTCGTACCAAATTATCTTTCATACGTAAAAGCCGGTCTTCCGAACGGTCTAGGGCTGTGACTTGCGCTCCGCGCGAGGCTAATTGTAATGTCTTACCGCCGGGCGCAGCGCACATATCAAGCACAGAGAGCCCTGATACATCCCCTAAAATATCAACAGGCAGGCTGGCGGCAACATCTTGCGCCCACCATTGACCTTCGCCATAGCCTTCCAGATCTGTCACTGTTCCAATATGCGGCAGGCGTATGGTTTGCGGCCCTATCACCTCACCATCCAGCCGCTTTGCCCAATCGGCAGTATTCCCTCTTACTGACAAGTCAAGCGGCGGGTCAGAAAAAACGGCACGCGCCATTTTACGCATTGCGGGCCGACCATATGCTTTCTCCCATGAAACCCGAAGCCATTTCGGCAGGTTTTCCTGCGGAGCTATAGCGGCAGCAAGCGCTGGGCCCCGTTCACTCACTCGGCGCAGCACAGCATTGACCATACCCGAAAACCCTTTTGTCTTAGGGTTAGACTTCAGAAGATCGACAGTCTCGCCAACGGCAGCATGGGCGGGAGTACCCAAATAAAGAATTTGCGCGGCCCCTGTTTGTAACGCCGCCATAACAAGGCGCGGAGGCGTCTGTTTAACAAAGGCTTTTAACACACCGTCAATTTGGCCAAGACGGCGAAAAGTTGTTGCCGAAATCAGGCGCGCAAAGGCCCTATCACGGCTATCCATAGCATTATAGCCGAGTTGGTTTGAAAGGGCTAATTCAAGCGGTATTTGCCGCGCCAGAACGTCAGCAACGGCCCGTACCGCCGCCGCACGGGCTGTCAAAACATCAGTGATTACTATGGTCCATTTTTTTCGCCGCGCCTTCATCTGCACCGTTATCATGATCCCCGCCAATCGGAACCCTCATGGTAATTGGATCAGATTTTTCAAAAATAAATGTCAATTCAGTTTCGGTTTTATTGTCCGCGATCTGACTTTCAAACATCATCACATGATAGCTGCCCGGTTTAAAAACTAACGTTCCTCCTTTGGCAATATCCACTCCTTCGACGCGGCGCATCTTCATCACACCTTTATCATCAATATGGTTATGGAGTTCGGTCTTATCCGAAATATCCGATTTAACCGCAATAAGACGGTCAGCCTCGCCGTGATTTATTACTGTAAAAAACGCCGCCGAAACATCACGACCTGGAAAAGGCGGCTGCACATTGACATGGTCAATCATTATACCGCCGTGATGCGATCCATCGCCATGACCCATCTTATGCTCGCCTGAACAGGCCGATAAAACAAACCCCATAATCATTATAAAAAATAACCGCATATTAAGCTCCAGAAAAACCAATAATTCTGCGCACTTCAGCCAGAATGGGATTTGTAATACTATTGGCACGGTCCGCTCCCGATGCCAAAACACGATCTATTTCCTCTGGGTCCGCGAGGTAACGCGTCATTAAATCTGTTATAGGTCGTAATTTCTCAACGGCTAAATCCGCTAAAGCCGGTTTGAAAACGCCAAAGCCCTGACCCGCATATTCCGTTAAAACAGCCGTGTCATCCATACCGGACAGCGCAGCATAAATACCCACTAAATTGGCAACTTCTGGACGGCCGTTCAGTTCATCCTTAGTGGCTGGAATTTCGCCCGAATCGGTTTTCGCTTTACGGATCTTTTTGGCAATCATATCCGCATCGTCGGTTAAGTTTATACGTGAATTATCAGACGGGTCTGATTTCGACATTTTTGCAGTGCCATCGCGCAAGCTCATCACCTTGGCCCCGGGACCTTTAATCACAGGTTCGCAAAGCGGGAAAAAACCGGGCGTATCAAAGTCATGATTAAATTTGGCAGCTATATCACGCGTTAATTCCAGATGTTGTTTTTGGTCTTCGCCAACCGGAACATGGGTGGCTTTAAACGCCAGAATATCAGCCGCTTGTAAAACAGGGTAATCATAAAGACCCACCGACATTTTCTCGGAGTTCTTTCCTGCTTTATCTTTGAATTGTGTCATACGATTAAGCCAGCCAATCCTCGCAATACAATTAAAATACCATGCCAGTTCGGTATGCGCCCGCACAGCCGATTGATTATACACAATAGCTTTGTTCGAATCGACGCCAGAGGCCAGATAAGCCGCCGCAATATGGCGCGTCTGCTCAGCTAATTTTGTCGGGTCTTGCCAAACGGTAATCGCATGAAGGTCAACAATACAATAAATACAATCCATATCATCTTGCAAAGCCACAAATGTCTTAAGCGCGCCAAGATAATTACCAAGATGCAAATCACCTGAGGGCTGCACGCCAGAAAAAACCCGATCCGCGCCGGTATAGATTGCAGGAGTATCACTCATAATATTCGCCTTCGATAGGGAGCGGCTTTTAGCATTGCTACGGGTTTTCGCAAGTCACTCTATGCAAGTGGCGGTTTTTTAAAGGCATCCTTGAAATCGGACATATCCAGCGCGCCGAGCAATAAAATACATAGACAGTAAACGGCAAAACCAAGGCCGCACACAATCGCCAATGTAATATAGTCTTGCAATATGGACCCGGTCAAAAATGGGCGGGCAATCGGCACGATTTGCCAGAGCGCAAGCCCCATTAAAAGAGCGGCTAATCCAATACGTGGCAACCGACCCAACAAGCGCTGATCCAAAACAAAATGACGATTTCGGATCAGGATTAGAGCCAGACAGATGACATTCACCCAAGCCGCAAACGATGTAGCGAGTGCGAGGCCAAAAAAGCCAACAGTGAAAAACAATCCCGCACCCAGACCCAGATTAATAACGGCCGAAAGAGCCGCATAAATCATCGGCGTTTTTGTATTCTCGCGCGCGAAAAATGCGGGCGTTAATATTTTGAGTAAAACAAATGCGGGCAATCCATAGGCAAACATTTTCAACGCTTTACCGACTTGAGCCGTATCTGAAGCTAAAAACCGTCCGCGTTCAAACAAACCGCCTATCAAAAATTCCGGCATAATCGCTAGCGCCATGGTCGCCGGCAAGGTCATTAACGCGGCAATTTCCATCGCGCGGTTCATGCTCATCATGGCCCCACTTTCATCTCCCCCCCGAAGGCGCCGCGATAGAGCTGGCAATAAAGCAATGCCCATAGCAATACCAATCATTCCCAACGGCAATTGATACAGCCGATCAGCGTAAAAAAGCCAACTGGCCGCGCCTTCCTGTATCGTCGCAATACTGTGGCTCACCATTAAATTAATATGCGTGATACCCGCCGATAACATACCCGGAACGCCCAAAACAAATAACCGCCTAACCGCCGGGGTCAGGCGGGGACGTAAAAATGGCAAGGCTATTTTGGCCTTTTTAATGGCCCAATATAAAGCCCCCGCTTGCAAGATACCGGAGCCCGACATACCAACGGCCAACCACCCGGCCAAGGCTTGCATGGACACGCCCATACGTCCGGCCAACAATAAAAGTGATATCCAGACAAGATTAAGCAAAACCGGCACAAAAGCAGCCATTGCAAAATAATTACGGGTATTTAAAACGCCGGAAAACAGCGCCGCCATAGACATCAACAATAAATATGGCATGGTCAGGCGAGCATAAATAACGCCAAGGCTATATGGGGTTAAGCCACCGGTCACGGGTGATGTTTTTTCAAGCCCTCCGCCAATAATATTCAACGTCCATGGCATTGTAAGCTGGAAAATAATAACAATGGCTGCCACCAACATAAAAAGAGCCGATAAAGCTTCGCCGGCAAATTCAGCGGCGGCCTCTTCACCCTCCAATTCTATACGTCTGGCATAAAGCGGAACAAAGGCAGCATTAAACGCGCCTTCCGCAAACATGCGGCGGAACAGATTAGGTAATTTTACAGCTGTAATAAGGGCATCATTAATCGCACTCGCACCTAAATATTTCGCCCATAACACGTCACGTATAAGACCTAAAACACGGGATAAAAGGGTCAGGGACCCGATGATAGCTGTGGAACGCAACAAACGCATCAAGCCACTGCCGTTTTACGAGGAGGCGCTTGGCTATGGCCTAATATATCCAATAATATGCTGCGCATTTTTTTGCGTTGTCCAGCACTCACGCCGCGTCCATCTTTACGCTGGACATAAAAAGCATCAATGGCTTTTTCCCCGACATTTTCAACATGCGCCGATAGCACATCCAACTCGGCCTCATAAAGAGATGCCGCCAGCGCATATAGAAGACCGGGGCGGTCACGCCCCTCGATTTCAATAATACAGGCATCGCCAGATGCCGTATCAAGAAATTTAACCTTTGGCCTTACAGGAATAGCCCCAGCCCGTTTCGACGCCAGTCCAGTAGGAATTTTCAACCCGTCAATATTGCCAACAGCCGCCCTGTGGGCCCGCGCACGCAAACTATCCAATAGATGCTCGCTCACACGCCCGAAGGCCAAGCCTTCATTATTTTGCAAATAATAAACATTCATAACGCGACCATTTTCGCCTGTATAAAGACGGGCCCCTGTAATGGAGGCTCCACAGGCGGAAATCGCTAAGGTTAAATCAGAAAACAAACCCGCCCTATCTTGTGCCAGAACCCACAATTCTGTAATATCGCGTGGTTTATCAACCCGGGTTTGAACAGCAATATTATCTTCAATATCAAGGGCTCCCGCATAAAATCGGGCATGACGCACAAGGTCAGCCATATCAAAACCAAGCCAATAAGCATCGCCAAGTTCATCCGTTATAGATGCAATACGCGCCGCCATACCGCCGGGCAAACGTTCAGCAAATTGCGCTTTTATGGCACTGGCTTTGGCAGAGGGTTCAAGTTCGGCCTTCCCGTCTAAATAATTAGAAGCAGCGCGAAATAAATCGCGAAGCAAAACACCTTTCCAATCGTTCCAAATACCGGGGCCCACAGCGCGAATATCAACAATAGTTAATAGATAAAGCATTTTGAGCCGTTCAAATGAGCCCACACGGCCTGAAAAATCAGCAATAGTCTCGGGATCCGAAATATCACGGCGCTGAGCTGTTTCACTCATATCAAGATGGGATCGGACAAGCCATGCAACAGTTTCTATTTCATCCTGCGTTAGTCCAAGCCGACGACAAGCTCGCCGTGATAGGCGCGCACCTTCGATACATTGGTCCCCGACCCCTTTGCCCGTATCATGTAAAAGACAGGTCAAATAAAGACAGCGGCGCTCGGATACTGAAAACCCTTTGACAAGCTCAGTTGCCACAGGGTTCTCATCGGCCAATTCACCGCTCTCTATGTCATGGAAATAATTCACCAGCCGTAATGTATGTTCATCTACCGTATAGGCATGATGCATATTAAATTGGGTTCGCGCGACAATACCGCCAAATTCCAGTATATACCGCCCCAAGACTCCGGCTTCATTCATTAATTTTAATGTGCCGTAAGGGGCCTTCGACTTAAGTAATATATCATCAAATATCTTAGCGATCTCAGGGTTTCGGCGAAAGTCATTATCGATGAGATTACGCCGAAAATCGATGGCATTAAGCGCATCGGGATGAATATCGACATTACGCTGCCCCGCAACAGAAAACAGGCGCATAATGAGCGCCGGATCATCACGCAATTGCATGGGGTCCTCAAATGATAGCCGCCCATGGTCTAAAAATAATCCTGCTTCTTTAAGATTGCGGCGCGAGCTTGGCAAAATATTATCAATACCGCGCGGCAAGCGGATTGCATTATCTGCCTCAAGCTTGGCACAGGCGATACGCGTTAAGGCCCCTACTTCGCGCGCATTGGTAAAATATTCACGCATAAATTTTTCAACAGCCTCTTCAACCGGACCTGATGCATGGCCCATATGGCGCGCGAGAAGTGTTTGTTTGTCAAAAGAGAGATTTTCTGTCGGACGTGCCGAGGTCCAATGCAGATGAATACGCGCGCGCCACAAAAAATCTGCCGCACGTACAAACCGGGTTGCAGCACGTTCGTCGAACAATCCCATATCGACATAATCTTGCGCGCGTTGCGGATCGATAATTTTCCCGTCCCGGTCCAAAAACCGGGCAATCCAATAGAGCACATGAAGGTCACGCAACCCGCCTTTACCTTCTTTGATATTCGGTTCAATCACATAGCGCGTATTCCCTTCGCGGGCATGGCGAATATCACGCTCTTCCAATTTCGCCGAAATATAGGCCCGTCCTTTTCCGCGTGTAATATCTTTGGCAAATTTGGAAAATAGCGCCGTAGCCAAATCTTCTTCGCCGCATAAATATTGTAAATCCAAAAGCGAGGTCAATATGGTTTGATCCTCTTTTGCCAGCTTGATGGATTGATCAATTGTACGGGTGGCATGTCCCACTTTCAGACCCAAATCCCAGAGCATATACAGAATATACTCCGTAACATTTTCTGTAAAAGCCGACCCTTTTTTATCAGCCATTAAGAACAATAAATCGAGATCGGAATGCGGAGCCATTTCTCCGCGCCCAAACCCGCCCACAGCACAGAGCGCCATAGTTTCTGCTCGGGTTGGATTGGAGGCCCTTACAACATGTATTGTCGTAAAATCATAAAGAGCCGTCACAATCTCAACATGAATAGCCGCTATCAGGCGCGCACATTCAAGGCCGTCAATACGGGCTTGGGTGAATAATTCTTTGGCCTGACCCAGCGCTTGATCAAGCTCTGACTTTAATAATGCTAAAACCTGACCACGTACCTGTAACCCACTTTCAGCTATAGCCGTTAAATTTTCCCGTAACTTGATTCCATCAATTTGACTATCAGGCGCAGCTAATCGCGGCGGAATATCGGACTGTGCTCGCCGTTTCAAAAAGGGTCGTTTGGGAAATGTGGGTGCCATTATTGCGGCCGTACTTTCGCCTTTAAATCATAAAGCAGCTCATGTGCGGCTCGCGGAGAGAGATCATCAATATCAAGCTGCGAGAGCGCCAATTCCACCGCAGAGGGTTTGACTTTGGCTGGCGGGGTGGCGGCTGTAAAGAGGGGCAATCCGCCTAAACTGTCTTTTGCCCCGTCATGATCCGACTCTAATTGTGTTAGAACTGCGCGGGCACGGTCCACAGCGGCCATTGGTAAACCCGCTAATTTTGCAACCTGAACGCCATAAGATTTATCGGCAGCGCCAGGCTGCACATCATGAAGAAAAATCAGATCTCCATCCCATTCTTTGGCCCGCAATGAAGCATTACTCGCGGCAACCAGATTATCGGCCAAATCCGTTAACTCATGATAATGGGTTGCAAATAGGGCTCGCGAGCGATTGACCATATGTAAATGTTCTGCTGTTGCCCATGCAATGGATAAGCCATCAAAAGTCGCTGTTCCGCGGCCAATCTCATCTAAAATCACAAAGGATTTTTCGCCAGCTTGATTAAGAATTGCGGCCGTTTCAATCATTTCTGTCATAAATGTCGACCGTCCTTTTGATAAGTCATCCGATGCCCCCACGCGCGAGAAAAGCCGATCCGCTATCCCAATACGTGCCGCGCTTGCAGGCACAAAACTTCCGGCCTGAGCCAGAATAAACATCAAAGCATTTTGACGAAGATAAGTTGATTTTCCGGCCATATTAGGGCCTGTAATAATTGTAAGCCGCGCCGCCGAAACTCCGCTGCCATCCAATTGGCAATGATTAGGCGTAAAGGCCGCATCTCCGGATTTTTTTAAAGCCGCTTCAACAACAGGGTGTCGCCCGTCCCGTATCTCCAAGGACAAACTGTCATCGACCACGGGACGCACTGCGTTATAATCAACGGCCCATTCCGCCAGAGCGCTCATCATATCAAGCTGCGCGAATCCCTGAGCAGCTGCTCGGATGAGTTCGGACAGGGCTGTTATACGGCCAGAAAATTGATTGAAGATATCCATTTCAATGGCCAATACCTTATCACCAGCACCGGAAATTTTACTATCCAGTTCCGCAAGCTCTGTCGTGGTAAACCGCACGGCAGACACCAATGTCTGGCGATGAATAAAAGGGCTATCGGCACCTTTAGATAACATATCATCAGCATATTTTGGAGTTACTTCAATAAAATACCCCAGCACATTATTATGTTTTATTTTCAATGTTGGAATATGCGTTTGGCGGGCATAATCGGCTTGCAAACTAGCCACAAGACGGCGGCTGTCGTCTCGTAGATTTAATAATTCATCAAGTTCGTGTGACCACCCCGGCTTAACAAAACCACCATCGCGCGCCATCATAGGCGGGCTCTCTTTAAAGGCTTTACGAATATCACGGGCCAAAGCGCCCAATGTCCCTTTATCGGCAAGACTAATGGCCAACAGCGCGGCATTTAAACTGCCCGGCATTTGGCCTTCGCTCTGCAAGGCTGGAAATCCGGCAAAATAGGCGTTAATCGTTTCGCCAGACAATAAACCCGACCCCAATGTCAAAACATCGCGAGGGCCGCCCCGTCCCAAAGCCAAACGCGAGACAGCTCTGGCTATATCACCAACAGATTTTAGATGCATACGCATGGTGCCGCGATGCGCACTCTCATTAACAAAAAATTCAACGGCATCCAGCCGTTCATTAATTTGCAGGCGGTCGACCAAAGGACGCGCCACAGAACTGGCCAATAACCGCGCCCCGGCGCCGGTTACTGTTTTATCAATAACAGCAAGGAGCGAACCTTGGCGGCGGCCTTGTTGTGTTCGGTCAATTTCAAGGCTTGCACGGGTCGCCGGATCAATAGCCATAAAACCGGACGCTAAACGCCGGCGCGGCGGCGAGAGCTGTACCGGGCTGCCAGCCTGCGTTAGCGTTAAATAATCAAGGAGAGACCCCGCGGCAGAAATTTCAGCTTTGGAATAATCCCCATAGCCATCAAGACTGGCAACAGAAAACCGGTCTTCTAACCGCCGCCGACTATTGCGAGCATCAAATTTTGTTGGCGGCAGGGGCGTGAGCGCTATTCCATCCGATAACACTAAGCCTTGCATGAAGTCAGGCTGATAATATTGCGTTTCGCTGAGAATAATTTCCCGGGGTGATAAAGCCGCTATTTCACTGGCAAGACGTTCGGGCGGTACGTCGCAAACGTGAAAAACACCATCAGACACATCGGCCCAAGCTAGTGCAAAATCCCCTGCATGGGTCTGCGCAAGACTAAGGATATAATTACTTCCGCGCGCATCCAACAAACTATCTTCCGTGAGCGTTCCGGGGGTGACAAGACGCACGACTTCGCGGCGAACAACCGATTTTGATCCCCGTTTTTTAGCCGCCTTCGGGTCTTCCATTTGCTCGCAAACTGCCACGCGAAACCCTTTTTTGATCAGGCGCTGTAAATAGGATTCAGCGGCATGAACCGGTACACCGCACATCGGAATATCCACGCCTTTATGTTTACCGCGTTTCGTTAAGGCAATATCCAAAGCGGCAGCGGCTTTCACCGCATCGTCAAAAAACAGCTCGTAAAAATCACCCATACGGTAAAACAGCAGCGCATCATCCCCGACGTCAGATTTGATCGTCATAAATTGCGCCATCATGGGCGTAACTTTAGCGTCAGGGGCTGGTTTTTTGATGGGTGCGTTCACATTGGGGAAATTCGCCTATTGCGAAGGATTTCGCAAGGGGGGAATTATTACAAGCCGTAGATAAGCTTGCTTTTGAATGTCGCCGCCGTAAACTCTCCTAAAACCGAGCGCTTATGACTGATTCATCAATGCAAGACACAAAACCAGAGACGATTAAAACACGTCAGGCCTTGAAAATGGCTTTTACAGACCGGCAAGTTCTTGCTGTACTGATTTTAGGTCTCGCATCAGGCCTGCCCTATGTAGCAGTCGGGGGAACACTAAACGCATGGCTGACCACGGTTAATGTTAAACCGTCACAAATTGGACTGCTATCTTGGGCCCTCTTGGCATATGCATTTAAATATATGTGGGCCGCTGCATTACAAAACCGCAAAACCCCTTTCCAGCTTAATATAGGCCCTCGTCGCTTTTGGATGTTTGTGTTTATAGCTCTGATTACAGCGGGTTTGATAATGCTGTCATTATCCAATCCACCGGATAAATTAGCTGTAATCGGTTTGATCAGTGTTATTATCGCTATATTGTCAGCCAGTTTTGATATTGTGCTGGCCGCATGGCGAATAGAATCTGCCCGCGATGATCGCCATTTGGATATATTGTCCACGGCTGAACAATTTGGCTATCGGATCGCCTCGCTTCTTGGCGGCTTTGTTGCGCTCATTCTGGCTGATCATATGGGATGGAAAGCCATCTTTATAGGCGGAGCCGCCATTATGGCGCTGACATCCATTGGTGTTATAATCGGCCAAAAAACACCCGCACCCAAAGCCGTAAACGGCGATATTCGCATGGGCCAAAACTTGACTCCCAGACAGCGTAATGGCGGAACAATAGTGATTTTAGCTGGCTGGGTTATCGGATTTTTCTTAATTGCCCAATTTGCCTATGGGGCCCTCACAGATCCCGGTAATTACAATGCCCGTAATTTTATCCGCTATCAGGGCCCATGGATTATTACATTAACAGTTATTTGGCTCGGGATTGTATCAGCGCTATTAAATTGGCAGAATAATCGGCAAGCCCCTTCCCCACTATCTGCAACCCAACCGGCCGGTGTTTTGCATATTCTGTATCAAGCCATTGTCGAACCTATGATGGAATTAACGGGCCGGCTGAAATGGATGAGTATTCTGGTTTTATCCGTCGTATTATCTTACCGGTTTACTGATCTTATTTGGGGCGGGTTTGCCTATCCCTTTTATCTCGGTGAAAATTACGGGGCCTTAGGACATAGCCTCACAGAGGTCGGCTTTGCCTCTAAATTCATGGGCGTTATTGCAACCATTATCGGCATCGCCATTGGCGGCCTTGCCATGTTACGATTTGGGCGTATGCCTGTCTTTTTTATCGGCGCTGTTCTGGCTGCGGTCACAAATTTACTCTTTGCAGATTTAGCCATAGATGCGCGTTTCACAGATAGTTTTCTGACATTCACACAGTTAGATGACATTTTCGCCTTCTTTGGACTCGATCTGCGTATGGCCCGCCTGACTACTGTTATCTTTGCAGAAAATATAGCCGTTGGCTTGGCCAGTGCGGCCTCAATCGCGTATCTTTCATCTGTTGTGAATAAGAATTATGCCGCTGTACAATATGCGCTACTGGTGTCACTGGTGATGCTGTTAGGGGTCTTAGGCCGGCCAACTATCGGCGTCATTATTGAAACTGACGGTTTCGCCAAAGCCTTCATGATTTGTGCCGGATTAGGCGCCATAGCCTCAATTTTGGCTTTAATTGAATGGATAAGAATAGCCCGGACAAATCAATCGCTCTCAGGCTAAAACACAATTACGCAGCAGCCGTATCGCGTTTTTCTTTATTCTTAGTCCATGTACGCACCATTTCAGTTAATTCTTCGGCGGATACGGGTTTTGTCATAAAATCGTTCATACCGCTATCAAAGCAAGCATTACGATCATCATCAAAAGCATTAGCGGTTAGAGCCACAATCGGCAGACCTTTTGAGCGATGATCAAGCGCTCTAATTTTACGGGTGGATTCTAATCCATCCATATTCGGCATACGCATGTCCATAAAGATCATATCATAATGCGAATTCTTCACAGCTTCGACAGCTAAGGCACCATCTTCAACAACATCAACAATACAGCCATCCGCCTCGAGTAATGTACGCGTCAATAATGCATTAATGGCATTATCTTCAGCTAAAAGAATGCGCAAAGATTCTGTTTTATTATCGCCGGGTTGGTCTGATATTTCAGATGTGTCAACAGGCGCATCATCTTCGCTGGCGGCTAGGTTTTCAGCCCCAACAGCTTTTGCAATAACCGCGTCACGCCAATTATTACCTAATACAGCGGATTCATCGACAGGAAGTGCGCGGCGTTCAAAATCTCGCTTTTGTTCGTCATCATCCGTCTTTACCATATCGTGGCTTGGCGTTTGGGTTGAGGGCGGCGCTGTAATCTCTGGCGTAATATAATCATTATCATCTTTTGATAATGTGCTATCCAAATCGGTTAAAGTCCCCGGAACCTGAGTATTATCTGTTAGCTCCTCACTCACCTCAGCCTCTATAGGCATTTCTGGCGCAATAGGCATTTCTGGCATAAAAGAATCTACAACCGGTTCTGATTGAACTCTCTGCTGAGCAACCGCAGGCTCATGCGGTACCTGCGTTGGTATATTGTCTGGGCGTTGCTGATCCGGCGCCTGCATAATAAAATTATCTGCTCGCAGCGTTTCATTCGGGTTTTCAACCGGAGGTAATGTTTGGGCTTCACCCGGAGATGGATCCGTGGGAACCAAAAAGGCTGATACGTCACGCGCAAGCGCAAGCGCATGCCCATCGTGCAAATAATGCTCCAGCCAATCAAATGTAATGGGCCCGTCTGTGCCCTCTATTGTCGTTTCAAACCGGTTGGCTTCGCCATTGGGCAAAGGTGCAGGCCATCCCGAAACAACATTACCACGCCAATCTTCAACGCGGCCTCCATAAAGCTGTAGGAACGCGGCATTGATAAACAAAACACGGCCCATCACATCCCGTTTAATCATCGGGTCAGGCCAGGGCCACATTTGCGCTGCAAAAATATCATCAGGCGACATAATCTATTCCCACTAGTATCCCGAATTGGTGCGGATTCAGGTGTAACTTCGCCTGTTAATCTAAAAAATGTCTTACCAAATACAGTTTTTAAACGACTTTAAGGCGAAGAATAGCGTTTTTTGGGGGTATTTTGTCATAATAGCAACTTAAAATGGTTTAAACTTTCGCCGACTTTTAGAAAATTCTGACTTATTTGGTGTATGAGACGAGACATGGGAAACGGTCTGCGGAGCATTTTGAACCGATATCCCTTTACGGGCTCGGCGCAAAGATAAGCTTTCAGCTATATGCAATCTATGAATTTTAGATGATTCTCCGAGATCAGCTAACGTTCGGGCAACACGCAGAACTCTATGATACCCCCGTGCGGTTAATCCCAATGTTTCCGCCGCTTGTATCAGTAAATCTTGCCCATCGCGGTCAGGCCGCGCAACATCATCCAATAAGCGGCTGGATAATTCGGCATTAGTTGCCCCGTCGTTTCGATTGATTTGTATAGTGCGGGCACGAGCAACACGCACAGCAATATTAGCGCTCCCTTCTTCGGAAGGCGGTAAGGCTATATCGGCGGGCGTTACGGCAGGTACATCTATTTGTATATCAACCCTATCCATAAAGGGGCCTGAAATACGCGCTTGATAATCCACCGCACAACGCTGGCCACGGCGGCACGCACGCCCATCCGCACCTCCCGTTCCGCAACGACAAGGATTCATCGCCGCAATCAGTTGAAATCGAGCCGGATATCGAACATGCGCATTCGCGCGGGCTACAGATATTTCGCCCGTCTCCAGCGGTTGTCGAAGACTATCGAGGACTTGCGGCGTAAACTCCGGTAATTCATCCAGAAATAAAACCCCTCGATGTGCCAATGATGCTTCACCTGGCCGGGCCTTAACACCACCGCCAACCATCGCCGCCATAGAGGCTGAATGATGAGGCGAGCGAAAGGGACGCGCCCGTGATAACTGCCCGCGTTCGAGCAATCCCGCCACACTATGTATCATAGACACATCTAAAAGCTCTTTCGCCGATAAAGGCGGCAACAAACCCGGCATCCGCGCAGCCAGCATGGATTTACCTGAACCTGGCGGGCCAACCATGAGCATATTATGGCCGCCAGCAGCAGCTACCTCCAATGCCCGTTTCGCCGTTTCTTGCCCGCGTACGTCGCGTAAATCTAACGGTGTTTCCCTATCTAACATTTCGCCCGGGGCGGGGCGGGGCAACAATTGCGTCCCCTTAAAATGGTTGATCAATTGTACTAAATTATGCGGGGCGAGTAAGGGGAAGTCACCCGCCCATGCCGCCTCAGCCCCATTAGGCGCAGGGCAAATCAATCCCAGATCATGGCTATTGGCACATATGGCAGCCGGCAAGGCCCCAATAACATGTGTAATAGTCCCATCCAATGCCAATTCGCCCATAGCGGCAAACCCTTCCAAAACATCGGCGGGAACCGCGCCCAAAGCAGCCATGATACCAAGCGCGATAGGCAGATCATAATGCGCCCCCTCCTTTGGTAAATCGGCAGGTGCAAGATTCACAACAATACGTTTATAAGGTAAAGCCAGACCGACAGCTGCAAATGCGGCGCGAACACGGTCTTTAGATTCAGCAACAGATTTATCGGCCAGTCCGACAATGGAAAAAGCGGCCGATCCTGGCGCTATTTGGACCTGCACATCCACACGGCGGGCCTCTGCCCCCTCAAATGAAACTGTTGAAATCCGCGCAACCATAAACCGCCCTTTTAAGCACCTTATCGAATACACAGAACAAATCAAGAACTTTCTAATTCAAATTACAAAATCAATGACAGCCCGGCTTTGCATTTACAGCCGAGATAAAGGGGCTTGGGCGGGCAGCGCGCCCCAAGCCGCATGGTATCAATTTGCCCTGACAGCCCCCCACACACAGGGCATTAGTTTTTCCTCTTTAATTGATAAAAAAGAGGGGCCATAGGCCATCATCCTTATATGCTAGTTACGATTCAAAACTACTTGGGCGAATATTCTGGCAACTCTCTTTTGGCTATCTCAATCTCAAACGGTTCACCCCGGAACATTCTCGGATAGTACCAACTCCTTAAATCCGCATGGTAATTTCGTATGTTTTTCTCATAAATAATGGCAGCGCGCATATCGGTTCCGGCCAGACGTTCCATTGTCCGTTGCAGCAATGTGGCGGGTGACATCACGCTCGACCACCCCGCAAGTTCATCACGGCGCAATTGTCTCGCGCGATAGGCTTTGCTTAATGGTTCGGCCATTTGGTCACCAACTTGTTGGAAGGCGTAATACCATTTCCATTCAAAGCCATCTGCGATATCCCACCCCGTATAATCAGCCCAATTAGGATGACGTTCAAGAAAAGATGTATAAGTCTCTTCTTTGGGTATATCCCACGCATCATTAACCGCCTCGCGCTGGGTTAGCACAATTTCACCACCATCCGGCAGTGGAACGGACCGACTGATAGCTTGCGTCAAAGTCGCAGGAATAACAGCGCAGAGAAGCAACCAAATACCGAGCATGACGGTCAAATTATATGCGCCTGTCCGCTTGGCGGGCGTAAGACATAACGTCAGCACTGTCCAAAAAGCGAGATAAAGACAAACCGCTAAAACACATAATAGCAGTGTCAGAACAGGCGCGCCAGATATCAGCCCGCCGATAATCACAGGCAAACAAAGTGCCACAGTTAAAGCCACGATGCGTAGTCCCGCTCTAATACGCCAGAGTTTTTTCGCATTGCCCGCACTTGCTTCAATCAAACGCAGACGTCCCGCGACTTGTTCGCCCGAACGCAAATCAAACAATAATAAAATAAGCAGTAACGGGGCGATGAGGCTGGCAATGAAAGCAAAGTCGAACCTTCCTATGAGTGCAAAATCCGGGTTATTTGCGTCTGTCTCATAAATCTGGCCTTCTAAAGCCAACATTCGGATACGATGCTTCCATGGATTAACGTCCCGTTGTCCCATAGCGGCGAAGGCAAAATCGGACGGCGGATCATATGTCAGATGAAATGTATAATAGGCCGCCGAGCCCCAATCAGATTGGCCCGCTAAGGCGACCTCACGCTCAAGACTGTCAAACTCTTTCAGTTCTGTAAGCTCGGCACGTTGTTGACTCACTTCATTTAGACCAAAACTCACAGCAGCGATAGAAAAAACAAAAGCCAAAGACAGCCAGACCCAGACCGCTTTGTCGCGAAACATAAATTTCAATTCGCGCATCATGGCGTGAGCCTCCGCGCCGCCGCAAGCCCAAAGCCAAGCAGAGTAATGAACCAAAAGATTAGCGCTAATAACTTTGACGTAGCGCGGCCCAGGCGATCGGCGGCAGGATCGGGGGTAAATCGAAAATCATTCAAGACTTGCCAATTCCCCGAATCCACACGCGCGCGCTTCCAACCTTCTTCGCCTTTGTTACGATTTATATCATCTTCATAAGACAGCTGTTCAATATGCGCCTTATTCAACCCTTGGACAAAATCAAAACGCAGGGCCTCTGCCTCGCGCAGAAAACGGTGATGGGTCTGAAGATCAGTTCCTGCCAAATTACGCGACGCACCACCAATAGCCAGATAAGGTGATACCCAGCTATAGCCGGAGAGATGCGCGACCTGAGCCCGTTCCCGCTCCATACGCTTTTCGGCATATTCGTTCAGCGTGTCTGTCAAATCGGTTTCGCTCTTTGAGGCGACAATCCCACGAAAATTCACAGGTAGCTCATTGACCGTCTCAACATCATATTGCGCCAACAAGTTCGCACGCAGCTTTGCAAAAGCGGGGTCAGCGGCGTTATGCCCATCGCCTAATTTTCGTAAATCATCATTCATCCGCATATCGGTTAAAATTTTACCTTCTGTAGGAAGCACTGCACTCGCCGAGGTCACGCCAATGCGCGGAATGACTAAAACTGTAATAACCCAGATGGCCGATAATATCCCCAAAGCTAGGCCGCGCGAGCGCGCAGATATGGATACAAGAAGCGTTAGCACTGCCCAAACCCCCAGATAGAGTAAAGTGCCAGCATAGAGGGTGAGGCTCGCCAAAAGGCTTTCCCCGAAGACACTGGCGACAATGGCTGAGAACAGTGCTGGTAAAGATAGGAGTCCAATCAACATGCTAAGAGCCAGAAGCTTACCATAATAAAGCCGACTACCCGATACGCCTTGTGATAAGAGCGGTCCTAATGTGCGAGCTTCACGTTCGCGTAAAATTACGCCGTGTCCCAATGCGATTATCAGTAAGGGTAAAAAAAGGTAGTAAAGTTTAGCCGGCGTCAAAGCGCCAAACCCGCCTGTGCGCGCTTCAGCGCGTGCATCGGCAAACATGGCCGAGTTTTGCCTGTGGCCTTCGAGGAATAAGGACTGCCCCGTGACAGCATCGACACCCGGGTCAAAAATAGCGAGCGGCGGCGGTGCGCGAAATACGTAATGCCCGTAATGTACCATACGGTGCGGGTGGCGATCGGGTTGATTAATAAAAGTCTCTTCGGCCTGCTTCTGTTGATGCAGTCTCTCATGGCGCGCCTCTTGTGCGGATAACATGGTCAACGCGGTCGTGAATAACAGCAAGACCGTAAAAACAATCAGGCTTAGAAGAGCGAGACGCGAGCGCACCCATTGTCGCCATTCCTCTTTGGCTATGCGAATAGACCCATTCATACGGCGGCTCTCTGCGAAAATGCGGCATGAACGCGGTCCGTATCTATCCGCGCGCCATCTTCGGCATCAAAGCTGCCTACAAGTTGTCCGCGACGCAGCAATCCAATCCGGTCAGAAACTTGGCAGGCCCCGTAAACATCATGGGTTACCATCAAGATGGTTTTGCCTTGCGCCGAGAGCTTACGCACGAGCGCGTTAAACTCGTCAATGGCGATAGGGTCTAGACCCGATGTAGGCTCATCCAGCAACAGAACAGGCGTTTCACGTAGTATGGCCAACGCAATCGCCACTTTCTGGCGCATGCCTTTAGAGTAATTATCCATGTGACGGGAACGGGCCTCGGGTTGAAGTCCAACCTCATTAAGCGCGTTATCTAGCGCAATTTGAGTTGTTTTCTTACCTGCCAAATCGAGGAAATAACTCAGGTTTTCATACGCATTTAGATGGGAGTATAGTGTGGCCGCCTCAGGCAAATAGGCAATCTGCTGACGAAGACGGGTTACGTCTTTCGTAACATCAACATCCAAGATATGCGCAGAGCCGCTATCAGAAGACAGAAAGCCCAGCAAGGTTAGTAGCGTTGTGGATTTCCCGGCCCCGTTTCCCCCGAGCAGCGCATAGACGCTGCCCGGCTGAACATCAAAGGAGATAGCTTGCAAAACTTGCGTTCCATTTCGGCTGACGCAAAGATCTTTAATAGTTATGGCATACATAACACTTCCTAGAAGTTATATTTAGCGGAGACACGGAACCGACGCGGGTTACCGGGCTGCACCCAAACATCCGCAAAAGAATTCGTAAAGAATGTTTCGTCAAATATATTATCAACATCCAGCCGCAATGCCAGATTATCAATCGGTT
>CAZZKV010000013.1:66633-68319 GCA_964654665.1 uncultured Caulobacterales bacterium | reverse complement strand
GATTTAACAAGTTTGAAAAATTTTCTATATGGCTCCGCGCCTATTTCAGTAGAAAAATTAAAACAATGCTTGGAAATTTTTGGCCCTGTAATGCGAGAAGCTTATGGCCAAACGGAAAGCCCTTTATTCATCGCAGGGAAGGCACCAAAAGATCACTTTATTAAAGGAAAAATTGCGCCGGATGACAGGCTGCGAAGCGTAGGACGGGCCACCCTTCTATCCGAAATCAGCATTTTAGATGATGAAGGCGAGGCAGTCCCACAAGGTGAATTAGGAGAAGTCGCAGCGAAAGGCCCAATGATATGTCAGGGTTACTATAAAAACCAATTTGAAACCGATAAAATTAGGTCCAATGGTTGGCATTTAACAGGCGATATCGGTTATCTTGATGCGGATGGCTTCCTCTATTTAATGGACCGCAAAAAAGATATGATCATTACAGGCGGGTTTAATGTCTATTCATCGGAAATAGAAAATATTATCAACAAAATAGCTGGAGTGCGCTCGTCATATGTTATTGGGGTGCCCAGCGAGCGATGGGGCGAAGAGGTCAAGGCTCTCGTTCAAATAGAACCGAATAGCACTTTAACATCTGGCCATATTATTGAGATCTGCCGCAAAGAACTAGGAAGCGTTAAAACGCCAAAGTCTATCGAATTTAGAGAGAGCTTTCCTGTAACATCTCTTGGTAAGATTGATAAGAAAGCGCTTAGAGCCGCCTACCGGGATAATAATAGGTCAAAATAATCCCCTCCAATTTAATCAAACAAAGCTGTCCTTGCCCCTTAAAACTGTTCCATCTTTTACTTAGTAACTTTGATGGAAAGGAATGGGATTATGGCAAGGACAAGCATTCTCAATCAACTATTTTAATGATGTTGAGGGGGAGATGAAAAGCCTCAACTATGTCACGTCTATTTTGCTTCATCTTAGATTGGATGAAAAAGAGCGCTATATCATCTCAAAGACAGATGAATACAAAGATGGAAAGTCGCTTATTTGGGCGCTATCCAGATGGATTAAGATGGGCAAGAAGCGCCGATCCGATTATATCACTCCTAAAGAGCTATGATTCCTAAGCTATAACGCTGTTTATCGGTGTCAAAGTTGGACACAATTTGGGCACAGTTGAGAGCCGAAACTAGCGATATAGAGCGATAATCAGCGATGTTATGAAAATATACACCGACTTTAACTTTAACAATCGGTATGATCAAGTGACTGAAATGATAGCGTTTTTTATGAAAAAGGATGGTGGGCGATACTGGGATTGAACCAGTGACCCCTACAATGTCAACGGCTTTTATGGGTGCTAAACAACTGTATTTATTAGGTATTTATGGAGCGTGATGTAGTCAAAAAGGGCGTAAAAGAGCCTGATTTAACCTAATTGCGTGCCAATTGCGTGTAAGCCAATCTGCCACAAAATGCCCTCTTTGCCATGTGGCTTCGATCTGAACGGGTGGCTTTGTCTGTTCTGTTGGCAAATTCGCAGATTTCTCAACCTCCTGCACGAACCCGATCTCAATAGGAAAGATACGGTTGCAGGTAGCGATAGCGGCTAGTATGGCGCCACAATGACTTGCGTTATCAATTGATAGCCAGTGGGTTCAAATTACGCCTCATCTCTCGCTAAGCTATGAAATTAAGACCAATTATCTGCGCTGAATCGGGCGTTCAACAAAG
>CAZZKV010000013.1:10876-66533 GCA_964654665.1 uncultured Caulobacterales bacterium | reverse complement strand
AAATACTCGTTTTCCATACGCATTCTGCATAAACGGGCTGTAATAACCTGGTGGCAACGGAAGGACCCTAGCGCGAAGCGTAGATAAGAAGCTTTTTGGGTTAGAGAATTTTCCTTTGTAGAATTTACGGGTTTGCAGGTTCCTAAAAGCGATTTCACCAAAAGAACATTTTTTACCCGATGGCGTAATTGAAAGGATGATCGCTCCCATTTACCCGGATTGAATTGCCACCTTTTGTGATTTGCGTATAATCCCTGCATGAGCCTTGGTCGCTACTAGAAAACTCGCCGCTAACAAGCCGGAAATCATTACGTGTTTTACTCTCATTTTCACCCCTTGAGCTATGACCTAACTAGTAATTCATACTAATGTTGGGTAAAACTTAAAATTATTTGAACTTTATTTGCAATTTTGGATTATTTAAAATACTTAGTTTCATTAAGGGTATATATACAGATTAGAATTGGCATCAGGAAAAATGCTGAATCTCTAAATCTAGGGGATTGATTTTATCACAACTAAAGTTGACACATCCGGCATAATTTTGGGGGATTGATTGAGAATGATTAGCTTGCACGATCATCACGATGAAATCGTTAAGCATAAGAGAAGTGCTGAATATAAAAATGTGAAGAAAAGAGAGCCAACTACTGAAGAAATTTTGCAAATCTCAGAGGCTCTTACTAATATTGTTGAAGTCAAAGAAATTTATGAAAAAATCGTGAACCATAAGCCGTTAGATCCAGATGATTTTGGATACGTTGCTTTTGCAACAGATTTTGTTTTAGTTAAAAAATTTCCACATGTAGACCGCAATTCTAAAATATTAAGGTCTAAAGCTCGCATTCTTGAGAATTATTTTGCAGGCAAGACATTAGATATTTTTTCGAAACAAAATATCTCAATAATTGATTATTATAAATCGCACGGAAAATTTTCAGAGTAATGTTTGCGTGAATGATGGGGGAGAGTAAATCATACCTTTAGTATTGGATGGTGGTGCCATACAGCATATTTGGGAAAGTTTTGGTCCTAATGGATCGGATCGTTCCTAGACTTCCAGGATTGGGTTGTCGCAGGACCAGTAAAAATAAAGGCCTCGAATTTAACCCTGAGAATGGTTCTTATTGAAATGGATCAGGCTGAAAACGAAAAAGTGAAAGATACAATATGAAAGATTGCACAAATTGCTCCGATCTTATCACCGGGTATTTCTCAAGCTGTCCCGATCAGCAACGACATCGCGGAAACTATACTTTCTCAAAATATTGATGATGTTTTCTTTGACCAGAGATTTACATTGAAACGAATGCAGCGAGGAGAAAAGGTTAGAAGAGGCGCTCTCCTCTTCGGAAAGTATGTCGCAATTTCTCAAGAAGATTTTCTAGCTGATAGAAATGTTTTGGATAGAGCTATATCCTCCGTAGCACCTGTAGAAATAGAAAAATTACGCTATGATCTTCACAAGGATAGATTGTCAAAAATTTATACCTATGTCCCACCAACAAATGCCACAGATAGTGCTCTATCGTTTCGGTCCGAAAACTGGGGTCCACGTCAAATTTCGTCCGAACAAACCAAAAAACTCTTTCGGGGGCAACAACCAGAATCAACTACACGGAGCCTTTCGGACTCTTTAATCCTTAACAATGAAATTGCCAAAATAACAAAATAAGACGACAAAACATATTGGGATTCAAAAAAGATGGCAGCTTCAGTATATTCTCAGCAAGCAGAAATCAAAAAGATGCCCTTATAAAACTGGGAAAGGAAAATGCCCGACTGAATGACGAGGGCGATATTAGTAAAGTCTTATTTGATAAAAACGGTAATTATATCATGAGTTATCCAATCTTAGATTACCCTGAGGCAAACACTTTGATTACTCAATACGGGCAACACACTCATTTAGTGTTTACGATTGAGGAAAGTATTGGCCATTCAGGACAAACTTATCACGAAAGATTTAGTGCTTATTCTGAGTTTTTAGAATCTGAAATACAGCAAGCGAAGGATGCACAACAAATACAGTCTTTAACCGAAAATTTAACAGCATCAATTATTGCTCAGAAAAAGGCAGACTTAGCTGTAACTTGGTTAAGAGCAAATACAGGCGCATCACCTGCCGAGCAAATTTGCAAACTATTCAACGCGTTAGAAAAAGAGGACTCATCTGCTGCGGGTGCCAATGCATATTTGTACAACAAGATAAATGGAATCGTAGAAGAAATATTCATTAATACAAATCAAATTTTTGATCACCTCAAAAATAATTACGCGGAGTCGCTCGATCCAACATTTGTAACTTACTCTAGTGACCAATCAGACTCAGCTATTGGAAAGTGTAAACTAAAGGAGAATTGAAAGTGGGCAATAAAATAGAAGAAGCTAGAGAGGCGCTTGCGTAGATATCTTCTCTAGATAATGTCAGCGCAGAGATCGAGAAAAGTGACTGCCCGGATGGTTGCATAAAATAAAAGGGAAATGTTGGTGTCCAAAATCGAAAGATGATAAACTAAATAAATTGGAATCTTTCGGAGACCCCTGTCCAGACGAATGCTTCGAATACAACGGTGACTGTTGGTGCTAAATTGGATATGTCAGTATTGCGTGTAAGTTGCGTGCAAGTTGTCCCAGTATCATTAGCAGCGAAAAACCAATTAACATATTGATAATTAAGGAAAAAGGATGGTGGGCGATACTGGGATTGAACCAGTGACCCCTACAATGTCAATGTAGTGCTCTCCCGCTGAGCTAATCGCCCGATACTCGAACCATCCATGCAAGGAAGGGGGGATATATCCATTAGGGGCACGGCTGGCAAGCGCAAAATAGCCATATCAGGCGCGAATAACAGCCTAACCCGTAAACGCCTGCTTGAATGCATGCCGTTAACCTTATATGCGATTACGGTATGGGTTTTATGAAAACAATCACGCCGATAATCTACACGGTTTTTGCAGTGGTTTTGGGTCAATTGCTATATGGGGGAGTCGCCGGAGCTACACCGCGAACCCAAGGACAGCAACAAGATAATTATCAAGCCTGTCAATCCTTGAAACACTGTATCGATATTATCCGGCGTCATGATAGATCCCAGTTTGATTTTGATATTTTAGCGCAAAATTTTTCACGTTTTGGCGTGAATGGCCACGCTGCATTATTGGCTATGGCAAAAACAGCCACTCCAGATATGCAACCCCGAGCTTTGGATATTATAGCCCGGACCTATTGGGTCCATACCCTCTCACAGCAACAAGAAATAGCCGCCTTATGGCCATCGCAATCCCCGGAAATTCTGTCAAAAATTTTTACCCAAAACATATCACAAGCTTATCTGAATGCTGTATTGGAAACCCTGTCACATGATAATGAAAAGATTGCTCAACTGTCGCGTCAATTGATCAAGCAATCCCTTGCTCAAAATATAGGTTTTGCACCACGGACCGATCAATTCGCGGCCATATCCCAAGGCGCGATCATTTATCCAAACCCGGCGCTCATCACGCTGTTGGAACATTATCCACCTACACAAACCCGGCCTGTATTTCAAAAATTACTGCGGTCAGGCGACAAAGCCGCAACAGCAGCAGCCTATCGCGCGCTTTATAAAGATGATCCGCAGTTTGCTTTTGATTCCTTGCTTGCCACCTTATTCGACTTGACGGACGGCGATATAGCGGCCGCAATCGCTATTGGCGCTATGCTAAATACACGGCATAAAACACGAGAAGACGGGTTTTATATGATATTTGCGGGCGATATTGCGCGCGATCCTAATATGGGCCCCGCAGGACAAGCTGCGGGATTTCACGCATTATTCATGCAGTCAACCCCTGATATTTTACCAAGCCCGCAACAACCGCATTTCAATAGCTTTAAGGTCTTGATTAATTCTTTTGACCACATTCCCAAACCCTATCAAAGAAACGTTTTTCGAATTAAAGGCGGTGATAAAGATCCATGGCTGACAGCTATGTGGCCAAAAATTGCCAAATCTCATAAATCCGATAGTTTTGATTTTATTATACGATTAGGACGCGAAACATCGCCGGCAGCCCGCGCTATAGTCGATGCCGCTGCAAAAGATACTGTAGATTACAATATAAAAAGTGCCGGATTAATAGCTCAAGCCTATCAAGACAGTTCAAAAGAGCGGACCATAATGGATACGATGATAAACCATGATCCTATTATGCCAATCCGGGCAGCAGCGGCTGTAGCCCGTGATATATATAGGCAAAAACCTGCGTCTTTAACAGCCCGTAAGGCTCGACAGCTTATGGCCACAAAGCAACAAAAAATATGGGATAGTATACAGAATGATTGCAGCGTTAATCCCGATGACTTTAAAATTACCGCTGAACAAATGCCTTTTTTTGATAGCCCTGTTGCCGGTTTAACCCGTCCTTATTTGGCCACAGCCTATCCAGTAAACACAGGCTGGTTGGCGGGATATAACCGCCCTCAGATAGATCCTAAAAACCGCAGGCGGGGCGCGCTCGTTTATTATGATTATGATGATCCGCATGGCGATATATTACAAGACACCCCTATTCAGGCCATTATACCCGTCATAACACCGCCGCTCGGACAATTTGCCTCTGCCTTTTGGATCATAACGGGCGGGTCTGATATAACACCCCAGCAAAGCCGTCTTTATCACTATAAGAAAACCGAAAGGGGATTTCAAAGCCGGTTACACCTTATCCTGCCGGGCAAACCATCAGCAATATCCGTATCAAACCGTAATGATATTACCATTGCTTTTAATGCAGAGGGTCAATCCGCCAATACAGTAAACCCGCCGCTAACACTGAATTTAAAAGGGGACGTTAAACGCACATGTCCTGTAAAATCCAAGCTTACCACAGTCGGTCATTCTGTGCCCCGATAACGAACGCCATGCCCTATTCCGAAGACAAAGCTTTACAAGCCCTACGAAATATTATCGACCCTGAAAGCGGAACCGATATTGTTACAGTCGGTATGCTGGGGAATTTGGCCTATAAAGACGGTATAATACGAGCTGTTCTTCTCATTGATCCAGAAAAAAGCGGCCAAATGGAACGTTTGCGCGTGGCCGCTGAAACCGCTTTATCCGCTTTGGACGGTATTCATATGGCGCAGGTCATTATGACAGCGCATAAAGCCGCACCGCCGCTACGCACACCATCCAAACGTAGTGGTAATCTCCACAAACCGCGACGCCCCATTGGCTATCAGGGTGACGCTTTCATTGACAGAATTATTGCCATTAGTTCAGCGAAAGGCGGCGTAGGCAAGTCAACCATGGCCGTCAATCTTGCTGCCGCGCTCGCAAAGATGGGTAAAAAGGTCGGATTACTCGATGCTGATGTTCATGGCCCTAGTTTGCCAACCTTGATCGGACAACCCAGCCATATAGCCGAAACAGATATGATCGAAGGTCGCCGCTTAATCCGCCCTATCAAAGCCCATGGCATCAAAGCGATGTCCATTGGGTTTCTAACGCGCGATGATGGTCCTATAGTCTGGCGCGGCCCACTTGTACAAGGGGCCATCTCTCGGATGTTGTGGGATGTTAATTGGGGCTCATTGGATATCTTAATCATCGATATGCCGCCCGGCACAGGCGATGCCCAGCTCGGCCTGGCCCAAGATATAAACCCGAAAGGCGCTGTGATTATTTCAACGCCGCAAGATTTAGCCTTGATTGATGCTCGCAAAGGCGTCGCCATGTTCAAAAAAGTCGATATACCGATTTTAGGTTTGATTGAAAATATGTCTTACTTTACGTGCCAGAATTGCGGGACCCAGCACAATATTTTCGGAACTGGCGGGGCCAAAGAAGAAGCCGCCCGATTGGACGTAACCTTTCTAGGTGCAGTGCCTCTAGATATAAGTTTGCGTGGTAGCAGCGATCAGGGGCAACCTCTGGCAACCGGCGACAGCGATATAGCAAAAACTATTCAGGCTATTGCAGAAAAATTAATCTGACCCTATCGGCCTGATAACGATGGCCTGAATAATTAAACAGCTTGAATATTTGACTAACGGCGGCTCTTCTGACTCATAGACCAACGCAACCAGACCAAAAATATTTTCGGGCCTTCAACCAGATACCGTTTCCACAAACGCTTGGGTTCACTACTCAAGCGAAACAGCCATTCAAGACGGGCCTTTTGCATCCAGAGTGGCGCCCGCTTGATTTTACCCGTCAAGAACTCTAATGATGCGCCAACACATAGACCCAACCCCACACAATCCCCCCGTTCTAGGCACGCTTTAGCGACCATTTCCTGCTGGGGCGATCCTACGCAAATAAATGTATAACGCGCCGGGTTTTGCGCAACAAATTCCGCTGTCGTCGCAATAGCGTCAGGCTTGTTACGTAACCCCATAGGGGGTTGATGATGTTGAATATTTTGTAATCCATAACGTTGTTTAAGGCCTTTGATAATAACTTCATCAGCCCCAATTATGTTAATCGAATCATATCTATCTATGACATTGTCAAATAATTGCGCGGTCAAATCAGACCCCGGAACGGCATATAATGGCAAGCCCGAAAACCGACCCAGCATTTCCAAAATGCGCGAATCGCAAACAGATAACCAAGACGCAGAATAAAGCGGGCTGTAAATCTCTGGCTCTTTGGTGAGACGAACAATATGGTCCACATTAGGCGTGACAATATAGCGAAAACCGTGATTAGGCGTAATCCATTTGGCCCGTGCCAATGTCTGCATGGGCGTAAGCGGATCAAAAACCGTGCCCAAAAAATCATAGTGACGTTGATTAACGCGCCAGTCTTGGTCTCCGTAACGCGGTTCTGCTCGACGATCCACACCCCGCGGTTGCGGCGGCAATATTTTCTTAACAGTTGACATAACCTTCAACCCACAATCATTGATATCCTGCGGCGCTTATACCAAAAGAGCGTTAGCATCTCGTTACCAAACATTGATGAGGCGGTAAGCCTTGTAAAAGCGATGTCCCTTGAATATCATTCCAGAGAGGACATAATCGTTCCCTTCGAACCGGCCGACCTCAATCCAATTATGTGACCCTTACGCTAATTTTTCTTTTTACCACCAAAAAGGTCCAGCAGAGTATCTTCAAGTTTAGGCTCTTTCTTTTTATCAGTATTTTTGGAATCATCCTTATCAGTCGTATTTCCGGACACTCCGGCCGAGTCTGTTCCCTGCGGCTTTTTACTGCCCAATAACCCCCCTAATAAATCCCCGACAACAGCGTCCGTGGATGCCGGTTGTTGCGGCTGCGCGGTACCGCGGCGCGGCGCAGGGCTGCCTTGGGTGCCGCCCAATACCCCGCCAATAACGCTCCCCAGATTGCCGCCAACCTGTTTCTGGATTAAACTCGCTGCCTCGGCCCGCGCGCGTTCCGCTGCAATTTTTCCCAGCATATCCGAATCCAGCCCAACAGCGACATTTCCAAACCTGCCCTTGATCTGAATAGGAATACCAAAAGCGCCCAGATTACTCGCATTTTGACCTGTAAGGCGAGGGCGCAAGCTAAAGTCAATCGTCTGGCGCCCTAAATCAATTTGTCCAGCGCCTTCAGCTAGAACACCCAGCCCGCCCAATGAAAATTGACCGATCTTTGCAACACCGTTTTCAATCGTAAACAGACCTATAATATCATTAAATTTTGTCACATGAGACGGGCCAATACCGCCCGGTAATGAGCGCGATGTCAAAGCTTGGTCCAGCCCGGTTAATAAGGCGCTTAAATCAACACCTGATATCTGTCCGTCCACCAATTTGAAATCCCCTTGGCCGGACAGGGACTTCATAATGTCAGCTTGAGACCGTCCTTGACCGCGAATTTTAAATTGTGAACCTGTTTCCCCTGTCGCATTAGTAAACCCAGCAACAGCAGAAAGAAAACTATTGGAATTGAGTTTATCCAAACCCATATCCAGCGCAACACGCGTAACATCGCGCGACCCATCAAGTACCGCTGTCATCCGTCCTAAACCGCCATAAAGTGACATTTGCGGTAAATCCGCTGTCATCACCCCATCGCGTAATTTGGCCCTAATATTGGATTGTCCAAGCGATAAGCGATCAGTCACAATATTAGGTGTATTCAAATTAAAGTCACCATTCATGGCTCTCAAAAAATCCAGTGTAAGCGGTGTTTCACTCCATGGCTGAATTTCGCCTGTCGGGTTTTGTGCGGAATTGGCCGCCATATAAGGTCGCAAATCCAGACCGTCCAGATTAACCACCGCTTTCAAAGCGGGTTTCGCCTGAGTCATATCAATAAAAATATCTCCCTGACCCTTCAGTGCATCCAGCATCATATCAGCCTGTTCAAATGCAATATTGGAGGGCGTACCCGTCACTTGTCCTGATACGGTAAAAGCTTCGTAAATCGTGCCTGCTTGTGTGCTAGGCGGCAAGATAGCACCGTTGGTCGCCGATGCCAACGCGCGCAAGGACGGAATATCGGCCGAGAGATTTCCGTTTAAATTCACACCCTTATTCATGGCCGCAGACCCTGTATAACGGCCATTAATCATACCACCGCTTAGTGATGCCTCTAATACAGGTAAGGTAATCGCCTCTCCGGCTCCTGATACTTGCCCAGAGAAATCAACCGTCCCTATCGCCTCAGCAAAAGGAATATCCACCCCTATCCGTTGGGATAGACTGGCTAGAGAGCGCAATGATGTTGTGAAGGTGCCATTATATTGCGCTACATCCCCAAGAACGGCGTCACCCTTATATTCACCAGTGATAAAATCCCCAGCCGTATTCGCCGTTAAGTCTGTCAGCGCGATCGATTTACCGGCCATTTTAATCTGTCCAGAGGCTATAAGGTTGCCGACCCCATTGGCCGCCTCAACGCCTAAGCTCGCGACTGCATTAACCTGAGCAACAGATGGAATATCAATATTAAACTGGCCATCCGCAGATGGCGCGCCCTTGATAAGATCAACCCCGCCTTGATAGCGCCCTGTTACGGCTCCACCGGATGTTTTAACATCCAGCGCGCGCATCGAAAGAGCCTCACCCTTATAAGTCAACGCCCCTTTCGCCTCAACACTTTGCAGTGCAGTCGCTTGCGGGATTTCCATATCCAAAGCTTGGGTTAAATTTGGAACAGAGGCAACAACCGCCGTAAATTGACCCTCCGCAGAAAACGTATCAGAGAAAACACCCGTGCCTATATAAGTGGCTGATAAGCCCTCACCGCTTACATCCGCTTTGATATCTTGCGCTGAAAAACCTTTATCTTGAGCTGTCAATGTCGCTGAAACCTTGGCTGTTTGAACAAGGTTTAATCCCTGCACCTCTTGGTTCAGTGCTGCGGCAAGGCTTTGCACATCCGAGGCATCCAGTTCAATACGGCCATCGATCACCGGTGTTTCACCTAAAATGGCATTCCCTTTAAACCCGGCATCAAAACTGGCCCCTTTCGCTGATATATCAGCCTCCTTAACCGTCAGGACGGCTCCATCATAGCCGTAATGACCCGACAATTTTATTGATTGCGCCAGATCAGCATAAGGGATGTCAGCCGGAGATAATGCAGCGATTTCTTTTACATCAGAAATGTCGCCGTCTACATCCAGATCAAAAGTAATGTCTTGGCCGGGTAAAAACCGGCCTTGGCTGGTAAAGTCAACGAAATCCGTTTTTAATGATAGTGCTACAGGCGCTGCCTTGCCGTCTAAAAAAGACCGTATACTGCTTAGTGAGAGATCAATATCGACAGGCATATCATTATAAACCAGGCTACCATCTATATCGAGTGTCGCCGAAAGATTAGGCAAGGTAAAATCAATATTAACCTGTTTAAGAGTATTGTTAATATTTTCAGCAGCATCGACATAGCTGACGCTGCCGTTATCTAAGGTAAATTTTCCAATAGCCGGATCTAGCGTAGCATAGCGCCCATCGCGCTTAAAGGGCCCCGCCTGCGGCGTATCATCTGCGAGTTTTGGATCACCAAATACCCAATTAACCGCGCCGTTTGCCGTTTTTTCAAGATTAATAACCGGGTTTTTTAATGTAAAAGACGCAATCTCGACACGCTTCGACAACAACGGCAATAATTTAACGCGTGCACTCATGGCGTCCATAGCAGCAAAATGTTTATCCGTAAATCCTGCCGGATTATCAATTTCAACCCGTCCAGCATTGGCCTTAATCACCGGGAAAACACTCAGTTTTATATCACCCAAAACCCGTACCGGGCGGCGCAATTCTTGTGTCAATTGGGTTTCAATTTTCTCCTTATAAACAGAAGAAGGCACTAAAGAGGGCAAAGCCACCAAACCGGCCGCCGCGATAATGAATAAGGCTCCGCCACCTAATAGAATTTTTTTCATCATTATCTCCGTCTACACATTGTAAATTTTCATCACGTGCCGATAAATACTATCACCTGAAAGGTGGATGAATATATCACAAAGCTCATAATTTTACATCTCAACCCTTTGTGATTATGTCCACCTATAGGTGGACAGGCTTTAAAAGGGTGACAAAAAGATAAAGCCAGCGTAAGGCCGGTTTTTTATGGATAGAGCTGTGAGCGATATTAAAGCGACATTGCCAGAAAAAACGATCCTGCCAGAGCGCTGGCCAGGAGAATTACGTGCGTTATTATCATTAGGCGTCCCGATGGCACTCACACAATTAGCGCAATTTTCAATTTATACGATCGATGCGATCATGATTGGGCGGGTCGGCCCGGAAGAACTCGCCGCCGCATCACTGGGCACTGTCATCTATTTTTTCCTATGGATGGTTGGTGCTGGGCCCGTCATGGCTGTAACGCCTATGGTGTCCCAAGCCTTAGGTGCGGATAAAAACAACCGGGCTGATGCACGGCGCTCTGTACGTATGGCTTTATGGGCGATTTTCTTGATGTTTCCTTTTGTCTTTGGGTTTATTTTACTGACCGAACCCGTCGCAATATGGCTTGGCCAAGATCCGCAGCTCTCCCGCCGCGCGGGCCAATATGTTTTAGCATTGAGCTTTGGCTGGCCTTTTGCTCTATGCGTTATGGCTTTACGTAATTTTCTGGCCGCGCTTGGGAAAACAACAATCCCGTTAATATTAGTTATGGTAACAACTCTTATTAATGCTGTGCTCAATTATGTCCTGATCTTTGGTGCCTTCGGATTTCCACGTCTTGAACTTATCGGAGCCGGTATCGCGTCATCTTTAGCCTATATAATGTCGTTTTTTATTTTCGTGCTGTATATCAAACGAGATCCGGAAGCTGCGCAATTTAATCTGTTCTCGCGGTTTTTCAAAAGCGATTGGCCTCGGTTTAAAGAAATTATCATTTTAGGGTGGCCGATTAGCGTCACAACTATTTTTGAAGGTATGTTATTTAATGCCGCTGTTCTGTTAATGGGATTAATCGGCATTATGGAAGTTGCGGCCTATCAAGTCGCCATTAATGTTGTCGCGCTCGCCTTTATGTTGCCGTGGGGATTATCTATGGCCGGGGCCGTTCGCGTGGGATTGGCCGCTGGCGCTAATAACAGCCAAGCCGTTAAGCGGGCTAGCCTGACAACGCTGATTTCAGGCACATTGACGATTAGCTTTTGCGCTGTTGCTGTGACACTAGCGCCGCAATTTATCGCCGGATTATATCTCGACGCGTCAAACGCCAAAAATGATTATGTTATAAGTCTTATTGTCGCTTTTTTACCTATTGCCGGCATGTTTATGCTTTTTGATGCTGCGCAGGTTTGCGCCAATCAATTACTACGCGGATTAAAAGACGTAAATTGGCCGATGACTCTGACGGGTATCAGCTATTGGGTTATCGGTTTTCCTATTGCCTATTATCTGGGTCTTAAAACAAGTCTGGGGCCGCTGGGTATTTGGTACGGCCTCATGGCAGGATTATTCAGCGTCTCGGTTTTGCTCGGTATACGCCTTTGGCTGCTGGTGTGGAAAACCGGTTAAGCGCAAAGCTGATTGCGATTGGCAAAAGACACCATGCGTTTGTTTTTTTCGCACCAAAGGGCCAATTTAACACATTTCAGACTTTGCCAAAATGTTAGCCGTCCGACCTGTTTAAGCTCGGGGTGAGCCTTTAAAATACGCGGTAATTGATAAAAAGGAATGCGCGAGGATAGGTGATGCACATGATGAACACCAATATTGCCAGTAAACCACATGAAAGGCGCAGGCAAATCATAATAGGAACTCCCTAAAAGCGCCGCTTCTTCACGGTTCCATTCATCGCCACGTGACCAATGGGTTTCATCAAATTGGTGTTGAACATAAAACATCCACACACCAATAGACGCCCCAATAATAACCATAGGGATTTGAATGCAAAGAAAGGCTTTAAGACCGACGCCCCAAATTAAGAGACCATAGAGCACCGCAATTCCGGCATTTGTCAATAAAGCACTCGCCCAAGGTTTCACGCCATTTTTCATTGCACCCAAGGGCAAACGGTGCGCCAACATAAACACATAGGCGGGGCCAAGACCAAACATAACAACGGGATGGCGGTATAGACGGTATTTAATTTTTTCAAATCGCGGTAAAGCCTCATATTCCTCGACTGTAAGCGTAATGATGTCATCACCCATACCACGCCGGTCCAAGTTACCTGAACCTGCATGGTGCAAGGCATGAGAGCGTTTCCAATGATCATAAGGCGTAAGCGTTAAAATTCCAATCAACCGCCCCGTCCAATCATTGGCTTTTCGCGATGAAAACATCGATTGATGCCCACAATCATGTTGAATAATAAACAAGCGCACAACCAATCCGCCGCCCGGAATAACCCCGGCTAATGACCAAAAGTGCCCAGCTTGAAACAAACCCCAAATACCGGCCCATAATCCAAGAAAAGCAGCTAGCGTGACGAAGGTTTCCCAAGCTGCGCGGCCATTTTCAGAACGCCTATAAGGTGCTAATCGCGCAAACCATGTTTTTCCGGATGTTATAGTCATCGTACCCCAACCATAGAGAATAATTTATATTAATTTCATTACCAGATTCTGATAATAAAGTATGAATAAAGGCGAGTTTACGCCAAAGTTTCAAGATATTTTTGCAGTTTTGACATCGCAGGCATCACGGCCTTGGACAGACGCGCTAGAACGGCTTTTTTGTCGATATCTTGGCCTACATTCGCAGTCAGATCACTAAAACCATCAAGCCGGTTAGTTTGTAACCAATGCCGTATCTCGGGGTTTTGCGCCCATTTATATTGGTTCATCATAAAAGCAACTGTGAGGCGTATATAATCCATATCTGTATCGGGTAATGGTACCACGCCGCAATAATTGTTTTTTTCGACCTCCGTATCAAAAGCCGTTTCAATATGGGCAATGAAAGCGGCGCTAAAAACCGGTTGATAAGACCTTACGGTTTGCGGCGTAATAAGAGGGCCTGCAAAAACCGGTTTCATATCCAGATTGCTAATCGCACTGGCTGAACAATCCACATAAATTTGATCTGGTGCTACAGCTAGAGTCTCATCTCCAAAATAAATCATGCCGGGTTCAATCCGGCTTACACGACCTTTGCGGATAATATTTTTAATCCGCCGTAATTGCGTTAACTCGGCCTGGCTGATTGTAGCCCCATGAAACATAGACGGGCGAACGGATAAATCCAGCCGCAGAAAATAACCGCACGCCTCAAGTCGGGTAAACATATCCTCTATGGAATCCGAATCTGCAATCGCTTCGAACTGCTCGGCTTGCGTTCCGATAGTATCAAAGAAAAACGGATCTGTGACCTGAGTGTTTTTACGGTCTAACAGCCAAGCATCACGCGACTTAATCCAGCGTATCGCATCGGGATCAACACCGTTTTCCAAAAGCCAGAGACAGGCATCAATACCCGTCTTGCCTCCGCCAATAATAATATAACCCGCGGGGGGCGTTTCGATTTTTGTCAAATCATTCAGCGTTATAAAACTTGTATCCTCGGCAACCGTAAAATTCGGTATATGAGTCGAAGGCACCGTTGTTTTCAAATAGGTTGCATCAACGGTCTTTTCAGACGGCGTAACGCGGTATCTTTGTCCTGATAAGCGGTTGGTAAAAACCCCGCCCTCGCCTTTAACCGGACCTTCGAAATCACACATAGGGTAAAAGGCAACCCGACCTGTTGGCAAAAAATCATGGCGCATAATATCATCAAAATAGGCGGACACCTCTGCGCCGCTGGCCAAATCAGCTAAACCCTTATTCAATCCGGTTTTATCAATCCGGCCTTTGGATAATTCCCGCGAACTTACGCCGTAAAAGGCAGACGGTTGGTGCAAGGTGACAAAGGGATAGGCGACATTCCAATGTCCGCCCGCTTTGTGATGCCGGTCCACAATCGTAATATGTGCCTCTGTTTCGGAAAGCAGTATATCAGCAAAGGCCATACCCACAGCACCAGCCCCAATGATAAGGTAATCGGTTTTAAGCTCTATCACACAGAAGCCAATTTACGCTCTATCGCATCCCAAGACAGCGCGGCCGCATCAACACCGGAAAAGCGTTTCAACTCCTGAACCCCTGTCGGGCTGGTGATATTAATCTCCGTCATTTTATCACCAATCACATCAATACCAACCAATATCTGGCCGCGCGCCTTGAGCATCGGACCAATCGCCTCGCAAATACGTATATCATCCTCTGTTAACTCTGTCGGCACAGCCTTACCGCCAACATGCATATTACTGCGCGTCTCACCTTTGAGCGGTACGCGGTTAATCGCGCCTACCGCATCGCCATCAATAATAATGATCCGTTTGTCACCCTTGGAAACGTCTTTAAGAAACGCTTGGGCTATAATCGGCTCGCGCGAGCTATCCATAAACATTTCCAGCAAGCTGGCATAATTACTGTCATCAGCCTTCACGCGGAACACCCCTGCCCCGCCATTCCCAAATAATGGTTTGAGAACAATATCCTTATGACGCGCGCGAAAGGCATCAATTGCCCCGCGATCACGCGTGATCAGCGTTTCGGGCATAAGATGAGGATAATCCAGCGGCAGAATTTTTTCAGGGCAACTACGCACCCATTCAGGGTCATTGACAACTAATGTATTGCCCTTGAGGCGTTCCAGCAAATGCGCTGCTGTGATATACGCCATATCAAAAGGCGGGTCTTGCCGCATCCAGACAACATCGATATCTGCCGCTAAATCAAGGCTGCGGCGAGAGCCAAATTCCACATGATTGTCATAATCGCGCTGTATGGTCATCGAGCGAGCATAGGCCTCTATCCGGCCTTCATTATAGGCCAGATGTTGCGGCCCATATTCAAATAATTCCATACCACGTGCCGCCGCTACTTCGGCCAAAGCAAAAGTTGTATCGGCGTCAATATCGACCGTTTCCATCGGATCCATCTGGAAGGCGACTTTTAGGCTCATGAGGCGGGCTCCTATTACCAAAGCCTTGTGGCGCAGCCGCACAAAAAACTCAAGCCGCTAAACCGCCATCAACGCAAAATAGAATACCCTATTCTTTTGGTGGAAATATTTTTGGTAAAACAGCCACCATCTGCATAGCTTTATGATCATCACTATGCCCATCCGGATAGGTCGTTATATCAGTGTGTGCACCCGCTTGTGATAAAAAGGACATATATAACTCCGCATTCGTTAAAAACCCCGGCTCATATAAGCCTGCACTCATATAATAATGCCGAGTTGCTGCCAAAGCCGAAATATCTTTGGGAATAGGCCCGCTTGGCGATGTTCCAATTGAATAGCCAAATATATCAGGCCGCTTCATAACACCCCATAGCGCAAAAGATCCTGCACTAGACCCACCCGCCAGCGCCGTTGTTCCGGCTCGAGGCGTTAAGCCTAATTCTGCAGCAACACGCGTCAACAACTCATCTATTACAAACGTTAAATGATTAGAAAACCGCTGTGGGCCTTTGCTATAATTATAGATATAATCAGCATTGCGAACATCAAAATCATATTGCTTTTGAGGATCAACAACCGCGCGTTTACCGGAATTAATACCGATCGCGACAAAAGGAGCAACGGTTCCCGCTAAAATCATTGGTTCCCATTGACGAATATAATACCCCAATGATGAACCATCCCCAAGCATAAGGATAGGCACATTATCACCCATCTTAAAACCGGGAGGTGTATAGAGTTGATATTTTCGTTTCTCATTTAGCGCCGTACTGTCAATAACGCCTTCAGTATAGTGTCCTAACAGTTCTCCTTTATTAAATGGAATATCCACAAAGGACAGCGAGCCTTTAAAAAATATCGGTTTTCCAGAAAAGTCGGGTCGGAAAAACTGTAATCGTGCCTGGTTCAAATCTTTAAGACGGTAACGCCCCGCAAAATAATTACCTGTCTGGGTTTTGCCTATCTTTAATAAATACGTTTGCAAGGAGCAACATACCCTATGCTTATCTTGCGCAGATAAAACATAAAGCGTTATTATATTATTCTTTATATCAAAGGCAATTGTGTCGCCGTCCAGCGCTGCAATTGCATCATCAATTGTAATATCATCGCTGGGTAAGCGGCAAACATCTCGGCTTAGCATAGCTTCTTTTTTTTGCTTCGCCGTCATGTCAGGTGGAGGATTAACCAAAATAGTTTCTATCTGCGTGCAAAGCGCATTGGGTCCTTTATAGGCCATATTTTTTATGGAGCGCGTATCATTTTCCGACAACCCGCAACCAGTTAAACAAAGCAGACTACTGAATAATAAAAACCGTTTCATATAAATCAAACCTCCTCGTAAGCAGTCTAACGGATACTGAAAAAGGGCAGGATTAAATTTTGCTAAGGCATGTCTTTTTGCCGTGTGGCTAAAACAACACCTATCAAGATAATAGTGCTTGCCAGTAAAAACCGCAGGCTGATCGTTTCAGATAGAAACAACACCCCGCCCAAGGCTGCCAATGGCGGAACCATAAGCTGGGCTATCCCGGCCTGACTGGCACGCAGGGACTTAAGGGCTGCATACCACAAAATGTATCCAAAGCCGGACGTGATAATACCAGAGGTCAACGCAAGGACTATCCCTTTTGCCGTAGGTAGAGGTTCTGGCCACAGCCAGAAAAGCGGCAGCGATAGGGCGATTGCCATAACCGCCGCGCGTATAAAATTACCAGCGGTTTGCGCCGACGGATTTTGGCGGCCTCGCCCGATCAAAGAATAAAGCCCCCATGATATCCCTGACACAGCCATAAGTCCGGCCCCTATAATCGGCGGGGCTGATAAGCCGGGGGCCAGCAAAAAAACCAAACCGGCAATCGCCATGAAAAAGCCCAACCATTGCACCACACCCAACCGCTCGCCCATTAATAGACCAGCGCCGATCATCGTGACTTGCACCGCAGCAAATAAAATCAACGCCCCCGTCCCGGCTCCTAAAGATAGATAGGCCCATGAAAAAAATCCGGCATAGGATAACAAAGCCAGACCTCCAGCCCAACTGCCGCTATTAAAGGCGCGGCGCTGCAACAGCAAAGCCAAGACACAAGCGCCAGACACAATCCGAATCAGCGTGAAAGACCCTGGCGCAATGACATCGCCGCTCAGTGCCAACCGTGCCAAAACAGAATTGGCCGCAAAGGCAATAAGGGCTAATATAGTCAGTCCGATGAGGCGCATAAACCATTCCCATTTTTTTGTGTTTATACCCTAGTGTTTTTCGTAAGCGAGCGTAAACTTACACAAACACACAAAGCCCTGTGCCCCCAAAGCCACAGATGCAAAGATATCAAAGGAGCCGTCATGATTTTGACCAATCTCGAAACCGTTCCGGGACGCGAAATCACATCCCACCTTGGTTTAGTTCAAGGCAATACAGTTCGATCAAAACATTTTGGCCGCGATATAATGGCCGGACTTAAAAACATCGTCGGCGGCGAGCTGCGCGGTTATACCGAACTTTTAGGCGATGCCCGCGATGAGGCGACAGGCCGCATGGTCGATGAAGCCAGAGACATGGGAGCAAATGCTATTATAAATATTCGCTTCTCAACATCATCTGTCTCGGCTGGCGCTTCTGAGCTTTATGTTTACGGCACTGCCGTTATGGTGAGTTAATTGGGCTTTCTTATCCCCATAGCCTTATTGTTTATTGGTTTCTTTTTTGGACGCCTGAATGAACAAAACCATTTCAAAAGGCTGCGCGCCGAGGAAGACGCGCTGAGCCATATCACAGTGCTCAACATTAAAACACTACCGGATAATCTTGTTCCGGGCGGCGCGCTTGTTTCAGGTAATGTGGTTATTGCTGTTGATTATTTTAAAGTTGTCGCAGCGGGTATAAAAACCATGATTGGCGGACGGCTGCGCGGTTATGAAAGTCTTGTCGAACGCGCCCGCCGCGAGGCCATTATTCGCATGATGAAAAAGGCTGACACCATGGGAGCCGACGCGATTTACAATATACGGATTGAATATTCCAGCATCGGCGCACAGCCCGCCAATCAAGGTGGCGGGGCTGAACTGCTCGCTTACGGCACAGCCGTAAAATATGCCCCTAACGAGACAGAGCTGGCCTGATGGATATATTATCACTGACATCTGCGGCGGGCAGCCTATCTTTGCATGGCTATCACTGGACCTGCGAAACACCAAAAGCTGTTATGGTCCTGATTCACGGGTTTGGTGAACATGCCGGACGCTATGATACTATGGCCCAGTATTTATGTACCCATAATATTGCTGTTGTCGCGATTGATTTACGCGGGCATGGCCAAAGTCCTGGCCCGCGCGGTGTTGTATGCCATTACGATCATCTACATGCCGATATAGATGCTGTCATAGATGATGCGGGCCAGCGTTACCCGGATATACCGCTTATCCTCTATGGGCATTCCATGGGCGGCGGACTTGTACTCAATTATACCCTTCAGAACCGCCGAAACATAGGCGCGGTTATTGCATCTGCGCCCTTGCTGGCCCTCCCTCAACCGATCCCACAGGGCGTGCAAATTCTGGCCCGCGGCCTCTCTAAATTATTTCCGAAACTCGCGATCAGCCAACCGATACAAGGGGAAAAAATATCCCGCCTTCCAGACGAACAAGCGCTCTATATGAATGATCCGCTAAATCATGGGCGGCTTGGATTACGGCTGGCCGATGGAATGATTGCGGGCGGGGCTTGGGTTTTATCCCAAGCGCGTCAGTGGGATACACCTTTATTACTCATGCATGCCCGCGATGATCAACTAACCGATTTTTCAGCAAGCGCCGCTTTTGCCGCAAACGCTCAAAATTGCCGATTTATCCCTATCGATAATACTGAACACGAAATACATAATGATACCAGCCGCGCGCATGTTTACGCCGCAATGACAACCTTTATTATAGAACAGATATAATATGGACCTGACACTCTATCATCTTAAAAGCTGTGACACTTGCCGCAAAGCCATTAAGGCGCTAACACAAGCCGGACATGATCTGACCTTGATTGATGTCCGGGCAGACGGCGTAACCCCCGCTGATTTAGCCGCGATAGAAACCGTTATTGGCTGGCAAAAATTACTCAACACACGATCCACGACATGGCGCGGATTAAATGAGACAGATAAGGCGGATATGGATAGCGCCAAAGCCCTCTCGCTTATGGAGCAACATCCAACATTAATAAAACGCCCGGTTATCAAGGGCAAAACTATAACAGCCGGATGGACGATCCATGAGCAAGGCCTCTACCTCTGAGTTAGCGTATCAAAGATATTAACAGCTCATGGGCCCTATAAGCAGATGGTGGACTGAACCCATTATCCGTAATATATATGTTAGAAAATTATATGTATTAAAGCGCCGTTGTGCCCGTATTCGGTGCTGCAGGGGTTAAAGGGCATCCCACACGACTGGCCGCTTGCGTTAATTCCTTGGTCAAAGGGACCGGTTTGTTTATTTCATTAACCACCGTACTTCCGGCAATTGCTGTCGCAGAAGCCGTAGCCGAGCGCGCAGCAACGCCGCCCAATGTCCCTGCGCCCGGCGCAACGGCGCTGGCTACAACACTGGTTAGAACCGATAAGCCCACACTTGTCAGAATATTTTGGCCAACTCCCGGACGCTTGGCTTGCGGTACGTAATTGGCTGCATTTTCATAGAGGCGCTGGCACACAGGGTCTGTTGCCAGACGTAAATTATCACCTGATTTGGCGAAAGAGGTTGACGGAATACCTGCCATGAGCGGGCTTGGGGCCGTTGCGCAAGCCGATAGGGCAAAAACAGTGGCCGCAGAAACGGCAAAACGAGAAAGCGGTACAAGCATCAGGTTATCCTTAGAAATAATTCAACATATCTTATTAGATAACAGTTTCTTAAGAAAACGAGGCTGAACGGCGCCTGAACATATATGAATTGTCTGCACCTCTCGGCAAAACACCTTAAATTCTAGAAAGTTATACCGCCTTCAATAAAGATCGATGTTGCCTTTTCTGTCTCGGAAAGAACTAAACCGCCGGCAGCAATAGGCACATCTCGCTCGATATATTGAACACCTGTTCCAAGACGGTATTTACCCCAATCATAGGTGAACCCTAAAACAGCTTGATCGGATTCCAGATTAATATTCTTATCTTCGGCATGGCCATATCCCAGCGTGACGCCCCAATCACCCGGTTTCCACGTTAGGCCAACGTCATAGGCTGTATAATCGCCGTCTTGCAGCGCATTATTACTATCAAGATAGGAGCCGCCCAATGTCCAATCGCCATATCCCAATTCTAACCCCAGTCCGAAAGATTTTAGATCATCAAAAGCTGCAATGCCGCTCTCTTCGGATGCAGTTGCATAGGTGGCCGTGGCTTCGATGCGCAAGCCATTATCGAAATTACGATCCAGAGATAGACCAGCCTCTATCACATCTTCAAGATCAGGTGCGAGCGCCCCTGACCCATCGCGGCCATTGTCCCGCACGCAATAATCAACGCCGCAAGCCCGAGCATCCAACGCATAGGATACGCCAAATTGAACACCAACCCCAACAGTGTCGCCCAAAAGGCGCGGGCTTGTATAGGTGATTTTCTCGGCAAACCCTGAGGCATCATTGACCGTTTTAACACTATCAAGCCCCGTATAATCAACACCAGAGTTTGACGCATTAATCGCCAGAAGGCTCGGTGCGCCCAATGAAAAGAGATAGGCCGCGCCGTCATCCCGACCAACAGAAATATCCCCATAAGCCGAACGTAAAAATAGATAAGCGCCTTCAAGCGCAAATTCTTCTTCTTTGGCGTTAGACGGACCATCCGTATAAAATTGACTGGTATGCCCGCGTACCGCTGTTGGCACGCCTGCAATGAGAGTCGACGCACATCCGGTAACACTGGCCGGACAATCGCCAACACGTCCGCCAAATCCACGGCGATACCTATCATATTGGCCGCGTAATTCTGCTCCTATACCATATTCAAGCCCGCCAGACGTGATGGCACTCACCTCGGCATTAATTTTACCATCAGCAATAAAATCTTCAGACCACCCATCCCCGTCACGGCTGTCGCGGTCTGTAGCCGCAGCACCAAATTTTAAAAACCCGGTCACAGATGTTGCCAGATTACGAAGCCCTAATTTATCCCCCCAGCTATTGGACCGTCTTTGGGTCTGTTGCGGGTTATACTCATAGTTTTGCCCATGGTTTTGGCCGTAATTTTGATGAGGGTAATTTTGAGTCTGAGCAGTATACCCCCTGCCCTGATAGTGCTCTCTATTATAATGTTGGCCCAGTATAGCCTGCCCTTTATCGGAGCGTCCCGGATAATAAGCGCCCGTTTCATGTCCGCTGTATTGCTGCGCGGTAGACGGCCCGGAAACAGGGGCATTATAGCCCGAACCATATGATTGCCCGGCAGAGGATTGTGTTGCTGGAGATTGTGCAGCAGCGGCAGCCGGTTGGTATGATTTTGGCGCAACATAGTTGCCTTGCCCGCTTACTGGATAATGAGACCGAGCTGGAGCCGTTTGTTGAGCTGAAGGTAATTGATAAGACGGCGGATGTGATGTAGGCTGTTGATAGCTGCCGGTCGGGGCGGGTGCCGGGCGCACGGCTGGTGCCGCCGTTTCCCACGCTTGGGTCTTTTTCTTATTAGCAAAAGGTGAATGCGACTGAGCCTGAGCGATCGCTGCTGCACTAAAAACAACCGCACTCACCGTCATCCAAAAACCTAATTGGGGTCTGACTATAGTCCGCATATTCGCTCCGCACAGAAATAACTACGCTGTTCTGGAGACTGTGATGGCGGGGTGCTTCCTAAAAAAAGGTTAACAAAATCCTTAAACACACGGTTTTATGGGGTTTTCCGCAGATTTTACTTTGATAATTTCCTGAATGAAAGACTAGCGGGCTGCGGTAGACATGTTATAACCCGCGCCTAGATTCACATAAAACCCGCTTCGGAGCGTAATATGACATCGACCCGCACCCGTATTTCAGCCTTGCTGGCCGCCGGACTTATCTCCGTGACCTTAATGGGCGGTTGTAAATCCATTGGTAAACGCAATACCAATAAACCCTCTAAATCAGCCCGCGTAGAAGCCGCACCAAATATGGGCGTCAATAGTTTTTTATGGCGCGCCTCATTAGAAACCCTAGAATTCATGCCAACGGCCTCTGTAGACCCGTTTGGCGGCGTTATTACAAAGGACTGGTTTGCCAGCCCCGAAGCGCCGGATGAACGGTTTAAAATTGATGTTTACATTCTTGACGCCAATTTACGCGCCGATGCTTTAAAGGCCTCTGTCTTTAAACAAGTCCGCAATGGCACAGGATGGTCAGATGCCGCTGTCGATGCGGATACTGGCCGCCAGATTGAAAATGCGATCTTAACCCGTGCGCGCGAACTTTATATCGCAACCGTCGATAGCCGATAATAATCACTAACCTTGACCACTTGACATTCCTGGCCTGTAAAAAAAGGGGTAAAAACGGGTATGGATAAAATAGATTTTGATATGATTATCGTCGGGGCCGGAATATCCGGTATTGGCGCGGCATGGCATTTGCGCGATAAATGTCCCGGTAAACGTTTCACCATTTTAGAAAAACGCAGCCGGATCGGCGGCACATGGGATCTGTTTCAATATCCCGGTATACGCTCTGATTCTGACATGCATACATTGGGCTATAAATTTAAACCATGGACAGCCAAAAAATCCATCGCTGATGGTAAAGCCATACGTGATTATCTTGACGAAACAGTCGATGAAAATAATTTTCTACCCCATATCCAATTTGGTCACACAGTGATTGGGGCTGATTGGTCCACAGAAGATGCCTGTTGGATCGTTCAGATAGAGACAGATGATAGCCACAAAACATTGCGCTGCAATATGCTCTTTATGTGTTCAGGCTATTATGACTATGAAACGGGATATCAGCCAGAATTTCTCGGTGAAAATGATTTCGAAGGCGACATAATTCACCCGCAACATTGGCCCGATAATTATGATTATTCGGGTAAACGTGTCATCATCATCGGATCCGGAGCGACAGCGGTAACGCTCGTACCTGCAATGGCAAAAACGGCACATCATGTTACAATGGTTCAACGCTCACCAACCTATATGGTGGCCCAACCGGATGAAGATTGGCTATCCAAGATATTACGCGCTATTTTCCCCGATCAATGGGCCTATAATATTGTGCGCTGGCGCAATGTCTGGCGTCAAGATTTGCTCTATAATACGGCACAAAAACGACCTGACTTTGTAAAGAAAAAATTACTGAGACGCGCCCGCAAAGCTTTGGGCAAAGATTATGATATCGATACCCATTTAACGCCTGATTACGGGCCGTGGGATCAACGTCTATGCCTTATTCCTAATGGCGATTTATTTGCGAGTTTAAAGTCGGGCGAAGCAGATATTGCAACAGGCCATATCGAACGGTTCACGCAAAAGGGTGTACAGCTTCAATCCGGCCAGCATATTAACGCCGATATTATTGTCACAGCAACGGGTCTTAATTTGCAATTTTTGGGCGGTGCCACACTCAGCGTAGACGGGGACAAAAAAGACCCTGCCGATAGTTTTTCTTATGAAGCCATGATGTATTCCGACATTCCCAATTTGGCGACTGTTTTCGGATATGTGAATTATAGTTGGACATTACGCGCTGACTTAATCGCTGAATTTATGTGCCGCCTTATCAACCATATGGATAAAACCGGCATGCGGCAGGTCACGCCCCGCGCCCCGCACGGTATGCAGAGGCGAGACTGGATTGATTTTGGTTCCGGTTATTTTGCCCGCGCCATGCATCAACTACCAAAACAAGGGGACCGCGATCCGTGGCTTAACCATCAAGATTATCTACGCGATAAAAAACACCTACCCACCAAGGATTTAGAGGATTTGGAATTCTCAAACCCTATAACCGCACCTATAACAGTCACTATAACAGCAAAAACAACACAGACAGCCAAATAGCCCTGCTGCACCTATAAAAGAGATAAGACATGTCCTTTGACCCTGCCTATAAAGATCGTATTTGTGTCATTACAGGCGCAGCTTCGGGCATTGGCCGGGCCTTGGCCATACGGCTTGCCAAAGCGGGGGCGATACTGGCGCTATCAGATGTTGATGAAACCGGGCTAAGCGAAACCGTAAAACTGGCGGGCCTTGACAAAACTAACCGCTTGATCACGGATATAGTGGATGTGGCCAATGCCGAACAGATTACCGCTTATGCCCCGCGCGTGAAGGCCGCTTTGGGGCCTGCTGATTACGTCTTTAATATTGCCGGTATTGCCCGGGTTGGCAGTTTTGATCAATCCCCCCTCAGCTCACTTGAAAAAGTTATGGATGTGAACTTTTACGGCGTTGTCCGCATGAGCAAAGCCTTTCTAGGCCAACTCAAAACGACCCGGGGTGGACTGATAAATATTTCAAGTATATTCGGCATTATCGGATTTCCGGGCCAAGCCGATTATTGTGCGTCTAAATTTGCTGTGCGCGGGTTTTCAGAAACACTGGCCCAAGAAATGGCCGGACATGGTGTATCGGTTAGCTGCGTTCACCCCGGCGGCGTCGCCACAAATATCGCCAGCAATGCTGCGGTTGATGCGAAAACAAACCTCGATAAATCCCGTGCAGAAATGAATGCCGATTTTGACAAAATGGCCATCACAACGCCTGAAAAAGCCGCGCATATCATCTTGAGCGGCACAGCCAAAGGCAAACGGCGTATTATTGTTGGCGGTGATGCCAAGGCGATACAATGGATCAACCGTCTCTTCCCGCAAAATTATGCAAAAATCATGCGCCGGCTCAAACCTAGCGCCTATGATATTTTATAAAGCAGTTGAGCCTAGCCAGATGTCGCTAATCTGTTATAGACAGCGCTTTTAATCCATTTGTTTTGACCGGAATTATGAGCGCAGACACACATCGATATAATGCAGCTGAAGTCGAACCACGCTGGCAAAAGATATGGGGCGAAACCGATGTCTTTCGAGCCCATGATACGGGCGGAAAGCCTAAATTTTACGCGCTTGAGATGTTTCCCTACCCTTCGGGACGCATTCACATGGGCCATGTGCGCAATTATGCGATGGGCGATGTCGTCGCCCGCTATAAGAAAGCGCAAGGTTTTGATGTGTTGCACCCAATGGGATGGGATGCTTTTGGCATGCCTGCAGAAAACGCGGCTATAGAAAATGGCGGTCATCCCAAAGATTGGACTTACGGCAATATTGACGCCATGAAAGCGCCGCTAAAACGGTTGGGGTTTGCTCTGGATTGGTCCCGCGAATTTGCAACATGCGATACGGCCTATTATAAACAACAACAGGCGATTTTTCTTAAATTTTGGGAAAAGGGCCTTGTCTATCGCAAGACAGCCAAGGTCAATTGGGACCCGGTGGACAATACCGTACTCGCCAATGAACAGGTCATTGACGGCAAAGGATGGCGCTCTGGCGCTATTATCGAGCAGCGCGATATGGATCAATGGTTTTTCAAAATCACCCATTATGCCGAAGACTTACTTCAAGGATTAGAGACCTTAGAGCGCTGGCCCGAAAAAGTCCGCACCATGCAAGCCAACTGGATTGGCCGAAGCGAAGGGCTACAGATGCAGTTCATCGGCATTGACGGTTGTCCTAATATTGAAATTTTTACAACACGACCTGACACATTGTTTGGTGCAAGCTTTATTGCGCTCTCGCCTGACCATCCATTGACAAAGGCATTGGCGAAAAACACTTCTGCTATCGAAGGTTTTCGCGCAGAATGCGCTAAAATCGGCACTGGTGAAGAAGCCATCGCCTTAGCCCCGAAACTTGGCTTCAACACAGGATTACGCGTTAAACATCCCTTTGACGAAACCAAAACCCTCCCAGTCTGGATCGCAAATTTTGTTCTTATGGGATATGGAACCGGGGCCATTTTTGGCTGCCCCGCCCATGATCAACGCGATTTGGATTTCGCTCGTAAATACGGTCTTGATGTCACCCCAGTTGTCTTGCCAGACGGCGAAGATGCAGCCCGCTACGATATTGGCACTGAGGCCTATATCGGCGAGGGCACCTTATTTAATTCCGAGTTTCTAAATGGTTTGACAAAAGATGCAGGCATTTCTGCTGCCATCGCCAAAATCGAAAATATGGCTCTCGGGTCAGGCACGGTGAATTACCGTTTGCGCGATTGGGGTGTGTCGCGTCAACGCTATTGGGGTTGTCCAATACCCGTAATCAAATGCAAGACTTGCGGCCCTCAACCCGTTGCCGAAGCTGATCTGCCAATTGCCCTACCTTATGATATTAATTTTGATAAGCCCGGCAATCCGCTTGATCGTCATCCAAGCTTTCGCACAGGCACCACAGATAACCCTGTTATCTGCCCAAAATGCGGGGAAAAAGCCGAGCGCGAAACCGATACTCTGGACACATTTGCTGACTCAAGCTGGTATTTTGCCCGCTTTGCTGGCGGCCGCGGCAATGGCCAACCCGATGATTCGCCTTTTGATAAAAAAGCGGCCAGCGAATGGCTGCCCGTTGACCAATATGTCGGCGGCGTCGAACATGCTGTGCTACACTTGCTCTATGCACGGTTTTTTACCCGCGGGCTTCGAGATTGTGGATTGCTAGACCTGCCTAGCGGCGAACCTTTTGCGGGTCTGTTTACCCAAGGCATGGTCACGCATGCCGTTTATACCGACCCAGATGGGCACTATGTTTTACCCGCTGATGTTGATGAAAAAGACGGGCAGCTTGTCCATCTGGATACGGGCGCGGCTGTCACAAAGGGCGATGTCATTAAAATGTCGAAATCCAAGAAAAATGTCGTTGACCCGAATGATATTATCAAAGGGTACGGGGCCGATGTTGCGCGCTGGTTTGTACTCTCGGACAGCCCGCCAGAGCGGGATGTTGAATGGAGCGAAGCTGGCGTTATCGGCGCATGGCGGTTTTCTAATAAAGTCTGGAGCCTTGTCGACGGAACCCCGAAGATGGACCCCTTATCAATCGCCGAAAACGCACAAGGCGACGCCCTTGCATTGCGCCGTCTGGCCCATAAAGCGCTGGAGAAAATTACAGCCGGCATTGAAAGCTTTCGCTTTAACACATCCGTTGCTCAAATTTATGAACTGACTAATGCCCTTAAAAAATATAAAGCAAATGACACTGCCAAAGCCGAATGTTTGGGTATTCTTATCCGAACAATTGCGCCCTTTATGCCACATCTGGCCGAAGAATGCTGGGCCCATCTTAGCGGGCCAGACCATGCAAGCGGACTGTGTTATAATACACCCTGGCCAGCGGCAGACACATCACTCTTAATTGAGGATACAGTCACCTTACCGATTCAAGTCAATGGCAAACGCCGCGGTGAATTAGTGGCCGCGATTGATATTTCCAAAGCGGACGCCCAAGAGGTAGCCTTACAAAACGAAGCCGTGAAACGCGCAATTAATGGACTGACTATTAGGAAAGTCATTGTTGTCCCCGGCCGAATTATCAATATAGTAGCCTCATGATAAACCGTCTCATAGCCCTTGTTTCCGCCTTTGTTCTTACCGCTTGCGGGTTTACGCCGCTGCACGCACCCGCTGGGCTGGCCAGCGGCAGTAGCTTTAAAAATGTAACCGTTGAAACGATTGAAACAGGAAATCCTCAAAATAAAGAAGCCGCTTTCCATATCAAGCAGCGTCTGCGTGACCGGATTGGAACGGGCGGGACAGATTACATTCTTCGTTTAAGACCTACATCCCGGGAACGCCGTTTGGGTGTTAGTGATCAGGATGTTGCAACGCGTTTTGATCTGTCAGTCAGCTCAAGATATGAAATTCTTGATGCCCGTACTGGCGATAGTTTGGACACAGGCTCTGTGCGTGTTGTTACAACTTACGGCGCACCGCTGGACCCTTATGGCCGCGAAGCTGCGCAAAGCGCTGCGATACGTAATGTATCCGCCGAGGCTGCCGATCGCCTTATGGTGAAATTAGCTGGCTTTTTCGCCAATCAAAAATAAGCAATAATAGGCGCGCCATGAAATTAACGGGAAGCCGCGGCGCCAAATTTATAGACACCCCCCAAGACGATATTATTGGGGTATTGTTCTTTGGCCCTGACCACGGGCTAGTTCGCGAATATGCAGGACGTATGGCTGCGAAATTTGTTCCTAATCCTGATGATGTGTTTGCTGCAACCACTCTGACAGCTGATGATCTGCAATCGGATCCGGCAAAATTTAATGACGAAATGTCGGCGCTCTCACTTTTGGGCGATGCCCGTCTGGTACGAGTACGGCTCGATCATGAGCGCCCCGGCGCAGCATTAGCCAAGGCAATTAAAAATTTTGATAGTAATCCCGAAACTGCCGAAGCCCGATTAATTATTGAGGCCGGCAACCTCACACCCCGCTCAGCCGTGCGCAAAGCCATGGAAGCGGCGGGGAAATTTGTCGCCATAGGCTGCTATCCCTCCGGACCGGCTGATATAGCCAATATGATACGCAGTGAATTTGAGGCGCTGGGCATTGGCATTACCCGCGACGCACTGGATTATTGGGTACCCTTGTTAGCCGGAGATCGCGGTTTGCAAAAAAGTGAAATTGAAAAAATGGCCTTATATAAAGGCTATGGCACCATAGCCGGTGCTCAGGTTGAACGCGGTGATGTCGAAATTCTGGCTGCTGGCGCGCAAGGGGCCAGTTTGGATGATATTATCATGGCCGCCATGAGCGGGAGGGCTGTGCAAAGTGATGCTGCCTTTCACCGCGCCATCGGCAGCAAGATGCCTGCCGCTGTTATTCTGCGCAGCCTGCAACGCCATCTCACCCGCCTACTCGAAGCGCGCGCACGAATGGACCAAGGGGAACGCGCGGAAAACGCTATGAAAACCCTGCGGCCACCTGTTTTTCGTATGCAAGAGCGCGTCTTTGCCCAGCATTTAAATATGTGGTCAACGCCCTTATTATCACGCGCCCTGTCACAATCTATTGACGCCGAACAACAGGTTAAATCGGCTGCAGCCCCTGTAGAGGCCATTACGGGACGTTTGTTAATGGCGTTAGCGACCTATGCCAGAAAACGTACGCGTTAAGCACATTGCTCCGTCATCTCGGCGTCTGGTGAACTGCATCAGCCAAGGATTTAACCAACGCTAACGCTGCTTCTTGTCCGTTTTCATGCAGAGCCTTAACAATCGCCGAACCCACAACAACACCATCTGCTTCTTGGGCTACTTCGCGCGCGCGCGCGGGTGTTTTGACGCCAAAGCCAACAACAACAGGCAAGCCGCTCGCTTGGCGTACAGCGGCGACTGGCTCGGTGACGCTTCCGGCTTGGGAAAAGGCGGCACCGGTAATACCCGTCATAGAGACATAATAAACAAAGCCTTTCGTACCCGCAACAACACGAGGCAAACGCGCTGCATTCGTTGTTGGCGTGGCAAGACGGATCAACGCAAGGTCATGCTTATCAAAAGCGGCACGCAGTTCGCTATCTTCCTCGGGCGGTAAATCGACAATAATTGCGCCGTCAATACCAGCGGCTTTGGCTTTCTCGGCAAACATAGTATAGCCCATATGGTGCACCGGATTACAATAGCCCATAATGATCAGGGGCGTCGTCTCGTTTGTTTTGCGAAATTCTGCGGCCATGTCCAAAATTGTGGTCAATGTTGTGCCTGCTGACAGGCTGCGCAAGCCCGCCTCTTCAATTGTCGGGCCATCAGCCGCCGGATCAGTAAAGGGCATACCCAGTTCGATAATATCGACGCCGTTTTCCGGCAGAGCATTGAGCACCGCCTGAGACGTGGCACGATCAGGATCCCCGCCCATAATATAGGCGACGAAGGCCGTGGAGCTGGTGGCGGAAAGGGTCGTAAAAGTTTGGTCAATACGTTGGGTCATGAAAGGGGGGGTTAAACAATTCTGCACCCCTTGACCAGAGGCTTTTATCCTTGACCTATCATTTAACTTAGCGTCCGCCCTGCACCCCAGCGAGAGACTTGACGGTCTCATAATAAGGCTCACATGCCGCGCCTTTAAACTGGGTTAAAAACACAATTTGGCGAAAAGCCTCTCGGCGCGCATTCGGCATAGGCGTTTCGTTCATGGCCCGGTCTGTCCAGACCATCATCTTAACCGAACGCTCGCATCCATACCGGTCCAAGTTGACAAATTCAGTTGTATTTTCTGTCTTGGACCTGTTTCCTTTAATATTCCAACCTGCCGATATTAAACTGTCATGATACCGTCCTGCAGCAATATTATGTTGGTCGATGGGATAGTAAGGTAGTAATTTTTCGCAGGTAAAAACCATAAAACCACCACCGTTCGTCAACCCTTTTTGTATCATCCCGCAACCATCAATGGGCCCGGTCTCTGGTAAACGGGGTAAATCCAGAATACCTTTGAGAATTACACCTGCACTCGCCGATGCTGATTTTACAACACGCGTTTTCATAGAAGCTGTTTCAGCCCAAGCCTGTTCTGCAAATATTCGCGAGCTAGCCAATACAGCAGCCGCCATAGAAAAATTAATAATCGTTCTCTTCATCATCCCCTCCAAGCCTGCCTTCAGGCTCAAAGAGCGTGCAGCATCATATATTGAAACTCGATTAAAAAAAACGGTTAGGACGGGGTTAAACTATAAGCCTTGGTATTTTCCGCATCTGTGCCTTCTGAGATATGCTCCCCTAGGGCATCGGCTATCGTGAAAACATCTTTATCACCGCGCCCGCACATATTCATGATAATCAGCCCGTCTTTGCCAAGCTCTTTGGCGAGATCGACAGTGCGTGGGATAGCGTGGCTGGGCTCGAGCGCGGGGAGGATACCTTCTAGGCGCGCGCATTCTTGGAACCAATGCAAGGCTTCGTCATCTGTGGCGGAGACATATTCCGCGCGGCCAATATCGTGGAGGTGAGCATGTTCAGGGCCAATGCCTGGATAGTCTAATCCTGCCGAGATGCTATGCGCGTCTTTAATTTGGCCATGTTCGTCTTGTAGCAAATAGGTGCGGTTACCATGGAGGACACCGGGCGTTCCGCCTGTTAAACTCGCGGCATGTAATCCGCTCTCGACTCCCCGCCCTGCGGCTTCGACGCCGATGAGGCGCACGCTGGTTTCAGGGACGAATTCATGGAACAGGCCCATGGCATTAGAACCACCCCCAATACAAGCGACCACGGCGTCGGGCAGGCGCCCTTCGCGTTCTAGGATTTGCATCTTGGCTTCGCGGCCAATAATGGCTTGGAAATCGCGTACCATAGCAGGGTAAGGATGCGGGCCGGCCACTGTGCCGATACAGTAAAAGGTGTCACCGACATTCGTCACCCAATCACGCAGGGCTTCGTTCATAGCATCTTTCAGGGTCGCCGTTCCGCTATGGACGGCGCGGACTTCAGCGCCAAGCAAGCGCATGCGAAAGACATTGGGTTTTTGCCGGACAATATCGGTCGCGCCCATATAGACGATGCATTTGAGGCCAAAGCGCGCAGCGACCGTGGCGGTGGCAACGCCGTGCTGCCCCGCGCCGGTCTCGGCGATAATGCGGCTCTTGCCCATACGTTTGGCGAGCAGGATTTGCCCCATGCAATTATTGATTTTATGCGCGCCTGTGTGGTTAAGCTCATCACGCTTGAAGTAAATTTTTGCAGAATTGCCATGGTTTTCTTGGCGAGAAAATTCTGTCAGACGCTCGGCAAAATAAAGCGGGCTGGGCCGCCCAACATAATGGGTAAAAAAATCATCAAGTTCCGTGAGAAATGTGGGGTCCACTTTAGCGTCATTATAGGCGGCTTCCAATGCCAAAATAGGCGGCATAAGGGTTTCGGCCACGTAGCGTCCGCCAAAATCGCCAAACCGTCCGTTTTCGTCCGGCGTTTGAATATTATCCTGCTTACCCATTGGCATTATATTCCTCTAACAGCTTTCATAAAAGCTTGAATTTTAGATGTATCTTTTAGGCCTGCGCTGGTTTCAACGCCAGAGCTAACATCTACTATGGGCGCATTTGTCAGTCTTATTGCAGCGGCGACATTATCAGGCGTGAGACCGCCTGCCAGCGCCCATATTTTTGGGAGCGGCGCTTGGGTAAGGACAGTCCAATCAAAGGCTAAGCCATGACCGCCGCGCGCCATTTCGCCTTTGGGCGGTTTAGAATCATAGAGAATGAAATCAGCAACTCCTGCATAGTGTTCGGCAGCCATCATATCAGCGGGTATCGATACAGGAATGGCTTTGATAATTTTAACACTAAAGCGCTGCGCAATATCGGCCACACGGTCAACGGTCTCATCCCCGTGGCACTGGATATAATCAGGATCCATATCGGTCATGATACGGTCCAGCAAATCATCGCTTGCATTAACTGTCACTGCAACGCGCGGAATAATAGTTTTCGCAGGGGCAGCGAGGGCTGAAGCTTCCAAAACCGTTAGTTCCCGTGCAGATTTCGCTTCAACAATAAACCCAAGGAAAGAGGCCCCAAGCTCTATAGCCTTTTCAACATCACGGGGTCGCGCTAAACCACATATTTTTACATCGGGTATCATAAAGCCGCAGCTACCATAGCGTAACAAAAATGCAAATGGTACAACTTGCCTTATATAGCGGTTTCACTGGGCACCCCCATAGCCAAAACGCCGCTAAGCAAAAAAGAGGCCAAAGACAACCTATTCTTAAATCTTTTAGGATAAAGAAGGTGAAATGAGCCGAAAAATCGGCCTTAGTGGATGGTGAATATTATGGCAATAGCGCCTAAGTTACAGGCACGGCAATCACAATCTCTTGTGATGACGCCGCAATTGCAGCAAGCGATCAAGCTGTTGCAACTTTCTAATATTGAACTCTCGGCCTTTGTAGAAGAACAATTGGAAAGCAACCCCTTGCTTGAGCGCGGAACGGGTGATGAGAACCGCCGCGGCGAAGATGCCCAGCACACCAGCGAGAGCGCAGCCGAACCCGGAACCGACACGGTTTCATTAGACACGCCCGCGGCCTCGGCCTCGGAGTTGGATGTGCCTAATCATGCTATTGATAGCGAAGCAACGATAGCGGATACAGCCGCCGATGTCGGCGGTTCTGTCGATTGGTCAAAAGCCGGCTCTGGCGGATCTTTCAACGGGTCGGGCGATTATGACGCTGCGGCCAATACAGCAGCTGAAAAAACACTTTTCGAAGTCTTGAATGAACAATTGGTCATGGCGCTGCATAGCGATAAGGACCGCCTGATCGGGCGATATTTAATCGATCATGTTGATGAAAATGGATATTTACGCGGCAGTACCGAAGACATTGCCGAACGGCTTGGTGCATCCCATAACCATGTGAAATCTCTGCTTACAACCCTGCAAACCTTTGAGCCTACCGGCGTTTTTGCCCGTGATCTTAAGGAATGTCTCTTTTTACAATTACGGGAAAAGGGCCAAATGGATGAACCCATGCAGCTTTTGCTGGATAATTTAGAAATGCTGGCCAAACATGATTTACCCGCTCTAGCGCGGATTTGCGGCCTGACCCGCGAAACCTTAACAGATTACATTAAACGACTGCGGGCGCTCGCCCCGAAGCCCGGTCTGGTATATGGCGGCGATATGGCCGCCGTGGTTGAACCCGATGTCTTTATTCGGGAAACGCCCGAAGGCGGCTGGGCAGTGGAATTAAATGCCGATACCTTGCCCCGCGTTTTGGTCAATAATCGCTATTTCACCGAAATTATGAATTTGGGTGGGCAGGACGAAACCGCGCGCACCTTTATGACCGAATGCCAGCAAAACGCATCATGGTTGGTCAAATCTCTGGACCAACGGGCCCGAACCATCCTGAAGGTCGCTACGGAAATCGTTAAACAACAAGACGGGTTTTTTGCTTATGGCATAGACCATTTACGGCCACTTAATTTAGCCCATGTCGCAACAGCTATTGAAATGCATGAAAGCACGGTTTCGCGCGTCACTGCTAATAAATATATGTCGACGCCCCGTGGATTATTCGAACTGAAATATTTTTTCACCGCCGCCATTCCAGCCCTAGATGGCGGTGAGTCCCATAGCGCCGAAGCTGTTCGCCATAAAATTAAAATTTTGATCGATGAAGAAACCGCGCAATCGATTAAATCGGATGATAAAATTGTCTCGCTTTTGCGCGACCAAGGCATAGATATTGCCCGGCGAACCGTTGCAAAATATCGCGAGTCCTTACGTATTCCATCTTCTGTCGAACGGCGTCGGATTTTCAAAAATCAGATGGATGTTTAAGACACCCGTCTTCAACCCGTTTTCAAGAGAGTTCTGTAGCGGCGCGCTTTAATTTCATTAACATAGAATTATATTATTATCGAATTAAAATCGCCTTGCTCCTAAAACTGTGCTAGAGATACACTCTCGTTAACAAAGGATCCCCTATGCAAATTCAGATTGTCTCTAAAGGTATTGATGTTTCACCCGCGCTTCGTGAGCGCATATCAGACCGACTAGATGACATGATGGATAAATATATTCACCGAGATGGGGAGGCCCAAGTATCGGTCGCCCGCGAAGGTGCTGGGTTTAAAACCGTTGTCTCGGTTCACCTGCCTTCCGGCGCAACAATGGAAGGCCAAGGCAAAGCCCATGATGCTTACGGCGCATCCGATGAAGCTTTGGAACATATGGAAAAACGATTGCGCCGATATTCGCGGCGCCTCAAAGACCATAATGCAGAGACTAAGGCCCAAGCCTTTTCAATGTTCATTCTGGAAAACCCCGTTTCTGAAACAGATGATGACGACTCCTCTCTTGATACCCCTCAGGATCCAATTGTCATTGCGGAGAAACCGGGGAAAATCCGTACAATGACTCCCAGTATGGCAGCCTTAGAACTTGGCTTGGCCGATAAAGGCGTTGTTATTTTTAATAATGCCAAACACGGCGGATTAAATATCGTCTTTAAACGCGAAGACGGGCATATCGGATGGATTGACCCCGGCCAATAATCCCTTTATAGCCCGCACGAATTTTATAACCCTCTTTTGACGACCTCGTCTGTCGTTCTGACCTGATTAATTGAAATGATATTGTTATGTCGATGGAAAGCCTAATTTGCGCTGACTGTGTTGCATTTGACTTGTCTGTGACAAGTCAGAAACAACTCTTACAAGAAATGATCGCTATTTTTGACAAAGCGGGAATCTTGGACACGTTGGATACTAAAGCCTCTGATATTGTATCCATTGCAATGGACCGCGAGAAACTCGGCTCTACGGGTGTTGGCAATGGCGTGGCCCTGCCCCATGCTCGCATTGATGGGCTAGATAAGGTCTATGCCGCTTTTGCCCGGCTCGGCACGCCTTTAGACTATAACGCCGTCGATGCTCGCCCCGTTGATCTGGTGGCTATGTTGATTGCACCCTCTGAAGATAGCGGCGCGCATTTGCGCGCGTTAGCCCAAATTTCGCGCCGTCTGCGCCGCACCGACATGCGGGCCCGTCTGCGCGCAGCCCCGGATGCACAAAGCCTCTATCTATCATTGACAGACGACACACTCGCTGCCGCTTAAAAAGGTTTTAAATTCACCACTCTCTGCACAAAATCAGGGACTAGGGATATACAACCACTTCACGCGCTCTATATTACCTCTTGATCACCCCTTGCTTTATAAAATTTATAGATATAAGTTATGTTATAACTTGATGAGTTTAATATGAGCATATAATATGATCCGTCCGCTTTGGTATCTAATTGTCGTGGCTTTATGCCTGTCCAATTGTCAAAATCCCGTGCAAAATACAACTGAACGCATAACGTCTTTGACAGCGTTAAAAACCTATGTTTCAGAAACGGATAACCCTATTTGCGGGCTTGAATTATTGGATATTACGCCTCAAGCCCCGACGTTGCTTAAAGAGGATTTAAAAGATTTTCTCGCTTATACACCTGCAGAGACGGCAACGCAGCCTGAGGACGCTGCGGCTATAAAAAAATTTTTCCGCCGGGCCGCATTGCGGAGACGCTTGAATGTTGACGGCCCGTTAAATACATTAGCCGCCCAGTTTTACACTGAACTTTATGCTGGCGAACCTATAGCAAAAGATTTAGACAGCCATTACCACCGGCTTGAGTTTTGGGATAATCATTACCAAAAACAAAATGACTATGCCTCGGCCGACAGCGTAGAGTATAATATTCGATTCTGCGTTATCAATGAAGCACGCGCGCAAGCCATTAGCGATATGCGTAGTTGGATGAACAAAGAAAGTGATGCAGGGCGGCTGCGGATCGGCTCAACACTCATTGAACTCTTAACGCTTGATCAGTTTTACTCACAGAACTTCAAAACTCAAATTATCACACAGTTAATTAAAAATGATACCTCGATCTTACCGCTCGACATGGCATGGCTGCATAGTCCATCAACGCCTATTCTGCCATCTGACCCCAAAACGGCGGAAATGTTCTGGGCGGCCCGTGACGCTGAAATTGAGGCTATATTCGCTTATATTGAAACGGCTGATTACACATCCAATGCTGATAAATTAAAAGATATGCGCCATATTGATCAAACTATTCGCGGTATTTTTTCAGTAACCCATCTAGGCAGTTCGCATTTTGATAGCGAAACAGAATTAGACCTATTAAAAAAAGGAATCGGTCAACGCATGATAAAAGTCGATCGCTTTAATACGAAACACCTTAAGACCATGATCGAGGGGCGTGAATGGCTACGCGATGATATTGACGGGCCCGGCGCAGCCAACACTGGATGGCTTATGGCGCAACATGCAGACCAAGACCCGGAATTTCAAAAAGAGGTTTTGAAAAAAATGGAGGCCGCGTTAGGTAATCCCGGCGTATCAAAATCCAACTACGCCTATCTCATCGACCGTACAATGGCTAGCTGGGGCCGCGAAGATACATCCGCAAAACGAACCCAGCGTTATGGTACGCAAGGACGCTGCCGGCCCAATGGTAAATGGGAACCGCTGACACTAGAAGACCCGGACAATATCAATGTGTTACGCGCCGAAATGGATCTCGGTCCAATCGAAGATTATATTGCACGATTTCAATGCCCTAAACCCGATAAATAACCGCTCCGATAAAAGTGACATATAGCCATCATAAATAACCGCTATGGTGAGCAATAGATTGCAGCCCGCATTTGTCTCTGCCATAATGGGTATGCTGAGATAGGTTAGGCTCGCACATTGTCATATCGCAATCATCCGAGCGAGATCATATCCATGCCTAAACCATCAACACCGCCCCGCTATATGCGGGCAAAGATATCGTTGCTACGGCAATAAGGGAGAACATGAAAGTTTCGTCATCCAGACGGTTTTTTAATCGCGAATTATCTTGGTTGTTCTTTAACGCCCGAGTTTTGGACTGTGCGCAAAATACAGAGTTACCGCTTTTTGAACGCTTGCGGTTTCTAGCTATCTCAGCCTCCAATCTTGATGAATTTTACATGGTCCGTGTCGCCGGCCTACGCACACAAGTTCTGGCCGGATTAACCGAACCCAGTGCCGATGGATATACGCCCAAACGCCAATTGGAAAAAATTGCAAAACAGGTCGGTAAAATTATCCGCACTCAAAATGCCTGTTGGAAAGAACTGCGCCAGTCCCTCAAAGAGCAAAATATTGATGTAACCAATGTTGCTGACCTTTCGAAAGAAGCTTTGGACGATTTGGATATAATTTATCAGAACCAGATATTACCGCTGCTCTCACCGTTAGCTATTGACCCAGCACACCCGTTTCCCTTTATTGCCAATCTTGGCTTTGGCCTCGTGCTGAAACGTAAACATAAAGCCAATACCGATCTTAATTATGCTCTGATTCTTGTGCCCTCTCATGTTCCGCGATTGATTAAAGTTGCTGGTAGTAAGAAGAAAAAACGCCGCTATGTCCTCATCGAAGACGTGCTTTCACATTATGCCAATACGCTATTTCCCGATGACACCATAACCGACAGCGGAGCCTTTCGTATCACCCGCGATAGTGATATCGCCGTCGATGAAGAAGCTGAAGACCTTGTCCGGCATTTTGAATTTTTAATTAAAAAACGCCGCCGCGGCCGTGTTATCCGTTTGGAAATGGCACCTGAACTGCCTGTTGATGTGAAAGAGTTTCTAATTGAGAGTTTCGAATGTTGGGATGAGGATATTGCCGATGTTGGCGATCTCTTAGGTTTGGCTGACGTTTCCGATATCATTGACAAAGATCGCAGCGATCTAATTTTTCCACCTTTTTCAGCCCGCTTTCCCGAACGTATTCGCGAATATGACGGGGATTGTTTTGCCGCCATTGCTTCAAAAGATATCCTTGTGCATCATCCTTATGAAGAGTTTGACGTGGTGATACAATTTCTGAAGCAAGCTGCCCGCGATCCTGATGTTGTGGCCATTAAACAAACGCTTTACCGCACATCCGATGATAGTCCGATTGTGCGCGCCTTAATAGAAGCGGCCGAAAACGGAAAAAACGTAACCGCCCTTGTCGAGCTTAAAGCCCGGTTTGACGAAGAATCAAATTTGCGCTGGGCCCGCGATCTGGAACGCGCTGGTGCCCATGTTGTTTATGGATTTATCGACTATAAAACCCATGCCAAAGTTTCACTCATTATCCGGCGCGAAGGCCAAAACCTACAAAGCTATACCCATCTGGGTACAGGTAATTACCACGTCTCCAATGCCAAGGTTTATACAGATCTGGCTCTTTTCACCCAGGACCAAGCCTTGGGGCGCGATGTGGGTAAAATGTTTAACTATGTTACCAGCTATTCCGAACCGCGCGATTTGGAAAAATTGATTTTGGCTCCCTTGCAATTAAGAAATTCATTAAAGGCCATGATAAAAACCGAAATGGCATTTGCCGCAGACGGTAAGCCAGGGCAGATATGGGCCAAAATGAACGCGCTCGTCGATACGGATATCATTGAAGCATTGTACGCCGCCTCTGAAGCGGGCGTAATAATCGACCTAATTGTCCGCGGTATATGTTGTCTGCGGCCCGGCGTTCCCGGTCTATCCGACAATATTCGTGTAAAATCTATTGTCGGTCGTTATTTGGAGCATTCGCGGATTGTCTGTTTTGGGAATGGCAAAGCTTTACCCTCACCCCAAGCTAAAATTTTCTTTTCATCAGCCGATTGGATGCCGCGCAACCTCAACCGGCGCATTGAAACGCTGGTACCTGTTACAGATACAACTGTACGCCGCCAAATCATGAACCAGATTATGATTGCAAATTTAAAAGATGATATGAATAGTTGGGACCTTCGCCCAAATGGCCGATATGAAAAACGTCACCCATTGGGCCGCAAAAAACCGTTCTCGGCCCATAAATATTTCATGGAAAATCCGTCCTTATCAGGCCGAGGAAAATCCTTGAAATATAACGCTCCGCAAGACATTACGGTCACAGATCCTGCTAAGAAGGCTCCAGACAGGTGACAATAGACCCCGAAACCTCACATATTGGCATTTTAGATATCGGATCCAATTCCGTTCGTTTTGTTATGTATGAATGTTTCGGAGCCGCTTTTACTCCTGTTTACAATGAAAAAGTTCTCGCGGGCCTTGGGCGCGATCTACGCAAAACAGGGAAATTGAGTGTTGCCGGGAAAGCAAAAGCCCTCGCGGCCATAACCCGCTTTAAAATTATTGCCGAAGCGCATCAACTGGGGCAATTGACAATTGCGGCTACCGCGGCCCTGCGCGATGCCAGCGATGCGGCCGACTTTATTCAAGACGTTAAAAACAAAACAGGTTTAGACATCCACCCGATTTCCGGTTCCGAAGAAGCCCGGCTCTCGGCGCTGGGGCTACTCGCAGCCTTACCGCGCGCGCAAGGTTGGACCGCCGATCTGGGCGGCGCCTCGCTGGAACTCATAGAAATTAACGACGGTCAAATAGGGCAAGGCCTTAGTTTTCCGCTAGGCCCTTTTCCGATGATCGGACAGGATCTTGCAGGCCAAGCCCTTGATACGGCGCATCTGAAAAATGCTATTCATGTGCATTTTACCGACCATGCCACTATGCCGAAACAGGCTGATACACTATACCTTATTGGCGGGGCGTGGCGGAACCTGTTTAAAATTCACCAAATACGGACGCAATATCCCCTACGTACCTTACAAGCCTATGCGGTTGAGGCCCATGAGGCGCAACGCCATGCCCGCTGGGCCTATGACGAGGGCAGCTATAGCGTACAAAGCTGGCCCAGTATATCATCACGCCGCGCCGAAACATTACCCTATAGCGGATTGTTATTGGATGTGTTGATCGAATGGCTCGCGCCTGCAAAAATCATTATATCCGAAACAGGTCTGCGCGAAGGTCTAGTTATGGATACGCTGCCTGCCGCTATTCGGCAGCGCAATGCTCTACTTGATGGGTGCCGTGATCTGGCCCTTGGCAATGTTAAGGCCCCGCAAAATGCCGCGCCGCTTTGGGCTGCGCTTAAACCGATCTTGTCATCCATTCCTGGATATTTTGATCCTAAAAACGAATCCCGTTTGCGACAGGCCGCCTGTTATCTGGCAGGAATGGGCAAAGGACTCCATAATGATTACCAAGCTGATCTCGTTTTCGAAGATGTTCTTTATGCCCCTCTCGCAGGATTAACCCATAGCGAACGCGCTTATCTCTCCCTCATTCTGTTTCGGTCCTTTACAGGGTCCCGACCAACCCCAAATCCGCAGGCCATGGAACATCTTCTGCCGCCCGAGGCCCGCCGCGCAGCCCGTGCTTTTGGTGCGGCCATGCGCCTGATCATTGTCGCCACGGGCCGTTCGACAGCGTTAATCTCTAAATTTGATTTACAATCAATCGACACACAATTAATCATACAGGTTGAGCAGGCTTATTCCGACCTTATAACAGACCGCGTTATGCTGCGAGCCAGAAAATTGGCTTATTTTTGCGGAGATGATTGGGATGTGGTTATAAAATTTATCGAATAACAATGTTTTTTCGTGCATATTCGATAAATATATGTTAGAAAGATATCATGAACTATAAATTTATACCCTATTTATCTCTTTTCGCAGCTGGTTTGATCGCCAGTCCCGTGACCGCACAAACCCAACAAACCCTGACAGCACAACTACTGGTACCAACCACATCATCGCCGTCTTCGGTTTCACACCATGATACGATAACGCGCCGCTTTACGCCGCGCCCTAACGGTAAAAACGTTCGGCTTGATTACAGCGTTCTGGATGCTGCCTTTAGCGGTACTGTTATACGGTTTGGCCCTTCTTTACGACGGCGCGCATCACGGCCTGAAGCCCCAACAGGCTCACGCTTTGTTACGGGACATAAATCAGCCTATAGGCTTGAAGGATCTCGTATCAGCTTTTCATTTTTGCATAATGACTATTTGGATGAACTGGTAGCCTATCGGAAAGATCTCGAACGAATAGCGACCCAAATCAACTTAACAGCTATGCCGAAAAGCGAACAATTAGCCTTTTGGTTCAACATTCACAATGTAGCCATTATAGAACAAATAACAAAAAAATATCCTGTCACGCGCCCATCGAAAATAAAAATTAACGGCATACCGCTTGATGAAGCCAAAGTACTGACCATTAAAGGGGTCGCTCTTAGTCCGCGCGATATACGTCAAAAAATTGTCTTCCCACACTGGAAAAACCCGTCTGTAATTTATGGTTTTTTTCACGGTGATATTGGATCGCCTCAATTACAAAATTATGCCTATACTCGCGCTAATCTTAATAACACGCTTCAAATTCAAGCTACCGAGTTCGTTAACTCACTACGCGGATTTAACAAAAGTCGCAAGAATCGCCGCATATCAAAACTCTATGAAGAAACGACGCCCTTTTATTTTCCGGACTTTGAAAATGACATGCAACGCCACCTGTTAAATTTTGCGCGGGATAATGTCGCGGAAGATATTCGTAGCACCCTGCCTTTTGCCTATGATCGATATGACAATGTTGTGGCTGACCTTGTTGGGGGCTCTCGGCCTCGTATTGCAACCGCCAATGTCATCAATGGCAACACAGGTGTTCCGCGGGACTTTACATCTATACCGCCAGAAGTGCGTCGTTTATTGGAAGAATTAAACACCAAAGCAGATGCTTTGAAACGCCGTAATCTTATCGGGTCGGGTACCGTAACGATTGAAGATATTGAGACCGTTGATCCTGATGCTCCAGAGACTTATGATCCGAATGTTGATCCTGCCAGCGCGCTTTATGTTTCCCCTGACAATTAAAGCTTTGGGATGATGGTTTCTATCAAACACCATCATCGAACCATAATTTATATCACTAACCTTATACGCGGTTATCGGCGGATATATTTCGCTACAAACGCAAAATAGATAACGCCCCTATTGCATCAATAATAAATACCTGCGGATACAGTATAGATATGCGGCGTCGAGTAAACGGCTGGTAAAGGACTATCACACATCAAAGAGAACCAAGACGTCGGTAAGCGCTTAAAGACGGCAAAGAATGGATCAAGGAAAAATGGGATTTCAGTAACGCCAGCCTTTGAAGCAATATGAGCGTCTTATATTCGTTCATCATACAGAACCAATAGGCAATAAAATAGTTGCCTGTTTAATGTGATATGCTATTATGCAGCTAATTAGTTGCTAATAAAAGAACCAAAATGCAAGATATGATAGAAAGAGACATACTTTTAAATGCCCCGATAGAGCGGGTTTGGAAGGCCCTCACAGATCACGAAGAGTTCGGTCAATGGTTTCTAGCCAAGGTGCCAAAACCATTTGTCTTGGGCGAGACAATTACCTGTAGCAGTCTTTATCCCGGTCATGAACATCTTACTTGGGAACAAAAAATCATCGAGATGGAGCCGATGAACCGGTTTTCCATTTTATGGCCCGCCTATTACGGCGATACGGTGGATCGGGACGCACGGACAGATCCATGGCTGACAGTCACTTATATTTTAGAGGCACAGCACAGCAAAACCCGCCTGATATTACGCGAGACAGGATTTGCACAATTACCTCCCGACTACGCACCTATCGCCTTGCGGATGAATGAAAGCGGGTGGGATGAGCAAATGAATAACATCGAGGCCCACCTTGCACAGTGAGGCGGTGCTTTTCGCAGCGCTTGGCGATCCAACCCGTTTGCAGCTTTTGTCGCATCTGGGACAGGGAAACCCTAGTCCGATAAGAGAACTGACATCTATGACATCTATCTCGCGCCAAGCCGTAACCAAACATTTACAGGTTCTGCAATCCGCTGGGTTGGTGACAGCGCAGCGTGTGGGACGAGAAACCCGTTTCGCACTCAAACCAAACGGTCTCAAGCCTGCGCAAGCCTATCTGGAGACAATCACCAATCAGTGGGATATGGCACTCTTACGCCTTTCCGCGCATTTGGACAACCAGACTGCTCCTTAGGGTACAGGTTAACGGGTCGTCGCGGACATATTCCGCAGAAAAGCAAAAGACATATAGTCGGGATAGATAGGAGCACAGTATCTTAAAGAACGAAGTTCTGTCCGATTGGCAAGCCATTTACCGCCCTCATGTTATAGCAATAATCTGCTCTTCGGTGAAATGTGGTCTTTTCATAGCTATTTCCATATCTATGGGGCGCTCTACCAGACAATGAAAGGCGTTTACGGGAACCAATCAACCTTCCTTCTTATGTCCTTTTGCTCCCAGAATAGATGTAAGAGATCTGCTTTGCGACATCTTTCATACGCTAAGTTCTATGCTCGGTTTTAAAACCCCGGGTTATAAAGATAATCCATATCGGGATTCTCAGTAGTAAAATAGTGAATCCATATATAGGCATGGCTAAACTCGGCAATGACAAGAGCGGCGCGGGAGTTAAAACCATAGCAATGGCCCAAAAGGACAAGAAGGCATAGACATACATGCCATTATTCGTGAAACGGAGAACACCTTTTTTAACAAGCAGAATTTTACGATATCGTCCTTCAAAATGATCAGCCCCGAAGGCACGTTTTAAGCCGAAATATCTGTGCACACTATAGATAGCGTAGAGGCCAAGCACACTCAGTCCAATTGTAATCAACACTCTCGGAGCTATAGACATATTGAGGCTTCCGTGATCAAGCCAAGCCAGTAAGCCAAGGGAAATAAACCGGGCCCCGAACAATACAAAAAACAAAACAATGAAAATTTCAAAACCAATTATTTTGCTCGTAGTGTTTGATCGCAATTCTAGTCGCCAAGTAATCCAGACAAAAATTTAATGAAAAACTGGCGCCAAAAAAGCAATCCAGAAGGCCATAGCCAGAGGTCTCCCAATTAATACCCATAAATATAACCCTGTTGCCAATAGAACGACAAGCCCGCCGAAATGCAAAATCTGGCCCGTCCATATGATGGGCGATGCATTGGAACCTGTCTGTTGCATAAACGCGAATATAGAGGCGATCAATTTCCTTTACTAGTAAACTGTTGATATTGCATTTTGTGTCCGCCTTTATACCGAATTAGAGAGTTGAATATCCGACCCTTACCAACGCTCGCAGGGCTGATCCGAGTTTGGCTGCAAGAGTGTCATGTTTCAACGTTAGGCAAACTGGTTTGCGTTATTATTACAATGCCCCTTGCGACCCTATATCGTCAGACGAAGTTCCATCATCTGCGGCATCATCATTCGAAGACTGAGTTGGCAGGTTTGGTTTTATAAGGCGGTTTTTTTCGTAATCCCGGCTGATCGTCGATCCCTCTATAATTGATGTATTGTCAATCTGTGATCCCTGCACAATCCGACTACCAAATCCCGTATATTCAGGTGCTTTATCATTCACCCCGTTAATTTGCGGCGTGTCTTGCGGCTGTGTTATATCGTCAAGCGCCGGCTTGGGATCTGGCGTCACAGACGGGCTTAGGCGCCATAAAACCCCGCCCCAATTATCAGCCATAAATAATCCACGCGCATCTAATAATAATGCGGATGGCCGACCCCACGCTTGCGTACCCCGGTTATTCACAAATCCGCCAAGCATTAACTTCATATGCTGCGCCGGAGCGCCAAAATTTGCAGGAATAAGAATAAGGTTATTACCGCGTGTTAGATGCGGCGGTGCCGATAATGACCGGCTTTGTGCAACAAGAATATGATGGGCCATATAACGCGCAAGCGTCTGTGGGATATTCGCTGTTTCCGGCAATAAAATAGCTTGCGCGGCAGCGCCCGGTTCCAACGGGTAAATTTTTTCTGGATGAGTTATAGATATCAATCCATTATCCAACCCCGCCCAAACCGCTCCATAGGATGTTTGTGCCAGTGATAACACTGCGCGGCTAAGAGGAATGCTCTCTAAAGCCGTTCCGCTCTGACTATGAATTTTGACAATTTGCCCCCCCGTCGCCAGATTGAAACCTAAATATAAATACGTCCCATCCGGCGATATAATGAGAGGTCGCTTTGTTTTTTTAGCCGGGACATTCACCAAAGAGGCAAGGCGTTTCCGCATTCCTGTGTTCAGATTTATGGACCAGAGAGCCGCATGATCTACAACATATAAAACTTCTCCATAAACCGCGAGGCCGCTCGGACCATCAAAGCTTAAAGCCAGCGGACGGCGTTGATCAATCTGCCCGTCTTGTTGACGGTCTTGTAAGGCATAAATACGACCCGATCGATAATCACTGCTATAGAGAACACCGTCATCAGCCAAGGCCAGTCCTGCAATATCGCCAAGCCTGTCAACAGCAAGTGTGACGCGCAGCCCGGCTGCCGGAGCTAAACGGGCCGCATCGCGCTGAAGGCTTTGCCGTATGGCCCGCGGCCTATGAGCCATACGGTTGGCTTCTGGTCGCAAGGGACGATAACTATCAAGCTGACTGAGTTCAGTCTGCGCCTCGCTTGGCACGGCCGCATATACGCCTGCGCCGAGCATTATGACAATCAGAAAACTTATAAGCGGATTGATTCGCATAACGCCATGCTGGCTGATATTTTCCTCGCTGACGAGAGCCTATAACAGATCACTGGGTTTATCTGCCATTAAAGGGGGTACAGACTGCCCCTTGTCAGTTCCGTCCCTGTCTGTTTAAATCCGAATCAGATAAAAGGAGCGCCGTTTTCAGTCTTACCCGTTCAGAGCGACCAACCCTATTAACAGCCTATAGATCCTCGCGGAGGCCCTCATGGGGTTAATAGCGCATTCTATACCTTTACCGGAAACGGCAACGTCAGGCACATTTCCTTGCCTTATCCTCAATGCGGATTATCAGCCACTTTCTTATTTCCCGCTCTCGCTCTGGTCTTGGCAGGATGCGGTAAAAGCTGTGTTTTTGGAACGCGTTAATGTTGTGAATGAATATGACAAAACGGTACGATCTGCAGATTTTGAAATGTTTCTGCCCAGCGTTGTCGCACTAAAGGATTATGTGGCGCAAAACCGCTCACCTGCCTTTACCCGTTTTAATTTATTCCTGCGCGACGGCTTTCAATGTGTCTATTGTTCCAGCCCCGATGATTTAACCTTTGATCATGTTATTCCGCGGCGGCTCGGAGGAAAGACAACCTGGAAAAACATCGTGGCAGCCTGCTCAACCTGTAATCTAAAAAAGGGTGGACGTTTACCCAAGGATGCCCATATGCACCCCCATATACCGCCGCATGCCCCCACTATGCATCAACTCCAAGCCCAGGGTCGGCGGTTTCCGCCTAATTATCTACATCAAAGCTGGCTTGATTATCTTTATTGGGATGTTGAGCTAGACGCTTAGTCACTTTCCCGTTAGGCTTGATCTATGAAATTTAACGCCCTCCACCCTTACGCACTGATCTTTGGCATCGGTATTGGCATTGTCGTCCTCTTTGCATTGCGCCATCCGCTCTTTGCTTTATTTGCAGGAATCGCAGCAACCGTTCTCATTGATATGGCTCTTAAACAGCGCAAGATCGATAAAGATAATTAACATGCCTCGCATTTTATGGTGCGTAATAGCGACGTCAATTTTACTATCGACTTGCACACCCCGCAAAAGCGAACCCGATATTCTAGGGACATGCAGCGGGAATGAACAGCGACCCCATGTTATTATGCAAACCGATAGGGGCGATATAGATATTGAAGTTTACCAGGACAAAGCCCCGTTATCGGCTCAAGATTTTCTCTATTATGTCGGTAATGGCCTCTATGATGGGCAAGGATTTTATCGCGTCGTTACCCCTCAAACCGATCCTTTAAAAATGGGGATGGAGATTATTCAAGGTGGCCGACTTGATCTGAACACAGTTACCCCGTTGATTGACCATGAAACGACACAGGCTAGCGGATTATCCCACACGACAGGGACGGTCAGCATAGCCCGTAGCGAGCCGGGTACCGGCAGCGCCGCCTTCTTTTTCATCTCGCTCGCAGACAACCACTTCCTCGATTATGGCCAAGACCGCAATCCGGATAAACAGGGTTATGCCGCCTTTGGCCATGTTACAAAGGGCTTGGACGTTGCGCGCGCTATACAGGCTGGCGCTGTTGCCGCCAAAACACCACTGCCCGGTACAGAAAACCAGTTTTTATCCAAGCCGGTTATCATCCAAAAGGCCTATTGCAAATGATGACCGCACGCCGTGTCATTATTCTTGGACTCGCAAGTTGGCTTTTAACCGCCTGCCAAAGCGCGCCCAAACCAGCGGCCCATTATTATCTGGTTCGCCATGCCGAAAAAATTCTGGATGTCAAAGACCCTGATTTGACGCAAGACGGGCATCAACGCGCCCGTGATCTGGCTATCCGGCTTAAAGATGTGCCTTTAACCCAAATATATTCATCCGATTATAAACGCACACAACAAACCGCTGCCCCTCTTGCCGCAGCTAAAGGCCTGACCGTAACACCTTATAACCCGCGTGATTTGGAAAGTTTTGCCGTAACCCTGAAGTCCATGCGGGGCCATATATTGATTGTCGGTCATTCAAATACCACGCCGCCGCTGGCCGAGTATCTTGGCGGGAACGGCGGCAAACCTATTCGCGAAGTCGATGAATATGACCGGCTCTATATTATAACACATAGCCTAGATGGTAACGCACGCATCGTCGATACTCAGCGAGAGCGCTACGGTAATTCAGACCCGTAACACGGTTATGCAAGAATGGTCAAAGCTACGCAATTTACCCTCAAACCCAAGCCCGAATTTGATATCGGACGAATTCTAAACCTGAGTTTCGAATCCTTAAAAAATAACATTTAGCCCTATTGTACCCTTTCTGCCCTTTTCATTGGATTACCGATACTCATGATAGGAATAGGACTCTGGCCTATTTTTACTGGAACATATGATAATCTTGATACAATAAATTTCATTGAAATTACGACTAGAGAAAATTTAAAAACCTATATATTTACGCTAATTATCGCACTCACGACCACTATGCTGGTCAATGGGGCTATTATTTATTGCAGCCTGCACGATATGCGCGGCGGGACAACACCGATCGGTCAATCTTTTCGCATCGCTATACACTCTATCGGCCCTCTCATCGGGTTTGGAATTTTATATATCCTTGCAATAAGCCTAGGTATCATCCTGCTCATTATTCCCCGCATTCTTGTTTTACTTGGTTAGTATCTAGCAGTCCCCGCAATGGTCATCGAAGGCCAAACATTATCAGGCAGTATCGCCCGGTCATGGGCACTTACCAAAGGGTATAAGCGGTGGATTCTCTTGATATTTATCATGATACTGGTGTTAAACCTCGTTATCAGCATGACTATCGGCAATATCAAATTAATCGCAGGTACTCCGGCTGACATTCTCTTAACGGGGTCTATTTCTAACACATATATTGCCATCCAAGCGGTGACCTATGCGATAACGCAAACAATCGTAGCTGTGATTAATGCCGTCTTTACATCTGCAATTTATTATGAGATTCGAAATTTGAAAGAAGGCCTATCTTCACAAGATATCGGCGCTGTCTTTGATTAGCCGACCTCGCCCTCTCGCGCGACCATCAAACTTACGTGAACCCCCTATAAAACCACATAGCTCTTTAACGCTTTTAAGGGTATAGCCCCATTATGTTACAGATTATATTACGTTTTGCTATTATCGGCGTCATAGTTTTTTTAAGTACGGTTATCGGCCATGCCAAAGAGAGCTTGCCTGAAGATACAGGCAAAGTGACCGCTTCATTAGTATCCAGCCATGACAGCCTTGCACCGGGCGATACATTTCATGTCGCGCTGCGGACTGTTCTGGATGAGCATTGGCATACCTATTGGCGTAATCCGGGCGATAGCGGCGAGCCTGTTCAGATTAACTGGTATTTACCGGAAGAGGTAAGCACCCAAGGCGATTTAATCTGGCCGGTGCCGCGAACCCTGCCAACCGGCCCAATTATTAATTATGGCTTTGAAGGTGCGCCGCTTTTTCCGCAAAAATTTCAAATCACCGATAGCGCGGTGCCGGGCGATATTATCACCCTGCGCGCCGATGTTTATTATCTTGTCTGTTATGATGTTTGCATTCCCGAAGATGCTAAACTCTCTATCACGCTAGCTATTGGCGAACGGGAGATTGATCCAAAATGGTCTACGGTCATCAATCACGCCATCACCGATAGTCCCAAGCCCAAAGGCGAGACGGGCGGGATTAAAAAAACAGGCGAACAGCTTATTATAACAATCTTACCGCCCAGTCAGGGTGATTATTCACAGGCTTATTTTTTCCCCTATGAACAAGGTATATTAGGCCATTCTGCGCCCCAAATCGTCCGAGTGGGTGACGCAGGTATCGAGATTACAACCCAGCCCAGCTATTTATGGGATGAGCCGATAACTGGGGCAATATCCGGCGTTTTGACCTATAAACGCAATGGCCAGATTTATGGTGATGAAATTACATTAACCACAGGACAAAGTGTTGAGATCGGTCTGTCCCCGCTGGCCGGTAAAACCGTATCGGGCGGATCAAACGGACCAGCCCTTACATTATGGGCAGCGATTTTCGGTGCCTTTATAGGCGGGTTGATTCTTAATCTTATGCCCTGCGTCTTTCCAGTCATTTCGATCAAAGCACTTTCCATAGCCAAAGCCGCCCATGGAGAAAAAACGGTTATTCGCCGCGAGGCTTGGGCCTATACGGCGGGCGTACTGGCGACATTTTTACTGCTGACCTTGGTTTTGCTGGCACTAAAAGCCGCCGGATCAGAAATCGGGTGGGGGTTCCAATTGCAAAACCCCAAAGTGGTCGGCGTCCTTGCTGTCCTGCTTTTTGTTATCGGGCTGAACCTGTTGGGACTATTCGAATTTGGAACCGCATTGCAAAATACAGGCGGCACACTCACGCAAAAATCAGGTTTTGCCGGATCCTTTTTCACAGGCGCTTTAGCGGTTGTTGTTGCAACCCCCTGCACAGCGCCCTTTATGGCCGGAGCTGTTGGATATGCTCTGGCCCAGACGGCACTCATTACACTCTGCGTCTTCATGGCTTTGGCCGTGGGGTTTGCTTTACCTTTTTTGCTCATTGCTTATGTGCCCAAATTACTCTCGGCCCTGCCCAAACCCGGCCCATGGATGGAACGATTTCGTCAGTTCTTGGCTTTTCCCATGCTCGGGGCGGCCGTTTGGCTAGTCTGGGTACTGGCTCTGCAATCAGGCGAAGATGGCGTTTTACTAACATTGGCAGCGATGCTGAGTGCCAGCTTTGCTATATGGCTATTAAAAGGGCAATCCGCGCTCTCCAAAGGCCTTGCCATCGCAGCTATTATTGCGACTATCATCTTTCCTGTAATGCTTAAAACCGCCCCAAGTTCCACCGTTCATTCATCCGAAGCGGGTGTCTGGAGTCCGGAACGGGTCGCCCAATTACAAGCCGAGGGCCGTCCCGTATTTGTTGATTTCACCGCGGCATGGTGCGTAACCTGCAAGGTCAATGAAAAGCTTGTCCTATCCAAACAAAAGACCCAAGCGCTATTTGTCCAAAATGATGTAGCATTCCTGATTGCCGACTGGACTAATAAAAATGATGTCATCGCACGGGAGCTGGAATTCTATGGCCGTTCGGGTGTGCCGCTCTATCTAATGTTTCCTGCAAATCACACAGGTCAAAATTTCGTGAAGGCTGAAGTTTTACCTCAAGTTCTAACCTATGATGTGTTAAAGAGCGCTATCGATAGGGCGAAAAACGGGCAGAACCCCTAAAGTTGCGCCTTAATCCGCCCTTTAAAGGAGATAGATATATGACCAAATTTACCACAGTTTCATTCGCTTGCGCCTTAATGGCATCCGCAGCCCTAAGTTTACCAGCCAGCGCCAAAATCGCTACAGGTAGCTCTGTTGCCAATATGACCGTGACCGATTCCAATGGCAAAACCCATGAATTATCAGATTTTGCTGGCAAAACCGTTGTCTTGGAATGGACCAACCATGGCTGCCCTTATGTGAAAAAACATTATGATCCAGCATATGAAAATATGCAAAATATGCAAAAAGAAGCCGCGGCCGATGATGTTGTCTGGCTGTCTATCGTGTCATCTGCACCCGGTAAGCAAGGCTATGTTACGGGCCAAGAAGCCAATGACTTGACCACATCCCGCAGCGCAGCACCAAAGGCCGTTGTTCTGGACCCGTCCGGCACAGCAGGGCGCACATTTGCCGCTAAAACAACGCCGCATATGTATGTCATCGATGCCGCTCAGACTTTAGTATATCAAGGCGCGATTGATAGTAATCGCAGCGCGCGGAGTTCTGCCATCCCGGGGGCTACAAATTATGTCCGCGAAGCTTTAGCAGCCGTTAAATCTGGTGCTGCCGTTAAAAATGCCGAAACAGCACCATACGGATGTTCTATCAAATACGGCTCATAATAAGCCCTTTATTTTCCTCTAGCCCTGTTATTCCTGAATAGAATAACAGGGCTTTTTTTATTGCACATTTGCCCCTGTCCCCTAAAAGCGCCCTACGCAATTGGAGGCTATTATGACGGACCGCGCATCCTATTTTCAAACTTTGGAAAATTTGGCGGCACAATCCGTTTCTATTCCCGAATTATTTAAAACCGATCCCAACCGGCTTGCTACCTTTACAATCAGCGAAGGGCCGTTACGGGCTGACTTTTCAAAACAAGCGATTAGCGGCGCGGCGCGCACAGCTTTATTATCATTAGCGGCCGCGTGTGATCTGGATGAATGGCGCGCGAAATTATTTGCCGGCGAAGCGATTAATACATCCGAAAATCGCGCTGTGTTACATATGGCGCTGCGCGGCGTTGGCGGATCACCGACAGTGCAAAAACAAGTGCGCGCCATGCGCAAGACGATGGCCGCCTTCACAACAAAAATTCATACAGAGGCACGATTTAAAACCATCGTCCATATCGGCATTGGCGGGTCTGATCTGGGTCCCCGACTCGTTGCCGATACCTTTGCCGCGACATGTGTACCTAAAATGGCCTTACGCTTTGCCGAAAATATAGACGGAGCCTCCATTAAGGATGCCCTCGCGGGATTGGATGCCAAAACAACATTGATTGTTGTCGTCTCCAAATCTTTTACGACCCAAGAAACTCGTATGAACGGCGAGGCAGCGCGAGCCTGGTTGACCAAAAGCCTTGGAGACAAGGCCGGAGATCATCTCATCGCCGTGACGGCCAACCGCATGGGTGCTGAGAGTTTTGGTATTCCAAGCCAGCAGATTTTTGATTTCTGGGATTGGGTTGGCGGGCGCTATTCCGTCTGGTCGGCAGTTGGTTTATCCCTGCAACTGGCCTATGGTAGCAAAGCTTTTGATGAATGTTTAAAAGGTGCCAAGCGGATGGATGAACATTTCCGCGACCAGCCTTTGGATGATAATCTGCCGGTTATGTTGGCAATGACCGGCATTTGGAACCGCAACATTCTAGGCTTTACCTCCCAAGCGGTTATCCCTTATGCACGCCGCATTCGTAAATTTTCTGCGTTTTTACAACAGTTGGAAATGGAAAGTAACGGCAAATCAGCTACGCGCGATGGAACCCGAACAGGCTTGACCTGCCCGATTATCTGGGGCGACGAAGGAACCAATGGCCAACATGCTTTTTTCCAGTGGCTGCACCAAGGTACGCCGGGAGCGCCGGTTGATTTTATCGCCGTCCTGACTGATCACGAAGATCGTCCCGACCATCACGCTGCATTGCTGGCCAATTGTTTTGCCCAGTCCGAAGCCCTAATGCTGGGTAAACCGGAATATAAAGTGCGCGAAGACTTGGGCGATATTGCCGATGTTGATCGTCTTGCACCGCAAAAAACATTTCCCGGCAACCGGCCCTCGACAACCATAACGCTGGATGATCTTTCCCCTTTCACTCTGGGTCATCTCATCGCACTTTATGAGCATAAGGTTTTTGTTCAGGGTATCATCTGGAACGTCAATAGTTTCGACCAATGGGGGGTCGAGCTGGGCAAGGTTCTAGCCAAGACCATTTTATCGGAAATGACGACAGGGAACACCGGGGATCATGATGCCTCAACATCGGCCCTTATAGCTTTAGCCTGTCGATGATAGCCGGTTTTAAAGGGACCTAGCCTCGTCTATTAGCATGATGGGAACACCCTTGCGGATGGGATAGGCCAGCTTGGCTTTTTTAGAAATTAACTCTTGCGCCTGTTTATCATAGGTCAGCGGGCCTCGCGTCTTAGGGCATATCAATAGGGCTAATAAGGCCGGGTCTATGATCTGATCATCGCTGGTTGGGTTATCACTCATGATGATACCTATTGCTGTTGCGGCGGGCGGCCCGCTTCGCCAAGATTGGAATAAAGATGCATCAAACCAATTAGCAGCCGGCGCCGATCATCCGTTGTAACCGCCTCTAACAGTGATTGTTTATCAGCGGGTTTAAAAGGACTTATCATCGACGCTTGATTAACCAATTGCGGCAGCGGAATTTCTGCCAGTGATTTCCAATCGACCTGAACACCCAATGATTTGGCAAAACTTTTCATCGCCACCGTTAACGTAGCCCGGTCGCTACGCCCCGTATCGGATAAAGATTCGGGCAGAGAAGCCGCCATATGAAGATCAGCATCGGCAACAAAGTCATCAAAACTGACCCTAGCTTTGCGGTAAGGTGTACTGGTCTTGGCATCTCCCAAATGGCGAAAGCGTTTTAATCCCTTAAGTACGATCAAATACCGCCCGTCTTCCATTTCAGAGAATTGGGTAATTCGGCCAAGGCCGCCAATTGGGGCCAAAGACAAGCCCTCGTCCTCATCCTGTGTCTGTACCATACCGATCAACCGCTCGCCGCGCAGTGCATCATCAATCATATTCAGATAGCGCGGCTCAAATATATTGAGCGGCAACTCGCACCCCGGCAGTAAAACCGATCCATTGAGCGGGAAAACAGCAATAACATCCGGATTGGTCCGGCGGGTCAGTGATTTATAATGAGCACTCATATACCTAAATTGGGTATGATGACCGGACTTGTCAATTAGGGAATTGTACCAGACAAGAAAGGACTTTCACAAATCTATCACCTTTCGCAAGTGTTTTTGACACAACAACTTATAGGAGATTAATATTAATGCCTCCGCGCAAGGCAATATACAAAAATTATGTATAAATTGATTTTATCCATTTTTATTCTCATATCATCCCTATGCACCACGCCTTTGGCTCTCGCCCAAATACCGGATCATGTTTTAAAACCTTATAAAACCTATAAGACAGCCCTAGAGGCTGGTGATCAAAAAAAAAGCGGATCGCGCTGCTTTTTCAGCCTGGAAAAGAGCCGAAAAGACGATGGGAGACAGTAAAACAACAGGTGATTTAGCGTTAAATTATGCCGTATTAAATCCGAAAATAATGCGGTTTGGAGCTTTTAAAACCCGCAGCAAGGCTTACTTAAGAGCAATTGAACTAGGGGGTCTGCATAGAGATGACACGGCCAATATTATACTCGATCGGTATCTTGATTATCTGTCATATTTAACAAAGACACAGGTTATCAGAACACAGCCAAATCAATCTATTTCGCCGTTGATAGTGAAACATCTTCCTATTATGGAATCCGCATTGGATAAATTAGCGCGCCGCGGGTCTATCCAAGAGATCATAATGGAAACAACACGGACAGCCTATCTCAAAAGTGAGAGACAATATAAGAAGGCTATTCTATCAGGTACACGGGCACTCAATCTCATTGACACCTTACCAGAGAGACATGAGCGAATTCCGTACGCGCGATTACGATGGGATATGGGTCAATCCTATTACAAACTTAATCGCTATTTAGAAGCCGGGTTAATCTTACAAGATAATTTCCAGAA
>CAZZKV010000013.1:0-10776 GCA_964654665.1 uncultured Caulobacterales bacterium | reverse complement strand
AAGATGACGGATCCCTCACCAATATTCGTATAGCAGCTTATAGCGAAAAATTATTCGGAACTGCCGCGGCTAAAGCCGCCAAAAATTTTGTCTATACACCTGCCACCGATAAGAGTGATCCACGAAAACGGCTCAATATTCCGGTACGAACAAGCTATGTCCTGCGGAACGAAAAGAATAAAATCATTGCCGCCAAACCGTTAAAAACACTCTTGACAATCACCGAAAATCTGGATCTGATCCATGAAAATCATACCATCGATTTAACCGGGCGGCGCATTACAATACGCCGGTAAACCCTAAGCAAAAAGAATGGAAGACAAGCGGCGGCGGCCATCAATAGAAACGTCCGATTCAACGCCTTCCGCTTCGAAAATTGTTAAAAGGAATAGGCGCGCTGCTTCGCCGTCATGGGCTCGGTTCTTTCCAATAGAATAAAGCAGATGGTCAACGGCCTCGCGGTTACGGCCCATCGACGCCAGTCCCTTGGCGAGTTCCAGCCGTGCATCCAAATCATCGGGGCGCGCGGTAACAGCCGCTAATAAATCTTGCGTTACATCTTCGGCCTCGTCCGGGGCCGGAGCATCTTGGGTTAATACCAATTGTGAGCGCACAGCCTGAATTTCAGGATGATCACGCACCGATGCCGGAGCCGATGCAATCAATTCGGCGGCCCCTTCTTCATTGCCGCTTTCTTTATACACACGCGCAAGCCCTGCCAACGCCTCGGCACTTTCCGAATGTAAGCTCAGCGCGCCAGCAAAATCTTGCGCGGCCCCGCCTGGATCACCCGCGGCCAAACTATCTTTGGCGCGTGCTACTAATGCGGCCGCCTCTTCAACCGGATCACTGGCTCCGGTTAATCGGCCAATAAATTTCTTGATCTCGCTTTCAGGCTGCCCGCCCATAAAGCCGTCGACAGGCTGGCCATCTTTAAAAGCAAAAACAGCCGGAATCGATTTGACGCCCAATTGCCCGGCAACCCCCGGATTTTCGTCAATATTGATTTTAACCATTTTCACCTTGCCGCCCTCGGCCGTGATCACACGCTCTAGAACCGGCATAAGCTGCTTACAGGGGCCACACCACGGCGCCCAAAAATCCACAACAACAGGTGTGTCTTTGGAGGTTTCAATCACATCAGCCATAAAGGCCTGATCTGATCCATCTTTTACAATATCAAGCGCTGCACTCATATCTTATCCTTATTTATAATGAGACATCGCCCCTTTATATTCAGCTTATGTGGGTTTAAACCAAAAATGTTCAAGTCAATTATAGGAAAAAACTCTTATGGTGAAACCGGGACCGCAAGGTTGACAATATCACGCTCTGGCCGCGCGCCGTAATGGCTTATAACTTCGGCAGCACATAAACTGCCAAGCCGACCCGCATCCGCCCAGCCAAGCCCCATAGCCCGCCCAGCCAAAACACCGGCTGCATATTGATCGCCAGCGCCCGTTGTATCCACAACCTTATCCACAGGCTCGGCCTTAATGTGATAACGCCGATTGGCGTCTTGAATAATTGAGCCTTTCTCACTGCGTGTGATACAAGCTGTCGTCTTGGTTTTATGGAGCGCATCAAGCGCTGTGTCGAGGCTATCCACTTGATAGAGCGAGAGAATTTCCACCTCATTGGCAAAGAGGATGTCCACATGGTTATCCACAAGCTGGCGAAAACTCGCGCGATGACGATCAACGCAAAAACTATCCGATAAAGTCAGGGCCACCTGATTACCCGCGGCCTGTGCAATTTCTGCGACTTTAACAAAAGCAGCTTTGGCCGGCTCCGTGTCAAAAAGATAGCCTTCCAGATAAACAGTCTTCGCACCTTCAACTTTTTCGCGCACAATATCATCGGGCGTGAAAAGACAGGAGACGCCCAGAAATGTATTCATTGTCCGCTCGCCGTCCGGCGTTACCGCGATCATACACCGCCCGCTGGCCGGACCACCCTTTTTCGGAGTCCCGCCAAAATCAACGCCTGCTTTTTCAAATCCCGCGATAAGACCGCGACCTACGGCATCATCCGCCACATTGCCAAGATAGGCCGATGACACGCCCAAGGCTCCAATGCCAAACATCGTATTGGCGGCTGATCCACCTGCGACTTCCTGCGTCTGGCCCGCCGCAACCAAGGCTTCATTAATATCTAGCGCGCGTGGTTCGTCAATCAGACTCATACTGCCCTTTTCCATCGCCTGCTGCGTAATAAAGCTCTCCGGAACGGGGGCAATAATATCCATCAAGACATTACCAATACCCAAAACATCAAATTTAGCGGACATAAAACTTTCCTTATATGTTGTAGAAAAGGCGCTAACCCATTATGTGCACGGAAACAAGTCAACGAACGGATCATTTTCATGAAAAAAATTGCCATTCTAGCCTCTGATAATATGATGCCCGGGCACCCCAACGAACGAGCTGATAGTTTTGAGCGCGAAGAAGAAATGGGCAAACTTATCCCCGCCTTCGCAGACCAAGGCATGCAACTTGATTTACTCCCGTGGCGCGGGGCCGGCGCACAGGCCAAAGATTATGACGCCATGTTACCACTTTTGGTCTGGGACTATTTCGAAGGTAATGAAGCGGCTTTTATCGCCGAAATGGCCAAGGTGGAGGCACAAACGCAGTTATTTAACCGCTTTTCTACATTGAAATGGAATAGCAATAAGGCCTATCTGGATGAATTGGAACGCGCCGGTGCGCCGGTGATTGAAACCCTTAGCATTGACCGCGTTACGCAATCCGGTGTTGACAAAGCCTTTGATACATTTGGTACTGATACATTAGTGATAAAGCCGCAAGTGGGCGGAGGCGCATGGCGGCAAGTGCTTTATAAAAAGGGCACGCCCTTCCCCGCCAAAGATACATTGCCGCCTGGCGGGGCAATGGTACAAGCCTTTTTGCCCAGTGTGACCCGGGAAGGTGAATATTCTTTCCTCTATTTCGGCGGGCAATTTTCTCATGGCCTTGTTAAACAGCCCAAAAGCGGGGATTATCGTAGCCAGTCAATTTATGGCGGTACAGAAGCGCGCTATGATCCGGCCAGCGAAGAACGCGCCGCCGCCCGTGCTGTTTTAGACGCGCTGGACTATACTCCATTATATGCACGGGTTGATCTGCTGCGCGGGAACGATGATAAATTGAAACTCATCGAATTGGAAATGATTGAACCCTATCTGTATCTGGCCCATGCCGACGGCGAAGGGGGCAATAATACAGGTGCGCAAAAACTCGCGGCCGCCCTGAAAAAACGACTGAAAGATTAAACAATGCGCCGGTCCTTCATATCATTATCCTCGGGGATTCCTTTGAGACCCGTCTCTTTCCGTACGCAAAAACTTTTGCGTCCGTACAGGTATTAGGTTGAAATTTGACCGATTTATAGGTCATTAAGCCCTTGGATACGATAAGAGGACAACATCGTGACAGATCCAAAATGGGAAAAGAAATCGGAACGCTTGGAATTGCGTCTGCCTCATTCCAAAAAACAGGCCTTTATACAGGCGTGCGATGAACAAGGCGATACAGCCAGCAATGCACTACGCCGGTTTATCAATAGTTATATCCGCCGCGCCAATGCGGATGTAACGGCGGCTGGATTAAGGGCCATGGCCCGCTATGGACAACATCATTGGCACGTAGTCTCTGCTTGCATGGTAATTGGATTAATCCTTGTGTTAGGGTTTATAAAACAACACCCTGTGCCGCCAGTCATAGAAGGCCCCATTACCAATGCCAAAACCGGTCCTTTTCCGCCCATTAAATATAATCTTTTTGCCGTCTATGATAAAAATGAAAATGGTGTGCTCGACCGAGGCGAAATCATGGATAATGATTATCACCTGCACCGCGTATTAAATCTTGATGGCGAAGCTGGCATTGCGCCCGCCGAATTCTACGCAACGGGCCGCATGCAGTGGAGTATTATTAAAAAGGATAATATAGAAATACGAGATGACAAGAACTACCCTATAGCAATAATTCCCCCTGCCGAGGCAGAACATATCGTAACCTTTAACCTGTCTGATCCGCAAAACCCCGAATTGACACTCTCTGAGCCTCAATTTTTGACAAAGACAAAAGCCTTGCCCGAATCTTTCAAAAAAATATTAGCGCCCCAATCACATGTGAAAATTTACCCATTCGGTTATAAGGTGACAACAACCGCATCCAGCTCTCAAGGCTCGTTTAATAGGCTCATTGCGTGGACCCACGGAGAAACAAAACCATCCCTGATTTTCACCGATCATCAATATCGCCCACGGCATTAACCCTACAAATTTGTAATTTTACGCTCTTTTATATTCAGCTTGTATTAAACTGGAAAATGCTAGCCAATGGCTTAGATTAGGTGCCTATAAGGATTCGCGACATGAAAAAGGCAGAGCTTTTACAGACAGGGCTTGTACAGACAGGGCTTTTTATAATCGGTACCACTTTGCTGGCACCCTTAACCATAGCGCAAACCCAGCTGCAATTGAACCAGCCTACTGCGCGCTCGGCGCCGCCCCCTGCTTTTACCAATCCGGCTACAGTGCCGGCTGATCTGGCCCGGATTGACGCTGCACTGAACGGGACTGGTAGTTTCCAAGGCCGCTTTGCCCAATATGGTGCAGATGGGAGTTTTGCACAGGGGCATATTTATTTAAAACGGCCCGGAAAATTACGCTTTGAATATGACCCGCCCTCTCCGCTGTTAATTGTATCTGACGGCGTAACATTAACCCAGCAAGACCGCGCACTGGAAACAATGGATCGGATTCCACTGTCCTCCACACCGCTTAATTATTTTCTGAAAGAAAATGTCAATCTAGCCAATGATGTCGAGGTCATTGGCCTTGTCAAAACCTTTGACCAATGGCGCGTTACTGCGCGCGATGGCTCTGGAGAACTGGACGGCGCCATGACAATGGTTTTTGATGCTGGTACATTAAATTTACGCGAATGGATTATAGTGGATAGTTTTGGCGGAGAAACGCGCGTATTGCTCTCGGATTTAAAATATAACCAACGCGTAAATTCACGACTCTTTATCTTGCGAGATCAAAGCCGGCGGGATAGGCGGTAATAAGTAATTTTAACTTGCGTCTGGCCACCAGCCCTTTAATCAAACGCCATGACAGTTAAACTCGCTACATGGAATATTAATTCAGTTCGCCTGCGGATTGATCAGGTTATCCAGTTTTTAAACACTGAACAGCCCGATGTATTAGGCTTGCAGGAAATTAAATGCGAAACCGATAAATTTCCATCCCAACCCTTTATAGACGCCGGTTATACATTTATCGAAGTCGCCGGAATGAAGGGCTATCACGGCGCGGCTACGGTTTCCAAATTACCACTGGTTCGAATGGATACGCAATTTTGTCCTCTGGGCCATGCCCGCCATGTCAGTACACACGTTTCAGCGGGGATTCAAAATTTTGAATTTCATAATTTCTACATTCCGGCAGGCGGCGACGTTGCGGATCCTAAAATCAATGAGAAATTTGCCCATAAGCTTGATTTTCTGGAAAATATGCGCCGCTATTTCACAGATCGCTCAACCAAAGGCGATGACCGACAGGTGCTTGTTGGTGATTTTAACATTGCCCCACATGAACATGATGTGTGGAACCATAAACAGCTTTTGAAAGTTGTGTCTCATACACCGCTGGAAGTCGAGATATTGGAAACCTTGCGCCAGACGCATGATTTTACCGACTGCTCACGTCTCTTTGCTAATGATACCGACAAGCTTTATAGCTGGTGGTCATATCGGGCCAAAGATGTCATGGCGAGCAACCGCGGACGCAGATTGGACCATATCTGGGTTAGTCCGGCCTTGCGGCCATCTGTTGAAGCAGCCGGGAAACACGGCCATGCTATTCATGTGCCGTGCCGGATATGGGACAAACCTTCTGATCATGTCCCTATGACACAAGTGCTTGATTTCAGTACCAGCGGATAATAGATTTACGCTTGCGCGCCAATCCGACTGCGTAATTCCTTGCCCCTAATTTCCAACCTTTAATCCAAAGCCAGCCTATAGCCGCCCGGTTCCGTTACCAATAAACGTGCAACCCCTTTTTCAGGTTCGATTTTTTGGCGCAAGCGATATACATGGGTTTCCAACGTATGGGTTGTCACGCCGGAATTATATCCCCACACTTCATGTAAAAGCTCATCGCGGCCCACAGGTTTTCCGCCCGCCCGGTAGAGATATTTCAGGATATTCGTCTCTTTTTCTGTCAGGCGAATATCGCGGGGCTGGCGACCATTGTCATCAGGTGGCGAAATCAATTTTTTATAAGCGGGCTTGAATTCAAAAGGCCCGATCTGGAATGTCGCATCTTCAGATTGTTCAAAACTGCGCAAATGCGCGCGTAGCCGCGCCAGCAATACAGCAAAGCGAAATGGTTTGGTTACATAATCATTAGCGCCGGAGTTCAGTCCCAAAATTTCATGCATTTCACCATCATTACCTGTCAACATGACAATCGGGGCCGCCACCCCCGCCTTGCGCATTAATTCACAGGCCTCGGTGCCTAGCATATCGGGCAAATCAACATCGAGGAGGATTAAATCGAAATTGGTTGCCTTCGCCGCATTAATGCCTTCGGTGGCTGTTCCGACGTCAATAGTTTCAAATTCATCATATAGACTAAACTGTTCGGCCAACTCATGCCGCAGGTCATCATCATCATCCACCAAAAGGAGGCGTTTCTTAACAGCCATAATTTTCTCTCGCGTTGTCTGCTGCGGCTTTTAAACTTGTTTTCTGCCATACACTAATGCCAGAATGCTCGCAATCAATCACTAATTTGAGAAGAATTATGGGTCTTTTCGTGAAATGCTGTGATCGTCAGATCATTTTGGACTCAGACCATTATCCATGCCGTATCGGACGCCGCGGATTCATTGAGGCCGATCATGGCGCTGAGGGCGATGAAAAAACGCCGCTGGGCGCATATAAACTCCGATTTGGCCTTTATCGCGCGGACCGCCTTCCAGCCCCGCCAAGCCCGCTTACCTTCTGGCCTATACGCAAAGATGATGGATGGTGCGATGCTCCGGATAATCCCGCCTATAACCGCCTGATCCGCCGGCCCTCTATACAAACCGGCAGGCCCATCAGCCATGAACCACTTTGGCGCACAGACGGTGCCTATGACATTATCCTAATCATCAGCCATAATGATAGCCCGCCTGTCCCCCATAAGGGCAGCGCCGTTTTTATCCATATTGCCCAACCAGATGCGCGGCAAACATTGGGCTGTATCGCCGTCACACCCGATGTTATGGTGGCAATTTTACCGCGGCTCTATGGCGATATGGATGTAGTTATAACGCAATAACACTCTATAATAATCTCGCGAAACTATTTTAGCTCGCGCGCGCCGAACAGGGCACTACCGATCCGGATATGGGTTGCTCCTATTTCGACCGCCACCTCATAATCCGCACTCATTCCCATTGATAATTTGCCCAGCCCTTGGTCTTGAGCCAAATTCCTAAGCAACCAGAAATGTGGCGATGCCGCCTCGCCGGCCGGCGGGATACACATCAAACCCTCGGGATGTAAATCATACACAACACGCAAGCGGGACATAAAGGCCGGTAGCTCCCGGGGTGCAAGACCTGATTTTTGCGGTTCCTCCCCTGTATTGATCTGCACAAAAAACCGCGGTAAAATTATACCTTTATCGCGTAATTGTGCGAGCCGGATAGCCAGTTTTTCGCGGTCCAACGTTTCAATAACATCAAATAAGGCACAGGCGTCCGCCGCCTTATTGCTTTGCAACGGACCGATGAAGCGCAACTCAAGTCCACCGCGCTGGGCCGCAAATGTTTGGCCCCATCGACGCTGGGCCTCTTGCACACGGTTTTCACCGAAAACACGCTGTCCCGCCGCTAAAATTGCGGCAACCCGCTCATCGGTCTGCATTTTACTGACAGCAACCAGATTTATAGCCTCAATAGCCCGTCCAGCGCGCTTGGCAGCTTTGTTAATTCCGCTTAAGATTTCATTTCGGTTTTGCTCTATTGTCAGGTCTTCTTGCATGCGTCTTCCATACAATCCTGTGCCCTTAAAAGGAAGTAGCAAGCTTGTACGTGCGGCTAAAAAACTTGAAGCGGGCCGCCCCTATGCCTCGCGCCTCTCTCCGCTTGTCTTTATGACAGATCCTGCGCGCGTACCCGATGTCAGAGCCGCCGTCGCCGCCGTTCCCCAAGGAGCCGCGATTATTTACCGGCATTTCGGGAAAACTGACCGGCAAGCCGAAGCCCAAGCCCTGCGGCAAATCACATTTGCGCGTGGTCAGCAATTTTTAATCGGTAATGACCCGGTTCTTGCGAAAAATACCGGCGCAGACGGTGTGCATTTTAAGCGCGATAAATCTCTTAAAGACCCCGCAGCCCTACGGGCAATCTGTCCCGATATGGTGATCACAATGGCAGGTCTTAAGGGGGTGCAAGACTATAGCCGTGATGTATCCTGTTTAGATGGCTTATTCATCTCAAGCGTATTTGCCAGTCAAAGCCCTTCAGCGGGCGCATCAATAACAATTACAACCATCACAGATGCGTGTAGAGACTTGAATTGCCCTGTATTTGCCCTTGGCGGCATAACAGCCTATAACATAGATAATCTAATCGATAATGGCATAGCGGGGGCGGGATTAATAGAGGGGCTGATGACAGAAGAACTCGCAATCAAAAGAGAGAAAACCCATTATGGGCATCGATTTTTTGTCGATTTCCATCCTGAACAAGCTGAATTAACGATGCAGCTTATTGGGGATGATCTTTATAATGCCAATCACACAGGCGTTCCGCAATCAATGGGCGGGCGCGGGGTGGGCAAACGTTTGGTCAAAGCTATGGTCGATGATGCTCGCGCGAAAAACTATAAGGTTATTCCCGGTTGTCCCTTTGTCGCCGCTATGTTTAGACGATTTCCAGATTGGGCCAAAGACGTTGAAGCGTAAACCCGCGCTACAATAAACACACGCTCAAACCTAAGCTCCATTAAAATAGATTCTTGCACATTACACAGGTTAGGCGTTTTGCCGCATTGGTGTGCGATAAAGGTGTAAACTGTATACTGAATAATTCAGCAAAAATAAGAAAATAAAACTATTCCGTGACTGTGATTTCGACGATATTGCTCTGGATCGCACCGTGGGAGCGCAAGGCTTGTGATTGTGCCAAATCTTGAGCAAATTCAGGTGCATAATGTGACCAATCCGTCAGATCGTTCACAGGTGAAACATAAGAATAAGAAATTTTATATTTTCCAGGTTTATTGATGTAATGCTTAACATATGTAACCCCACATTTCGTAACCGCCATCTGAGGTTCCAGAACCAAGCTGTATAAAGGATCGTTTAAGGTCTGTATCCGCGGGAATGAAGACGCCAAAAAATTAGGTCTTACGGGCCGTCCCGCGTCATCGGTCACTTTAATAATAAAACTATCTGCGTGGCCATACGTCAGGCTCGAATACAGAACAATAGCCCCTATATTATTCGTATTGCGTATAGAGACACAACTACGCAATGGTCCATCCATCGACAAGGTATCTTTATTGTCAATAGCCGTATGAAGACTGATGCCCTTATAAACACTATGGCCTGTAATGGGCGCATTGGGCGGAACAATGCGGATGAATTTTGGGCGCTTATCCTTATCGGCTACCGCTGGCGGCGGGGAGGCTTTGGCCGTGCAATTGGCGAGCATCACCACACAACCCATAGACAGGCCCGAAGAATTTTAACGCTTAAATATTCAGTCATATCATCCTACCTATGATAGCCTATAAAATAACCGCGCAAATTTTCTTATAGTAACATCCATTATAATAACGCTACGTGTGCTGTTAATCCATTAGCGTCACCATGATCTCCAATGGTTTTGAAAATAAATCACCGTGGCGATCAAGATATAAATTATCGCGCAATCTTTCATTAGTTCCTGTTAATTGATCTTCAATGAGACCCGATTTTAATGGCGAAGAGTAACGCCCTTGCAGAATATATTGCCCTCCCTTTTTATAATGATAGTCAGGGACCAGCAGAAAACATCGGCCATAAAGATTAGATTTGGAAACAACCGTATAATTAAACGGATCCATCAAAAGCTCCGGCCAAGCAACCGTATTATGTTTACCGATGGGCGTTGGGGTATTGTCGCTCTCATGGCGTATTGAAAAACTAAATCCATCAATTAAATTCCAAGCAGGCCAAGCAAAAACAACAAATTCGCCCTCTCGTGGTTTTATCATAAGGCATAATTCGGCAGGATTTTCCGCCGATGTTGTGGATTGGCTCACTGTAGCCACTAACTCCATTTGAGATAAATAGGGGTTAGCCGCATAGCGCTCAAAACGTACAGTCTCTAATAATCCGCGATCTTGTGAAAGATTAAAATTAGGCGTACCCGCATAACCCGCCACAGATTGCCCTAAAATCGTCAGGTAAAAAAATCCTGTTAATATTCTACATAACCTCGCCATATTTAACCACTATATCCAAATGGACGCGAGGGTACAGGTCCAAAATGATTAGGCCATAAAGACGGGTCGCTTTGATAGGAATTTGTAAATATTCTATAAGAAAGATGGTTGTCAGGCAAGTTTTGAAGATGACCAATCTCATACGAAGACAAACCCAAAATGCCTGCCACACTTAATTGAAACTCTATGGCTTGTCTTTCTTCTAAAATAGCAGCTGATAAGGAAGATGTATTATCAAATTGACCTGTGACGTATTGATAATAATGAAAA
>CAZZKV010000012.1:39874-72724 GCA_964654665.1 uncultured Caulobacterales bacterium | reverse complement strand
GGCAGCATAATTATCGGGTTGTTGACACAGGTCGCAGCCAGCGATGACGCATGGGCTTTGGCGTAAAGCTTAAACAATATCGAAATCAGCGGGCCTATATCCGGGATCGGGATAATGCGGGTTCATCGACACAAGTGTGTCTTTGACAATCTGGCTGATAATCGCGCCGCGCACCGAGCGGCTATCGGACGGAATAACGTGCCATGGGGCATGTTCGGTCGAGGTGCGAGCCACCATAGTTTCATAGGCTTGCATAAAGTGCGGCCAAAGCTTGCGATCTTCCAGATCGCCCGGATTAAATTTCCAGCGCTTATGCGGCTCGATCAACCGCTCGCGCAAACGTTTGCCTTGAACCTCTGGACTGATATGCAGCATGAATTTCAAAATAGTTGTTCCGTTTTCCACCAAATGGCGCTCGAACTGATTGATCTGGTCATAACGCTGCTCGATTTTATCGGCGCTGGCATAACCGCGGACTTTAACCACAAGCACGTCTTCATAATGGCTTCGGTTAAACACGGTAATCTGCCCCGCCTTGGGGCAGACTTTATGAATACGCCAGAGGTAATCATGGGCCAGTTCGGTTTTGCTCGGTGCTTTGAAACTGGCGACATTGACATTGAGCGGCGGCGTGCGCTGGAAAATGGCCGATGTCGTACCGTCCTTGCCCGAAGTATCCATACCCTGCAGAACAATCAAAAGCGAACGGTCAGCCTCGCCGTAAAGCCGGTGGGACAAATCAGCAATATCCTTGGCCGCCGCTTTGGCCGCACTACGCGCCGCGGCTTTATCCTTGAAACGCTCAACACGGGTTGGGCAGTTATCCAAAGAAAACTTTTGCCCCGGCTTTACAAGAAAGTCAGATGTCATGGTTTAGGCCTCATCCAGTATTATAGCGTTAAAAAATCGATATGTCTCTATTATCAATTATAACCCAAATGAGAAGGATAAAGACAAAACAGGCGGCAAAGCCGGCCGGATATGTTACAAAAGAAAGCCCGTCACCGAGTTCCTTCAGAAAAAATCCATTTTCAACATCTGTTGAATATAGCTCCGAATCATCCATGCCTAAAATAGTTGAGAAAAATGCGATGAGCCTGGAAAGTTGTGCCCAATATAAAGCTGTCAATCCACCGCCCATTATAGCCGCTAGGCTGGCCAATAAGAGGCGCAAACGGGCTGTCGATTTCGCCTGTTTTAAAGCTTGTTCAAGCTGCTGCACGGCATGGTGCCTCGCCGCAATATGGCTAATAACCCTATCGCTAAAACCCGCATCGTCTAACGGGGCGATATAGGCCCTTAATAGAGGTCCATATAATGTATCATCCGGTGTCGTCATGCGTAATTATCCGTTTCATAAGCCGATAGAAATTGACGTAGCTCTGCTTTGCCACGGCGGCAATGCGATTTTATCGTCCCAAGCGGCAAATGCGTAATATGAGCCGCCTCGCGATGCGAAAAGCCATAAGCCAGACACAGCATTACCACGGCACGGCATTCCGGTGCCAAGCTCTGCATGGCCCGCTCGATATCAACCGAAACACCCGTGGCCCTGTTACGGGGTTTATCCTGATAGCGGATATCAACCATATCATCATCCGGGGACAAAACGGACAAATCCTCTCGCCGTTTTTGTTTTCTATATTCATCCAGAAAACAGCGATAGGCAATTTTAAAAAGCCAGCTACGTATTGCTGCATCATCTTTAATGTGATGCCGTTTTTCATAGGCCCGCATAAAGGTTATTTGCGCCAAATCATCCGCTGCCACATATCCTTTCTGCCCATTGTTGTGAGTCAATCGATTCAAAAACCGCCGTATCGCACCTTGGTGGGTTCGAACCATAAGAGTAAAAGCGTCTGCACTGTCGATGTCAATTCCGCCCGGCTAATACGCCTAGAAATCATCGGAGGCGGCTTTGCGCCCGATGAATATCCAAAATCCGATATAGGCAATCCCGATCAGCAAAGGGAACATCGCCACGCCGCCCATAATGCGCCCCGCTTCGCCCTCGGGAACTATACCCCCAAACAAAATCGTCGCCGCCGCAACCGCAATCAGGATAATACCGATGCGCAGGTCGCTATGCGGGCGAACCGGACGGGCCCCCAGCGCTTTGATAATATCCGGTGTCAGGGTCTCGCCTTGTGTCACTACAGCTTGCATTACAGTAGCCGCATGTTGACGGGCCTTGGCCCGGTAATGGCTCACAGCCCAAACAATAAAGGGTATAGACCCGAACATGACAATTGGCACTAATATGTCATCCATTTTCATTCTCCTTTCGATAGTTACACTCTTTAGACGTCACAAGACTCGCGTTTGGATGCAAATATCACATTTATGCGATTTGCATTCTCAACAGGGCCTAGCCTATATTAAAGACCTTATGAGCTCTTTATTCCATAAAGCCACCCTAGCCGCTATAGCTTCAATATTATTAGCTTGCACACCGGCCTCATCGTCGGACACAAGCTTAAAAACGAGTGCGAAGACTGCAGCATCCCCGTCCGCAATCCCAACGAAAGCAACCCTCCCTCAGAAGTCATTTTCAACAGAATGGGATATGGTTGCCGCCGAAAGCCATATTAAATTCACAGCAAGCCAGACAGGCAATATCTTTACAGGCGAATTTACTGATTTTACGGCGGCAATTGTTTTTGATCCTGATAATCTATCAACTGCCAGAGTTCGCGTCGAAATTGATTTGACCCAATTCGATGCAGGCGATCGTGACCGTAATGGCGCCCTGCCCGGTAAAGATTGGTTTTATACCAAAAAATTTCCCGAGGCTGTTTTTATCAGCGATGTGATTATACAGGATGGCGAGGATTATATTGCCAAAGGCCAGCTATCACTGCGCGGCGTTGATAAACCTCTGAATCTGCCCTTTACGCTTACCATAGATAGTAACCGCGCCGATATGGCGGGAATGATCACAATCAACCGCGGCGACTGGGGCGTGGGCCAAGGCGCATGGAGCACGGATGAATGGGTCAGCACACAGGTTACAATAGATGTTAAAATTACTGCCACGAAAAGCATAGAACAACCATAGGCTCAGCCCGATTGCTCGGAGAGGATTTCAAGTTCAAGCCATTCATCTTCTAAGGCGGAAAGCTTGTTTTTCGCAGCGGTCAAAGCGGCAGCAGTTTTGGAAAATTTATCCGGATTTGTACTATATAAATGAGGATCAGCCATGAGCGCTTCTAATGTTCCAACTTCGGCTTCACAGGCCTGCATTTCATCGGGCAATTTTTCAAGTCTGTGTTTATGTTTATAGCTCAGCTTATTACGGGATGTTTTTTGAGGTTCAGACTGGGAATCATTTTGAGAACTGGGTTTGTTACCCGATATCTTCGCGGTTTTTTTGCGGGCCTTCACACCCGCCCCGCGTTGCAGCACCATATCATCATACCCCCCGGCATAAATTTGCCAACGGGCACCACCTTCATAGGCCAGTGTACGCGTAACAGTCCGGTTAAGGAAATCCCGATCATGACTAACCAGAATAACTGTACCCGGATAATCAGCTACCAATTCTTGCAACAGATCCAGAGTTTCCATATCCAGATCATTCGTCGGTTCATCCAGCACCAAAAGATTGGACGGCAATCGCAGCCCGCGTGCCAATTGCAGCCGCCCCCGCTCCCCGCCCGACAAGGCATGAAGCGGCGTTCGAGCTTGCTCTGGCAGAAATAGAAAGTCTTGCATATACCGCATCACATGAACGGGTTTATCATCCACAATAACCGTATCCCCGCCCCCATCTGTCATGGCTTCGGCCAGACTCCAGTCGGGGTTCAAACTTTCGCGCTTTTGGTCAATAATCAGCGGCTTAAGATTAACACCGCGCTCAATATCACCTGTATCCGGCTCAAGCTGGCCCATAATCAACTTCAGCAATGTTGTTTTACCCGAACCATTAGGACCGATTATGCCAATCCGTTCCCCACGCGAAATACGCAGCGAAACATCTTTAATAATCGGACGGTCATCAAAAGATTTTGATACATGAGACAGTTTGGCAACCAGTTTTCCCGATTTTCCAGCCTCCGCTGTTGTAAAACTGATGGACCCTGTCTGAGCGCGTTGATCTTTGACTTGCTGGCGTAATCCTGACAATTCTTTCAAGCGGCGAACATTGCGTTTTCGGCGACCCGAAACACCATGAACAACCCAGTGTTGTTCGCGGTGAATTTTGCGGTTGAGTTTATGGCGTTCCAAATCTTCCTGCGCGAAAAACTCATCTCTCCAATCTTCAAAATAAGCAAAGTTTTTATCAAGGTTCTGCGTTACCCCTCGATCGATCCACACGGTTTTTCGGGACAATGTTTCCAAAAATCTCCGATCATGGGAAATCAAAACAAGAGCCGTTTTCAAGCTCGCAAGTTCACCTTCAAGCCATTCAATAATCGGTAAATCCAGATGATTAGTTGGCTCATCCAGCATTAAAATATCCGGTTCTGGCGCCAATGTCCGCGCCAGTGCAGCGCGGCGGCCTTCCCCTCCTGATAAATTGAGAGTGGAACTTTCAGAATCAAGGCCTAAAGCGTCCAAAAGATAGGGAACACGGTAATCCTGATCTGCCCCTTCAAAACCGGCGCGCACATACTCACCAATCGTTGTAAAAGCCGTTAAATCCGGTTCTTGTGGTAAATAACGAACGGTTGTTCCCGGTTTTAAAAACCGTACACCCTTATCCGGCTCGATATTTCCAGCGGCGACTTTGAGCAATGTTGATTTACCCGATCCATTGCGCCCGACAAGGCAGAGCCGGTCACGCGGCATCACCATTAATGACGCCCCTTCAAGCAAGGGGGTACTGCCAAATGTCAGGTGAATATCATCTAGTGTTAATAAAGGGGCAATAGCCATAGCCGGTAAATAAGGGGCGGTGTCAAAAAGGAAAGCCTAAACTGTCATCCATCCCGATTTATGTCGTTTAAAGACACAAAACAGCCCGGTCCACGCTCATATTTCGGATAATGCGAGCGCAAGGCCTGTTTGCCAATCCGCCAATGGATATCCAAAATCACGTTCAAAATCCGATACATCCATGACCGAATTAGCTGGCCGTTTAGCCGGCATCGGATAATCGGCGGTTGGAATATCCTTAACCTCGCAAGACAAAGCCGATGCACTGAAAATTGCGCGGGCAAAATCAGCCCAACTTATCGGCGCGCCTGTATCTGAAACATGATAGATTTTCGGTTTTCCAGACGGATTATCCAATATGCGTAAACACGCTTCTGCCAGATGACCAGCATAGGTCGGGCGGCCTATCTGATCACTGACAACTTTTAATGTATCGTGCTGTGCGCCCAGACGCATCATAGTTGTCAGAAAGTTTTTCCCGATTCCATCATAAACCCAAGATGTACGTATAATCGCTGCGCGGCCCCCAGCCGTCATAACAGCGCGTTCACCCGCTGCTTTGCTGGCCCCGTAAGCATTCACAGGATTGATCTTATCCTGCGGTCTATACGGTCTCTGACTGTTCCCGCTAAAGACATAATCTGTCGATATATGGATAAATGGAATATTTTTTTCCGCACAAACCATCGCCATAACGCCCGGCGCTTTGTTGTTTAAAGCATGAGAATCGTCCCGATTGGTTTCAGCAGCGTCAACCGCGGTAAAAGCGCTAGCGTTAATAACAGCCTTACATGTTGTATCATGAATAAACTGAGCCGCCGCTTCCGGATCCACAGCAAGGTCACACTCTGTTGATCCAATGGCAGAACACGTAAGCCCTGAGGCTTTGCATGACCGGATAAGTGCGCGGGCAAGCTGTCCATTTTTACCAAAAATAAGTATCGTCATGGCGCTTAACTCGCGGGATTTAATCCAATACGCGAGCCTACTTTATCACGTGATAACAGCGGCTCCCACCAAGCTCGATTGTCAATATACCAACGCACTGTTGTTTCGAACCCTTCGTCAAAACTCACCGATGGTTCCCATCCAAGTTCCTGCTTTATCTTGGTCGCATTAATCGCATAGCGGCGATCATGTCCCGGGCGATCCGTCACAAAGGTGATCATGCTGTCATGATCAGCCTTGTCGCTGCGCGGAGCAATATCATCCATAATCCGGCAAATTGTACGGACCAAATCTATATTACGGCGTTCATTATTACCCCCAATATTATAGGTTTGCCCAAGCGCGCCCTTATCCAATACTGTTAATAAGGCATCGGCATGATCATCGACATAGAGCCAATCCCGAATATTATCACCTTTACCATAAACCGGAATAGCCTCGCCATTGAGACATTTCAAAATCACAACGGGAATAAGTTTTTCAGGAAATTGATAGGGGCCGTAATTATTCGAACAATTGGTAATCACTATCGGTAATTTATATGTCCTATGCCAGGCCCGAACCAAATGGTCGCTAGCCGCTTTAGACGCCGAGTAAGGCGAACTGGGGTCATAGGCTGTTGTTTCGGTAAAGGCCGGGTCAGTTTCCGATAAATCACCATAAACTTCATCAGTCGAGACATGGTGAAAGCGAAAGCTGTTTTTGGCGTCCCCTGTTAATGTTTCCCAATGCAACTTAGACGCTGCCAATAAATTAAAGGTACCGATAATATTGGTTTCAATAAAAGCGGTCGGGCCATCAATGGACCGATCAACATGGGATTCTGCCGCCAAATGCATAATAGCCTCTGGTTTATATGTCTTAAACAACTCCGTGACAGCCACCATATCATTAATGTTAACGGCTTCGAATTTATAAAGAGGACTCGCCGATAGACTGGTCAGATTTTCAAGATTAGCCGCATAGGTTAAGCAATCAATATTTACGACTTTGCGGCCCTCTTCTATAGCTTGGCGAATAACGGCCGATCCAATAAATCCCGCGCCGCCGGTTACAAAAAGCGTCATAATTACCCTCTAGAACGGTGTGGTGAAATCTGCGAACATAGGTGCCTCTTTATCTTTGCCCGATAATTGCGGTGGAAGATCGCGTAGGCCCCAATCAATATTTAAATCCGGATCATTCCACAGCACACCGCCCTCTGATGCTTTATGATAAAATTGCGTCACCTTATAAAGGAATTCCGTATCGGCCTCGATTGTGCAAAACCCATGTAAAAACCCGGGCGGCACCCATAGTTGATGCTTGTTTTTCCCTGAAAGATAAGCCCGTATTGATTGTCCGTAAGTTGGCGAGTTGCTGCGAATATCAACAATCGCATCAATAACACCGCCGCGAGTACATCGCACAAGCTTTCCTTGATCATAAGGCGGAGCTTGATAATGAAGGCCTCGTACCGTTCCGGGAGCACGCGAAAACGAATGGTTGTCTTGCACAAAGGGATCGCAAACCCCTGTTATCTCTTCAAAGGCTTGAGCATTAAACGTTTCCATGAAGAAACCCCGTTCATCTTCAAAAACCGATGGTTTAATAAGAATAGGTCCAGCAATATCAAAACGTTGAATATCCATAAGGGCGTTCCCTAACAGCAACATATTAAAAAAAGCAAGTTGGAAATGGTCGTTTATCCACAATATACCTTGCTATATTGCCCCACCGCATTAGAGCCTTATAATACGCTTATGGGTCATTTATATATACGATTATTAACTCTGTTAATGATGATGGTTTTTTTATCATCACCTATAGTCGCTCAATCGATCAATGACACAAATATTATCAAACCTGACATTAGTTTGGCGGATATTAGCGCTAAAAAAACAGCCATAGAACCCAATACGGCGTTGGATGACGATACGAAAACAATAGCGATTGATGCCCTGAATACAGCGCAAACGGCACTTGAAGGTGCTCAGAAGAATATCGAATCCGCGCAGCGCTATATTGATAGTGTTGAAACGGTCACGCAGCGCCTATCTGTATTAAATCAAGAACTGGATGTTTTGCGACAAACCCCCTTACCCGGATCAGATGATGACGGGGGCACGATTATGACGGATGAAACCTTGTTGAAAATCCAGCAAGAACTTTTCGCCAAAGAAGGACAGTTAAATAACCTGCGCACTGAAATTGACCGTTATAATGCCGAATTACAATCCGCTGTAACGCGACCCGTTGATATTAATGCGGCTTTGCAAGATGATCGCGAAACCTTGGCGGTTCTCACAGAACAAATAACGCAATCAGCCGAGACTAATCTAGACCCAGCGCAAGATGCGGCGCGCACATCGCTATTGACGCAAAAATATTTTCACGAAACCCATATATTTGCCCTTGAAAAAGAACGGGCGGGTCTGTCCAGCCGTCAACAAATCTTGACATTGCGGCGAGATATAGCCGAACTTAAATCTCGCCGCCTGACAGCCAATGTTGAAACATTGCAAGCTAAAACAGGTCTTCGACGCATGCTGGAAGCACAAACCCTTGAGGCGAGCAGCCAAAATACGCGCGATATATTGGAAACCGCCCATCCTTTGGTTCAAAATTATGCCACAGAAAATTTAACTTTAACTCAGCAGCTTGTGGGTATTGCATCTACGACAACAAAATACCCCCGATTGGAAGCGACTACACGCCGGCAACAAGCCGCAATCGAAGATGGTCAAAACATCGCCCAACAACTTATCGACCTTGGAAATTTAAACCGCGAATCCAGTGCAACATTACGGCGGCTTCGCGAAAAAACGCCTTCTGTTCTGGCCATCAAAGCCGCCTTATCGACAACCCGGCAAACCATCAATAGCGCAATTCAAAACCGGCTATTACGTCAAGATCAATTACGTAATTTACCTATTGATTCCATTGATATCGTCACGGCATTTGAAGATTGGAAAGCTGAAAATCCAGATACCGCGACCCTAACTGAATTGGATATCGCAGCCTTGCAACAACTCTATGAAACACGGCGTATGTTACTATCTCGATTATCAGAGGCCGCACAGGATCAGGTTGACAAAGCCACCAAATTGCAAGCGTTACAATTTGATGTCTTCACTCAAACACAAACCTTAACGGATACGCTGAATGAAAATCTTCTATGGCTACCCAGTATAGATGCTATATCGATGCAGTGGCCGCTCTCGGTTATAAAAGGGTTTCAAAAAACACTAAATCAGATAAATTTAAATGCAGCTTTAACAAGTTTTCAAACCGGATTATCACAAAACATCTTCATCACCCTTTTTCTGGTCTTGATTGTGGGCGTTACATCGGCCCTGCGACCCCGAATTTTACACTTCATTCAAGGACAGGCAGCCCATGTAGGCCGCGTGCAAAAGGATAGCTATTGGATAACCCCCAGTGTTGTTTTAGCCTGTATTATACGGGCACTACCCATTCCGCTTATCTTTTTAACTATTGCCAGTATTTTAGGGTTTTCCGGCAGCCCTAACCCATTTGTTAGAGGCTTAACTGCCGTATGTTTATATCTATCATTTTATATGTTATTTTTTCTGACTTTGCGCGAATGGGATCGCGACCAATCTCTGTTTGATAAACACTTGAAATTACCAGAAGGCTTCCGGCGGGCCCTCAACCGGGAACTGATTTGGTTTGTTCCGCTCACCGGCTTGTCAATCGCGATTATACTCCTGAGTATTGATACGCGCGATCCCGATATTAGCGGCGGCATGGGGCTTTTAGCCTTTATAACGACATCATTTTTGGTCGCCTTATTTATATTCCGATTAATATGGCGAAACAGAAAAAATTACGCAAAAATCTTGCCGGCCAATAGTTTTATTCAGCGCCGTCACCGCGGCATCACAACGATCATTATCAGCATCCCGCTTGCCGCGGCCATTGCTGCGGCCGCCGGGTATTTAGCCACGGCAACAGAAGTAATGTCCAAGATTTTCTTCTCGGGACAATTAGTTGTTGGAGCTTATGTCGTCTATGGTGTTGTCCGCCGTTCCGTGCAACTTGCGCAACGTAAAGTCTCGTTAAAACAGGCCATTGAACGCCGCGAGAAAGCCATACAATTGCGTAAAGACAAACAAGACGCCGAAGACCGCGGAGATGTGGAGACGGTTACACCGCCGCAAATTAATTACGATGAAATCGATGTCGAAATGATGAGCCGACAAACCTCTCAACTGCTCTTCATAATCGTAACACTTGGATTTGTTGCCTTAATGTGGCTCGTATGGCGAGAGTTATTACCGGCTCTGGGTGTTTTTGACCGGATTGAGATCGGAAACTATACGCTTTGGGGCCTGTTTCAATCTGTTTTTATTTTGATTTTCTCGATTATAGCCGCCAAAAACCTCCCCAGTTTCTTGGAAATTTTTATCTTGAACCGCACCCAATTAGAAGCTGGAACACGATATGCTATCAAAACTGTATTAGGATATGCCATCATTGTTATCGGCATTCTCATCGCCTTTGACAGACTCGGAACACAATGGGCACAATTGCAATGGATTGTGGCCGCTCTGGGTGTGGGTATCGGTTTTGGCCTTCAGGAAATTATCGCGAATTTTATTTCCGGCCTTATCATATTATTCGAACGCCCCGTGCGTGTTGGCGATTACATTACCATAGGGGATCAAAGCGGAACCGTTAGCCGGATCCAAATTCGAGCGACGACACTGTCTGATCTGGATAACCGGGAAATTTTAATACCCAATAAAGAATTAATTACAGGACGCGTGACCAATTGGACATTATCCAATTCAACAACGCGGTTGATTATCACAGTTGGGATCGCCTATGGGTCTGATACAGACCAAGCCCGCGATCTTATGTTAGCGGTCTTGAAAGACAATCCCAAAGTCCTGGATACGCCAGCACCATCCGTTTTATTGACAAATTTCGGCGACAGCTCGCTTGACTTTCAATTACGGTTTTTCTTGCGTAATTTCGAAGACCGCTGGCCCGTAACACATGTGATTTATACCGATGTAAATAAAGCCTTAGAAGCGGCAGGAATAACGATTCCTTTTCCACAGCGCGATCTCAATATCATTTCACAAACTAAATAAAATCATAAACGTCTATCGGATATACACCCAACGAAACCCTAAAAAAGACTTAGTCATATCTTGCGTTTTACCGCAAACAAATCCAACCATAGGTTTTATCAACAGGGGAGTGGCTGGATGAGTAGCAAGAGACTGCGTTCAAGTGACAGGCAAAATCAATTGTTAAAAATGGCTTTGAAAGCCTATGCAAAATTAGGGGTTGAACGTGCCGGACATGGCGATGTAGCAAAACTCGCCGGGGTTTCAACGGCTACAGTTTTTAAATATTTTCCGACACGCACCGCTCTAACAAATGCGGTGCTAAATCACATTAAATGCCGAATTAATGATTTATTCAAAGAATTACCATCGGACCTTCTCAGCCCAGCAGATCATATTACACTGCTGGCCAACACATATGTTCAGCTTGTTTCGGAGAATGAGGACCTCATTAAAGTTTATCTAAATTGGACTGTGTCTTACGGACCAGAGGTTCGCCCGCTCTATCTCGCTTTTCAGGAAAACATTTTAAACTTCATTCATCACCGCCTAACGGTGGATGATGGCGACCGCAGTGATGCGCGCCTTATTCTCGCAGCCGCCCATAGCTATGCGGCCATGAAATTGGATCATACATCTGATGAAATTTTAAAACGGTTCATTGAGCGTGTCCGTAAAGCTTTTCTCTAATAAATAGACATTTTGCCCCCTTGACCGCGCATTAAATTTTCCAACATATCCCTTTATGAAACACTTAATTCTACCAATAGTGCTTATAGGGATTACCCCCTTGTCTGCTCTTGCACAAAATTCGATTACGCAATCCAATGAGAGGGTGGATGAAGTCATTACCACTGGCGTGTATGATCGGCCGCAGCCATCATCCACCATCCCCGCAGCCATAACAATAATTGATCAAAACACACTCAATACCATTGCGCCAATCCACCCCGCGGAAGCTCTGAATGGGGTCGCAGGCGTTAATATCCACCGCGGCAGCGGCCAAGAACATCTCACTGCCATCCGCTCGCCCGTTCTAACGGGTGGGGCTGGGGCTGGGAGTTTTCTATATCTAGAAGGCGGCGTCCCCTTGCGGGCTGCAGGTTTTGCCAATGTTAATGGTTTGTTTGAAGGAGGTACAGAATTTGCGCAAGCCTTGGATGTATTCAAAGGCCCAGGCCCGGCCCTTTACGGTTCTAATGCCGTTCATGGCCTGATTAATATTCAACCCCGGGCCGTTCAAGGCCCCGATACAATACGGTTAATTGGCAGTAGTGACGGACTTGTTTCCATCACTGCATCCGCGGCAACAGGCCCTTTACGCACATCTGTTTCACTCGTCCATGATAATGGGTTTCGTGATGATAGCGGATTTGATCAACAAAAATTCCAGCTTCGGTATAATGGCCAATGGGGTTTATGGAACGCAGACTGGTTAAGTTCATTTTCCAATCTAAATCAGGAAACCGCCGGATTTTTACAAGGCGACGATGCATTTCGCGATAAAAATATTGCCCGCACCAATAGCTTCCCCGAAGCCTTTCGCGACGGTCGATCATACCGTACACAATTACGGCTGGAACGTGCCTTTGGCGATAATAGCCTAGCCATCACTCCTTATGCCCGACGAGCGGAGTTACGGTTTTTACGACATTTTGTTCCCGGCCAAGCGCTAGAAAAAAATGGCCATAGCTCTATCGGTTTTCAAAGTGCTTTCTTTGGTGATGATTTCAATATCGGGTTAGATGCTGAATATACTGAAGGGTCTTTATTTGAGTTTCAAGCGAATCCAACACGGTTTTCATTCACCCAAGGCCTGCATTATGATTATAAGGTCCGCAGTTTTGTTGCTGCAGCTTATGCGCAGAAAGATTTCCACCTTGGCGACAAAACAACACTCGGTCTTGGGGTGCGCGGCGAATATACAGATTATAATTATGATAATCAGGCTAGCGATGGACGCTCGGGACGGTTCATCCGTGTCGCCGACAGATCTGATAATTTTTTAACAGTAACACCCAAGATTACGCTATCGCATACACTGTCGAACACTGTGCTATTATATGCCCGTGCAGCGCGCGGGTCCCGCGCACCGCAAATCTCAGACTTATATTCTGTCCAACTCAACCAAGTCGCCGGCGAAGCCGATGTTGAAACATTAGATAGCCTCGAAGTGGGTTTAAAGAGCCACCTCCACGCGTGGAATTTTGAAATCAATGGTTTTACCCAATGGAAGGATAATTTCTTTTTTAGAAATGCGAATGGATTTAATGTCGTGAATGGTAAAACCCGCCATAGCGGTATTGAGTTAAGCTTCAAGGGCGCTATTACGCCTTGGTTATCCTTATCAGGAGACGGAACTTTAGCCCGTCACACATATAATTTTACGGAGATTACCGGTTCTGCGGCTAATAATATTATCGACGGTACGCGCGTTGATACAGCCCCCGATACATTAGCGCACATACGGATGAGCCTGACACCGCTCAGGCAACTGAGAACAGAATTAGAATGGCGCCATGTGGGTGATTATTTTACCAATCCCGGAAACACAGCCCGTTACGAAGGACATGACATATTCGTCCTGCGCAGCGATTATCAAGCAACCGATAATTTGCGTCTTTTTGCCCGTATCGATAACCTGTTTGATACGCGTTATGCTGATCGCGCTGATTTTGCTTTCGGGAATGAACGGTTTTTTCCGGGTCGTCCTCGTAGTTTATTTTTTGGACTTTCAGCGCAGTATTAAATCATCTTGGCTCTCGACAAATACAGCATAAGGATTTAACCCGCGACCATGCATATTCCTGATAGCAAACTCGCACAGGTCGTCGACCGCTTTGAACATATCGAAGCCCGAATGGGAGCGACGACCGATAGCAACGAAATTGTACAACTTGGCAAGGATTATGCCGAGCTTCGGCCAATCGCCGAAGGTGTACGCCGGTTGCAAGCTCTGCGTAGCGAGATGGCTGATCTTAACGCTATGCTTGATGATCCGGAAATGGGCCCTATGGCCAAAGAAGAACTACAAGCTTTAAAAGAAACATTGCCCGATGTTGAGCGCGATGTGTCCTTACTACTTTTGCCCAAAGATAAAGATGATAACGCCTCAATTATTTTAGAGATTCGCGCAGGTACCGGCGGTGATGAAGCGGCTATTTTTGCGGGCGATTTATTTGCTATGTACTCCCGCTTTGCGCAATTACAGGGCTGGCGGGTCGAGGTTGAAAATGCTTCTGAAGCCGATATGGGCGGCTATAAGGAAATCATCGCCAGTATTTCAGGCGCAGGCGCCTATGGACGGATGAAGTTTGAAAGTGGTGTCCACCGCGTTCAGCGCGTCCCCGTTACTGAAACCCAAGGCCGTATCCATACCTCTGCGGCCACAGTCGCCGTTCTGCCCGAAGCCGAAGATGTTGATATTAATTTTTCAATGGGTGATGTTCGCGTTGATACTATGCGAGCCTCGGGCGCAGGCGGGCAGCATGTTAATAAAACCGATTCGGCTGTGCGTATGACCCATATCCCGACGGGCGTCGTTGTTGTGTGTGATGCCAAATCCCAACATATGAACCGCGCCAATGCCGAACGTCTGCTAAAAATGAAGCTTTATGATATGGAAAAACAACGCCTCGATGCCGAACGCGCAGATGAGCGCAAAGGCCAAGTAGGGTCAGGGGACCGCTCGGAACGTATACGAACTTATAATTACCCACAGGGGCGAGTTTCCGATCACCGAATTAACTTAACGCTGTATAAGTTGGATAAAATTGTTGCTGGCGACGAGTTAGGAGAAGTAATCGATGCGCTCATCGCTGAAGACCAAGCCAGCCGTTTGGCCGCAATGGAGGCCGGTTTGTAACGAAAGGAGCCGCATAATACGGCCCTAAAAATCTAACCAATAAAATCCGAAATATCGAGTTCGGTAATATCCGTATTCTCAAGCACAACGGATGATTCTGCGGTCAAAGTAATAATAACATTATCACCATTTTGCGTGGCCATCGCCAATATATCGCCTAAAGAATTAAAGCCATCAAATCCGGAAAAATCAAGCTGATCCGCATTATTTGTAAAGTCCCTAATACGGTCTTGTCCGCTTTCTCCGCTAAAGATAAAAATATCATCGCCACCGCCACCTGAGAGACGGTCATTACCAACACCACCATTGATAGCATCAGCGCCTTACAAACCATTTACAAAATCGCGACCAGAGCCTCCAATGATGACATCCTCATTAAAAGAACCTTCGATAAATTCAGAATCCTTAGTGCCAGTTAATGTTTTAGCTCCACTCGTACCGATAATATCGGCACCGTCTAAAATAAGGTCATCAAAGTCATAAAGTACCGCATCTTGCGCGCCAAAACGAATAACCTCGATATTGATAAGCGTATCCACGCTTCATCGCCGCCAATAAGTGTGTTATTAAAATTGCTACCTGTAAATGTCGGCATGTTCGCTCCCCCACCAATTGCGCAGGGCTATTATTAACAGACTATAACCTTAAAATAATTAAAACAAAAATTCTTATAGCGACTCTTCTTCTCATTTCCGACACATCTGTTATTACTCAAAGACTGCCCATAGCTCTCATAATCATTGCCATTGCGCTCGGCGAAGCAACAGCTTATCAGGCGCTATGCTAAACGGAACAATATATGTCGCCTTGGGCGGAGCCATTGGTGCCAGTTTGCGGCATCTATTAGGGATTATAAGTGTAAAAATATTGGGCTCTAGTTTCCCAATCGGGACGATGTGCGCCAATATTATTGGCAGTTTTTTAATGGGATGTTTGACCGGATGGCTCGCTTTACGGATAAACGGCGGAGAAAGCCTGAGATTGTTTTTAGGAGTTGGCCTACTCGGCGGATTTACAACCTTTAGCGCCTTTTCTCTTGATGCGGTTTTACTCTATCAGAAAAAATCTTACGGGGCATTAGCCGCTTATGTCAGCGGGTCTCTTATTTTATCATTATGTGGTCTCTTACTGGGGCTCATCATAATACGTAAAATTCTTATTCCATGAGCGGCGTTCAAATATTGACTGTTCCCGACAGCGATGAAGGCGCACGACTGGATCGGTGGTTTAAACGGCTCTTTCCGCATATACCACATGGCCGCGTGGAAAAACTCCTGCGAACGGGTCAAATCCGTATCGATGGCAAACGCGCAAAGGGCAATGTTCGCCTGACCGCCGGCGCCCAGATCAGAATTCCGCCGCTCCCAGACCCGACCGAGAAAAAAACCGCCGCTCAGCTATCCAATACCGATCAGGTCTTTATACGCAATCTTGTTATTTATGAGGATGATGCCTTGATTGCGATTAATAAACCCGCAGGTCTTGCCGTTCAGGGCGGGAGTAAAACAACGCGTCATATCGACGGAATGCTGCCCGCTCTTGGTACGGGCTGTCGGCTTGTTCACCGTCTTGACCGTGATACATCCGGCGTTTTGCTGATTGCCAAATCAGCAAAATCTGCGGCTTGGGCCGGACGGGCGTTCCAAAGCCGCCGCGCTGTTAAGATATATTGGGGCATTACAAATGGCGTTCCGAAACCGGCTGATGGAGAAATCAAAGGCTATATAGCTAAAGGTCGGCTCGATAACCGCTTTGGCAATAAATATGAAGGCCGGGAAATTATGGTTGCTGTCCGTCATGGTACAGATGGCGGAAAACATGCCCGCACCCTTTATCAAACAGTCGCTAAAGCTGGACAAAGGGCCGCTTGGGTTATTATGCAACCCATGACAGGCCGTACCCATCAGCTACGTCTTCATATGCAATTATTAGGGGCGCCGCTGGCCGGCGATCCAAAATATATGACGGATAGACCTTTACCGGGCGGTCTGGATAATGCGCTTCATCTCCACGCTCAACGCTTGACCCTCCCCTGCGAGGGACAAAAGGACCTCATCATCGAAGCTCCGCCACCTGCTCTTATGACGAAGGCTTTTACTCTTTTAGGCTTTGATGCTGCTACCGCTCCTACCCTAATAAATCTGAACGGATAATTATTGGCGAATAATTATTGGCTAAGACGGACAAAAAACAAAGATCTAGAAATATCTCTAAACGCTTTGGATAATTGCGCTGAATTATCTGCTTCGAAGTAATTATTCTCCGTACCAGCGCAATTACGCAATAAGGTTTCTGTGGCCTCTGTCTCGGCAGGTTCTCCTGTAAATCTATAGGCGACTGTGAAAATTCTAATATCATCTGCAGAAATATTTTCGCACAAACTGTTTGCTACATCCAAACCGGGACCTCCCTCACTGGAAGCATGTAGTTCCGGCGCAGGTAAGGATCCATAGCTTCCCCCTTGTGACCGGGTATTGGCACCATCAGTCATAAAGATAATAGCGTTAATGGTATTATCAGGCGAGTCGTTGACCTGCTGGTAGGGTTGGCTTGGCGATAAAGTTCGCCAGCCCCAATGCAAACCCGCAGGCAAATAGGTATTACCGGCTGCTGTTAAATTCCTAACCTCTCTCCGGATTGTATTCAGATCAGTCGTTAACGGAATTAATTCGGAACCACAATCAACACTCATAGCCCCTGGAATAAGTGCAGAAGAAGCATCTGCACGTAAATTATCAGGAGCATTGCGCGACCCCGCACATCCACGCCATTCCAATGTCTGATCCGTACAAATTGTGTTACCTGTCGGTTCAGTCACGGCATCAGTACAATTTTGTACTTCACGCGAACTCGTCCCTGTAACTACACCATCCCTGCGGGTAACACGGTTTCGAAATTCTCCTGTCCCTCTGCAAACGCGTGGTGTAATAATTCGGGTTTCGTCAACACATTGTGTAAAATTCAAACCATTCTTTGATGTGTCAATTCGGGCTTCAGAGGCATTAGTAACCCCGACATTAACATAATCTCCAAAGGGTACGAGAGATACTCGGACTTCTGCTTCATATTTATCAAGTTCAGTTAAAAGATTATCAACTGCTCTTTGCAAAGGTCTGAAATTACCGTTAATTTCCATACTATCCGTCGTGTCAAGCACAAGCGCAATATTCAAAGGTGTATCCTGATGACGCGGGGCGCCGGAATTCACTGCAATAGGTAAAGTATTCACCCCGACAACATTCAACAAAGAGGCTGTATAATTGGCTTTAGCTATAACCCCAATTTGATCATCAGAAATATTAATTTCAGCCTCAATGGGGTAGCCGGTCATATTAGTTTCATTAATAAATTCCTGTATATAGACTTCGATTTCTTTTTCGGACCGTTCTGACTGTCGTTCATAATTTGAGGCCGCTAAAACAGCCGAGTCTAATATATCTTGCACTGATTGCGATTGCTGCGATAAACCAGCGTAATCAATCGCAACACCAACAGACACAACTAATGTTACCATTACCGTACCAAACAATAAGCTGAAATTCCCAGCTGTATTCTTCAAATATGATTTGAACATCTTATATCCCATTACCAAAATAGAGCATATAATACTCGCTATAGTTTAGCATTTAATAACGAAAAACCCTTTCCATTTCGTTTGAAAACACGTTTAATATATCCTTAAACAAGGGAAGCTTTATGTTGAAACTTGCACTACCGCAACTTGCCCCAACCTGGCTTAATCGCCGCCGCGGACTTGACAAAGTCATAGCAACCATAGCTCTGGCTGCGAAAGAAAAAGCCGAATTGATTGTATTTTCCGAAGGCTTTATTCCTGGATATCCCTTTTGGCTGGATGGAACCGGTGGTGCGAATTTCAACAATAAAAAACAAAAAGAAATTTTTTCCCATTATGCTGACCAAGCCATAACCCTTGAAGACGGACATTTGGATGATCTATGCGCAGCACTCAAAGCGGCGAAAATGGCCTGTTATTTGGGTCTTATTGAACGGCCGCGGCAACGCAGCGGTCATTCGCTTTATTGCAGTTTTGTTTATATTGATGCAGGCGGTATTATTCAGTCCGTTCACCGCAAATTACAACCAACTTATGAAGAACGGCTGGTTTGGGCCCCCGGAGATGGTCATGGACTCGTTACCCACCGCCTCGGTGATTTCACACTAGGCGGGTTGAATTGTTGGGAAAACTGGATGCCTCTGGCCCGTGCCGCTTTGCAAGCTCAAGGCGAAGACCTGCATGTTGCATGTTGGCCCGGCAGTGACCGAAATACAGCAGATTTAACTCCAATTCTCGCAAAGGAAGGGCGCAGTTATTGCATTTCTGTATCGGCCATTATGCGTCCCGAGGATGTTGAAGATGACACACCCTATGCTGATGACATACGCGCATCCCTTAGCGATATGCCCGCCAATGGCGGATCCTGCGTAGCAGCGCCTGACGGATCATGGGTCTTGCCACCCGAAATTGGTCAAGAATCCCTTCGGTATTGTCATCTTGATCCATCTTTGGTTCGCCAAGAACGGCAAAACTTTGATCCTGCCGGGCATTACTCTCGCCCAGATATCACTCGCCTGGTTGTGAATCGAACCCGTCAATCAATTGCGCAGTTTGAAGACGATTAAGGTCGATCAATTTTTTCATCACGCCTTGTTCTAATAAATCAAGTTTTTGACTACGTACCCTTGTAACAGCCCCTGTTTGCACATCATTATTTCCGCCAAATTGCATCCAATTTTCTCCCGCATGCCGTGGCCACACCGGCAAATTACCGTCATTGGGATCACCGGATTTGGCAAAATTACTCCAGTAATCGATCATCATCTGCGTAAGAGTTTCATCATCCTTTGACAGCCCTAACACTTTTTCATGGCTACCAAAAACGAAAGGGATTTCAGCCGCATGAAACGCACCAATTGTCTGTTTTTTACTAGGCGGAATCCGGGTGAAATTATAAAGATAACTCGGCATCCCTGCCTTAGCGGCAAGCCGTGCAGTTAACCGAACATTAACCCCAAAAATTTCATCCCCCATCCATTGCGTACCGCCTGTTTCAAATGTTTTAGGATTATCCAACTCATAAAGATCGATTAATTGGTGTGCCGTTTCCGTCGAAAAATGCTCACTCAGCGCTGCAATTTGCGCGGAACGGTCCTCCCTTGGAAACCCTTCGATCCATACCGTAGGTTCAGGGTCATCAGGGAAAAAGAGAGACCCTTCATCCGTATTATATCCAAATAACACAGGCACAGACTCTATATCTCCATCTAAAAAGGCTTGACCTACATTTTTCGGAAACACATATCCATCACGCACATGGTGAAAACCATCGGATATATCTTCTGTTATAACCGACATAATTTTATCAGCTGGTAACGCGCGCAAATCAGCCGCCGAAGGGCTATCAAGTCCTAAAGCACGGTCCATCTTTTTCGCTGTTTCATAGCCGCTAACCCAACCGACGCCGTCCCCATCCATTTGGCCAAGATGATAAACCGCAGAGCCGCTTTGCCCGATCGCTTTATGAAACAGACCAGTGGCCAGCGGACTCGCCATTAGTTCTGTTACAGACCACGCTCCAGCGCTTTCTCCAAAAATAGTCACATTGTCCGGATCACCGCCATAAGCGCTGATATTATCTTTAACCCATGTAAGAGCCGCCATTTGATCTAGTGTTCCGTAATTTCCCGATACACCATTTACATCATCCGCAGAAAGCGAAGGATGGGACATGTAGCCAAAAGCACCCAAACGATAATTGATAGTAACAAGAACGACATCCTTTTTAACCAAGGCATTCGATTGATAGTAATTAAAATCACTGGAGCCGAATTGATGACCGCCCCCGTGAATCCAAACCATAACAGGTTGCCGTTTTTCACCAGCAATATTCCCGGTACGGACATTAAGATACAGACAATCCTCACTCACTTTTGCGGCCGGTTGACCGGCAACAACCCGAGAAATCAAAAACCTTTTAATGGCCCCCAAACCATGGCCATCGATAATACGTTTAAAAAATGTGCCATTCACATCCACCGCTTGCATACACATGGGCGAAAACCGATCGGCCATATACACATCGTCCCACTGGGGGGCGGCTTGGGGGGGACGCCATCGTAAATCGCCAACGGGAGGCGTAGCAAAAGGAATCCCTTTAAAATTATAGATATCAGAGTCAGCCGTTGATACACCCTGAACCATCCCTTGTGGCGTTAAAATTTTAGCCTGCGGAACGAGGGTCTCCTTATCACCTGAACATGCCCCTAAAAGCACGGATAATAAAAAGAGACAAATAACACCCAATAAACGGATCATAATGGAGCCTTTCCTCATTTTGCTTATTTCACTATCTATTTTTATTGCCATCATGCAAATGATAGTTTGTTTTTCTTGTACTTTTCGCTAAGCGCACATCATGGAAAAGGCTCCACATATCATCCTAATTGGTGCAGGCTTGATTGGTTTATCTTGCGCAGATGCCTTAATTGCAAACGGGGCGCGCGTTACAATTATAGAGAAAAATTCATATCCCGGCCAAGGTGCCGGTTTTCGAAACTCTGGTATGATACACCCCAGTCAAGCCCGAGCATGGAATTTATTCGGCCTCGGTAAGATAACCAATGACCAAATTGCCAAAGACGTATTTGATTTGGCAAAGACGTCCGCCGAATTAATTCATCAGCGTGCCGCACGTTTAGACAAACCGCTTAAACTGGCCCGTAACGGCAGTTTGCAGATATTTGAAACTGAATCCACATATCGCCATGCCCTATCACAATATGATCGCCTCGGCGTAACCTATAAAGCGCTCGTTCCCAATAAAGCCAGCTTTAACCGACATGCCATCACCTTTCCCAATGATAGCGCCGGAAATGCCTATTTATATAGCGAACGGCTCGCTGCATCCATAATCCGGCGCGGCAGTACAATTCTTTATGACATCAAAGCTTTCGACTTTCTTCTTAATGACAACCGGTTGATGGGTATTCGCGCCAATGATCATGATATTATGTCAGATCATGTTATTATCACTGCAGGATTTCGTTCTCCGGATTTATTATCATCTTTGGGCGTTAATATACCCATGATCGAGCTTCCCGGATTTGCGCTCAACTTTAACCGTCCTAAAAATATGCTGGCCATCCCCATTGGCCCCATTATGGATCATGCCAGCCACTCAGCTATGACCCGGTTTCATAATCATATCCGCCTGTCGGGTAGCGTCGATACAAAAAGTGCCCTGGATTTACAAGAAATCTGGCACCGCATTGCACCGGATATGGTGGCTGTTTTGGGCAAACCCGTTAGCCAGTGGCGCGGCGTTCGGCCCATGAGCCTGCTAGGCCGTCCCTTTATTGGCCGCAGCCACATACCCGGTCTATGGGTTAATACGGGACATGGTCACATGGGCTGGACGCTCAGTGCTGGCTCAGGCGCACTTATGGCCCAGATGATTTTGGGTGGGCAGACAGATGAACGCTTTGCTTTACCGCGGCGGCAATAAGCTCTATCAACACATATGGGATTTTATAACCGCTATATTCTGCCGTGTTGTCTCGACAAAACCTGCAGCATAGGACCGATTACCAAACAACGTGAAAAAGTTGTGCCCCATGCCAAAGGGGTCGTTTTAGAAATCGGCATTGGATCGGGCTTAAATTTACCCCATTATAACCCGGCTAACGTCAGCAAAATCATTGGTGTGGACCCTGACGACCCTATATGGAACCGCGGTCAAGCCCGCCGTACCGCTTGCCCTATTCCGATAGAGCGCATCGGCTTATCAGGCGAAGATATTCCATTAGAAAATAATACCGCAGATACGGTTGTCGTCACATATACGCTCTGCACGATCCCCGACCCTATTAAAGCCTTACATGAAATGGGCCGCATTCTAAAACCGGGCGGACAGATATTATTTACGGAACATGGCAAAGCCCCGGATGAAAACATTCATAAATGGCAAAATCGGATTGATCCCTATTGGAAAAAAATCGCTGGTGGCTGTCATAGCGGGCGCGATATTCCGGCGCTATTTCGGAGTGCAGGCCTACATCTTGATAGGCTGGATGAAATGTATATTCCCGGCCCCAAAGTACTCGCCTATAATTATTGGGGTGCCGCGCACAGCTAATGAATTCATAGCATTAGGACACGTCTTAACCATGAAGATACCTCACCGATATTGATCGTGAAGCCCTGCGCCAGATTTTATCAATGTTAAGGTTTTATCGAGACGCTTTACTTGTGTGGCGTCACGTTTGGCCTCGGTTATATAGTCAATATATTCACGGCGGTGACTCTGGCTTAGCCTAGCAAACATGTCATGCGCGATTGCATCTCTGTCTAAGGCATCTCGTAATATCTGCGGCATAGCAACTGGTCGCTTGGGCGGAATTTTCACGCGCCGGCCAGCTCGGCAATGCGCGAGTGTCTCGTCCAGATATTGCTGAATCATCTTAGGATTAATATCATCCATATGATACATTCGCCACTGACGCATCGCGGTCGTTTTCCCTATTTGTGCATTGATTAAAACACCGGCCGGGTCACTTAGCAAAGCACCTTGATGAAACCATAGTCCAAAATAAGATTTAAACCCGTTGACCCCAATAAGGTTATGGCCGTCCAAACCATAACTCGGCGCGCCCCATTTGATGGTTTCTTTAAGGTCAGTTTGTAAAACGAGATCGCATAAAATCCGTAATTCATCGCGCCATTGCGGCACCTTTTGAATATATGCTTCAACGGTTTTCATACAAATTAACCGGTTTTTTTCGGCAAGTCTTTAAAAACACCTGCCCGTTTTTGGCCCATGGCCTGCATGGCTTCCATCATTTCGGTTGGAATCAACATAGACATATTCCAAACGCCAATATTATCAAGCGCATCTTCGGTGCTGTGATCCCGGCTATATTTAATTATCCGCTTACAGCCGTAAATCGCCATAGGGGGTTTAGAAGCAATCTGCGCGGCGGTCTTCATCACAGCCTCAAGCATGGCTTCTTGACTGTCATAGACCGCGTTAAACAAACCGCGCTGGGTTGCTTCATCAGCTTTCATTTTTCGCCCCGTATAGGCCAGCTCGCGAACAATACCTTCAGGCAGGTGATTTAAAATACGGGGAAATGTTCCTACATCAGCTGTCATACCCACATTGATTTCATAAATGGTAATATAACTATCAGCCGTGCCATACCGCATGTCGCAAGCGGTAATCAAATCAACACCGCCGCCTATACAACCGCCTTGGATGGCAGCTAATACGGGGATGCGGCAATTTTCGAGCGCGCTGAAACTGGCTTGTAACCGCTTAACAGTACTATAAAAATGGGCGCCGTAATCAGCCATATTTTTATCGCCGCTACCCGTGACATCACCAGATAACATGGCCACATCAATACCCGCAGAAAAAATAGGGCCGGTGCTGGATATCACAATAACGCGCGCTCTAGCATTATCATCAATATCCTGAATAATTTCCGGTAATTCACGCCAGAAATCTGCACTCATCGCATTACGCTTTTCCGGGCGGCTTAACACAATATGTGCAATATTATTATCAATCGAAACGTCGAAGCAATTATAAGTCATATGCTTGTCCTATAGTGAAAACAGATATCCTTTATCAGGGGCGGCCTGCCCGCCTAACACGGCCTTATAAGCTTGAAGAATAGGGCCAATACCGCTGGTTTTTTCAATAGAGAGCCAATCGCTTGCACTATCCAAAAATGGGAGCCAGCGCGCACCCAATTGAGTAGCAAAGCCTGCCCCACCCCAATCTTCAAGCCGTTGTTTGGCTCTGTCAGGGGCAAAAAAGAAAGCCTGCGACGTCGTTTGATTAGACGTTACGCCTGACAGAGAATCCCAATGCGAGAGGCCAACCCGGCAAATATATTTCAAATTATCTTTAAAATGATCCTGAACTGCGGCGATAACTGTACCATTGCCTGACATATCTACAATAACGGTTTTCACCTGCGGATCTAATGACGTCACAGAATCATAATTGTAAACCGCGTCATAAAACCCCGTTCCGCGCGTAAAGGCCATATTGCCATCCGATGTTAATCCCGTGATTTTAACGCCGCCGCGCTCTTTAAGACAAAAGGCTGTCCCCAGAGCGGTTTTAGACGAGGCCGATAAAATCAAAACCTGATCGGCACCAAAGACATTTTCATCATCCAGAAAATCATCGATCAAAAAGCTTGTTGTAAACAGTGGTCTTAGCAAGGGTTGTAAATCCTGATGCACTGCAAAGGATGGGTCGGACTCAACGACTGTATAGCGGTTATAAATATTATGGAGCCCGGTCCGGTGCTCGTTACCATCTACAAATCCAGAGCGGCTGATCTTTGTCGGGCGCATGTCAAAATGATCAGCAATTGGGAGAAAACCATAAAGGGTTTGGCCCGGCTCGACCCCCTCGCAGCGGCTTTGCGTAACTCGGGCATATCCCCATACTGGCATTCTGCCATGGTCGGGCTTATCAAGGCCATAGGCCTGCGGGTCAAAAAATTTCCAATATCCGATGCGATCGCCAGCAACCATATACGTAATATTATTTGCCGTTAGGGCCCAAGGTCCGATCGCAACACGTATATACCCGTCCGCCAATGGCGGATCATCTGCGTGAACCAGAGATACATCCGAAAAATCAGACTTTTTAACCAGTAAGGTTTGGGACATTAAAATATCCCTCCGTTATCACAGCTAATGAGTAATTGCCCTGCAAGGCCAGCCCGGCGATGTTTATGGATTTTACGATAGGCATCAGAGCTTACCAGTTGAAACATGGTGGCCGCGTTAGGGTATCGGAATATGGCAACTGCGTCCCATTCCATATTATCTTTATCAACACCGGCGCCAGCCCCGATAAGACAGGCATTGATCTTGCCGCCAAAAATTGGTTTGGAATCTGTTCCCGCATCTTTAACTAGCAAGGTCAAAGCTTTGGCATAACGGCTATAAGCTTCACGGCCAGAAACATCTTCGCCGTCTTTATAGGTTGCTCGGTCTTTGAATTTAAGCAAGTTCAGCATGAAAACGGGCTCGCTGGCCAGTTTATGGGATAGAAACTCTTTAATTTGATCGGGTGTTGGATCAAGCGCATTAAGCGTAGGCATAAAATTCCTTGGGTTAGTATTAATTATCCTAATTAATTATTCTGCATTCAATCTTTATAACCGGGATGTTCAACAACATCAGACCGGCTTTTGGCTATCCAATCAGACGGTACAAAGAAATCTGCCGCTAAGGGGCCCTCATATCCCGGCTGATTATATTGCCTAAAATCGGTTGTTCCTGTTTCTGACAAAATGAATTCATCAATGATAAACTGACCCGTATATTCTTTGGCATCTTGATTAAGCACGACACAGGCTGCGTCCGCCATAATGTCAGGCGTGCGGCTCATTTTGGCCATACTGTCACCGCCCAAAACATTTCGTACTGCCGCCGTATCAATCGACGTCATAGGCCAAAGTGAATTAACCGCAATACCGTCTTTGGCAAATTCAGCCGCCATACCCAATGTGCACATACTCATACCATATTTCGCCATTGTATAAGCCGTATGTCGTTTAAACCAGCGAGCCGACATATCCAGCGGCGGAGCAATGTTAAGAATATGCGGATTAGAAGCTTGTTTTAGATATGGGTAACATTTCTGACTCAGCATAAATGTACCGCGTGCATTCACATCATTCATCAAATCGTAACGCTTCATCGATGTTAACGGTGTTGGCGTTAAAGCAATTGCACTGGCATTATTAATACAAATATCGATACCGCCCAACTGATCCACAGTCTTTTCCACAGCTTTATCCACAGCCTGTTCATCGCGAATATCACAAATAAGGGGCAAGGCTTTAATGTTATACGCAGCACCGGCCGCTTCTATCGCGCGGGCGGCCGTATAAATCGTGCCGTCAAGTTTAGGGTGAGGCTCAGCCGTTTTGGCGGCAATAGCGACATTAGCACCCTGTGCTGCACATTTTTTAGCCATAGCCAAGCCAATACCCCGTGAGCCGCCTGACATAAAAATTGTTTTTCCTTGAAGAGACATTGGACATCCTGCTTGTATACCTTAAGAACACTATGAAAAAAATTGCATAGTGACAAGCAATAGGGGAGTCATCATGGCCTTGGCCGAAGCCATCTTAGTCTGTCTGACCGAACGATCAATGAGCGGCTATGATTTGGCGAAGAATTTCGATGCCTCAATCGGGTTTTTCTGGCGCGCTTCGCATCAGCAAATTTACCGCGAACTCGGTAGGTTACGTGAAAAAGGCTTTGTCAAAAGTGATGAGGTGAAACAATCGGGCAAACCCAACCGTATCTTGCATACAATAACACCTAAAGGACGCGAGGCGGTTAATCTCTGGTCCATGCGGCCCAGCCGCCAACCGTCTATCAAAGATGATTTATTGGTCAAATTTTATGCCATGGACGCTATTGATATTGATGCGCTTAAAGATCAATTGACTATTCGGATAGAACAACATCAAACAAAATTAATGAAATATCACCGTATTAAACACCGTTTTTATGACGGCAAAGAATTGAATTTGAATCAAAAGGGTAAATTACTTGCTCTTGAAATGGGCATTGATCAAGAAACACATCAAATACGCCGCCTACAAGATGTTATGATAAAAATATCATCCCTCTAAGCGTTGATATCATGCCGGCATATTTTCTTGTTGCTCCCACAGCCGCGAATATAGGCCCTGTTTCTTAAGCAATTCGCTATGGGTTCCCTGTTCGGCAATACGGCCAGCCTCCATAACAATAATCTTATCAGCCCCGATAATCGTCGAGAGCCGATGCGCAATAACTAATGTTGTCCGATCTTTGGAGGCTATATCCAAAGCCGTCTGAATGTCGCGTTCCGTAACACTGTCAAGCGCCGAGGTCGCCTCATCTAATATCAAAATCGCCGGATTTTTTAATAACGTCCGAGCAATAGCCACCCGCTGCTTTTCCCCGCCTGATAGTTTAAGCCCGCGTTCCCCTACAAGCGTATCATACCCTGCGGGCAAAGCTGTAATAAAATCATGAATTTGCGCATCCCGCGCAGCATTCTCAATCTCACCTTGCGTGGCTTCGGGCTGCGCATAGCCGATATTATAACCGATAGTATCATTAAAAAGTACCGTGTCTTGCGGTACAATACCAATAGTGCGGCGCAGGCTGTCTTGCGTAATTTCAGTTATATCATGACCATCAACCCGAACGCAGCCAGAGGCAATATTATAAAAGCGGAAAAGGATGCGGGACAAAGTCGATTTACCCGCCCCCGTTGGCCCTACGACAGCCACGGTCTGGCCCGGCTCTATCGTAAAACTTACCCCGCCTAATATCGGACGGTTAGCCTCGTATCGAAATGCGACATTTTCAAATGCAATTGCGCCTTTAATATCATTAATAGCGCGAGCCTCCGCTGAGTCTTGTACCTCGGGCTGAATATCGAGCAGAGCAAACATTTTTTCCATATCCGTTAGAGCTTGTTTAATTTCCCGATAGGCAAAGCCTAGAATATTCAAGGGTCGATAAACCTGCATCATCACCATCGTAATAGTGAACACGTCACCCGTTGTCATGTCGCCGCGCAGGATATTTTGCGCCGCTAGTAAAACCAGAGCGACCAAACCCACATTCATTAAAAAGCTTTGTCCTATATTTACCGTCGCTAGAGAGGTGCGTGATAAAATTGCCGCCTTTTGATACCCTGCCATAGCCCGGTCATAGCGCTCGGTTTCAAAATCCTCGGCATTGAAATATTTGACGGTTTCATAATTGAGAAGACTATCAATTGCTTTTGCATTCGCCTGGGTATCCTGCCGGTTCATATCTCTACGAAATTTTAACCGCCATTCTGTTGTAGAAATTGTAAAGCCAATGTAAGCCAAAACAACAGCCACAGCAATTAAGGCGAATTGCCAGTTATAAGCCAGCCAAAACGCACTGCCCGCTATCCCTAATTGCAATAGCGTTGGGCCAATGTTGAACAGCAGAAACCGGAATAGAAAATCGATAGACCGGATACCGCGCTCGATCGTGCGCGATAATCCGCCGGTACGTTTTTCAAGGTGGAACCGTAAGGATAACCGATGCAAATGCGCAAATGTCGCCGTCGCCACAGAACGCTGGGCATATTGGGCGACAGGTGCAAAAATAAATTCTCGCCCTTCAGATAGAAGAATTGAAAACAGGCGAAACCCCCCATAAGCCAATATCAACAAAATTATCGATATACCTATCGCGCCGCCCGGTCCCATAGACTCTATCTGGGCGTTCATAGCATCAATGGCGCGACCCAAAAAAAACGGAGCAGCGACGACGATAAATTGTCCGGCAATCGTCAAGGTTAATGCTAAAAACGTACGCAATTTATAACTGGGCCGTGATGCCGGCCACAAATAAGGCCACAACCGCCAAAAGCTTTTAAGCTGGTAGGATAATTTTTCTTCAGCTTTTGCGGATTGTATAGAGCTTGGTACCATTGTGGATAGTTAGGGTAATTATCGCGCGTTACAAGGGCTAGATTTTCCATCCCCAATGCAAGGCTGCAATCCCACCCGAATAATCTTGCCACCCGATTCGGCTAAATCCAGCCTCCTCTATCATATCGGCAAAGGCGGCTTGGCGCGGAAATCGGCGAATGCTTTCTACCAAATATTGATAGCTATCTTTATCCCCTGCTAGCAATCCGCCAAGCCGCGGAATAACATTAAAAGAATACAGGTCATATAATCGACGAAGGGCCTGTGCCGGCGGGGTTGAAAATTCGAGAACAAATAACCGCCCGCCCGGTTTTAAAACGCGGGAAAATTCCTTCAAGGCCGCCATACGGTCCGTTACATTTCTAATACCGAAAGCAATAGTTATCACATCAGCATGGTTATCAGGAAACGGTAAGCACTGCGCGTCGCCGCAAATCCGCGAAATATCCAATCCGCTATCCTTTACGGGATCAATCCCCGCATACAGCATTTCGGCATTAATATCGCAAATAATAGCTCGCGCAGCGGGCCCGCCGCGACGGCGGCGTACACGCTCTGCACGCTTAATAAAACGCCGGGCCAAATCTCCGGTTCCTCCCGCAACATCAATCAAACGCTCGCCGGGTTGTGGATTAATCTTGGTTATAGTCATGTTTTTCCATGTCCGGTGGACACCTAGCGACATCGCATCATTCATTACGTCATAATTGGCCGCAACAGAGTCAAAAACGCCACGCACGCGAGAGGCTTTTTCCGATATCGGCACATTTTCAAATCCAAAATCGATTGTGGTTTCGGCAGCGGTTGTTTTGGGCTTTGTATTTTTATCCATAAGCGCTACCTAAACCAAGCGTCTAAAATTAGCCATAGGACATCATGCCCGAATTACCCGAAGTTGAAACCGTGAAACGGGGCCTAGCGCCCGTCATGGAAGGGTTCCGTTTTGAAACGGTTATATTAAACAGAGCGGATCTACGCTTTCCTTTTGCTGATGGATTTATAGACCGTATTCAAGGCTCGACTCTCACACGCCTGTCAAGACGCGCTAAATTTCTACAAGCCGAGTTGTCTACGGGTGAGCGCCTCTTCATGCATATGGGTATGTCGGGGCGGTTTACTATTGATACGAAACACCAGGGCCATTACGTCTATAATCCTAAGACCAATTCCAAACACGATCATGTAATTTTTGAAATGAGCAGCGGCGCCCGGATAACTTATAATGATCCTCGGCGTTTTGGGTTTATGGATCTTATTAGCGCCAAGGCGCCGTATCGCCTTGATGATCTTGGTCCAGAACCTTTAGGGAACGATTTCAACGCTCCGGCTTTGCGCTCCGCTATTAAACATAAAACAAGTACAATCAAAGCCGCTCTTTTGAACCAGCATATAGTCGCGGGATTAGGCAATATCTATGTTTGCGAAGCGCTCTATCGGGCCGGCATTTCGCCTGAACGCTCTGCTGGCGCGCTTAAGCGCGCTGAAATAGAACGCCTGACCCGCCACATTAAAGATGTCATTCACGAAGCCATAAATGCCGGCGGAAGCAGCCTTAAGGATTTCGCGAATACCAAGGGTGATTTAGGGTATTTTCAACATAATTTTGCAGTTTACGGACGTGAAGGCAAACCCTGTCATAATTGCACGACGCCCATAACACGCATCATCCAATCAGGGCGGTCAAGTTTTTTATGCAAGAGATGTCAGTCATAACATAGCTTGTGTCGGTGAAAACACTGGTGTAAATGCCGGCGATAAATCTGATCGGAGATCCGTATGAATTACGAAATGATTGAACTGACGCGTGATGGGCATGTTGCTACCTTACAACTTGACCGGCCCAATGCTCTCAATGCTTTAAATACAGCAATGATGACCGAAATCGCCGATGCGCTCGCGGCCCTTGAAGAAGACGAAATGATTGGCTGTGTCATATTGACGGGTAATGAAAAGGCCTTTGCTGCTGGCGCTGATATCAAGGAAATGGCCGATGATAGCTATCTCGATATCTATAAAAATGATACTTTTGATCTCTATCATTCCGCAATAGCCCGATTTCGCAAACCGATTATCGCTGCCGTTGCCGGCTACGCCTTGGGCGGAGGATGCGAAATCGCCATGATGTGTGATTTTATTATCGCGGCCGATAATGCGAAATTTGGACAACCAGAAATTAATCTGGGCGTTATGCCCGGCATCGGCGGTACGCAGCGCCTTATTCGAGCCGTCGGCAAAGCCAAAGCCATGGATATGTGCCTAACGGGCCGGATGATGGACGCCGCAGAGGCTGAACGCGCCAGCCTCGTATCCCGGGTCGTGCCTTTGGATGATTTAATGGAAACAGCCAAAGAAGCAGCGGCAAAAATAGCCGGACAGAGCCACCCCATTGCTATGATGACCAAAGAAACGCTTAATGGTGCCTTTGAAATGACCTTATCCCAAGGCATTCGGTTTGAGCGCCGCTTGTTCCAATCCATGTTCACCACAGAAGATCAAAAAGAAGGCATGATGGCCTTTGTAGAAAAACGAAAGCCGCATTTCAAAAATAAATAACGATCATTTTGAGTTCAAAGCGGCATATTCAAATAAAAAACCCGACCTAAAAGCCGGGTTTTTATATTCATAAAAAGTTCTAAGCTTAGAATGCGACACGTCCGCGTAACGAGAGCGGAATAGACCACCGATCTTTCGATTCAAAATTTGTATCGCCATTATCCTGCCAGCGAATACCACTTTCAATACCAATAGCAGAGCGAGGTCCGACTTGCCATTCGGCACCAATAACACCCGTCGCTGTTGGCGACCAGCCGCCATCCAGATATTGTTGTGTCTCATCACCACCTGCAAAGGCTGTCGATGACTGTGTTACGTCAACATCATCAGTATAAACAAAGCCACCTAATGCGCCAACATAGGGCCGCAGACCAACATTGGGGCCGCCAACATATTTACGCACGCCGCCTTCAATACTATATTGCTCAAGATCGCTAAATTCCGCAAATAGATCAGCCGTTGTCCCGCCTTCGGTCACAGTACCAATATTATTTCGCTTACCATCGGCCTGTGAGTACCCAATCCGCGATAAAAGCGTCGTATCTTGGTTAACATCAAATTCTGCACCAAGATCATATCGAATACCGGAATCAAAGGCTTGATTATAACTGATAGAGTCTAGGGCTGAAACTGTTCGGCCCGCACTTAAACCGCCTGTGCCTGTCGTTGCAGGGCCAGCCGGTTTTTCTGTGAAGAAGTCACCGCCAATATCAAAATTCGTTCCAATACCCGCCGTTAGAGCAAAAGGCAGGGCTGCCGCCGCGCCGCGTAATTGCGGAACGCCGTAATAGGCTGCATAAGGCTGTCCTACATAAATCGGAGCCCCTTGAACTGTCGTAACATTTCCGCCAGCGAATTGACCGCCTGCAAATTGTGTTCCGGCTATACCACCTTGAACGGTGTTAACTGCGGCCCCAAAAGGTGCATTCGCACCCAGTGTTGTGACCGTACCAGCGCCAAATCCGCCTGCACCAGCAACACCGGTTCCAAAGCCACCAG
>CAZZKV010000012.1:11590-39774 GCA_964654665.1 uncultured Caulobacterales bacterium | reverse complement strand
CCATACCCGCCTGCAGGGCCGCATCCAGCAGCACCATATCCGGCACTATATGACGTGGCACCGTAAGACCCGGCTCCGAAGGACCCTACAGGAGCACATCCAGCCCCAAAAGATCCACCGCTATACGCTCCACCGCCATAGCCATATTGGCTTGCGCTTGACCCGCCCATTCCTAGCCAAGAACATCCTGACAATAATACTGTTGATAACGCTACAACTACAAGACGCATCGCCGCCTCCCTTTTTTCACATTAGACACTTCATCTGCCCCGCTTATAATTGGTTATACTTAAAAAAAGGTTTTCAAAACGGAAACAAAACCTTAATTTATTCAATTCTTTAGCTAAAAATTATAGCTCCCGCGTATGGTGAACGGGATTGCGACATTCGTATCGCCCTTTGTACCATTGGAATAGTCTCGAGCCCCTTCGATTCGAAGACCCGTTTCAAACGCCAAAGCCGTCTTTGGCGTCATCTGCCATTCTACACCTGCAGTTAAAGACCCTTGCGGAACCCATTGGCTATCATAAACATCTACAACCTGTGTCAGGCTGGGCGGTTCATAAAACTCTAGCGTTTCCAGATCCGATTCAAAGGCTCTTTCATAGAACAATTGCTCTTGGGAGATGGTAAATGATTGCGCATTATAATGACTCGCGCCGGCGGCTGCACCTATAAAGGGTGTAATACTGGTTTGTGTTTGGTTTTTAAAGATAGGATTAAAATAATGACGGGCACCCGCTTCAAGGTTAATTCGTTCCAAATCCGAGAAACTAAAGTTAAAATGGGCTATATCCACATTCGGTATAAAGCTTGTATTCGTATCATCGCTTTGCTGAATAAATGTTCCTGGTGATACCATCGACTCGGTAAACGTACGCGTCCGAACTTCTCGTAACAAACGGCCGTCAATTGTAATACCGCTATCATCCTCGCCTTCGGCATAACTATAGCCCGCATTGGCAAAAAGCGTTGTGCGTGGTGACGCAATATATTCAACACCGCCCGAAATCGTCACAGGTGTACTGTGAACATCATCAAAAGAGATATTAGGCATGTCAACATTTTCAACATCAGCAAAATAACGCGTATCGGTAATTGTACCTGATGGCGGCGAGCCTTCGGTAAAATCTTCACGAAAATCAAAAGGGTTATAATTTAGACTCGGGTTAAAACCCCCAAAGCGGAATGTATTGAGATTTCGAGCACTACCATCCTGCCTTTGAATAGTAGTCGGAATAAGTTGCGATCTACCAAGACCTGCGTCGTCATAATTTAAATAATCACCACCATTGCTTTTTTCGCCGCCTAAAGACAATGATCCACGCCATTTCGGCTTACGCAGACGTTTTTTAGGTTGATAATGCGCCGATTGGTTGTGCGCGTCTGCCGCATGACTGCCATACCCGCCTGTAATGGCTGTGTTGCCAAATTGAGGCGTTTGCGGAAAACCGCCCGCATGTTGACCCCCATATTGCGCCCCGGGCGCAGCAAGGGTTACAGAAGCCGGGTCACATCCATGGGGAATAGGCTGCGTAGGTACAAAAATTTGGCAAGGTCCCGCCTGCGGGCCACGATATTGTTTACCGCGGGCTTGCGCGCCCTGCGCAGATGCATAACGGCCACTAGCATTATAAGCGTTATTCTGTCCTGAGTGCCCCCCAAGGCCTCCACCTAACCACGAACATCCTGACAGCAAAATTGCTGATAAGGTACAAACTGCAAGCCGCATCTTAATCCTCCAAATAAGCACGCAATCGTGCTATGGTTAATGGAGTGATGCCTTGCTTTGCTTAACAAGGCGTTTAAACGCAGCTTTTTTTCTATAATTTTCTGATAAAAGGCATCCAGTTACAATAATTTGCGGATATTTTCCGGCGGGCGTCCAATAACGGCTGTATCATCTTTGACCACAATCGGACGTTCAATCAGTTTTGGGTGCGCAGCCATAGCCGTTATCAAAGCAGTTTCGCTGTCAATATTTTTCAAATCAAGCGCTTTGTATATATCCTCACCCTTACGCATTAAATCCCGCGGGTCATCTAAACCCAGCATCAGCAAAATTTCGCGAATATCATCCGCGGACAAAACATCCTCCAAATATAGGTGAATATTCGGTTCAATTCCGGCCGCTTCCAGAATTTTTAGACCTTGGCGCGATTTTGAGCACCGCGGATTGTGATAAATTGTGTATGACATAGGGGGCTCCCGGTTGATTTTTTATGTCTCTAGCGCCAGAGGAAAGAAATGAAAACTGCTTTAATCATATCCTCATTTGTTGGTGCGTCTCATGTTGGTGCCTCAGCCAGCGCGTTTTGCCTGCGCCGCCTCGGGGTCGAGACCTGTGTCTTACCAACAACCCTCTTTGGCCGGCATCCAGGATGGGGCGATCCGGGCGGCGCAATAACCGATCCAGAACGACTGCGCGATATGTGGGCAGGTATTCACGCACAAGGCATTGCCTTTGACGCTGTTATGACAGGTTATTTGGGCGATATTGACCATGTGATACTCGCCGCAGACATTATTCTCTCTATTAAAGAACAAAACCCACAGGCCGATATCCTAATTGATCCGGTCATGGGAGATCATGGACGACTTTATATAGCACCCGAAACAGCGCAAGCGATCAAAGAACACCTTTTACCCCTCGCCCATGTGACAACACCTAATTTATGGGAATTGTCATATTTAGCCGACGTAAAACCTGATAATATGCAATCTATTGCCCGCTGCGCTGCCGATACACTGCCTTGCGACAGTCTGATCACATCGGTCCCCATCGGCGATAAGATCGGCGCTTTATGGATTGATTCAGCACAATCGGTCTATGTCGCCCATCAACGCTTTGATCGCGTACCTCATGGCGGCGGTGATATTATGGCCGCAACTTTACTGGCACATCGCCTTAATGGCGACGGACCTAAACAGGCAATGGCTCGCGCTGCGGCTTCAACCTTTGCTATTATAAAAGTAGCAAAAAGCGATAAAGATAATAGGTTTAGAGGCGAACTGCCGCTTATAAACCAGCAAGACAGCCTTTTAACGTCAACGCCTTTACCTGTGGTACCTTTATGACAGAAACGCCTTTCACAATTCACGCCCCCGATCATTTAACGCCGGTGGTCAATGTTTTTCGCCAACAATTCCAAAATAAAGCGGAATTAGGGGCCAATTTGTGTGTCTATAAAGACGGCGCACCCTTAATTGAAATATATGGTGGTTGGGCGGATAGAGCGAAAACCATACCGCTGACTGATAATCATCTAATTTCAGTTTATTCATCCGGCAAGGCGGTTGTAGCCCTAATCATCGCCCATCTGATTGATCAAGATAAAATCGGCTATAATCAATTAGTATCATCTGTCTGGCCTGAATTTACAGGCGACGGCAAAGAAGGACTAACCATAGGCCAGCTTATGTCCCATCAATCGGGATTACCCGGCATAACCGATCCAAATTGGACAGCACAAGACTGGTATGATTGGGATAAAACCTGCCAGACTTTAGCACGGCAAGCGCCTCTCTTTCCGCCCGGGCAAGCCTGCGGTTATCATCCGATTACCTTTGGGTTTTTAGCGGGCGAAATTGCGCGCCGCGCCGATGCGCATGGACGAAGCCTTGGTCAAATCCTTCGCCAGGATATTGCCGCCCCTCATAATCTTGACATCTGGATAGGCCTGCCCGAGGCCCATCATGACCGCTGCGCCGCTATGGCCAAACCCAAGGCCGTAGCCGATTTAGGCGAAATAAATACGGCCACACACGCCGCCTTTATGCAAAAATCATCCAGCCCCGATACGCGTGATAAAGCCCGTTGGCTTTCGGCAGAATTTGCCGCATCGAACATCCAAGCCAATGCCAAAAGCCTAGCCCGTATTATGTCGCTGGCTTTAAACGGGACACTGGACGGCGAGGTGTATCTTGCCGAAGATACGGTTCAGGCTCTCGGGCAATCACGGATAAAAGCCCCTAATCTGGTCTTGCCTTTCACATTGGATTTTGCCGCTGGCATGATGCGCAATGATCCGAATTATATTTACGGCCCTAATCCGGATACCATCGGACATAGCGGTTGGGGCGGGTCCTGCGTATGGGCCGATAAAACAGCCGGTATCACAGGGGCCTATGCCATGACCCGCCAAGATAATTCATTGATCGGAGATAAGCGCCCCGTTGCGCTCATTAACGCTCTATACGCGAATATGTAAGTCCAAGCTCAGCCGCTCGCATTTTATAAAAACAATCATCGGCTTGGTATAATCCGCGTAAATATCCGCGGCGAGCCACCCCTTTTCTATACGCCTTTTGTATATTTTTTTCATGCGCGCTCGCCCCCGTTGCCGCGCGGACAACCCATCGGAAGGGAATAAAACTGGATGCGGTTTTTTCAACGGCTTTGACCGAATTGCGCGTCACAAATCGTTTGGTTTTTTCTGGCCGGCTATAATCCGGTTCCGGCCGGTCCATATCTGGTCCTAAAACTGTGTCTAGCGCTTTAAGATCACCGGCAAGTCCCGCACAAGATGCATCCGGGATTCTATCATAGGGTGTTTCAAGCGTTGTCAATAAAACCGGAATTTTTTGTTTGCGCAGATTAACATCTGATAAAGGAGATAATAAGGCTTCACCAAAATCTTCAGCTTCAACAGCTTTTTCAACATGTTCGGGCGGCGGCGCTTGCCGAATGGCCTGTATAGTGCCCTTAACCGTTTTTGACTGGCCGATTGATTTAGCCATATCGGCTGAGTCTTTTGTCGCTTTCATAACTGTATCACCGGAAATTTTCGCGCCGTGATAAACAATTTTCCCGGTTCCAACAGCAAGCTTTCCTGTTGCTTTAACGGCACCAGATGCAATTTTGGTACTTGTTGCCACAGTCCCGCAAGCCGTTAAGCTTATAAGATAAAATAAAATTGTAACCGCGTATAAAAATGGCCGCATACCATGTCCTCCCATAGTTTATAAGTTAAAGAAAAATATGACCAAATTTCGGCAGGTTATGATTTAAAGCGGAAATTTTTCTGAAAGCCAACCTATAATAGCGGCATTAACATCCACCGGATTATCCCACATAGCCCAATGACCACAGTCCGGAATGATATGCCGCGTTAGATCACGCGACATAGCCGGCATATGATCTGTCGTTTCTGGCGGCAATAATATATCATCGGCCGGACTTAACATAAGCGACGGGCGCCACAGTTTTTGCGGCAAACCTTGGGTTAATTGCCAATTCGCTGTTGTATTGCGGTAAAGATTACAGCCGCCATGAAACCCGCTGCGCTGATAGGCGCGAACATAATGGGCACGGTCATCATCACTCATAACATAGCCCCGCAAAGGCGGCGTTCCTTCGGCGAGATAACGCTCAAAGCTTTTGGGAATATAGGTAAATTTCTTATCCATGACCTGTCCCGCAGGCGTCGTTCGGAACATAAGCTTGAAAAACGCATCTATATCGCGGGAAAACAAGGCCTCGGCCCGCCCGGGATGGTTATTAAAATCAACAAAATAATGATCTTTTCCAAATCGTTTTTCGAAAATTTTCAAAGGGTCGACAGGGGCCTGCGCAACACAGGGCGTACAAATAGAGATAACACCCCGCACACGATGGCTTATCATTCTCGAGGCTGACCAGACAATGATGCCGCCCCAATCATGCCCGCAAATCAGCGCATCCTCCACTCTGTAACTGTCCATTACCGCTTCGAGGTCTGCCACTAATTGCGGCAAACCATAGGCCGTAACGTCATGCGGGCAATCCGAACGGCCAAAGCCGCGAAGATCATAGCAAATAACCCGATAACCAGCATTTGTGAACGGCGTGATCTGGTTTTTCCAGCTATAGGCAATTTCCGGCCAGCCATGAACAAGAATGATGGCAGGGGCTCTTTCATTCCCTGCGGAATAGGTCGCAAGCCGGATATCGCCGGATTGAATATAGTGGGGAGCATTAAAATCCATACACCCCTAAATGACTGATTTTTTCAATTTTGGGAACAAAAACCGTCAAAATAAGCCATAAAAGACAGCATCACGCCTTTACCTTGACACATTCCCCCGCTAGAAGCCCTCCATTCCAAGGGCTGGATGACGTATCTGGCCTTTAATTTTGAACTAGAAATGAGTTGATACACATGGTCGAAATCTACGTCCGTCAGAATAATGTCGATCAGGCGCTCCGCGCTTTGAAGAAAAAACTTCAGAACGAAGGCGTGCTGCGGGAAATGAAAGCCCGCAAGCATTACGAAAAACCGTCTGAGAAACGCGTCCGCGAACAGGCAGAAGCTGTCCGCCGCGTCCGTAAATTGGCCCGTAAGCGCGCCCAAATGGAAGGGTTAATCCCTACCAAAAAGAAGCCGCGCCGTTACTAGCGCTACAGCTTACCTTATGAATGTTTTGAAAATCGTCCTTTGGGGCGGTTTTTTATTGGTTAAAAATAAACAGCCAGAACTTTATCAAGCCTGCGCCGGACCAGCGCCGTGAGTTTTTGTAGGCCATAATACCCAAGTACAGACCGGTAAATATCCTCGCGGCCCATAAATTCATCTTGCGTGCGAATTTCAAGTACAAGCCCCGCCAACTCGCCCATTGGGATTTCAGCAAAACTGCGATGGCCTAGATCACGAATAATAACACGCGGTTGATCGGGCAATCGTACAATCCAGCCTGTGCTGTCGTCAGGACCCTCAATTTCGCTATCGTCTTCGCGTTCCAGCATAATATGTCCGTCTTTAACCCCTTGAAGCAAGGCTCTCTCGCATAGTTTTCGAACAGGGGCCGCCAGTTTCATAACACCGCTGGCTTTGCCGTAAATTTGAAATAAAGACAGGGCCTGCATCGGCGCTTCCGCCGCCAGAATTTCTGTCATACCATGCATATATTGCGCTTGGCTCGCCCGGCGAACATCGGCTGTAGGGCGCATCACCCACGCGGTGAAAGGGGTTGTGTCAACAGAGGTCATATTTAACTCCAAAGCCCCAATATTGAAATTCCCAATAAACGAACCCCGTTAATCCTTAGTGAAAAAATAATAACCTCTTACGATTCTTCCAAGACATAAGGCCCCAAACACGCGATCATCATATGTAGCAAAGGATAGGATTAAACCGTCTTTATTTTATTCCGATAAACACTCTTGGGTCAGCACAATATGTAAATTTCAGCGCATTATATAATTTGCCCATATTGTCGATAAGCCTTAAAGCGAAGAAAATACAGTCAATATTTTTGCATTAATCCTCAAGGGTTTTTTCGAAACCTTAGACATCAGCACCCATGTGGTTCGCGCTATCACCGCCGATTTATTTGAACCCTTTAGGCGAATATCTACATGGCGGTCAAAACGAGCGCCTTTAAACTCACCTAACCATGTTCGGATTTCAACATCACTATCTACATATAATTGCCGTTTGTAATCAATTTCATGTCTTGAACAAAACCACATGAATTCCAATTGTAACTCCGCGCTGGCCACGGCAAGCCAATGTTCAGTAGCTGCATCTTGGATCCACCCAACATATACGGCATTATTAACATGCCCCAATTCGTCAATTTCATGATCTTTAACGCGCCGATAGGTGATCCTAGCATTTTCAAAGTTACTATTTAGAAATTCCATTTGTTAGAGTATGATCACAAGAAACAATCATGCAAACACATAATGGTTTTTCTATAATGAACGATACAAATACTTTGGGGTGGTTCGAAGGCCGGAAACATCTATATCCTCTCCATGTGTTCTATGAGGACACCGACTTTAGCGGTCTTGTTTACCACGCAAACTATCTGCGCTATTTTGAAAGGGGTCGGTCGAGTTTTTTGAACTTAATCGGCGTCAATCATGCTGATCTCTGGGCCGATAAGCAGATGGCCTTCACCATTAGAAAGTTCGAAATTGAGTATAAGGCTCCTGCCAGAATAGATAATAAGTTGATTATCAAAACAGCCTATGACCGCATTACAGGCGCACGCCTCTTTATATCGCAAAACTGCTATAGAGACGAAACATTGATTGCAAGCGCGCAATGTGAGGCGGCCTGTATTTTACACTCTGGGCAACCTATCAGAGTTCCAAAAGATATTCGCGGTAAGCTTGAAAAATTTACATTGTGAAATTAACTCCGCAAATTTTCATAACTGATATTAAGCTCTGAACGCATTAAATCCAGCCTAGAGCCATAGTGCGATAAGTTTGACAAACCCCCATACCCAGATTTAATTTTGAGACATAGACGCAGACACCAAATATAGAAACGGTTCTATAGCAAATTATATTGTCCGTTTACCTCCCTCCAATAGGATTTTTTGCTTGGCCTTATCTTATATTGAGTTCTTATTGACTTTGCGACTCTCTCGCGAGAATAACTTTCCATGATAGAAACGACTGTCGAAAAGGCCAATCGCTCACGTCTTGCCTATCGCCGGGATATTGACGGGCTGCGCTGTATTGCCGTGATTAGCGTGCTGTTATTTCATCTTGATTTACCGTGGATTACCGGCGGTTTTGTCGGGGTAGATGTGTTTTTTGTTATTAGTGGGTTTTTAATTACTCGGTTAATCCGTCAAGAAATATTAGAGACTGCAACCTTCTCTTTTTCACAATTTTATTTACGCCGGGCACGCCGACTTCTGCCAGCTTTTTTTACTGTTTTATTTGCTACGATTATAGGCAGCATTTTCATCTTACCTCCCGATTCAATAGCGCGCCTTGGTAAGGCAGCCGCAAGTGCAAGTTTATCAATCTCCAATATATTTTTCTGGATAGAGAGCGGTTATTTTGACACACAAGCCCAATTAAAACCCCTTCTACATACATGGACATTAGCGGTGGAAGAACAGTTTTACATGATCTGGCCGCTGCTACTGTTTTTATCAATGCGCAAGGATATATCAAAAACACCGCTGATTATTCTGGTTGCTTTAGGAGTTATCAGCCTAATAGGCGTAGAAGCCTTGATCAAAACATCACCTGAAGCCGTATTTTACCTCTTACCCTTTCGCCTGTGCGAATTTGCTCTGGGGGCCGGGCTTGTCTGGTTTATGAAAGAGGGTCTGGATAATAAAACGATACATAGCGGCTTATGCCTATCTGGGTTTATTATGATCCTATGGGCGATTTTTATGTTTACAGAAGAGACCCGCTTTCCGGGCCTCTCCGCTATGCTACCCTGTCTTGGCACAGCATTGATAATTTATTCCGGCGATAAAACACCGCTATCCCGCCCGCTGAAATGGGAGCCAGTTGTAGGATTGGGCCTGATTAGCTATTCACTATACCTCATCCACTGGCCTGTTATCGTGCTGTATAAATATTTTATTGCCCGGCCTTTAGCCCTGCAGGATGTTCTCTTGCTATCCATGACCTCAATTATAATGGCAGCTCTGCTCTATAAATTCATTGAGATACCATTACGGCACAAGGACGGGCCATTGGGACGACGTTCGGGACAATCTATAACCGCGATCTTTGCCATCATGATGACCAGTTTCATCGCCTTCGGCTTTATCGCCCAAAAAGACGGGCTTATGGAGTGGCGCAGCCCAAGTGCTCAGATGTTAGCGTTTAAAACCGCGAGCGCAAAAGCCAAAAAAAGGGCTGCAAGCAATATAGAAAAAGCCATAAATCGTGAGGCAAAAGAGACACATCCTCACCCTATTGCAGTAATAGGGGATAGCTATGGCGGTGACATTTTTGCAGGACTGTCCCGTAGTTTACCGGAACATAAATTTGAATATATGATAGAAAATGGCTGTCGTCCTTATTTACGGTTTCATGAAGAAAAGGCGAGTTCAAAAAAGAAGGCGCAATGCAAGGAATATGTAAATAGCACGTATAAAACCCTTGCCAAACGTACCGACATACAGACCGTCATTATTGTCAGCATTTGGCAAAATACGGCTTTTGATTATATTCAACCATCTATCAATGCGTTAAATGCAATAGATAAACGCGTTATCATTATAGGTCCACGATATGAGTTTAATACCGATCACAATCTGATCGTCAATCGAGCGGCATCTTTCTATGAACATTTACTGCGCGTAACGGCAAGCCTCAATATTAATGAAACAGCCCAGCATTACGAGCAGTTGGAAGCCTTAACCCAAGCTACCCTTATTGATCTACGACCCTATCAATGCCCGAAAAAACAATGCACAAATCGTCTGGATGATACAGCCTCTCCATTCATCTATGATACTGGCCATTTGTCAGTTGAAGGCGGCATTGCCATTGCACAAAATATCATAAGGGAATACCCAGCTTTATTCGCCAAACCATAGCCTCGCTTTAAACTATGCCCATATAATAAAACCATCCACTATCATATTTTGGCATTTAAGGTTTCTTCCATTTAGGGACTTCGATCTTTTTATCAAAAGTAATGCTGCCATCAGATATGATGTAGCGAGACAAAGGCCCTTCATTGACTTGATGTTTGATGGTGCTGTTTTTACTGAACATATGATAATATAGCGGGCGTGTAAAAGCGCGGGCCTCTGAGATAAGGGAGTGACCGATTAAAGTTGCGTCTTCGGGCTGATCAAGAGCGTCCAGAACCGTTGGATATATATCATATAAATCTGTCACTCTATCATCAATTATCAAAGGCAGATCCGCTTTCTGTCCTGGCGGCTTAACCAAAACCAAAGCTCGCGATCGTGCCCAGCTATAGTCTAGTCCGAATATATTATTGGGCGTTTTAATAAGACGGTCTTCTTTAATAAGATGGTTGCCGCCGTGATCTCCGTGAACGATAATAAGTGAATTTTCAAAACGCCCTGTATCGCGTAACATTTGCGCAAGATCTGCAATGACCTGTATGGCGCAGCGAGATTGAGCCCGTTTCTGCGTGACAGTTCCTAGATTATAGGAGCAATCGCTCTCAAGCACGTCAGGAAAATGGGGCAAAATTAAGTGCAGGAACATATAGCGCCCCCCGGCAACATTATTGGAGCGCTCCTCATCAAGAAAACTACGGAAAGACTGCAAAGACGCATAAGGTGCATCATTCGGCAGTAATGATTGGGTTTCAAGTTGTTCAAATTGTCGGGTCGGAATTATATGTTTCATAAGCGGTTTGGGAACATATGTGTAAACCCAGAGCGTGCGGAGTAATTGCTGGCGTGACTCGCGGTCAAGTTTTAGTCCTATATCGCGATGAAAATACGTCCTATCAAATCGGGATCTACTGCCGGATGGATAAATTTTATGGAGAAATCCAATGCGGGTGTAACCAAAGGTTCGGAGACGGTGCAGGAGAGATTTCTCCGACCCGAACCCGTCTTCAATATAGTCATATAAGACCGTATCATAGGTATAGGGCACGCCTGTTAAGACAGATGGTAAAGCCAAATTAGTACGCCCCGAAGGGGAATAAGCTTTGGGAAACCAGGTGAATCCGCCAAGATTTTTACGGATTTTCTTATCTAAATTGACTGTAAAATATTCTGTTTGAAATTCATCAAGTATAATATGATAGATATCTGGTAACTTGGCCGTATTAACGGGCTCTATAACGTTTAGATTAACACGCTGACGGGGCGATGCTTCTGCATTTAATTTTGCAGCGGCTTGAGTAATAGCGAAGCCTATATTCAAAACATTGATTATTAAGAGCCCGCTGAACAAAGCGGAAATAGAGATTAAAGCCGTTTTGGCGGCCTTATGTTTAGCAATTTTCCATCCCGCCAAAAGCGATAATATTGGAAGGCTATAAAAAATAAAACGGGCACCATCGAGCATGAGGCCAATATAGGCCAGCCAAAATACCGGAAAGATAAGCCATGCATAAAATAAATTTTTAAATAAAGCACTGTTATCCTGTCGGGCAAAACTCAACAAAGCGAGACCCACTGAAATAATAGAGAGCAGGTAAAAAGTGAATCCGCCATCTAAATGGCCTTCAAAATATTCTGTATTATGTAAAGTAAGTTGCAAGACCGGCAGAACCCAAAGGATAATGGGAGCGACTAGTGTGGCCAGAAATATCCGTATAAATTGAAAAAATTTCATCGCTATGTGTTCAAATTTCCACTATCAATTAAATTACAGCTTAAGCGATGTTCAGACTACCATCCTATAAAATCTTTGTTTGATTGTTATTCTTAATAAAGGTCAGGTCAAGTTGTTTTAAACAGGTTAAAAATTCCATTATCTATATTATATACAATTCAAATCTTATATGCACTCACAATACCGCAAAACTGTCATTTAAGGATCAACGCAAAAGCTAAACAACCCTTCATTTCACCCAAATTTAAACCTCTCTTATAGGTGCTGACATCGGGCGATTGCATCGTGGTAATGGTTTTATAATCTCGGCATACAGAGCCTGATGGTATTTGGTAAACTGAAATATTACGAATCTTAAATACCTCGCAAGCTTTGATTATAACTCTGGATTAAACACCGCTATTGAACATATCCGCCTAGTGGCTCCAATAGCAATTCAAGCAAAGCGGCTGAGTTATTAATAATCGAACACTAACTCAGTCCCACACACCGCAGAGCCCGGAAAGCGTCCGCGCCACGGGGGAAAATAAGCGGGCTTTTAGACCTGCGTAGTGGATCACGCATATGATAACCGCGGGCATCTTTTTTAATGACAAGCGCCCAATGCGAGCGACCACTAGGCAAGTAAAATTGCGTAAGCGGATAATATCCATCCCGCAAACAGCTTTGAATATTATTCTCGGAAGCTTCATCATAAAAGCGAGCTTTCGCGCGGCCCTCGGTGACTTTACTGATACCGCTCCAGATTAACCATCCACGCGGCGTAAAACTATCGGCCTGTGTCAGGCGTTGATTTAAATCAGCTGGCGTTGTTTGAAATCCCAAATTACCAAGTGCCATCGCCGTGGCCGTCACAAGACATCCATCGCTTGCTAAAGTATCGTCACTGCGCCCCAAGCGCTTATGTCCCCAGCGCGGATCTTTTTGCAAAAAAGCGGTCCGGTCCGGTAAAGATAACTCACCTTTAGCTAAAGCGGGTGTTGACGAAATACTCGGCGGTGGCGGCGTAGTTCCACAAGCCGTGATGATACCACCCAAAAGCGCGACACATATAATTTTCAGCCGTCCCAGCATCATTATAAATCGTCTTTCCGGCCTGTCGTTTTCAATTGGTTAACAATTTCTTTAACATTTTGACACGCTCCAAGCGCCGTAACCAAAATTCGGTCATCACGAATAATGACAGCGACATTATCCAGACCAACAACGCTCACCAATGGCCCATCCGTATCAATCAAGCTGCCATTGACATTGTGAATTAAAACATCCCCTGATACGGCATTCCCTGTCTTGTCTTTGATCATCTCATGCAGAGCGGCATAAGATCCTATATCACTCCAGCCAATATCGGCCGGAACGATTGCGGCTTTATCCGTCGGTTCCATCACCGCATAATCAATAGATTGAGACGGGCAGGACGAAAATGCGTTTTGGGATAAATGGATCACGCCGTCTTTATTGTCAGCCTCATGATAAGCTGTTTCTGCCTGCCGCCTAATTTCAGGCGCATGACTGCTCATCTCCGATAATAAAGTTTCGGCTGCAAATAAAAATATCCCGGCATTCCAACTATATCCGCCATGGGATAAATAAGTTTGCGCCGATTCTATATCTGGTTTTTCACGAAACCCGTTAACATGGTAAGCATAATCATCGAGCGCCGCGCCGCGCTCAATATAGCCATAACCTGTTTCAGGACCATCTGGCATAATCCCGAATGTCACCAAATGACCGGATAGCGCCGCGTTCATCGCTTGGTTAATGGCCGCGCGAAAGGCCTCCTGTTTTGCCACGTGATGATCAGCCGGCAGCAACAATACCAGCGGGTTCCCATCGATAGTTTTGGCATGAACCGCTGCTGCCACGGCACAAGGCGCCGTATTGCGGCCTATCGGTTCCACAATGATAGCCCCCACATCTTGACCAATGTCGGCCATTTGCGCTGTGATCGCCGCAGTATGGGCTGCGTTACAAACGAAAACCGGCGGTAAAAATATATCACCCGACACCCGGGCAACCGTCTCTTGAACCATGGTTTGATCGGATAAAAGCGGCAAGAGCTGCTTTGGCATAGCAGAGCGCGAGAGCGGCCATAAACGACTTCCGGCGCCGCCCGACATAATGACCGGTAAAATTTTACGTGTTTGCATCAACAACACTCCTTCAGAAAAGGAACCTAACAACACAGCGTTTAAATCCGCTTAATAGAGCTTATTTCAGATAAAGCCGTACAAGACACGCGGCAAAACAGCTATCAGAACAACACCGAAACAAACCCAATTACAGCTTCATTTCCAATTATATAAGATGAACAGCTTATGTCCTGACAAAGAACCAGAGTGTCTATGCTTTGTCCCGACACGATTTATATTGATTATTCCTTCATAACTCTTTTAATTTTGGTCAGTCGTTAACATAGACTTATTTATTACAAGGCAGAGAACATTATGATCAAACCCGGTTCAAAAAAGTCAGAGACGTTGGAGGTGCGAATTTCTTATGAAACAAAACAAAAACTTTCGGAACGAGCGCAGGCAGAGACCCAAACCGTTAGCGAAATCATTCGGCGTTTAATCGCATCTTATCTCTCAAGCCCTGAATCGATCCCTGTCGCGAGTCCAACAAGACCAAACATAAATAATATGAGTAAGTCTATTGTAGACTTTATTATAAAAAAGCCCAAATCAACCTTTGCAAGTGTATTGGCTCTTGCTGCCTCATCTTTAATATTCATCCCTCCGGCAACCGCAGAAGAGTTTATATTGGATATTCATGGAGAATATGTTGAAGCGAACCAAACAAACCCTTCATCTGTCCGAACCCGTCGATTTAACACGCGGCTCTTACTAGACTTTGGATCAACATCTTTAATAGGTTTTGATAGACAGGCTTTTTTACAAGAGTCCACCCTGCTTCAAGACGGGTTATGGATAAAAATTGCAGTGGAGGAAACAAATATATTAAAGATGGAAAATGCCGTTTCCTTTACTCTGTTCATCATTGAAAAAACCGAAGGTCAAGAAACAGTTATAGCAAAGCCAACATTAACCGCGGCCTATGATGAGACAACAGCATATATGACGGAAAGGGATGACGGAAAAATATATTCTTTTAAATTTATACCCAAGAGTAAATCCTAAATACTCTCCTCCCTTCATCCTGTCCAAACCCTTAATAATTCCCTATATAAGAGCCCGCCGTGCTGTATCGATAATCCGGTCTTGATCCGCATCACTGAGGTAAGGGTGCATAGGCAGAGCAACCACAGTTTTACTGGCATCTTCTGTGCGCGATAATCCATTACCCGACACAGGGTAATGGCCATACGCCGTTTGTTGATGCGTCGGCTTAGGATAATAAGCGGGTGTCGGAATTCCGGCCTCACCCATTATTTTAACAAAGGCATCCCGATCCGGCACTTCAATTGTATAAATAGCCCATGTCGAAGTTCCGCCCTCTATAACCTTTGGGACACGTAACGCCACATCTTTGAGGCCCTCGGCATAGCGTTCTGCAATATTCTGACGGGCGACAAGTTCATCATCAAAAATAGCGAGTTTTTCAATCAGGATCGCCGCCTGAAGCGTATCAAGACGGGAATTCATACCAATCCGGACATTATCATATTTATCATTGCCCTTACCATGAATACGTAAACTATCAATCACATGGGCCAAATCAGTATCATGCATCATGACAGCACCGCCGTCGCCATAACAGCCCAGCGGCTTAGCCGGAAAAAAACTCGTCGTCGCAGCATCCACAAAGGCCAGCGGGTGCTCTCCCTGTAATCGGCACCCCAAAGCCTGCGCACTATCGGCTATGATTTTTAAACCATGGGCCCGGCAGATCGGCGTTAACGCGGGATAATCAGCCGATTGCCCAAATAGATCCACAGCAATAAAAGCCCGCGGCGTCAAATCACCGTGCGTCTTAACCTCTGATATGGCCTGTTCAAGCGAATGCGGGCAACTGGTATAAGTCTCGCGGTCTATGTCTATAAAAACAGGCGTGGCGCCTAAAAGCGCGATTACTTCTGCTGTCGCCACATAGGTAAAGGAAGGACAGAACACAGCGTCACCCGGACCTATATTCCAGGCCCTTAAAGCTAATAAAATCGCATCGGTTCCATTAGCGCAGGATAGCGTATGCGGCGCATTGCAATATACCCCAAGACGGCGCTCGAATTCCTGAACTTCGGGCCCCAGAATAAATTGCCCGTGCCCCAAGACCTTGGATATCGCCGCATCAATACGGTCGGATATTTGGGCGCGCTGGGCCTGTAAATCAATAAATTGCATAGGTCATTTATGCCAAGCTTACACAAAAAGCCTATCACATTAACATGCGAATTGTTTCGCTCTATTGCTCGCCCCTATTCACCATCCCCGTCACCCTAAGCCGCGCAATAAATCTTGACGAATATAAACCAGAGCTCTATGTGCAGCCCTCAATGGCCCAGATGGCGGAATTGGTAGACGCGCTAGCTTCAGGTGCTAGTGTCCGTATGGACGTGGAGGTTCAAGTCCTCTTCTGGGCACCATTTTCCTAACATAGCAAGTTGCGTAAGCCTCTGAAAAGTATCGGAAAACCCCTCTTTCCTTTACTTTCCATACGGTAACTCGCGCGATTTGCCTCACTTCTTGCCTTACAAAAGGCTGCACAGGAGATGGCAGGATGAAAGCGATTAGACCGCCCGACCAATACCTACGGTTACGCGGTGATATATGGCATTATGTGCGGCGTGTACACAAGGCCGTCAGCCACATAGACGACCGCACATTGATATACCGCTTCCTTGATACGGATAACTGCAAGATTACTCGCCAACGGTAAGACATTTACGCCGACGCCGACGAACAACGATGACACGAGATTGTGCCGAGGCGTTTCAGCTCAACGCCAAGAGAGCCAGCTATAGGGACATAGCCATCATGCACGTTCTTTAGGGTTCAATTATGAGCCTATGGAGAGCTTAAGATATCATCATGCCCATAAGTTTATTTATCATATCCATACTGGCACCTTATGCGCTCAATTATTCTAAATTTGACGGCTATCAAAAATAGAACGCCTTGTTCTTACACAAGGAAAGAAACCTAAATAGAAAGCTCCAAATGAAACTTAAAAACAACACACAAGTTATTATTGCAGATAGTGAAAAATACCTTGTCCTACGCAATCAAGGTGATGAAGACATCATAGATTTACGTGTTGTCGAAAGCCAAACACGAGATAATCCACCAACCCATGAACAAGGAACTGATCGCCCAGGCCGGCTCCCGACACCCAATGCGCAGCAAAGCGCCGTGGAAAATGTCGATTGGCATCAACTTGAGAAAACTCAGGCCTCTAAAGAACTAGCCAGTCGATTAAATGACCTTGAAGAACATAATAAACTGACCGAGATCGTCTTTATCGCTGACCCAGCAACATTAGGGCGCGTAAGACCTGAGCTTTCTAAAGCCCTTACGGCGCGTATGATTTGCGAAATACCCAAAGACCTCACCCATCATACGATTCCAGATATCGAGAAGATTATCCAGGCTGCGTAATCTCTACGGGATAGGAATATCACCATGAAGGTTCTCATAAGCTTCGTCATATTAATCATTATTCTGATGATTGGACTGAACTTTATGCGCAGCTATGACGAGCTGCGTAGCTATCTCAGCTGGAACAAACTAGAGAAAGTAACATCTGCAGAGCCCTTGCTTTTCTCTCCAAATATTGTCCAGAGCCTTCCGGAGCCCGCACGGCGTTATTTTGAATATACAATACTTCCAGGAACTCCGTTGCAACCTGTTACTAAGCTCAAAATGAGCGGGCGTCTCGGCCTTGGGCCGAAAGATGCGCCTGACTATATGCCTATGAGCGCAACACAAATTATGGCGTTTCCCGAAGGGTTTATCTGGAACGTGAAAACTGGGCGTGGGCCTATGGTTGTGACGGGTTCGGATGGGTTGTATCAGGATAAATCTTGGAGTCGGTTCTGGTTGATGCACTCCATTCCTCTTGGCCGCGCTGGTGGCCGTTCAGCCCATAGTGAAGATCATCGCCGTGCGGCCTTTGGACGGCTGGTTGCCGAGGCTGTTTTCTGGTCTCCTGCCTCCCTACTAACCAGCGGAACAGTTAGCTGGGAAACGATTGATGACAGTACCGCGCGTGCAACTGTACAATATGATGATCTCGTACAAACAGTGGATATCTTCATCAATAAACGGGGGCAACCGACCCATGTCATCATCCCGCGCTGGAGTGATGCCAACCCTGATAATATCTATCAACTGCAACCCTTTGGCGGTTATTTGTCAGTCTTTAAAGAATTTGAGGGCTACCGCTTGCCAACACATGTTGAAGGGGGAAATTTCATCGGAACAGGTCGCTATTTTCCTTTTTACATTGCGGATGTCGAAGAGATTAATATTAGTGATTAGAAAGCAGCACCTAGAACATTCACAGTCCCAATAGCCATCAATATCGTCGCGGAAATTGCTAGCCCTGCCATCATAATACCAATCACATAAATAAGGCCATCACGATCTGTAAGCCCGAGTGCTAAAACGGTGCAAGCAAAGGCCGGAAGAATATTTCCGATGATGGGTATAGGTAAGATCATTAAAATTCCCAACACTGCAAAAATAAAACCAGAGAGCCGACGCGCGAATGTCCCCGTCAACTGCGGGAAGCGTGGTTGAGCGAGACGAAACATCCAGCCAAGATAACGTTCAGCGACTTTATAAGCCTTAGAAAGAACATCTCGATCAATAGTTTTATCATTAAGCCATTTAGGAAGCCATAAATGACGGTGCCCCATGAGCAATTGCACACCAAAAATCACAATGACAAACCCAGCGGCCATCGGAATACCCGGCGGCATGGGTAATATCATAGGAACCGCGAAAATAAGTATCGCTAAGCCAAAAGAGCGCGGGCCAAGTGAACTGACAACTTTCTTAAACTCTATAGGGCCTGCAGGAAACCCTTCAGCTGAGAGCTGCAAATAATCTACGATGTCCGGACTAGGTTTGATTTTAGGGTTTTCAGGCTCCAAGGTCATAAAAACTGATAAGATGAAGCCCAACCTTAAAGTTGACAAGAATCAAAAATTTATAACACGGCATGATAAGGACACATATGCTGGACTTTCTGAGCTATAATATACAGGCAGGCATTGGGACCGCTCGGCCGCGTGATTATGTCATGCGCGCCCATAGGCAAGTCATGTCGGTTCGGCCCAAGACAGATAATCTGGATAAGATTGCCGATTATATTCGTCCCTTTGATGTTGTCTGCCTTCAGGAAGTTGACCTTGGCGGTTTTAGAAGCGGTTATGTCAATCAAGCAGAGTACTTGAAAACCCGTGCAGACTTCCCCTTTATGGCAACACAAGTTAACCGGCGTTTGGGTAGGCTATCACTCCACGGCAATATTATACTCTCGCGTAGGCCGATTAATCATATTGAAAGCCACACACTTCCTGGCTCAGTAACAGGCAGAGGTTTACTGATGGCTAGATTGGGGCATGATAAGCCAATCACTATCGCGAACACCCATTTTAGTCTGGGAGAGGCTGATCAACGTCTGCAATTTGCATTTATCAAAGAGACTTTGGAGCCCTATGCGCGTGTCATACTTTCAGGGGACTTTAACTGTACACCAGATAGCACTGTGTTGCGTGACTTCGATGATAGCTGTATATTGGATATGGTGACGGAAGACTATCACCATGCTTTTCCTTCCTGGAAACCCAGCAAAGCGATAGATCATATTTTCATCTCCAAATCCTTTGGCCCTGCCAAGTGCAAAGTCGATGCCCTGAGGCATTCAGATCATCTTCCTTTATCCATGCGAATAAAAATTTAGGGCCAATTTTCAGATTGTTTCATTTGCGCTCTTTCTTTTTTTATCTCTTTGCGTCGTTCGGATAAATAGATTGCGATGCCTAATATCGGAATGATAATATTGATAATAAACATAAATTTACGAAAACTCGGAAGATGGAGAAGACTCTACCACAACATTGCCTTCAATCCTTTGCATTACATTTAGATCAACTGGAAGGGTCCATACAAAGCTTTTCCCAGCCCTTTGAGACATTATCAAAACCAAAGGTATCAAATTCCAAGATCTTTTCATCATTCTCCATGTCCGTGAATATTATGCTCATCTCCTTGCTGTTGCGTAAGGCTCTGTAAGCTTGGTCAGACTTTTTAAACCCCAATATCCAGCTACCATCTTGATTTTCAAAGCTGGCTTGATGGAATTGAGAATCGATCATGACATCAGGTAGTTTATCAGGATTTACGTTCCCTCCGATGAATACATTGAAATCCGAAAAACCCGCAATACACGTTACGACAATACCTTTATTTATAGGTACAAAATCACCCAAAATATCATAATCTGCGAAGAGAATAAATTGCACTTCGCGCTCAAGTTTATCATCTGATGGCCAGTACTCAACGGTATTCCAATCTCCATGCTCAAGACGCCGCGGCGTATCACATTGTTTTTCTAAAATGCGGCAGGTACAAAAAAATTGCGCCATAGGGTTATTTTCTGTGCGACATTTAGCATATTCAGCTCTTATAGCCTTGGAATATTTATCTTCCATAGGATCCGAGTTTGTATCATTTTTTAGGGTCGCAAAACTTGCAATTCCCCAAGATAGACCCAACGCTATAACACTAAGAGCACTCCAGAAACGCCATGCTTTTTTGCGAATCTTATCTTGTGCAGATTGAGGTAAAAATAATGGCCGCATTTTGGCCTCCTATGCTAAGGCTCCGGCCATATTTTGCAGCTGTCCAAGCTGACAAATATGAGCTGTATGACGACTTGGAAGTTGTATAATCCCCTTACATTTTAAATCGGTTAGACGCCGGCTGACCGTTTCAATTGTAAGGCCCAAATAATCAGCAATATCAAGACGCGACATTGGGAGACTGATATCTATTTCCTCTATGTCATGAACAGCCAGGCGCTTCTGACGCTTAGCAAGCATCACTAAAAATGCGGCGACCTTTTCACCTGCTGACTTCTTGCTTAAAGTCATCATCATATTTTGAGCATCTTCTAGCTGTGAACACGTCCGATTAAAAAGCTCACGCTGAAGCTCTACGTCAGCACGTACATCCTTCATCGTCAGGCTCACAACATTTGACGTAGCAACTGTCATAGCCGTGTCATGATAAGTTTCATCAGGGGACAGGCCAAAGAAATCACCCGCTGTGCAAAACCCAGTAATTTGACGTTGACTATCTTCCAAGAGACGAAATGTCATGACCACACCGCTATTAACTCTGTAAAAATGCATTGCGTCATCCCCTTGATGAAAGAGAGGCATTTTAGCAGGCATAACACGACCAATTTTACGCTCTTCCCACGTCCCTGATTCATTTTTTTTAGAAGACGGAGCTGAATATGCTGTTTGCTGTAACATGACTTACCTCTCTATTTATTCCCTTTATTGGGATTGAGGCGAACGTATCGGACACAGCAAATTTTTAAATTAGGGAAAATACCTACGTAGTTCTACGTACGCATATTACAGATAGGGCAAAAGGAGTCGTGCCGCCGAATCTCGTAATTTTGCGAATATAGAGCGATTTTCAAACTCATCCCAACTCAGTAGATCGCTCTTTCCCTGTCGTTCAGAAATCAATTGATCCAACTCAGACACAAAGTCAGCATTTTCACACTCCATATCAAACTCAAAGTTAAGCCTTAAGCTTCGAGCATCCCAATTTGAACTCCCTAAAAGCGCCCAATGTCCATCCACGGTCATCAACTTAGAATGGTCAAAAACATCAGAGCGATGATAGATATGGCAGCCAGCCCGCAACAGCTCCTTCATCTGCCAGTGTGAGGCCCAATCCGCGAAAACATAGTTTGATTTCTTAGGTAAAATAATTTCAATTCTAACACCTTTAAGCGCAGCCAGAATAAGGCCTGATAACAACCCTTGATCGGGTATAAAGTAAGGCGTTACGATACGTATATTTTTCGTAGCTGCACCGAGGGCTCCTAAAATAATCCAACGCAATCGTTCCCGCTTATAGATAGGTCCGCTTAAAATTCCTCTTGCTGCAACTTTGCCAAACGTTGTATTGAATGATCCTTGGAAATCTTCGGATAATGCCAGACCACCCGCGAGCAGCCAATCATACTCAAAGGCTTTGATGAAGTGACTTATGACAGGGCCTGTGACTTTAAAGTGGGTTTCCAAATTTTTGACACGCCCAATATTCATACTGCCTGTAAAAGCTGTATGATTATCGACTATAAGAAGCTTTCGATGCACACGTAAGTTCATCAGAGGCATACGCCAGGGCCACACGTTATGGAGAAATCTCTGGACCCCCACACCACCTTTTCTCAATTGCCGATAAGTTTTTGATCGAATGAAACCATTCCCCACTCCATCCAGTAAAACCTTCACATCTACGCCCCGTTGATCAGCTTCGACCAAAGCATTTGCCAAAGCTTTACCGAGTTTATCGCGTCGAAAAATATAAGTGGTGAGCGAAATCGTTTTTTCAGCTGCCTGAATGGCGGCAATCATAGAATCGTGAATAGGTTCAACGCCCTCTAAAATTTCAATGTCATTGCCAAGACAGCGCCGTGAATGGGTGACTCGATTACCAAGACGGTGAAATTCAACCCAAGAGTCATCGGTGAAATCAAAATCATCCCGCTCTTGGGAGAGGCTAGGGTTTGGATTGATTTTAGGTACCAGACGATTAGCACGTCGGCTAATACGGTTAATCCCAAAAAGAAGGTAAAACACTGCACCAAAAATTGGGGCAAACCAAATAAGAGCAATCCACATAAGCGACGCTTTGGGGTCAGATTTATGCAGCAGAATATGGATTGTCAGGATGACAGAGACAGAAATCAGGACAACTTGAAACGCTATTGTCAGCACCAGTCCAATATCCGTATGCCCCCACTCTCCAAACATGGCAGGACCCTAGGCTTTTGGGCCTAAGACAAATTGATAGTGGTCAATTTTTCAACCGGATTGGATTATTTGGTCGCGGCCAAATGCATTTTAACGAGATCCGCCAAAGACCTGACCAGCATTTTTGATAAAATTCGTGCCCGGTGTGTTTCTACGGTTCGGATAGATATTCCCAATTCAAAAGCTATAATTTTATTAGGTTTCCCTTCGACCAACTTTTCAGTGATTTCCAGCTCGCGCGGCGTCAGTTGTGCAAGACGAGATTTCGCTTGTGCTGTAAAGGCCTGTTTACGGTCTGCCGTTTTAAGGCGCGCGCAGGCTTTTTCCATGACCTCTAATATAACGGAGCCCTGAAAAGGTTTTTCGATGAAATCTATCGCGCCTTTTTTAAGAGCTTTCACAGCCATAGGGATATCACCATGACCGCTCATCATGACAATATATAGATTAGGGTTTACCTTTAAAGCTTCGGTCAGAACCGTCAGGCCATCTTTTTCAGGCATGCGAACATCTAAAAGGATACAGCCATGAAAGTCCTTAATATTAGAGTCTAAAAATTGAACCCCGCTAGAATAAGCCATGACGTTACAACCCGCCGTTTCCAATAACATTTTGAGAGAGTCCGCAACGGCAGGGTCATCATCCACAACACACACATCATGATCGAGCATGTCCATGACTAAACTTTCTCAACAATGGGCAAAGTGAAGTGAAAAACACTGCCTTTGGGTTTGTTTTGACATGCCCAAATTTGTCCTTCATGGTGAGTGACAATAGACTGGCTAATGGACAGCCCGACCCCCATGCCGTCTACTTTGCCTGAAGAAAATGGCACAAACAAAGTTTCAATATCTGTTTTAGACAATCCATGCCCTGTGTCCTGCACTTGCACTTCAACTTGTTGACCGCAAGATGCCACGCTGGCAAGAATATCCAAGCGCTTTTCTTCACTATCAAACATGGCTTCACAGGCATTTTTTATGAGATTGACTAGCACCTGTTGAATCTGAATGTTATTGACAAATACGAGCGGTAAATCATCGGCAACGTCAATATTAAGTAAAATGTTCTGACTGTTAAATGAGAGAAAAGCGAGACGTCTCGCCGTCTCGATAACATCTCTCAAAGATGTTGGTTCTTTCTCGACATCACCCCGTTCGATAAAGCCTCGCATCCTTGCAATGATCTCAGAGGCACGGTGAGTTTGTTCAATCGCGCGGGATGTTATATCCAACAATTTCTTCTTATCAACATCCCCTTCTCGTCTCAATAAAAGCTTTGCCGTTTCCATATAATTGATAGACGCGGCCATCGGTTGATTAAGTTCATGTGCAATAGCAGACCCCATTTCATTCATCGCCGAAACACGGGACAAGTGGAAATGTTCCTCCTGTAACTGGTCATATCTTTTCTGACGGTTGTGGCGCTCTGTCAGATCACGAATGATGCCAACAAATAGAACTTTTCCTTGCAAGCGAGATTCGCCTACAGCCAAATCCATTGGAAAGATGGTTCCATCCTTTCGAAGACCTTTAACCTCTCGGCCAATGCCAATGATTTTCTTATTACCAGTATCATTATAAGCTTTCAAATAGCCATCATGTTCTCTGTGGAACGGATCCGGCATCAGCATTTTAACATTCAGTCCAATAACTTCATCAGGCTGATAGCCAAAAATTTTCGTGCAGGCCGGATTGAATAAACTCATAATGCCAACAGCATTAATAATGATAACGCCGTCCACCAATGTATCTAACACGGCTTCAAGCTCAATTTCAGCTTCGTGGCTATCCATAGTTTCCTATAGAGTAAAGCCAGAATGTATTCGAGCTTAAAATCCACCTTCAAAGCTCATTTCTCCAATCATTCATTCCGGTGCTGTGCAGTGCATCCCAGCCTTTAGGATCATCGAAATCCGCAAATTTAATGTAGAATTCATGCGGCGCGGGCACGTCTTTATCATGCTTGACCGGACACCAATAACGTTCAGTTTCTCCGGCAACCAAGCGGGCATAAGCCATCACGCCATTGGCATAACCGCAATAGATACAGTTAAATTTTTGAAAGCCATCCAAATAAGATAGACGATGTCGATCAATAATAATATATTTTGATCGATGAACCTGAGGAAGTTTCCAAAGACGAAAACAGATCGCCTGATAAACGCTCACCGTAAGGTCTAAAAATACTACAGGAATAATCATCAGATAGATAAAGGGGGCAGACACCAGCCACCGCAACCATATCAAATTGGGTTTCTCGACGGGTTCAAGATGCGGCATTAATCGGCCGCCCAAACCCCATCTAAAATCAACAGTGCCATCGGATAAACCTTGCATAAGCGTTTCGAAAGGACGATAGCCTTTTAATTTTTCACTGTCTTTTTTCAACCGTGTTAGAAACGCTGAAACATCATCTAAAAATTCCGGATGCATATAATCTCCCTTTCATAGAGACAACGTCAAAGTCTCCATTTAGAAGGCAAATTTATTGACCCCGGTCAATTTTTGGACCCATCATTTCACTAACCTCTGCGTTAATCAATGGAGGCATTTATGATGAGTTCGACCTATCTCGCCCTACTCTTTGGCACTTATATTATCGCCGTATCTATTCCGATGATTTGGAACCAAAAGCGTCTCGTAAGCATGATGGAAGACTTTATCGACAGTCCTCCACTCATATTTCTAACAGGTGTTTTGGCCCTCATTGGCGGCATCTCCGTCATTTGTTTTCATAATATATGGACAGCCAGTTGGAGATCTTTGGTGACACTTTTCGGATGGATTGCCGCTATTGAAGGCGTGTTGATAATTATCATGCCAGAGCCGCTCATACGCCTCGCAAAATCAATACTCACTAAATCTTCCCTGATATCGGCACTGGGGTTTGCTTATCTCGCGCTTGGTGCCTTCTTTATCTCCCGTGCCGCTCTTTATTAGAAGGGTATTACTATGAGCCGAAATATTACCATTCTCTACGGACATCCTGATGCGAGTGAGGACCGCCTCTGCTATGCTTTGGCGAAAGCCTATCAAGATGCGGCCCAATTAACGGGCCATGCCGTGCGCCGCATCAATCTGTCAGATTTCAATCTTACATCCATTAAATCTTCAAAGGATTTCACTCACAGTCAGGCTTCTGAATTTATTCAAGACGCTCAAGACGCGATAAAATGGGCAGATCATATATTATTCATTTTCCCGCTCTGGATGGGCTCCATGCCGGGGCAATTTAAAATGTTTCTGGAACAAGTCTTTCGTCCCGGGTTTGCATTGGATTATTCCAAAAAAGGGTTTCCAGGGAAAATGCTGAAAGGTAAATCAGCTGATATTGTCGTCACAATGGGTATGCCAACAGTCGCTTATAAGGGTTATTACTTCTCCCATGGGATTCGTAATTTACGGCGAAATATTTTATATCTTTGCGGCATCCAACCTGTGCATCTTACCTATTTTGGCGGAGTCGACCATGTTAAGAAAAAGACTCTCTCAAAATGGTTCGACAAAATGCGTTATCTGGGTAAAAATCCTGGATAGGCCAAGTTATAGTTAACTTTGACCCCGGTCAAAAATTCCAAAATGAATTTTACAAACTTTCGACTGAATGGTCAGTGGAAGGGATAATATGGCTATTATTGAGAACTGGACAGATCAAGATCGTCAGGATTACGGGCAGAAAATCCAAACTAAAACCCATCATTTGCAAGACTCCGGTTTGTTTACGGATGATGCTTTGACCACCTTACTTGACCGGCACCCCAGCGAAAAAATTGATGTCTGCACAATGACAACTGATCCGAATTTTCCAGATAAGCATTGTACAGTCGATTTTCGCGGGTTTTCAGGCGTAGATATTATTGAAGCCGTCAAAGCCGGACATATATGGGTGAATATTCGCGAAGCCATGAGCTATGATCCAGCTTATAAACCTTTAATGGCTGAAACGTTTAAAGAATTAGAACGTTGTACAGGTCGTGATAAACTTCGCCGGAATTGCAGAGGTGGTATCCTGATTTCTTCGCCCACGGCCAAAGTGCCTTATCATTGCGACCCGACTATGACCTTGCTCTGGCATATAAGGGGTCGCAAACGGGTTTTCGTTTATCCGGCCACCGAAGTGTTTTTACCTGACGAGGCTTATGAAGCTGTTGTGCTTGGAGAATATGATCAGGATGTGCCTTATTCGCCGGAGTTTGAAGCCTCCGCACAGGTTTTTGATTTACTAGATAATACATTAGTGGCTTGGCCGCACACTTCTCCGCACCGCGTGGAAAATCAAACTTATTGCGTGTCGATGGTGATGGAATTTTCGTCGACAGCCAGCGCCTTTCGAAATTCTGTCATGTATACGAATGGATTATTACGCCGGCAATTTGGCTTGTCTCCAAGTTGGGCTAAGGCTGGTACATTTGAGAGATTTATAAAATCTGCTATAGGGCATACGCTACGGCGTCTTGGCGCTCATAAGACGAATGTTCGTAAAGATTATGTTCAGTTTAAGCTGGATAAGTCAGCGAAAAATTATCTGCGTCCTGTACCATTATTTCAGCGGAACTTTTAACCAAATTTGACCGCGGTCAAAATTTAGTCTTGCCCCCCTATTAACTCCAAAGTTGAAGTCAATACTGGGGTTATACATAATGACGAAAGTGCATTCAAAGTCTTCCTTTAAAGACGACGACTCCCTTATCTATATTGCCTGTATTCTAGGCTTTGGTTTCATCTGGTCCATGTTTGCCGCTAAAAACACAGATGTTGCCCCCACGCTCTATCCAACGCTTGAAATGCATGGCTACATGATGATGTTCTTCTTTCTACTGGGCATCTTCGCGGTTGTTTATAAAGCCGGTAATAGTCTTCCTAAAATTGATCAAAGTGAATATGAAGACGGCGTTATAAAAGCAGGGGTAATTGCCACTACTTTTTGGGGCATTGCAGGTATGTTGGTAGGAGTCATCATTGCCTGTCAGCTCACATGGCCCAATATCTTTTATTTCGAGAACCTACCTTGGTCAAATTTTGGGCGGCTAAGGCCTCTCCATACCTCCGCTGTTATCTTTGCCTTTGGCGGGAATGCGCTGATTGCAACATCCTTTTATGTTGTGCAGCGCACCTGTCGCACTCGGCTTGCGGGCGGGATGTGGGCGTGGTTTGTGTTTTGGGGCTATCAGCTTTTTATTGTACTGGCCGCGACAGG
>CAZZKV010000012.1:0-11490 GCA_964654665.1 uncultured Caulobacterales bacterium | reverse complement strand
ATGTATTACTTCATTCCCAAGCGCGCGAACCGTCCTGTTTGGTCCTATAAACTCTCGATCGTTCACTTCTGGGCTGTCATTTTTATCTATATCTGGGCAGGACCTCACCATCTCCATTTTACCGCCCTGCCGCAATGGACGCAAACACTGGGCATGGTGTTTTCAATTATGCTGTGGATGCCCTCATGGGGCGGCATGATAAACGGGCTTATGACGCTCTCAGGCGCGTGGGACAAACTCCGTACTGATCCTGTCCTGCGTATGCTCGTGGTCTCTGTCGCCTTTTACGGCATGGCCACTTTTGAAGGCCCGCTCATGTCCGTGCGTTATGTCAACGCGCTGTCCCATTATACGGATTGGACAATTGGACATGTGCATTCCGGCGCGCTTGGATGGAACGGTTTTGTCACTTTTGGCGCACTTTATTGCCTTGTACCATGGCTGTGGAAGAAGAAAGAGCTCTATTCGCTCCGCCTCGTCGAATGGCACTTCTGGCTCGCCTCTATCGGTATCCTTTTCTACATCACATCCATGTGGGTGTCCGGAATTATGGAAGGCCTGATGTGGCGCGCCTATACCGATCTCGGTTTCCTAGAATATGCCTTTATCGAGACAGTTTCAGCCAAACACATCTCATATATCGTCCGTGCGCTTGGCGGCACACTCTTCCTGCTCGGCACGCTCATCATGGCTTTCAATATCCGCATGACCATAAAAGGCCACGGCATGGCTGAGCCCTTAGAGGGAGATGTTCCTCTAGCGAAAAAACCCGTCTTGCCTGCCACGCAGCCCGTCTTAGTGGGAGAATAATCATGTTTTTAAAGCTTCACCAATATCTTGAGAAAAAGTCTTTCGCTTTACTCCTCGGTATTATCGGCGTGGTCTCTGTCGGCGGCCTCATCGAAATCGCGCCCCTCTTTTATATCGACGGTACGATTGAAGAGGTTGAAGGCATGCGACCCTATTCACCACTCGAACTGGCAGGTCGAGATATTTATGTACGCGAGGGGTGCTATACGTGTCATTCACAAATGGTACGCCCCCTGCGCGATGAAGTAGAGCGATATGGCCATTACTCGCTCGCCGCCGAGTCGATGTATGATCGGCCGTTCCAGTGGGGCTCTAAACGGACGGGTCCCGACCTAGCACGGCTCGGCGGTAAATATTCCGATGAATGGCACAAACTTCATTTGGAAAACCCGCGCGCTGTTGTACCGGAGTCTATTATGCCACCTTATAAATTTTTGAGCGCGCGGGAGCTGAATTACAAATCTATCGCTGCGCATCTAAACGCGAATAAAAAACTCGGCGTACCTTACACAGAAGAAATGATCGAACTGGCCGTGTCAGATTTGAAAACGCAGCTTGATGAATATGCTGATGATTATGATGGTTTCATGGCTCGCTACCCCAAAGCCGTGGTGCGCGAATTTGATGGCAACCCCGATACAATCACCGAAATGGATGCCTTGATTGCTTATATGCAAATCTTAGGCACGCTCGTGGATTTCGAAGAATACCAAGCCGAGAAAGATGAGAACCTAAGATGAGTTATGATATCCTCGCCCATGTCATAAAGCTTGGCGGCACAGTCGCCTTCTTCGGCATTTTCGTCCTTGCCATCATCTATGCGCTGTGGCCGAAAAATAAAGCCCGCTTTGATCATGCTGCGAGCCTTCCGCTGCATGATAGTGACGCGCCGGAAATTTAAGCATGGCTGATAACAAAAAAATTGACGAAATTTCCGGCACGGAAACCACAGGCCATGAATGGGACGGTATTGAAGAGCTTAACACGCCCATGCCGCGTTGGTGGCTCTGGGTCTTTTATGCCTCTATTGTCTGGGCGATTATCTATGCGATTTTAATGCCGTCTATTCCGTTCCTAAACTCTCACTTTAAAGGCGTATTAGGCCATTCGGACCGCGCCTCCGTCATGAAGACTGTCGAGACGATGCATGCCGAGCGCTCTGTTTATGCCAACAAACTTAACGGCGCCAGCCTTGAAGATATTCAAGCCGACCCCGACCTCTTCCGCTTTGCGATGGCGGCCGGTAAATCTGCTTTTGGTGATAATTGCGCAACATGTCACGGTTCGGGCGCACAAGGTTTTAAAGGCTATCCCAACCTCAATGATGACATCTGGCTTTGGGGCGGCACCTTTGAAGACATTCAGCATACGCTAACCGTCGGCATTCGCGCAGCCCATGAAGAGACGCGTATCGGCCTTATGCAAGCTTATGGCCGTGATGAACTTCTATCACGTGATGAAATTACCGATCTCACGCAATATGTTCTTAGCCTTTCAGGGAAAGCTGAAGATATAACCGCCGCCAATAGAGCGGCGCAGCTTTTCCAAGATAATTGTAGTAGCTGTCACGGTACTGACGGCAAAGGCGACCTCTTGCAAGGCGCGCCAAATCTAACGGACGCAGAGTGGCTTTATGGCGGCACGGCTGAGTATATTTATGAGACGATTTATGGCGGCCGCCAAGGCGTGATGCCTAATTGGAATGAGCGTCTGGCCCCTGAGACTATTACAGCTCTCTCCGTTTATGTTCACGCGCTCGGCGGCGGGCAAGATACCCCCAAGCTCGGCCAAGAGCCCATGACGGAAGACGAAGAATAGCGTTGTGCTATGACAACTTTGATTGACAATACGAAACCTCGCAAAAAGGTCGCCGAAGGGGTTGAACAGTCACGAGCCGAAGCGACGTCGCCGTCAACGCCACAAAGTCTCTATGCGAAACGGATCAAGCTATACCCTAAGCTAGCACATGGCCTCTTTCGTAATATTAAATGGGTAGCGCTCTTTGTGCTGCTCGGTATTTATTACATCACGCCTTGGATAAGATGGGACCGGGGTCCTGACCAACCGTCCCAAGCCGTGTTGGTGGATTTTGAAAATGCGCGTTTTTATTTCTTCTTCATCGAGATTTGGCCGCAAGAAGTTTATTATATTACGGGCCTCTTAATTTTAGCCGCACTTGGGTTGTTTCTGGCAACGTCCCTCTTTGGCCGCGTCTGGTGCGGATATGCCTGTCCGCAGACCATCTGGACGGACTTATTTATTTATGTCGAGCGGTTTTTCGAAGGCGACCGCAATGCGCGTATAAAACTCGACAAAGCCCCGTGGAGCGCCAAGAAACTCTATAAAAAAACCGCCAAACATATTGTGTGGCTGGTTATCGCGGCCGCAACAGGCGGGGCTTGGATTCTTTATTTTCATGATGCGCCCACCATTGCACGGGATTTCTTTACAGGCCATGCCCCGATAACGTCATATGTCTTCCTATCGATTATGACCTTCACCACCTATTGGCTCGCGGGTCATATGCGCGAACAAGTCTGTACATATATGTGCCCGTGGCCGCGTATTCAGGCCGCAATGATTGACGAAGAAGCGCTGAATGTCACTTACCGTTACAATCGAGGAGAACCACGCGGGCCGCATAAAAAGGGCTCAACGTGGGATGGCCGCGGCGACTGCATTGATTGCCGACAATGCGTCGCCGTGTGCCCGGTCGGGATTGATATTCGCGACGGGCTACAACTCGAATGTATTGGCTGCTCGCTTTGCATTGATGCTTGCGATGAAATTATGGAGAAAATTGATCGCCCCAAAGGCCTGATTGCCTTTGATACGGATGCCAATCTGCAACGGCGGCTGAAGGGTGAAAAATCCCACTTTAACCTAATCCGTCCGCGCACGGTTATTTATGCCGTGCTCTTTGCGGCTGTTGGGCTCTTGATGCTCTACTCCCTACTAACCCGCAGCACACTCGACATGAATGTTTTGCGTGACCGGCAACCTAATTTTGTTCAGCTCTCTGACGGCTCCATCCGCAACGGTTATACGGTTAAAGTACTCAATAAGGCGACCCAGCCGCGCTCGCTCAGCTTGCAAGTCGACACCCTCGCCACTCCTGTTATCACGCTCGCGGGACAACGCAGTGATGCCTCTATTCGTTTTGACGTCCCTGCTGATGAGACCATGGATTTTAAAATCTATATAGCTGAATCCGATATTTCGGGTCTGGATCAAAAAACAGATTTCAAAATAACGCTAATAGATAAAGACACTGGCGAGACGACAAGCTCGCGCGCCATCTTCATCAGCGGAGGTCCGAAATGAGCACGAAAACTGAGAGAGAATTAACGGGACGGCATGTGCTGTTCATACTGCTCGCCTTTTTTGGCATTATGCTGGCTGTGAATGTTTATTTCACCGTAGCCGCTGTAAAAACATTTCGCGGTGAAGACGTGCCACGCTCTTATCGGCAAGGCTTGGAATATAACGAAACGATCGCTGCCAGAGGGCTGCAAAATGAGATAGGCTGGACCGTGCGGGTCAATCATACGGACACGGATATCATTCTCCTATTTCAAGATGACACTGGACGCGCCCTAAATGATTTGACGATTCAGGCAAAACTCCGCCACCCTGTGGATACAGACCAGGACCGCATCGTTGAATTTTCCTCTAAGGGCGGGGGCCGTTACGCCGCGCACCAGATAGAGACCATAAGCGGGAGATGGTCACTCATGGGCAGGGCTCAAACTAAAACCGAATCTTTTAAATTTGAATATGACTTATGGGAGTAGCCGTTTTCGATACCCCCAAAGGCTGTCCGTCAGGACTACAAGATATCGCTGTCAGCGAGATTGATCCACTGGGCAATAAACTGAACCTGCAAAGCTATGTCACGGTTGAAAAAGACGGAACGCAATCGATAGACCTGATTGTGCAAGGCGCCCATTGCGGTGGCTGCCTTGCTAAAATTGAGCACGGTATTGGCGGATTGGCGGGCGTGTCCAAAGCGCGTATGAATCTATCGACCTTAAAGCTTCATACGGAATGGTCAGGGGATGAAACACAGCCAAGCACTCTCATTCAAAAGCTCAGTGCTATGGGGTATGGCGCGGCGCCTTACGAAATCAGCGCGGCGCAAATCCAATCCCAGCATAACCTAAAATCGCTCTTACGGGCGATGGCGGTCGCCGGGTTTGCGGCGATGAATGTGATGCTGTTCTCCGTAGCCGTCTGGTCAGGCGGCGTGGACATGCAATCCTCTACACATACTATCTTCCATTGGATATCTGCCATGATAGCTCTGCCCGCTGTGGCCTATGCCGGACAACCATTTTTCCGCTCGGCTTGGGCGGCGCTGAAAACCAAACGCACCAATATGGATGTCCCGATTTCCTTGGCCGTGTTCCTGGCCTGTAGTCTTAGCCTTTATGAAACAATTAAAGGCAATCCCGACACCTATTTTGATGCCGCTGTAATGCTGCTCTTCCTTCTGCTGATTGGACGGTATCTAGATGCCAAGTTACGCCTGAAAACTGGGGAAGCAGCGCAACGTCTGGCAGCGATGCAAATAACCTCGGCAACGCGTATAAAATCGGACGGTTCATTGGAAACGATACCCACACACCGGGTTAACCCTAACGACACGCTTCTTATCCCCGCGGGACAACGTATTCCTGTGGATGGCCTCATCACAAAAGGACAATCCGAGATCGATACCCATATCGCAACAGGCGAAACCGTGCCGAGTCTCTCCGGACCAAACGACATGATTTATGCAGGGATGATAAACTTAACCGCGCCGCTGACAATAAAAGTCATGTCCGCGCATAAAGATTCCTTTCTATCCGAAATCACAAGGCTCGTTGAAATTGGGGAGCAAGGGAAAAGCAAATTTATCAAAATTGCTGACCGCGCTGCGCGGTCCTATGTGCCTATCGTGCATAGTCTAGCGATTTTGACATTTGTTGGTTGGTTGTTCGCAGGTGCTGCTTTGCGTCCTGCCGCTTTAAATGCCATCGCTGTCCTTATCATCACCTGCCCCTGTGCATTGGGACTCGCTGTACCAGCCGTCCAAATCGTGGCGAGCGGACGCCTGTTCAAACACGGCGTTCTGATTAAAAACGGAGATGCTTTGGAACGCCTCGCCAAAACAGGATGGGTTATTTTTGATAAGACTGGTACGCTGACAACCGGGAAATTCACGCTGGATAATGCAGCGGAAATTTCCGCTAAGCATATTGAAATAGCTGCAGCCCTTGCTCTGCAATCCCGTCACCCCATTGCCAAAGCCTTACATCCTTACGCCATAAACCTTAAAGCTAAGAACGTTGAAGAAATTCCGGGTGTGGGCTTACGCGGTATTATCGACGGCCAGATTGTAAGCTTTGGCACGCGCAAAGACGCCACGCTGTCTTCAGCCTCCGGGGTCTCCAGTGAAAGCTGGCTTCAAATCGGAGAGGGCGCGCCTGTTAGTTTCCGCTTCTCGGATACGCTTAGAGACGATGCTAATCATACAATCTCGGAACTGAACAAGCTTGGCCTCACGTCAGAACTTCTTTCAGGTGATAAAAATGACGTCACGCGAGGCATTGCCGATACGCTTAGCATCGGACGGTTTAAAGGCGAAGTGACACCCAAGGACAAGCAAAATATTCTCTATCAACGGCTCAGCGAAGCACGTTACCCACTCATGGTCGGCGACGGCATTAATGATGCGCCTGCCCTCGCCGCCGCCTATGCCTCAGCCTCTCTGGCCACAGCCTCTGATATTAGCCGCTCGGCGGCAGATATCATTCTGCAAGGCGATAAATTATCGAGCCTGCCCAAAGCGATTCAAATAGCCCGCCAATCACAAAGACGCGTCATAGAAAACCTTGGCTTTTCTATCCTCTATAATCTGATTGCTGTGCCGCTCGCCGTCTTTGGCTTTGTCAACCCGCTTATCGCGGCCTTAGCTATGTCCGGCTCATCGCTAATCGTAACACTGAATGCTTTAAGGATGATTAGATCATGACCGCGCTGTTCTGGCTGATACCCATTGCGCTTGTCCTTGGCCTTTTAGGACTCATAGCCTTTTTCTGGTCCGTAAAATCCGGGCAATTTGACGATGAAAAAGGAAACGCGGTTCGTATTCTCATGGATGATGACAAGCCGATTATAAGCCGCGAGCCAGACTAAGCCCCTTCTTCGTACTCAAGCTCTTCATTCGCGCAAATCGCATGACAGGCTATCATATGAGGCCCCGAAGGTTCAGGTTGGCCATCCTCATTTAAGGGGATGAAAAGCATCTGCCCTGTTCCACAAATCGTTGCATAAATACCCTTTGGTCCATCCGATTGCGATCCCAGTAACATGACGTTAGCACCCATTATTATAGATAAGCCAAGGTAAGTTGTAAATGCAAATTGTAGACGCGCTTTAACCATGTGGTGTCATTGTCAATTCAGTCACCGCATCCAATAAGTCAGATGGCGAAAAAGGTTTGAACAATATCTGAGCCGCCCCATCGCCTAAAAAATCATCCTTTTGAAAAACTTGATTTTCATAAGCTGTAATAAGGAGTTTAGGACGAATTTGTGCCTTTAAAAATTGATTCAAAACGGGAAAATTTGTTGGATTTTCAGCTGCGATATCCAACAGCATTATATCGTGGTTTTGCATGGATGTATGCTCAATCAGATTTTTAAAATCGAGAATTCGAACGGTATGATCATGCGTTTCCAACAGGCATTTTTGAGAGCGTGCCGTGACAGGATCTCCTTCTAAAATAAAAATGGATATTGTGTGGTCCGATAAAGTCACGAGTCAGCCTTGCAGTTTTCGAGAAACTAAATCGGGAACTTTCCGGAAAATTGACAACGGTCAATTTTTATAATTTTGCTCTGCTTAGTATCATCGCAATATTATCTCATCAAAGCATATGAATCCCTATTCCCCAACTAAGCCTTTTCTGAAAGGTCTTTTTTTGACGGCTATCAAAATTAAACCCAGCATTCGTTTTAAGTTTCTCTCATGTTAAATGGAGAAAACTCATGAAAACCATCTTGGCCTCCCTCGCGCATTTAGACCGCGCAGATGAAACGCTCGAAGCCGCGATTCACATAGCGCATCAGAATGATGGGCACGTCATTGGGTATTACCCCATTCCTGGAGCATCCCTCATTGTTTACGCCACGCCCGGTGGTGACTTTCCTGTCGATGACAGCTTGAAGCGTCTTTACGAAGAGCGCCTTCCAGAAGTGAAAGCTAAATTCGAAGAGCGCATGCGCCGTTCCGGGGTACATTATGAATGGCGACAAGATGAACGTTTTGAACCGCGCCTCACGAAAGCCATTTTAGAACATGGGCGCGAGGCCGACCTCATCATTCTGGGCCACGACGCACCCGGATCTAAATATGCGAGCCATGAAGTCACCTTTATTGCGGATGTCGTTCTGGGCGCAGGACGCCCAGTCTTGGTTGTTCCGCCTTCAAATGGGAAAGCCTTCAAGGCCGATAAAATAGCGATTGGGTGGAACGCTTCAAGAGAGGCTTGCCGAGCAGCCTTTGATAGCCTGCCGCTTCTTGAAAAAGCCTCAGACGTTATTCTCGCGTGGGTCAACCCCGAAAAGAACCCTGACAAGGCTGGGAAACTGCCTGGTACGGAACTCGCCGCAGCTCTAGCGCGTCATGATGTATCTGTAACAGCTAAAGGGGTGAGCAATCGAAATCGTACATTTAAAGCCATCATAAATATGGTTGAACAAGAGGGTATCGATCTTCTTGTCATCGGAGCCTACGGACACTCGCGGTTACGGGAACAAATTCTCGGCGGTGTGACGGAGCACACGCTTAAAAACCTTCCCTGCCCTGTCTTGCTATCAAATTAATAAGGAGTTTCTCCATGACACGCCCTATTAAAACAATTCTTGTATCTCTGAATAACTCACAATTCTTTGACAATAATATGGCCATAGCCACACAAATTGCCCGCGAATATGACAGCCATATCATCGGGCTTTATGTTATCCCTTCGGTTATTGTTTATGCCGCGCCTTATGGCTATGGCGGACCGATAAACTTCACAGAAATGAATCGCTTCTACCGAGCCAAAGCTAGTGGCGTTGAAGATAAGTTTAAGGATTATATCCGCAAGGAAAATATCGAGGGTGAATGGCGCCGAATAAACTCTTTAGGTCACTTCATTAGCGACGCCATTATTGAACATGGCCGCGAAGCTGACCTCATTATTTTAGGCGATGATAATTCCATAAAAACGGACCTGCAATTTGAAGGCCACATTGTGCAAGACACAGGGCGGCCCGTGCTGATTATTCCCAAGATAACACGCAAAGATTACCGATTCAAAAAAGCTATCATTGGCTGGGATGGTTCGCGCGAAGCTGCCCGCGCGGCCTTTGATGCTGTACCGCTTCTACAGATATGCAGCAAAACAGAAGTGACCTGTTTTAACGCCCATAAAGAGCGCGAAATTTCTGGAGATTTGCCGGGATCTGAACTCGCAAACTCCCTAGCCCGTTATGACATCAACGCAGAAGCTGTCTGTGAAAAAACACGTAAATCCATTTCGCAGGCTCTTATGGATCGCGTTGAAACGGGCGACCTCTTGGTCATGGGGGCTTATGGCCATTCTCGTCTACGCGAAGATATTTTCGGCGGCGTCACCAATAAAGCGCTGACAGAGATGCCTTGTCCGGTTCTGATGTCAAATTAGGAGACTAAAATGAAAAAAATTAGATTAGAAATGGCTCGTAATGAAGGTTTCCCAAATGGCAGTTCAAAACATGGTTATGAACTTATAGCGCCATTGGATCACCAAAACCGCCTAGACCACATCACATGGCGGAAGCAGCGGGATAAATGCCGTGTTGTACGCTTTTGGGGTAATGAAGAACATCAGGTTGGACACCTCACTCATAATCAAGGCGGCACATGGGCTTTTCATTACGATGTTAAAGGTGAAGATACAGCCGATGACCGTGGCTATAAGTTTCACACAGAATCTTTTGTTCCGGGTGAGTATATCTCAATTTTGGAGGCTGACGTCGGTGAAATGATTTATCAAGTTGTTTCTGTACAAGACGTTCACAATTAAGCTAATTGCGGAAAGCTAACTATGGATGTGGTCTCTCATATTCCGTAGGATAGACTTCTCCCCTTTCTCATAGCCGGTGTTTTTTACGTAACAAACCTGCCCAGTTTCATAGACCCAAATGAAACCATACTTCTTCAAGCTATAATCTTAACACTGATATCCGTCGGCATAGCAACGCTCGCCCATATCCTAATTGTCAGTCTCGCCGGATTATTGAAAGCTTTGGTGGTGGACCATGCGAACCGCAAACGTTTCGTCCGGCGCGTGCTCAGCGTTGTACTTGTGATAATTGCTCTATGGTTCGAGCTTAGCACGTAACAGCTCAGCAAATCTGTACCCATGAAGACCAATAACCATAGAGATCACGAAAAAGGTGACAGATGTCAATCCGAGACTAAGGTCTACAAGCGCGGGTTCCGGGCACAACCCCGCCAAACCCCATCCCACGCCAAAGAGAATTTCAGTTCTTGATCGCCGTCAAATTATGGCAATCCAACAGAAAATTGACCGGAGTCAATTTTTTGGCGTCACCCCATCATAGATTCCATGCGTTGCTTCAAGGAGCACTTGGAAAATGCGGTTAGGTGAATGCGGTTTTACTGTAACATTAAGCGCGGATTTCAACGTCGCGAGGATTTGAAGATAACAGGTTTGAGGTTTGTTAAACGCGGAACGGCTTAACCCCAGCCCGCGAATAACAGGCCTCAGACTCATATGTGAAGGATGAACGCGATGATAACCCAATTCATTATCGGGTCTCTCAGGCATTATCGTCGTTAATGGCTTGATACTCTTCGGTCTCAATACAGCTTTTTTAATTGAGATATTACAAAGCTATTTTTGAAAAATAATCAGGAATGACGTCTATCATTTCGACCCCTTGAACACAGGGAATAAATTCCTATATAAAATTTTGACTTTGAGCAAATTTAGCTCTGATTAAATTTTTAGGAAGGATATCATGGATATTCAATCTTATACACAACGCGCGCGCAGCGTCATTCAAAATGCCCAATCCGAAGCGGTCACGCGTGACCATCAACAGCTGACATCTCTGCATGTTATGGCAGGTTTAGCGGCGGAGAATGGCGGCTTACCCGTCAAACTTTTACAAATGGCAGGTGCGGATACAGCTACACTTGAAAATCTGCTAGAAACAGCTTTAGTCAAATTACCTAAAGTCGAAGGTGGGTCAGGATTATCGCTATCTACGGCAGCCGCGAAGACTTTTGCTAATGCTGAAAAGGCTGCTAAAAAAGCGGGTGATGCCTTTGTTACGACAGAACGTTTGCTCCTCGCGGCCGTTTTAAATGCTGATAAGGATTTAAAAACTCTGCTTAGCCAAATTGGCTTGGACGAAACGCGCCTGACCGAAGCGATTAAATCTGTCCGTACGGAAGGACCTGTCACATCAGATGCTGCCGAAGATCAATATGAAGCGCTCTCCAAATATGCGCGTGACCTCACAGAAGCGGCACGTGCCGGTAAACTTGATCCGGTCATTGGACGCGACGAAGAAATCCGCCGCACCATGCAGGTGCTCTCGCGCCGGTCTAAGAATAATCCCCTTCTCATTGGCGAAC